>CAYVAJ010000049.1:0-1061 GCA_964448725.1 uncultured Gammaproteobacteria bacterium | reverse complement strand
ATAATTACACGCTCAATGCCATTAACAATATACGTGGCACGATCGGTCATTTTAGGAATTTCACCGAGGAAAACTTCTTGACTAACGCGCTTTCCAGTCTTCTTGTTTACAAGGGTTGTCTCAACAAGAAGAGGAGTAAAATATGTTAAACCTTTTTGTACTGCCAACTCTTCAGTAATTTTTGGCTCACCAATCTTGTAATCTCCAAGAATGAGCTCCCAGTTCTTACCGGTAAAATCTTCAATTGGTGAGATCTCCTGGATTACCTCCCGGATCCCTTCTTCGAGAAACCACTTGTAAGATTCTTTTTGAATTGAGAGGAGTTCAAGCTCTGGCAGATTCTTGTACTCTCTTCCCCAATATTGGCGTTCTGTTGTTGGTGTTGTTGTGATTGCTGTCATCTGGAATTATTTTTTGGTCCCGAAATACTATTTTAACACAAAAATACCATTTGGGCCACATTATCCCCTTCTTTGTTTATCCGTGATGTTAATCTATACATCATTAAAAAACGTTTGTCAATACCTATTTTGTATTTCAAAGCTAAATTCCCTACCTAAATTACCCTACCTCAGATATTTTGCAACGTTTTTATTGTGCTCATCGTTAGTTTTTGCAAAATGTACTTTTCCTGTTTTGTCATGAATATAAAAATAATATGGACTACTTGCCGGGCTCATCGCTGCTTTAATCGACTCAATTCCAGGATTTGCGATTGGAGCTGGAGGCAAGCCCACTACTCTATACGTGTTATAGGCAGATTGGATCGACTTTTCTTCTCCTGTTGGCGGATACCACCACTTTCCATTTTTCTTCCCTACGATGTATTGAAGCGTTGCGTCAATATCAAGGCTCATCCCATCATCTAGCCTATTTTGAATGACTGAAGCAACTAATGGCTTTTCATCATCTGTTTTTGCCTCCCGTTCAATAAGAGAGGCCATGGTAACTATGTGATTAAGATTAGACGAATTTTCTGAAAGCCCAACATCTGCTACTTTCTTAAAAAAATTACCTCGTAAAATACTAATTACTGTATCAATTTTTCCATCACGAGGAAT
>CAYVAJ010000048.1:0-1090 GCA_964448725.1 uncultured Gammaproteobacteria bacterium | reverse complement strand
CCTGGGCCGACTTTGGCTCGGACTCGGAGTTCGAGAACTGGCTCGGCTATCAGTCTAGGATCACAGAATCGGAGCAGCCGGGGAAGCCTCCTTTCGAATACTGGGTCTGGAGTTCAGACCCGAGTGATCCCGGATACTATGACCCCGTATCGCATGGCTTTACCAATTCTCAGGATGAGGCCAAGCGAAAAGTCGAGCAATTCATTCAGTCGAAACAGGCTCGGAGGCGCAAGCGGGCTAACAAGGGCGAGTGTGCTGAGTGTGGTGCCAAGGCCAGCCTCACGGCGGCGAATCTTTGCAAGGACTGCGCCCTGGGGGTGGCAGCCACGCGCAAGCAGGCCTTTGACGCCTTGAATGCCTGCAACGTCTGCGATGCCCCTATCGAGCATCCGAACCCGATGGGCTACTGCGATGAGCACCTTCGGGAGATCGGGGCCACCGAGTACCTGGCGAAGCGCCGCAAGCAGGCCAATCAGGCTCCTTGGGACGACTTCGGCTCGGACTCGGAGTTCGAGAACTGGCTCGGCTATCAGTCCATAATCTCAGAGACGGAGCGGCTGGGGGAGCCACCTTTCGAGTATTGGGTGTGGAGTTCGGACTCAAGCGATCCAGGTTTTGATAATCCTGTACTTCATGGCTTCACCCATTCGCAGGATGAGGCCAAGCGGAGGGTCGAGCAATTCATTCAGTCGAAGCAGGCCAGACGGCGGCGAAATCGCCCAAAAGCTAAAGGGCGGCGTGCCGGTCGCGTCGCCGGTAATCGCAGGCTTGACAATCGAGCACGGTCGAGGGAAGCTGGAGGCAACCGCCAGCCGAAAGGACGACCAATGCCTCGCAAGACCGCCGCCGAAGAGTTCACCTGCGTATCCTGCTCTCGGAAGGCTGTCTACTACGTCTTCCAAGAGGGCTACCGGGCTTCCGGCTTCTTCGTGTGCGCCGACCACGTGGACAACTTCAGGGAGGGGCGGACGGTCGAGAAGATCGCTGCCCGCAAGACCTCTTCGAAGGAGATCTCGTGAGCACCCGCTGGAAAGGCAAGCGTTACTTCGTAGTGGATACCCAGGGTCAGAGGGTGTCTTCCTACTTCCGC
>CAYVAJ010000047.1:0-1107 GCA_964448725.1 uncultured Gammaproteobacteria bacterium | reverse complement strand
CTACAAACGCCATTCTCAACTTCCCATCCAATCTAACCCCTAAATCAGCCAATGCCTTATACGCAAACATATATGCCGACAATGTCGCCTTCATATCCAAAGCCCCCACCCCATATAACCGCCCATCTCTTACAATCCCAGAAAACGGTGTATTAATCGACTCGCTTTCAACCCCACCCGTATCCATATGTCCAACCAACAAGATACTTTTTCTTGATCTTGCCGGACCCCAAGTAGTCACCAAATTTGGTCTACCACTTCTGGCCCTCAAATACCTTGGCCGCAACCCCCAATCACGAAACTTACCTCTAATCAACTTGGCTACCTTAACCTCAACCTGCGCGCTTCTCATTGCCCCATCTCCAGGATTAACACTCTTTGCCCTTACCAACTCCGCTAATAACTTAGACTGCTCTTCAAAGTTACTCTCAACCTGTTTAGCAATATCCCGACCCAGTTTTTTTGTCAATTGATACATAGCTTGGCCATCATCCTAACACCCACTCTCAAGTTTTGTAAAGCTTTCCTGGTTAACCAAACATATAAATCGCCACCCCCCACCACCAATGACTCAGTATCGGCGCAATCACGTTTCTTGTTCTCATCATCACCCAATAATTACCCATTGCCATCAACATAATAACTACCAAAAAACCCAACATCTCCCCGCCACCATACCCATATACGAATATCGCAATTGGTAAATGTAACAAAGCAAAACCCAATCCGGTAAGAGTAATAGCCACCCATTCACTTACCACAAAACCCTTAATCTTCTGCAACAAATAACCCGAAAAAACTACCTCCTCAGTAACTGCCGTCACCAATCCTATACCCGCCACATCCAGCCACCCCATCACCTCACTATCTAGTCTTATCTCTCCATACTTACTCCAACCAACCAACCACGCCACCAAACCATATAGCAAACCTAAAGACATTCCCCAAACTAACGCTCCTTTAACAGATCCTTTAAACAGATTGACTCTCCTCTTTTCCCTTGACCACAGCCACCACAAAGGTAACATCCACACCACTGGCTTAAACCACAGCTCCTCAATTACCTCCGGCAATCTTATCAACAATCTAAACAAACCCCAAGCTGTT
>CAYVAJ010000046.1:0-1117 GCA_964448725.1 uncultured Gammaproteobacteria bacterium | reverse complement strand
TGGGAGCTTCTACACCCCCGCGCTAAGGTGAGCCGACATCGCTGTCAAGCTTGCGTTATGACTCGATAAGAAGACTATAACTTACCAAGTTCATGTTCTGTTGAATACTACTCTTCTGTTACCAGAAGGATTGACTATACCTTCACCCGCTTATGCTTTGCATAAGTAAGTTTAAAGTTCATAAAGTTATAAGGTTCATAAAGTATTACTTTACAAACTTTAAAAACTTTTCACTTTAAAACCCGCTATGCTAGCGGGGCTAGTCGTATTATAGAAGCCATATATTCTCCGATTAAATCAGAGGCAGCTTCTATCTTCCGTCCGGTAATAATTACCGAACTTCCAGTCGATAGGGTCCTACTGTATAGAACCTCGGTATTGCCCGGTTTAGTTAATAGTTTATGGTTAATAGGTTTTAGTAAAAAATGAGAGTTCTCTACTACTTACTATCAACTAATCACTATGAACTATCTTTGGGTTTCACCGATTTGGACTAGTAAATTTTAAACCGTAATACAATGAGCTATTTGTATTACTGGATACAGGCTCATACATTTCTGCATAGGCGCCCCGATGAAATATTCATAAGGTGCCAAACCGCCCCGTCGCTGTGGACGCTTGGGAGCGATCAGCCTGTTATCCCCGGGGTAGCTTTTATCCGTTAAGCTGTGTCCTGACCACTATGGGACACAGGATCACTAACACCGTGTTTCCACCCTGCTCGACTTGTAGGTCTCGCAGTCAAGCTGGCTTTTGCGTTTGCACTATCATCTCGATTTCCGTCCGAGATTAGCCAACCTTTGTACACCTCCGTTGCACTTTAGGAGGCGACCTCCCCAGTCAAACTGCCCACCAGACACTGTTCTTTCACCGATTTTTTATGCGGTAAGAAAGTAATGCTCACTCATTCTAAAGAGAGGTATTCCACTGGCGGCCGAAGCCTCCCTCCTATTCTCGACAGTTAAAATAAGCTTGCAAATGCCAAGCTACAGTAAAGCTCCCGGGGTCTTTTTGTCCTAGGACAACCAGGCCGCGTCTTCACAGCCATCTCAATTTCGCCGGGTAAATGTTCAAGACAGTTGTTCGGTCGTTCTACCATTCGTGCGGGTCGGAACTC
>CAYVAJ010000045.1:0-1196 GCA_964448725.1 uncultured Gammaproteobacteria bacterium | reverse complement strand
ACAACTTCATAACAGAACTGGGTAGAGGCATCTAGTCTCTACCCTTTTTCTGTGCACTAATAAATTCCTAGGAGGAATGTGAGATGAACAACACTCAATCTTTGGTCGCTGCAATTGAGGAAGGTATCAGGCAAAGGATTGCAGACACTGACAAGCGCATCAAGGAGATTGATGAGCAAATCGCATCTGTAGAAAAGCTCATCAAGGAGAAAGGGAAACTTGTATACTACCGCAATGGCCTAGAGGAGTTACTCTCTGGTAAAACTCCACAGATAACCTCCAGGGATACCAAGAGCATGGCCACTGCGCCTAAGCGTACACCAGTTCTCAAGACAATTAACACTATCAAGAGCATCCTCAGAGCATCTCCCTCTGGAACCATGACTGTGTGGGAGCTTCATGAGGAACTCAGGAAGAAGGGCATCGGTTGCTCATGGCGTGATCCCGCCAATTACCTCTCCACGATGCTCTCGAACGACAAATCATTTGAACTTGTCTCTCGCTACAACTGGAGACTAGCCAACACCTCCAGACTATCTGCATAGTTTCATAGCAGACCTAGGTGGAGATGTCTAGTCTCCACCTTTTCTGCATTGAACTATGCATTCATAGGGAGGCAGGATAATGCCTACTGTCAATATTCACATCTATGAAGCTGGATCACTAGGTCACAATGATTTCGTATACTGTGGCCGTAACACACATGCACTGGTACCCTCAGAGCCTTACCGCAGTGGATGGCTTGGCAATCCTGTCAAGATTAAAGCCAGGTGTCCTGAATGTGGCCAAATCCACAGGGATGGAGGCTCAACTCTCCCTTGCTATACCAAATACCTCTGGCGCAGACTTCAGGAGCCAGAGTGGGCACTAGCGTTCTATAACGCCTGCTATGGTAAGGTGTTAGGCTGCTTCTGTAAGCCAAAGCCATGCCACACAGATGTGATGATTCGTGCCCTTAACTGGCTACATATCCATATGGATAAGAGCACAGGGAGGCTGATTCACAATGGGAATCGTCATTGATGTTGGCCTGATCCAGAAGGCTAGGGATAGAGCCAATAGACTATCCAAGGAAGTATTCGAAAAGCATAAGCTCAGCACTCGTGCCGACCCAGTATATGCAGGTCTAGTGGATAAGACTTGGCGACTCGAAGACCTACACGATAAAGTCATCCAGAGGTGGTACAACAATGGCC
>CAYVAJ010000044.1:0-1223 GCA_964448725.1 uncultured Gammaproteobacteria bacterium | reverse complement strand
ATTTACTACTGACAACAACTGGAGTCATTACGCCATCACTTTCAAATCCGGTGATACTAAATTCTACAAGAATGGCAACCTCATACAAGAAGCCAGCACATCAGCAACGTCCACCGTCCCATCGCTAGCCACCCTATACATCGGCAGACGCAGTACTGCACCACCAAACTCATACAACTTCTCTGGCCAACTCGACGACGTCCGAATCTACAACTACGCCCTATCTGCAACTCAAATCAAAAAAGTCATGAATGAAGGTAGTGCCCTTAGATTTGGAGACTAATTTCTCTCAAATCAATACCACCCAAAATACACCAAACAACACCATATTATTTTATGCTACTATCGACATATACTATATAGTTACATGCCCAACCAACACCTAAAATCCATTCGTGAAAAATTCTCTGACCAATTCGGTATCATCCCTATCCCCCTCATCATCGGTGCCGTCCTTATAATCACAGCTGCCGCTGCCAGTATCCCTATCACCTACATCATTAACCAAACCTCTCAGGACACTCGTTCCCAAGCTACTGATAACTGTTGTGGTTCTGATGGAAGAGTATGTACCACTGATGATCAATGGGTGGCTGGATACTATGCTTGTCAGAGAGGTGAATGTTCCGCTTGTTCAGGTAACAGTAGTGGTGGTGGAAGTAGTGGTGGTGGCGGATCTACTAGTTGTGCAAGTGGGTGGAGTTGTAACGGACACTGTGCTGATCAAAACACTGTCAATATGTTCAATGGTACTTGGTGTGACGGTAAAGCAAGATGGTTATATGAAGCAGGTTGTGGAGGATCAGCTTCTAAGCTAAAAAGTGAAGGGTGTGGAAACTCATCTACCCCCGCTACCACACCAGCCAATCAACCTAACTCATGTGTATATACTGGCTTTTGTGGCGGTTGTATCCAAGCCAATCGATGTCTCCAATACTCAGACGGAACAATCAAATATTGCAATCAGTGGATCAAAGATGAATGTACGGAATGCGAAATTGGTGGCTTCTGTCCCCAAGGAAAAAGCTGCAAATCCGGTATCAAATGCTCGAATGGATTTTGTGCCGTCAGCTGCAACACTCCAACGCCCACCAGTACTCCGACACTCACCTCTACACCCACCCCTACGCCCACAGCAAGCAACACCCCCTCACCATCACCGACCACCACCTGTGTCTCACCAAATATGTCCATAGATCCAAATACCCAAACCTGCTGTCGAG
>CAYVAJ010000043.1:0-1386 GCA_964448725.1 uncultured Gammaproteobacteria bacterium | reverse complement strand
GGGTTGTGGAGAGGACATTGCCAACAACTTGAAGACCTGTGCCAGCAAAGTCAGATATGGTGTCACCACTAATGATGAGTGAGGTGAGAGATAGCGTGCTAAACGTTGGAGTGGAGGTGGTGGTGAGTGCTTGTCCTGTGTCAAACTCTAACTCATCATTGCCAATGGAGTTTGCAGCAATTGCAAGCGTGATTGCAGCGTTCTCAGTACCACTGTTTCCGACCGTGATTTGATCACTTCCAGTGATGGTTGCAACATAGTTACCTGTAGTATGAGTTGCCAAGGTGATTAAGTTATCAAGTGTGTTAGCTCCAGTTCCCCCATTGGCAACTGGAAGAATACCTGTTACCTCACTGGTTAGATCAATGTCTGTACCAAGTGTGGTGGAGAGAACACCGGTTGAGAGAGAAAGACCAGTACCGGTAAAGTCAGTAATTGTTTCACTGCTTACACTGATTCCACTTGAGAACGTTGCAAGCCCTGTTACGCCAAGTGTTCCTGCTATTGAAGTATTTCCGTTTGCTGCGGTAATAGTGAATTTGTCAGTGTTAACAGTCACGTTACCTGTTACGCTTAGTGTTGAACCAAGTGTGGTTGCGCCAGTAATATTTGTTGTACCGCTGACTGATAATTTATGCGATGGATTCGTAATGCCGATTCCAACATTTCCAGTGCCAAGATTAAAGAAGGCATCTTGATTTGTCGTTCCAGGGAGCTTGACAAGTGCAGAAGATGTAGCAGTACCGCCTACTAAGATATCGTCTGTTATGTTTACAGGAGCTACTGTTCCTAAGTTCCTTTGGAAGTAGTTGGTGCCAACTGATGAGGCGTCCACCCACGTTGGTGCACCCGTTCCACCCGATACAAGCAGCTGCCCTGACTCACCTGCCGCAGATACTTCAAACGAGTCAGCATCAGAGTAAATGATTCCGCCTGCTGCAAGCGTGAGCGCTTTATTCGTACCACCGTTTGCGATTGGGAGAACGCCAGTAACTTCTGAGGTTAAATCAATGTCAGTTCCAAGAGTTGTAGATAAGGTGTTACCACTGACTTGTAATCCAGCACCAGCAAAGTCGCTGATTGTGTCACCGCTAATGATTAAGCTTGTGAGAGCAAGTGTGCTAAACGTTGGGGTCGAGGTGGTGGTTAGGTGTTGTCCTGTATCAAACTCGAGCTGATCATTGCCGATGGAGTTAGCATTGATTGCAAGCGTAATTCCAGCATTTTCGCTTCCTGAACCAGTGACACCAATCTGAGTGTTGCCAGTGATGGTTGCGACATAGTTTCCAGTTGTATGAGTTGCTAAGGTAATGAGGTCATCAAGTGTATTTGCACCAGTACCACCATTGGCAACAGGAAGTATGCCCGTAACTTCACTCGTGAGGT
>CAYVAJ010000042.1:0-1417 GCA_964448725.1 uncultured Gammaproteobacteria bacterium | reverse complement strand
CCAGTGGTCAGGTATTGGTATCCCAAGGCACCTCTACCCCACTTTGGCAGGATATTTCTACTGCTATTGGCAGCAATGCCTGGTTGCAGGGGGGGAATGCATTTGGAGCTTTGGGAGTTTTAGGAACCAACGATAACTTCGACCTGCAGTTTAAGACTAATAATGCTGCCAGGATGACGATTGCGGCGGATGGTAAGGTGGGGATTGGGACTACGGCGCCAACTGATACATTGGCAGTTAACGGTGGAATTGATGCCGTTGGTTCAATATACGTTTATTCTTCTAATTTAACTACTCCGATTGGAGGTATTAGCGCAGGAACACTTGACGGAACTACCTCTTTAAGAATATCGGGAAGTAGTAGAAGAGTATACGCTGAACCTGGTCATTCTAGTTTGCCTGGATTTGTTATTAAAGGTATAACAGGGCAAACAGGAAACTTACTTGAGCTTCGAAATGTGGGCGATGATAAGTTGTTTATAGTAAATTCTTCTGGCAACGTCGGTATCGGCACCACTGCCCCATCCCAAAAGCTAGACGTGGCTGGGGCTGTTCGCCTGGGTGCGGCTGGAGCCAATAACGTCCTCAACACCACTGCTGCGGCTGGCGCCGCTAGCGGTGATCTATACTGGGGAGAAGATCCACTCCTAACTAGTGCAAATATTGGTAGTTTTGGTGTTTCCTCTGTTACAAATTCAGATAGCACTCTTACTATCTCTCCCACCACGGGTGCCGTCATCGCTTCACTGAATCTAGCTAATGCTAACACCTGGACAGCAGCTCAAGATATTCAGCTAGACTCTAGTACTGCTTTTGCTGTTCGAAACTCTGGTGGGACGGGTCTACTAGCCATGAACACGAATACTGGTCTACTTAGTTTGCAAGGACTCCAGTCTACGGCCACTTTAGGCTCAGAGCTAGTTACCAATGGCAGCTTTGACACTGATCTAACTGGCTGGACATATGGTGGAGGCAGTGACTGGACTTGGGATGCCAGCGGTAAGGCTTTGCATGCAACAGGCAACACCACTGCCCTGACCCAGGACATTACTACCAGCAGTGGTACTACCTACCAGGTAACGGTAACAACAAGTAGGACTGCAGGGTATGTTAATCTAACCTTTGGAGATACAGAGGGTAGTTACAACCTCTACACTAGCACTTACACCTACACCTTCAAGGCCAATGGTACTAGTGAAACTTTGACCTTTACTCCCTCAAGCGACTTTGACGGCACTGTAGATAGTATCAGTGTCAAGGCCATTACGGCCACCTCCTCCCCTGTCTTGGCGGTTAATAACTCAGACGGTTCGGTAGGACTAGAGCTGCGATCTGGAGGCGCGGGACTCAACAACAGCTTTTTGGGATACCAGGCTGGGCGCAATAACACCACTGGGAACTACAACAGCTTTTTGGG
>CAYVAJ010000041.1:0-1487 GCA_964448725.1 uncultured Gammaproteobacteria bacterium | reverse complement strand
GCCTTGGTATAATAAACAAACTCCGGAGGAGTCAGATAGCGGTCCATTCTGCCTGCTTGGAAAGCAGGTGTGCGCAAGCACACGTGGGTTCGAATCCCACCTCCTCCGCCCCGTATAACCTATCTACTCCAACGGAACTTTCTCATTAAACCAACTCACCATCTTGTCTATTCTCGTCACAGTAGGCACCTCCCACTCCAGATACTCACTCAACACTCTCTTAACATCGTTTTCATTTACTCCACCGCTCTTAGGTAACACCATTACCAACCTTGTCGGCCACCGTCGATATGTCATCACGTGCAATACCTTTCTACCTTCCTGCTCATCAATCCAATAATTGCCTAGCTCATCCCAAACATATCTTGCCCCTTCAGTCACAATTCCTTTATTCGTAATCTGATGCATCACTATTCTCGGCTCTGCATTAATCAACGCATACCCTACAAATAAAATTGCCGCCACCACCAACACTGGCATAATTCCTTCAATGAAAAACAACACAATACCTACTAAGATCGCCAACACCATCATTGTGCTATAAAAATCCCTCGACTTCTTTATAGCCAACCTCTCCTCAGCTTCCCATCGCAACAACTCTCTCTCCTGACCATAATCCTGCACCACCTCTCCTTTCTTTTTCTCCATACCTTAATCGTATCATTTTTCCTCTTCTCACCGACCACACCAAAATACTTTAAATAATTACTCTGCGGAGACGGTGGGATTCGAACCCACGTGTCCCGTTAAGGACGCGGGTTAGCAACCCGCTGCCATCGGCCTCTAGGCGACGTCTCCATGCTTATACATTCTATCATGCCACCAGCCTCAGAACGCCTGAAGCCCACCTCGAATAAATCCCCATCAACCTGATATTCATCGAATAATCATAGTATCTCAAGCTACACGTTCCATGATAAACGCTCCTATACTTCCCACCAACCTTCCTCGTCACTTTAGGTCTGTAGAACCGTGACACAGGGATTGACAAAACGCCTGACCAAAACCCAATAACCTCCGACCTGTCGTGAGACTCATGAATCTGCAACCATACCCTAAATTTAGTCTCATCAAGAACAAACCCTCTTCTCAACAAACCAATAAAAACTTTTTGCATTTGCTCATCACTACTTGTAAACCCGAGGTGTGTCGTTGATGGATATTTACTCCCTTCACACCAATACAAAATTGCAGCCAAAACTCGAGCCTCGTCATCCCTCAAGCTATCAACGATCACCCTATCCATTCTGTAAAATCTCATTCTCTTTAAATGATTTTTCCTAACCAAACCATTTCTTTTCACCACCGACTTACCCAGATCGTTACACCAACAGCTCACTATCGAAGGATGCACTCCCAATTTTGACGCTATGGCTCTGTAGTACCAACCCTCATCTCTAAGTTTCCTGGCTAAAACCACCTTAGACTCTCTCCCAACCATACTATTACCCTAACAAAACCCAAACATACAGTCAACCACCTGGCGG
>CAYVAJ010000040.1:0-1491 GCA_964448725.1 uncultured Gammaproteobacteria bacterium | reverse complement strand
CCGATTATCACTTCTTCAATAAGCCTATTTAGATCATTATAGTCCCTTAATGCCAATCTGACCATTTTTCTACCTCTTATCTTTCTTTTTTGAGATAAATCAACAACGATATACCAGATCTCTGATCAGATATATCGTCCACACCGAAGATATCACTGTCACACATTGCCAAAAAACCTGATAAACAAACCATATTGAGTCTCCTCCAAACCATTTACTTCCCCACAAATCCCGTGGCCTGTTTCGCTCCCTCGAAGAATACTGCTGATTTAGCCAATACTGCACCTCTCCCATACTCCGAACTACCCAAAACACAGAAATCACAAGCAAAAAGAGCTCCCCCTCTCCTACCATCACCGTCCAGATTACTGCTCCCAACCAAAACAATCCCAGTATTGCTGCGTCACCCCACACAAACACTCCCAAGAAAAAATAGCGCCTCACTATTCCAAACGGATTATCTTTTTTAACCACCTCTCTCACACTCTCCACCACAGCTCAAGGAGCGTAACGTTAATATAACCAGTCAATTTGTGCGTATATTCAAGATTTTTGAGGATTTGGTGTTTATCGAACAAATCAAAAGAGAGATTGAATCTATAAAAACAATTATTGTAGTGTCCTAATTTGAATTCTATCTACTCCGAATTGGAACCCCTTTAACACTTCGGAATAGTCATAAAAGGGAGAGCTTTCCCCGTATGAGTTCAAGACTGCTTTTTGTCTAAAAAGCAAAACTTGAGGATTACTTAAATCCTCTATGCCATATTCATATTTTTCATCAGATATTCCAACTTTTGGTTCATTACAGGCATCATTGATACCTACAAAAACCGTTTTATATGAAGATGGATTACCCCATGAGTAGGAGTCGTAATACTGACTATTTGCTGTAGCTACTCTGAAATAATACCTAAGGTTATTCGGCGCATCATTAATAGAATCACTTACTGATTTGAATGTCGATTCTTGAAGAACAATTTTTGCATTGATAGGATTCTGTTCAATTATTGGTTTGAAATTAGAACTGCACGAAGTAATTGAATAAAATGCAACTTCCCCTGATAATGAAGTTATGGCCTGAATCCAGTAGTCTCTTTCTCGATATATGTATTCTTTGTATCCATTGTCAGACTCTCTAGAAAATAGAGGTGAGCCAAAAACTTCATTAAATTTACTTAAGCTCATGCCCGCCTGAACAGAATTAATTCTGTGATATTCTACATTTCTCCATACAATGTTAGATTGAAAATAGTCATACCCACGCTTTATGCCTTGCGAAATTGTAATTAGCGATGAAATAAAAAAAACGGAGATAACGAGTAATATTGTAAAGGGACTTCTGTCAATGCGTGACTTAAAATTCTCTGCCCAGTTCCTCTTTTTGCTCATGAAAACATTTTAATTTTTCAATCTTGGTTATATTAACTAACCTAAGCTCCCCGGGCTGGATTCGAACCAGCGACCTTGAAGTTAACAGCTTCCTGCTCT
>CAYVAJ010000039.1:0-1651 GCA_964448725.1 uncultured Gammaproteobacteria bacterium | reverse complement strand
AACCTAACTCTGGCAGGAAACATTAATCTAACCTCTGGTGATCTTCAGACTGGTGGTACTAGTAGAATTACTAACGCTGGTAACCTAACCAATATTGGTACTACCCAATTTAATGGTCTTACCTACACCTGGCCTGCTTCACACAACTCCTCTGGATATATCTTAAGTAACAATGGTAGTGGTACCCTAACCTGGATTGATCCAGCTACTGCAGCTGCTGGTAGTATCTACTGGTTACAGAGTGATGGAGCAGTCTACCCTAAGAACGCTACTGTTGACTTGTTAGTAGGTGGTAACTCAACTGCTTCAGCCATCTTTGCCATTGACTCTACTGTAGGTGGATTAACTCTTAAGGACTCTTCTCTTAACACTCTCTTCTCTGTATCTCCCTCAGGTCTAGTCTCTAATGTTCCTTCCTCCTTTACCTCCTCTGGTAATGTCTCCTTTGCTTACGATCTTCTTTTAACTAACCAGACTGCTTCCTCCATCAAGAGTAATGCTCCCCTAACCATTGAAGCTGGTGAGAGTTTTGAGAGTAACCATCTGACTCTAAAGACCTACAACCAAGGCAATATCCTCTTAGACTCTGTCTTAACCCAATTGTCTGGTGGTTTGTCTGTCTCTTCTTATGCCACCATCTCTTCTTCTCTAGCTCTTGGTACCTCATCCGCTCCAGCAGGAGCAGGCCACCTAAGCATGAGTGGTAACTTAAGCGCTGATGGCAACTTAACTGTTGGTGGTACTACTACCTTTGGGAGTCAAACCTACACCTGGCCAGGATCACAAACCAACAACTATGTACTCTCAACCAATGGATCAGGTACTCTCTCCTGGGTAGATCCAGCATCAGCTGTTGCTTCTACCATCTACTGGACACAGACAGCAGGAGCTCTACATCCCAAGAACGCTACTGTTGATTTGTTAGTTGGTAGTAACGCCTCTGCCTCTGCCATTTTCAGAGTTGATACTTCTACTGGCAACCTAATCTCGGTAGCCGGTAGTAACTGGATGCCTCGATCCAACTCAACTACTGCTCTAAACATTGCCAATGCTGCCGGTACCTCCTTTGTTACCTTTGATACCACCAACCAGAGAGTCGGAATTGGGACGACGAGTCCAAACAACAGACTCGAAATTGTTGCTGCTAACAGTGATGAACCTCTCCGTCTGGTCGGATTCGGAGACGTAACAGCAGGAAGTGTCAAAATGGAAGAATTTTACGACACCGCTGGCAACCAGGCCTACTACAGCTACATTGACACCGCAAATTACCATATGTTCTTACCTCAGGGTCAAACATTCCGTTTCAACAGCACTGTCAGTGTTGCCAATGATCTCTATGTAAATGGCACCTTGAGACCAAACGGTGACATCAACATGGGAGCTACCAAATATGCTACTTCCGGAGTTCCACTAACAACTTCACCTAAAATTCGAATTGATACCTGGGCCTGGAATGGAAGTAATGGGTATAGCTTAAATACCGAAGCACAGATTTATTCAAAACAGCTCAGCTACACAAACGGCGAAGCCCAAATGCAGTTTGACATCAACAACGACACCAAAATGGTTGTTCGCTACGATGGTTCCGTCGGCATCGGCACCACTGCCCCTGGTGCCAAGCTCGACGTAGCCGGTGCGGTTCGCCTCG
>CAYVAJ010000038.1:0-1739 GCA_964448725.1 uncultured Gammaproteobacteria bacterium | reverse complement strand
CTTGCATTCTCAAACTTCAAAGGTTAGATTTTTCTAGGTTTTGAGGAACGGTATCAGCCTGGAAGTACCCGGCGAAGTACCGATTTTCGTTGCCGCAGGTGTCTGCCGAGCGGTAGAAGATGGCGAAGGTTTTCATGTGTGGGCCTTCAATTCCCAGACAGCGGGCAGGCGATGTTCGGCGCAGAGTTCGCAGAAGCAGTCATAGCAGAGGACGGAGCCGTGTTTGATATGCGGCTCAATGGCCTGCCAGGTGGACTCTGGGGCGATAAAGTCGGATCGTATTCATCTTATCCTGCGAACACAGCGCACCAGAATTTTGTTCCATCATGGGCTTCGGCGAGGCCAAAACCGGCGTGGGTGAAGTTTCGGTTGAGGATATTGGCTCGGTGGCCGGAGGAGTTCATCCAGTCCTGCACGGCCTCTTGTTCGGATCGCTGGCCCATTGCGATGTTTTCGCCTGCCGTATGGAAGCCGAATTTCATGATATTCCCCACGTTGGAGTGTTTCAGGTTATATCTACGGGCCATCCATTCGGCGTGGTCTTGGGCGTATTGGTTTAGTTGCTGATTGATTTCGAGCGGGCCACGGCCTTTGTAGCCTCGCTGGTCGTTGTGCAGCTTGAGCAGGACTTCATAAGCGTATGGCTCGTGCTGCGGGTCAACTTCATGTTGTACGGGTGGAGCTTGGCTGTGCCAGTCCACCGGATCGTATTGTGGGTATTTTGGCTCGCAGCCGACGAGGGCTGCCGCCAGCAGTAATGCCCAGAGACGCAGCGTCAATGGGAGACGCATTTCTTTACGCATGAACCTCCTTGTCGTTGTCGGACAAGGTATCTATGCGGTTCTGGTCCAGCCTCGCAGGAATTTCTGTTCCAGGGCTTTCTTGGCGATCTGGTGGAAGCCTTGTTCGCCGGTTCGGTCGAGGGCTTTTCGCCAGAGATCGAGCTTGGGGAATTCATTGTCGCCACGGCAGCCTTGATGATTTTCTTTGCGATGCGTAGTTTCATGTCCTACGGGTTCTTTTGCCGATCAGCGACAGCAGCCAATTACCGATCCAGTTGAGCATTGCGTTTTTGTTTCCATTTTCGGTGGAGCGGGCATCCCACTGAGCCAATCACGGCTCCGGCATAGCCGAACAGGGCGATGGGGCGCAGGGCGTCACTATTCGTAAACCCTTTGGTAGTAAGGACTTAGCTCACCTACCTGCGAACTGGCTATTGACAACAGTGAAAGGCATGGTATAATAGACCTATAGCCTTGGAATGGTGCTATCACGGTTGGGAATAACAACATGAAAGTGGTAGTATACTCGTTTTGTAAGTTCTAAACAACACTCGTAGGCGTGCCGACTCTCTGCTATAATAGGCTTCATAAGGAGCTAATCATGTATCGCAAAGAACCACTATGGGAAGCTGGCGTAAGGTATTACCACGATGACAATCTTCCTGATGATTCTGGAAAACGGAGAATCTACAAACCGTTTACTTATCGTTGGACTCATAAAGACGGAAGAACAGGAACTAGCGTAGTATTGTGTACTTGCAAATCCAGTTTTGAAAGATTGCTTGCACATTGGAATAGAACCCCAGATTGGCGATACACGGAAGAATTTGTTTCATGATATGCACTAGCGGGTTAATCAAAAAAGTTAGCTAGACCAATCCCCTCTTCGGAGGGGTGAGGGCGGTCGCCGTAAATGGCTGCATAAATAACGCTCATCAGGCCCCAGGTGATGGCGAT
>CAYVAJ010000037.1:0-1918 GCA_964448725.1 uncultured Gammaproteobacteria bacterium | reverse complement strand
ATTCTCTACAAATTCATCTCCGACTTTAATTAAGAGAGGCATACCTGATCCAAGGTTCGTAAATGTTCTGGCTCCTCCACCTTGAGCATCTGTTTTAGACACAAGAAATATTTGGGCATTGTATTCGCCATCAGTGACTTCCTTTGGAACTGTGAGAGTGTATTTAAGTTTTGTATTTTTATTTGGTTGTAATTCTAGCACATTCTTTTCTACCGTTATCCAACTAGAAGCAGAGTAGAGCGCTTGTTGATCCTCTTCTTCTGACATAACTATAGCAGTGCCTGGTTGATTCTCTACCTGTTTGAATCCTCTGACCAGAACTTCATATACACCCATTTGATCTGTAAGATTCCAGAATACAATCTCATCAGAGAATGTATCTCCTGGCTGTAGTGTTACAACTTTAGAGGTTGGAGCAACTCCTAAGGATAGGCTACTTTGTGCAAAAACAGAAGTTGCACTAAGCGTCATTAGGATTAAAAGGGGCAGAAGTAATATTTTTTTGTATATGCTTTTTCTTAATATCATATCCAAGTACTAGAAGTAACCACCACACACAAGATAGACAGTTTCATTGTATGTTCCTGATGGAGCTGAAGCACCAGCTCTTGCACCGTAGGTTACTGTAGAGGACTCATTCGAGCCTTGAGCTCCATTTTGATAAAGTACTAACTTTGCACCACTAACTCCATGATCTATTGTTCCAAAAACTCCAGGAGTGGCATTACTAAAACTTGCAGGTACTACTGCACCAGTAGGTTGTGACAGAGTTATACCAAATCCTTCGGAACCTGGAGCAGTAAGGTCTATTGTATCACCACCCCCTGAGGCCAAAAGCTTTGTAGTAGCTGTTGATTTATACAAACCAGCATCTGTTGCACCATCACCAGTACCGTAAGCAGCCCAGAAATATCCATATGCTGTACCACTCGTACCTGTAGTAATTGTATGCGATCCGGTTGCAAATGCACCACCAGGATATAGAGTACCCAAGTTTACAGAAGTGGAATCAACTGTACACGTAACAGATGCAACTGCAGTAACCTCAGCTGTTATTTGTACAGAGTCGTCAGAAACTAGTGAAATCTTAAAGGTCTTAGAATCTATAGTGGTTCCATTCTGTGCCGTTACTGTCAACTCATGTGCTCCTGCACTACTGTGTGTTCCAATTTTACCAGTTGTTCCATTAGATATCTTTACACCATATGTAGTACCAGCTGATAGTGCTCCTACATTTTCAATAAGGATTCTATCAACAGTACCAGCACCACCCTGTGAGCATGAAGCGGTAAGAGTTCCACTTGTAGTAAGTGCTGCGTCAATTTCCCAGTTCGTACTTGAGAGATCTGTGATAGAGCTGTCAACAGCTAGTACCGCTAAATCTCCTGCTGCTCTACACCAACCGGTATCCTCTGCGTCTGGAAACTCTATAGCTACTGTTCCGCCACTATTAATAGCTTGAGAAGGGGCAAAGGCTAGTACCATTTCTACAGTATCTGATGTTCCGTTCAGATTGGTCTGTATACGACTTAAATAAATATATACAGCTGTTAGAGAACCTGCATCAGTAGTAAATTTGAATAAAAAGGCGGTACTTAAAACAATCAAGAGTGTTAGTAGTAAAACCTTTGGGAGGATTACCTTGCTTTTCACATTGGGCAGAGTAACAAATTAAAAAATATTCCTTAACTCAACCACAGATTACATGTGCTTCTGATAGCTGTCAAGTATTTAATACCTAGGAACGAAGAGGATAAACACCTCAACTCAACTACAGATTACATGTGCTTCTGATAGCTGTCAAGTGTTTAATATCTCGGAACAAAGAGGATAAACACCTCTTCTTGGTAATCATTTGCAGGGGTTTTATCAGTACCTGGTTTTGCAATTAATTTAATGGACATTCGGCCATTTGAGA
>CAYVAJ010000036.1:0-2119 GCA_964448725.1 uncultured Gammaproteobacteria bacterium | reverse complement strand
TTGCTACTCACACCACTGGTAATTATGTTGCTACCATCACTGGAAGTGATCAAATAACAGTAGGAAATTCTGGTACTGAAAATGCTCTGGTTACGCTTGCTATTACAGCTAACTCTATCGGTAATGATCAACTTGAGTTTGATACAGGACAACACCTAACCACCACCTCGACCCCAACGTTTAGCACACTTGCTCTCACAAGCTTAATCATTAGCGGTGACACAATCAGCGACTTTGCTGGCACAGGTCTTCAAGTTGTTGGCAATGTCCTCTCCACAACCCTTGGCACTGACATTGATCTCACCTCAGAAGTGACTGGAATCCTTCCGCTTGCAAATGGTGGTACTAATGCAAACCTTACTGCGGTTAATGGTGGTATTGTCTACTCTGATGCTGATTCTTTTGCAATCTCAGCAGCAGGAAACTCAGGGCAAGTGCTCGTTTCAGGTGGTGCTGGTGCCCCATCCTGGGTTGATGCTGCCACGCTTGGTACAAATTACTTCCAAAGAAACTTAGGCACATTGGCTCCGATAAATATAACAGACGATATCTTAGTGGGTAGCACGGCTACATCTTCTGCACTTGTCAGGCTCCCTGGAACAACAAATCAAAACGCTATCTTTAATCTTGGTACTGGAAATGTCGGGATTGGGACAACAACTAATATTACACAGAAATTAACCGTAAATGGCACCGTGGGAACAACCTCTGAGGGTGATATCTTCAGTCAGTTTGATGGTGATACAGGCACATGGTATCCGGTCTTTGCCCGCTATTGGGACGGACACGAAACATACACCTCAGGTACGTATATCTTTGGCAATGGAACTAACGCAGTAGTTGGAATTGAAAAACCAGGAAATAATAATCTATCTCTCTTCCGCGTACGAGCAGACCAATCAACGTTCACCGGCGACACGACCATTAATGGCAGCTTAACCGTCGGAGGGGATGAAATCAATGATTTCACAGGTACAGGTCTTTCACTATCCGGTACTAGCTTAACAACCACACTGGGAACAGACATTGATTTAACCAGTGAGGTAACAGGGATACTCCCAGTTGCCAATGGTGGTACTGGTGCAAATACACTTAATGACCTTATTACCTTAGCTACGCATACGACAGGTAACTATGTTGCTACTGTCACTGGAAGTGACCAAATCGGAGTAACTGGTTCTGGAAGTGAGAATGCATTAATTACACTCTCGATCAACGCCAACTCCATCAGTAACGATGAATTGGAGTTTGATACGGGACAACACTTAACCACCACTTCTACTCCAACATTCAGCACACTTGCACTGACTTCACTTATTGTCAGTGGAGATACCATTTCTGACTTTGCTGGAAACGGACTCCAAGTTGTAGGAAATACGCTCTCTACTACCCTTGGCACTGACATTGATCTCACCTCAGAAGTGACTGGAATCCTTCCGCTTGCAAATGGTGGTACTAATGCAAACCTTACTGCGGTTAATGGTGGTATTGTCTACAGCAACGCAGATAGCTTTGCTATCTCTGCTGCTGGAACCTCAGGCCAAGTACTCGTTTCAGGTGGTACTGGGGCTCCTTCATGGATAGACGCTGCAACACTTGGAACCAATTACTTCCAACGAAACACAGGAACACTTACTCCGGTAAATATAACAGATGATATCTTACTCGGTAGTACTGCTACATCCTCTGCGTTAGTCAAGCTTACCGGAACTGCAGGTAGCAACTCATTTGTAAATACTGGCAACTTTGGTATTGGTACAACTGACCCTCAAGCAAAGCTTGAAGTTAATGGTGGTGGTCTGTTTGCCAATGGACTTACGGTTACTGCCGGAATTATCTCTCTTCCCGCAGGTCAGATTGATAATGTTGAACTTGCTAACAGCACACTCACATTTGCAGGGGATATAGGAAGCGGAGCAAGAGCTTTGGGTGAAACGCTCACTATTACCGGTGGTACTGGAATATCAACGACCTACAATGCAGGAACTCTTAGTATCATGAATGATGGAGTCACTTCTTTCCAAGGGTCAACAGGTGACATAACATTAACCGCAGGTGCTGGTATTGATATTACAGGCACAACCATTGCCTCAACTCTTGGTACAGACATTGATCTCAC
>CAYVAJ010000035.1:0-2213 GCA_964448725.1 uncultured Gammaproteobacteria bacterium | reverse complement strand
CACCCGTGGTGGCATCCGCATCATCCAGGATCGCAAGAAGAACCTCGCCCCCTCGGTGTCCGAGTTGCTGTACCGGCTGTGGTGTACCAACGGATACGAGATCGATGACGCCTCCCTCAAGGTGGACGCCCGCGGCAACACCGTGGAGGAGGTTCTGGCCGAGTTCGAGGCGGTGGCCGACCGCGCCTTCCGCAGGGTGGAGAAGTCGATTCAGCACCTGTATGACATGCGGACCCAGCGGGTGGAGAACCCCGAGCGGGAGATCATCCGCATGGCCGAGGAAGCCCACCTTCCCAGCCGGACGGTCCTCACTCTGGCCGAGCGGGTTCCGGCCCAAGAGACCGAGGAGTTCACCACCTTCGATCTGGTTAACCTGATCTCCAACCAGGCCAACGACCCATCCCTGATCAACAAGTCGGGCGCACGTCGCAAGCTCCAGCAGACCGGCGGCGAACTGATCACCATCCACGTCGAGCGGTGCGGCCACTGCCGGGCTAAGCTCAACTGACACCACACAGATGACTAACCGGCGAGACCGGCCCTTCGGGGCCGGTTTCTCGCGTTCAGCACTGTCTGACCAGCCCAATCTCCTACTCAAGGGGTGAATGCGTATTCATGCGCGCCGCTAGTAGAGGAGCATCATCATGGAAGGCCAGGCCCAATCGCTGATCGATCTCAACGACAGCGACGTACTCAAGATCGAGGCGGTGCTGAATCGGCTGTGGGAGAAGTACGGCCATCGCAACGTGCTGATCGATGACTTCCCCAAAGAGGCCCAGGAGCGGTTCTACTCCGAGGGCTTTAAGGTGAGGGTCAACATGTACGACTCCAACGTGCCTGGGGTGTTCGTCCCCGAGATCATCATCGAGGATCGGGTCCAGGGTGAGTTCGACCCCGACAAGCAGGTGTGGGAAGCCACCCACGACATCCTCGATCTGGGAGACGGCGGCGTCATCAAGAGCGAAGGGAAGGGACTGATCGTCCCCCACAAGGATTGAGATGGCTGTCGCCGCCATCCTTCCTCACGAAGAAGACCTTGACCTCACTCATGACATACCCGATGTCATGGAGTTCGTCACGTCGGAGAAGTATCTAGGAAGGCCGAACCTCTATCCGCGTCAGGCCACCCTCCTCAAGATTATCTTCCTCCAGATCGAGTTGTTCACCGACTACGACTATCGCGTCATTCAGGAGTGGGAAGACAGCTATCACCACACCGCCGACGAGAACGGGGAGGGCAACAACGGCATCGTCCCCGGTGTGCTGGAGAGGATCAGGATCAACCGGACGTGTCCCTGTGGCCACGACAGGGCGGTCCATAACCAGTGGACCGTCATCGACAAAGAGAACCCCCTGGCGGGGCTGGAATGCTCGAAGTGCGAGTGTGGTCGATACCGAGGCCGGTTCTGGTTCCGTGAGGTCGTCTCGGTTATCGGGCGTCGTGGGTCCAAGGGTCACGTCGGAGCGCTGGCCGGGGCGTACATCATCTGGCATTACCTCTCGCACTCCGACCCCCAGGGTTTCTACGGGGTGGACCGTGACAAACGTCTGACGGCCATCGTCTTCGCCGGTAAGAAGGAGCAAGCCAAGGCCAACCAGTGGGCCGACCTCAACAACGTCATCCTCGGGGCGCACTGCTTCGCCCCCTACATCAGCCGCCCCCAATCTGAATCTCTCACCATCATGTCCCGAGCGGATGCCAGGAGGAAGCGGGACCGGGAGGCCCGAGGGGTGATGTCCACCGCCGACATCGCCAGCTTCGAGATCATCCCCAAAGAGTCCACCAAGCTGGCTGGTCGTGGTCAGGCCGCATTCATGCAGTTCTATGACGAGGCGGCGCACGTCGTCAAGGGTGCCGCCAAGAACACGGCTGAGGACGTGTACGAGGCTTCCACCCCTGCCCTGGACCAGTTCGGCAAGGACGCGTTCATCTACATCCCTTCCTCTCCCTGGCAGCGCCTCGGGCTGCTCCACGACAAGTACCAGCAGGCGCGCCGGATGAACCCTGACGGCTCCCCCTCCTTCCCCGAGATGCTGATGGTGCAGTTGGCCTCCTGGGACCCCTATGTCGATTGGGAGAAGGCCCACGAGATCGAGATGAAGCCCGGTGGCCCGAAGTTCCAGAAGCTGCGCGGAGCCATCCAGGAGTACGACGACGAGATGCGCCAAATTGAGCGGGCCAACCCCGAGACGTTCAAGGTGGAGCGCCGGTC
>CAYVAJ010000034.1:0-2240 GCA_964448725.1 uncultured Gammaproteobacteria bacterium | reverse complement strand
TTGGGTACTAGAATTAGCTCTTACTCTTATGCCAAGCGTGCTGTCTGATCCTGTTACAATATGGAGTTTACTTAACGGACTCGTCGTCCCAATTCCGACTCTCTGGTTGGTGGTATCAAAGGTAACAAAGGAGGTACCGGCAGCATTGGCAATGTTTAGAGCAGTAGTTGAGTTGGATCTTGGCATCCATTTACTACCAGCGACTGAGATTAGGTTACCAGTAGAAGTATCAACTCTGAAAATGGCAGAGGCAGAGGCGTTACTACCAACTAACAAATCAACAGTGGCGTTTTTGGGGTAGAGAGCACCGCCTGATTGTGACCAGTAGATGGCAGAAGCAACAGCTGATGCTGGATCTACCCAGGAGAGAGTACCTGAACCATTGGTAGAGAGTACGTAGTTGTTGGTTTGTGATCCTGGCCAGGTATAGGTGAGGCCGTTTAAGGTAGTGGTGCCAGCGAAGGTGACATTGTCGTTTAGAGAAATGGTGGTGGAGTTGCTGGTAAGGGTTAAGTTGCCAGAGACATCATCAATGGTATGAGCAACACCATCAATACTGACGATACGGCCAGAGCTGTTGATTTGGAAGAGATCACCATTACCGACAGTTAAGAGGGAAGCGGGAGTGGTGTCACCAATACCAAGATTCCCAGAGGTTAAAAGTGTGAGTTTTTCGGTGCCAGATCCTGCGGTAGCGAAGGACAGGGCTCCAGTGGTTGCAGTATTCCTTATTCTCCAGTTTACGACGTTTGGTTGACCCAAAATGATTGATGAGTCATTATCCTGAGCTCCCCAGGCAACTAAAGCTGCATTTGCTATGTCACCGGAGTCGCCATATTGGTCAGATCGTATACCACCATTGACATGAAGTTTGTAATTGTTTGGTGTGATACCAATCCCAACTCTTCCATTCAAGGTATCAAAGGTGGTGAAAGCAGAACCAGTACGATCAAGAACGTTGAGGTTACCTGTTGTAGTACCAGCTAGATCAAGGTTAGTTCTGTTAGTGGTTTGTAGATTACCTTCACCAGTAAGGTAGGTAGCAACATTAGCAGTAGTACCACTAATACTAGCTGTTGGAGTACCACTATTTACATTAATGAAAGCAAACTTAGCAGAGGAAGTAGCAGATCCACCAATAAGTAGATCGACAGATTCATTCTTGGGGAAGAGAGAACCATTGGCTTGGTTCCAGTAGATGACGGTAGCAGCGGCACCAACTGGATCTACCCAGGAGAGAGTACCTGAACCATTGGTGGAGAGAACATAGTTGGTTGATTGAGTCGAGGGCCAGGTGTAGGTAAGACCATTTAGAGTAGTGGTGCCAGCAAAGGTAACATCATCATTTAGAGAGATAGTGGTTGAGTTACTAGTAAGGGTTAAGTTACCAGATACATCATCAATGGTGTGAGCAACACCATCAATACTGACGATACGGCCAGAGCTGTTGATTTGGAAGAGATCACCATTACCGACGGTTAAGAGGGAAGCAGGAGAGGCGTCGCCGATTCCAACATTGCCATTCGCAGCAATTGTCATCTTGGTAGTAAGAGGATTAAGAGTGGTCCCACTACTTCCAGGGTTTGCTGTCTGGAATAAGATTGAACCTCCTGATCCAGTTCCAGTTCCTCTTCCAGCAGCTAGTTTCATGTTACTACCAGCGACGTTAGTTCCATTTGCACCTGGCGCATTAATGGACACATCTATGCTATTTTGTAAGGTGACTCCACCAAGGTACATGTCTTTTATGTTCCAACCAGCTAAATCTCTACCTCCAATAACGAATTGCTCTGCAGCTGTAGCTACAGCCCGATAACCTATGGCAACAGAACTGCTATATGCACTTTGAGCATCTCTTCCAATAGCAATAGCATTTCCTCCTGATGCAGAACCCATGATTGCTAGTGATGTGTCACCAGAAGATTGAGCACCTGTACCTATAGCTACAGCTCTAAATTGAGTTGCTTGTGCACCAGTTCCAATAGCTATAGCAGCAGAGGCAGCGCTTCCTTGAGCCAAGGAATTGTAACCAATTGCAATTGATCCAGTGCCAGCTAAACTCCTTGCATAATTACCTATGGCTAAAGATCCGTTAGGGTCAGCTACGGCTCCTAAACCAAACTTCTCACTGTTTGTACCAACTCCTGGACTTGTGATATTTCCCGCAACGTGAAGAGCTGCTGAAGGACTCGTCGTCCCAATTCCGACTCTCTGGTTGGTGGTATCAAAGGTAACAAAGG
>CAYVAJ010000033.1:0-2611 GCA_964448725.1 uncultured Gammaproteobacteria bacterium | reverse complement strand
TCAATACTAACTCCTTATACTTTATAACTTTATGAACTTTACAAACTTTATAACTAAAACGACTTTATGAACTTTACAAACTTTAATTCTTATACCGTGGTATTTATTAATTATTATTTATTATTTATTGGCTGATGTAAGATTTAGACTTGTTCTGAGTTTATAGTGTTAAAAATGTACTGCTTGACTTTCTGTGAACCTTTAACTGTAAACTGTGAACGGATGTTGTAATGAAACCCTTTTATACGCTTCATGATCTACCTCAAACAGAACGTCCTCGGGAACGGTTAATGAAATTTGGTGTTGAAGTACTCTCTGCTCAAGAATTAATAGCACTTATTTTAGGAAGAGGAGTACGGGGTGAGCCAGTGATGATGACTGCACAAAAGCTTTTGTCTCATTTTGGATCTTTGGAAATGTTAGTAAATGCATCATTGGAAGATCTGCAAACTGTTCGTGGTATTGGTCTTGCAAAAGCATGTCAAATACAAGCAATACTTGAAATCTCACGAAGGATTGGAGAAACACCAGCAGAGAGTAACGGGAAATCAAAGCAAAAATCATTGTTGACACCATCAGATGTATTTGCATTGCTTAAGCCTAAAATTGCACATCTTAAAAAAGAACACTTTGTGCTTGTGTCATTTGATACTCGTAATAAAGTAATCGGAGTAGATACTGTCTCAGTCGGTACGTTGAATGCAAGTCTTGTTCATCCTCGTGAGATGTTCGGAATTGCGATCCGTAGACATGCTGCTTCAGTTATTATTGCGCATAATCACCCATCAGGTGATCCAGATCCATCAGATGAAGACATTAAAGTAACATCCAAACTCACCGAAGCAGGGAAGCTACTCGGTATTCAAGTCCTCGATCATATTGTTGTCGCAAAAGATCGGTTTTATAGTTTTAGTGAGCAAAATAACCTTTAACACATCACAAGACTATTTATAGATTTAACATTATTTTCTTTGATGGTATACTGAAGGTATGAAAGCGAAAAAGCAAAATAGTTCCAATTCCATCGGCGTAGGTATTGCTTTAGGTTTAGGAGTTGGTATGGTATTTGGAGTTGCAGTCGGCACCGCACTCTCTTCTAAAAAGTAGTAGCTTTTGCATTTAAAGTCTTACCTTCGTGTCATAACTTTCTTTTTGCTGCTTAGTATTAAATTTACTAAGAACAGTGGACCAATAACTGTGAACTCTATCCTAATTTCCTCCTGGTATAATGTATTGCTATGTTCAAGAAAATTCAATCTTTTATTTCCGGCAACGATGGTTTTTCTCTCACTCAGGAATTCAAAGACGCGATTGACTCAATCGAGCTGACAAATGAAAATCTTTTTATCACTGGTAAAGCAGGGACTGGTAAATCAACATTGATTGAGTATGTTCGTAATCACACAAAGAAAAAAATTGCAGTACTTGCTCCTACTGGACTTTCAGCAATCAATGTACGTGGTCAGACAATTCATTCATTTTTTCATCTCCCACCACGGCTTATTACTCGTGATTCATTGAAAAGACCGTATGATGATCGTATTTATAAAGATGTTGATACGATTATCATTGATGAGATTTCAATGGTACGTGCAGATGTGATAGATGGTATAGATACCTTTTTGCGAATGAATGGTAAAGATAAAAATCTGCCGTTTGGCGGAGTGCAGATGGTGTTCGTGGGAGATCTGTATCAACTGCCTCCTGTATTGCGCAGGGAAGAAATGTCTGTGTTCTCTCAATTATATGAGTCTCCGTACTTTTTTAGTGCAGATGCTTTTAGTTTGCGCAATTTTTCCATGATTGAGCTCAAAACAATTTTTAGACAAAAAGATATCTCATTTATTGAGATGTTGAATCATATTCGAGTAGGAAATGTAGACAGTCAGATACTTGAGCCGATAAATGCAAGGCTATCAGACAAAGTGATAGATAGGAGTAAATATATTACTCTGACAACGACCAATAATGTTGCACAATCGATAAATGAATCAGAACTTAATAAAATTGATTCTGCGGTGTATACTTTTACAGCTAAAATTGAGGGCAAATTTCCAACAGAAAATACTGCTTTGCCAGTAGAGCTTGAATTAAAGCTTAAAAAAGGAGCTCGTGTTATGTTCGTTAAAAATGATAAAGGCAGGATGTGGGTGAACGGAACTGTTGGGAAAGTACATGAAGTGACGAATGAAAGTATCAAAGTCGCGATTGATGAACCAGGAAGGTCTGAAATAGTAGATGTCCCAATAGAAGAGTGGGAAAATATAAAGTATGAGATGGATCCATATACCCGTGAGTTAAAAGAAAAAGTTGTAGGAGTTTTGAAACAATATCCATTGCGTCTTGCATGGGCAATAACGATTCACAAAAGCCAAGGTATGACATTTGATCGGGTAAATATTGATTTTTCAAAATCTCCTTTTATACATGGTCAGACATATGTCGCGCTTAGCCGCTGCCGAACTATTAAGGGTATTCTACTCTCAAAAAAAGTCTATCCGAATGATGTGATCGTAGATGACCGCATTGTAGAATTTTCAAAGAGAACATAAGCAGATAATATATTTATTATTTATTACTTATTATTTATTATTTTCAAAGATATTGATTA
>CAYVAJ010000032.1:0-3039 GCA_964448725.1 uncultured Gammaproteobacteria bacterium | reverse complement strand
GTGGATTTTAGTTATTCTGATCCTGAGGCGATGAGGAAAAGCCTAGTTGGATTAAGCGAGTTGCCTAAAGAAACTAGGGTGATGCCTGGACATGGTGAAGAGACGAGTATTGGGGATGAAATATCCAATGGTGTGAGTGTCTTTAGAGAAAAAGAAAGCCGGTAGGGCTGAGGGTGCGCTACCGGCTTCTTGGTTCAGGAGTTCTGAGGTTGGTTTTGTCTGGCTCTCATATCTGCCAGGCGTTTGGCTCGTAGCAGTCCTCTGCTACGTTGGTAAGTGTGATATCGCGTGAAGTTTGGTTTCCTGTTTAGAAACCTAGTAAAAATACACCGGTGAGGAGAAGCCTTACCCTCTAACATACAGCCTCCTAATTGTGATGAGCGATGGGCACATTGTAACAAATGAGTTTTGCAGTGAATACAAAAAGCCCGGGATTAACCCGGGCTTTTGTTACTAAAGAGTTTTTTTAGTTATTGCTTTCCTTGGGAGGACGGGCAACATTTACATTCAAAGCACGACCGTCAACCTCTTGGCCATTGAATTTTTCAATAGCGGCATCAGCATCTTCGTCTTTTTCGAACTCTACAAAACCGAAGCCTTTGCTGCGTCCGGAGAATTTGTCCATGATGATGGTGGCAGAAGTAACAGGTCCCACCTCTTCGAACAACTGTTTGAGCTGTTCGTCAGTAAATTGATAACTAATATTCCCTACATATAGTTTTTTAGCCATGGGAAAAGGTAAATTGATGAATCAATACTAAAGTACGTTGACTCACTCAACTTGATATATAACGTGAATTACTTGGTGGATCAGACTAACTTTGCTTCACTCTCCCGCTGTATGAGGTACATACAGGTAATTACGTGAGTACATTATGACACATTATGGGAAAGAATGTCTGAATTGGTGGGCGATCTTGGAATCGAACCAAGGACCTCGGTCTTATCAGGACCGCGCTCTAACCGACTGAGCTAATCGCCCGGAGTGATGGTTTATTTTAACAGATAGGCACACAAAAACCCACATTAAGTGGGTTTTAGATTGTTTGAATTATCTGAGAAGTGACAGGAAATTGCGCCGTGAATTAGTTTTAAAGACCCAACCACAATGGTCTGGCGTATGCTTCCCTTGCGGGCGGACTCGTGAAAATCCCTTTTTGATACTCCTTAGAAAGGAGGTGATCCAGCCGCTCCTTCCAGAACGGCTACCTTGTTACGACTTAGCCCCCATCGCCAACCTTGCCTTAGGCGGCCTCCGAGGAGGTACCGACTTCGGGCACTGCTGACTTTGTTGACTTGACGGGCAGTGTGTACAAGAAACGAGAACGTATTCACCGCAGTATAGCTGACCTGCGATTACTACCGACTCCCCTTCATGTGGGCGAATTGCAGCCCACAATCCGAACTGAGGCGAATTTTAAAGGATTAGCTCCGGATTACTCCCTCGCGACCCGTTGTATTCGCCATTACCCCATGTGTGTAGCCCTAGATGTAAGCGCCATGCTGATTTGACGTCGTCCCCTCCTTCCTCCTTGGTTGCACCAAGGCAGTCTCGCATGAACATTTAACATACGACAGGGGTTGCGCTCGTTACCTTACTTAAAAGGACGCCTCACGACACGAGCTGACGACAACCATGCAGCAGCTGTCACCGATCCAGCCGAACTGACCATCTTGTTTCCAAGACGTACGATCGGGATGTCAAACCTAGGTAAGGTTCTTCGTTTCGTTTCGAATTAAACCACATGGGACGCCGGTTGTGCGTTTCCCCGTCAATTCCTTTGAGTTTTAGCCTTGCGGCCGTACTCCCCAGGCGGAACACTTAACGCGTTAGCTTGCGCCGGTCAGAAATTCATCCAACCAGCTAGTGTTCATAGTTTACGGCTAGGACTACCTGGGTCTCTAATCCAGTTTGCTACCCTAGCTTTCGTCCCTGAGCGTCAGCATAGTTCTAGATACTTACCTTCGTCTTTGGCGTTCTTCTCGATATCAACGGATTTCACCCCTCCACCGAGAATTCCAGTATCCCCGAACTAGCTCTAGTTTGGCAGTTTGGCGAGCTTTCCTCTAGTTGAGCCAGAGTCTTTAACCCACCACTTACCATACCGCCTACGGACGCTTTACGCCCAGTAAATCCGGATAACGCTTGCACCCTACGTATTACCGAGGCTTCTGGCACGTAGTTAGCAGGTGCTTTCTAGAGAGGTACTGTCAAAATTCATCCCTCTCCACAGCGGTTTACAACCCGAAGGCCTTCATCCCGCACGCGGCGTCGCTGCGTCAGAGTTTCCTCCATTGCGCAATATTCCCGGTTGCTGCCACCCGTAGGTGTAGGACCCGTGTCTCAGTGTCCTTGTGGGGGGCCACGCTCTCACGCCCCCTACCCGTCATAGCCTTGGTGAGCCATTACCTCACCAACAAGCTGATAGGACGCAGGCTCCTCCATCGGCGACCAGTTACGGTCTTTCTCCTTACGGACTTATGTGGTATTAGCGGTCCTTTCGAACCGTTATTCCTCACCAAAGGGTAGATTCCTACGTGTTACTCACCCGTCTGCCACTAAAAGTATTGCTACTTTTCGTTCGACTTGCATGCCTAAGGCACGCCGCCAGCGTTCATCCTGAGCCGGGATCAAACTCTCATTAAAAGAGTTTAATCCGAACCTTTAATAAAGGTTCAAATTTAAGTTCTTGACTTAAGAATCGCACTTCCTGTCACATCTCAGATAACTTTGCTTATGCATTAAGATGTGATAGATGTGATGTAGTGAACCTGATTACAGGCTCACGCTGTAAATGAACTACAAAAACAACACAAAAAGCAGTGAAATCGCTGCGTAGGCTGTGGTCAGTATTTTACACTGACACAACTAAGTAATCAAGCTGTGTTGTATTTGTTGTGCCACCTGAATGCCGTGGTGATGATTGTTTCCAAATCAGAATGTTTGGGGGACCAATTTAGTACTTGCTTTATCTTGTTAGAATTGGCGACTAATTCATCCGGATCTCCTGAGCGTCTAGGCTCTATTTGATATGAATT
>CAYVAJ010000031.1:0-3577 GCA_964448725.1 uncultured Gammaproteobacteria bacterium | reverse complement strand
CTTGGTACAGACATTGATCTCACCAATGAGGTTACAGGCATTCTCCCGGTTGCTAATGGCGGTACTGGAGCTGATTTTACAGGTGCAACAGCAGGATCACTTCCTTATTTTTCAGATACAGGCGTTATGAGTTCGCTCCCGATTGGTAGCGAAGGCCAAATACTGACAGTATCAGCAGGTGGAATTCCTTCATGGGTATCAGGCTCATCTATTAATTTCTGGCAAAGAACACTTGGTGCAATTGCTCCAGATCAGATTACAAATGACTTGCTTATTGGAGGGAATGCTACATCAAGTGCTACTGTCAGACTTCCTGGAACTACCAATCAAGATGCGTTTTTCAGTCTTGGAACTGGAAACTTAGGTATTGGTACTACAACTCCAGGATACAAACTTGATGTAGGTGGAGTAGGTAATAACTCAGCAATCAGAATAAATGAAGCAGTGATTCAAGACGATAACTCAAATCTTTCCCTTATTAATAACAATGCAGGAGCAACACTGTTTTACAATAAAGTCGGAACAGCTAACACTAATTTAGCCTTCCGGTTTCATACCACAACAAGCAATACTCCAGTTCTTAATATCTTAAATAATGGAAATGTTGGAATTGGAATTACTAACCCTGTCCACAAACTTTCTGTATCCGGAACAGGACTATTCACCGGACTTACCACCTTTAGTGCAGGCATCAATGTGAACAGTGAAACAGTTACAGACTTTACCGGTACTGGTCTCACGCTGAATGGAACAACACTCGAAACAACCCTTGGTACAGACATTGACCTCACCAGTGAGATTACCGGACTTCTTCCGCTTGCCAATGGAGGTACGAATGCGAACCTTACCGCAGTTAACGGTGGCATTGTCTACTCTACTGACTCTAGCCTTGCCATCTCTGCTGCAGGAAGTGAAGGACAAGTACTAGTCTCCGGTGGTGCAGGTGCCCCTACCTGGGTAAGTGCAACAGGTGTCGGCACTAACTACTGGCAACTTACTGCAGGAGCGCTTGCTCCAGATCAGATTACAAATGACTTGCTGATTGGTGGAAACGCAACAGCTAGTGCTTTGATCAGACTAGCAGGAACTACAAATGCTGACTCGTTCTTTAACACAGGCGGTAACATTGGAATCGGTATAACTAATCCAAGCAGTAAACTTGATGTACAGGGAGGAATCAGACTCGGTGCAAATACCAATGCAAACAATATCCTTAATACAACTCCAGCAGCTGGCGCTCCAAGCGGATACCTCTACTGGGGAGACAGAATTCTCTGTGATAATACTGGTAACTGTGCAGGAGCAGGCGGAGGATTAACTGGTAGTGGCATAATTAATTACATCTCAAAATTCACTGATACAGGAGAACTGGGCAACTCTTCTATCTTTGATAACGGTAATGTCGGAATCGGCACTACTGACCCGTTACACAAACTCTCCGTTAGCGGTACTGGACTCTTCACAGGTCTTACAACCTTCTCAAATGGAATCAACGTAGGAGGAGAAACAGTTATTGACTTTACTGGGACAGGACTCAGCCTGAATGCAGGTGTCCTCTCCACGACCTTGGGTACAGACATTGATTTAACAAGCGAAGTAACTGGTATTCTCCCCGTTGCAAACGGTGGTACTGGAGCAAATACGCTTGATAACTTAATTACGCTTGCGACTCACACCACTGGTAACTACGTTGCAACTATTACCGGTAGTGACCAAATTGGAGTTGGAAACTCTGGTACTGAAAATGCTCTCGTAACACTCGCAATCAATGCCAATTCCATCGGTAATGATGAATTAGAGTTTGATACTGGGCAGAACTTAACAACTACTTCTTCACCTGCATTTGATGGATTAACACTTGCTGGCGCACTCGCTGCAAACGGTAATGTTACGTTGGGAAGCGGCGATGATACAGTTGCTATTAACTCAAGTATCTGGGGTATTACAGATACAGGTGCTGCAAGCGGATTTATCTCACTTGTAATTGACAATTTACGCTTAGATGGAAATACCATAGATACAACTGCAGGCAACTTAATTCTTGATTCATTTGGCGGGACTGTCTCTATCACTGATAATTTATCAGTAACAGGCACGACTACGCTTGCAGGTGTTACCTATACATGGCCAGGAAGTGATGCTGGACAAAGCGGCTATGTACTCTCTTCAGATGGTTCAGGTAATCTTTCCTGGATTGATATTACCACAGCAACTACTCAATATTGGGAAGAGTCAGATGGGGCCATGCATGCAGCAAATGCTACGCTTGATTTCTTCATTGGTGGAACATCCAGTGAGTCTGCAAAGTTTGGCATTGTAAATATAAATGCAGGCACTCCTACTGCTACAATTGCAGGTAATCTCACATTGAATAGCAGTGGGGCACTGCAGACAACACGTAATCAGCAGTTAACAATTGGCGGAAATAGCACCGGAAATATCACTCTAGCACCTCTTAACGGTGCTGTTGGAGGTAATATTTCTCCATTGATAGACAATCAGACAGATCTTGGTACACCAGAACTTAGTTATCGAAGTATCTATGTCCAAAATGTATATCCATCTTTAAATGGAACACAAGGATTTATACAACGAAACAATTTTGCAATTGCACCTACCAATATCACTGATGATTTCTTGCTTGGAAGTATCTCTACTTCATCGGCAAACATAAAATTATCAGGCACAACAGGGAACAGCTCATTCATCAATACAGGCAACTTTGGTATCGGAACACGGACTCCTGGAGCAAAACTTGATGTACAAGGAGGAATCAGACTCGGTGCAAATACCAATGCAAACAATATCCTTAATACAACTCCAGCAGCTGACGCTCCAAGCGGGATTTTGTACTGGGGAGATCGGGAGATCTGTGACAACACTGGTAACTGTGCAGGAGCAGGCGCAGGGTTAATTGGAGAAGGCACAGTAAATTATATCTCAAAATTCACTGACACAGGAGAGCTGGGAGACTCTTCTATCTATGATAACGGCAATGTCGGAATCGGCACCACTGATCCAGTACACAAACTCTCAGTTGTAGGAACAACTAATATAACTGGAGCTACTACACTTGCCTCAACCCTTGGTGTAAGCGGCCTGGCAACCTTCTCAAGCGGCGTATCTGTGAATGGAGATACTATCACTGACTTTGTTGGAACTGGTCTCACGCTGAACGGAACAACACTTGAAACTACCCTTGGTACTGATATAGATCTAACCTCAGAAGTGACAGGCATCCTTCCTGTTGCCAATGGTGGTACTGGTGCAAATACACTTGATGACCTCATTACCTTAGCAACTCATACAACTGGAAACTATGTCGCAACCATCACTGGCAACACTCAGATTGGTGTCACTGGTTCAGGAAGCGAAAATGCTGGAATTACGCTTGCAATCAATGCTAACTCCATCGGCAATGATCAGCTCGAGTTTGATACAGGTCAACACTTAACCACCACTTCTACTCCAACATTCAGCACACTTGCACTGACTTCACTTATTGTCAGCGGTGATACCATCTCTGACTTTGCTGGCACAGGTCTTCAAGTTGTTGGCAATGTCCTCTCCACAACCC
>CAYVAJ010000030.1:0-3624 GCA_964448725.1 uncultured Gammaproteobacteria bacterium | reverse complement strand
CTGTATCTAGTTCTTGTTCTTCATATTGAGTACATGAGACTACTGTACCGGGGATAGTTTGAGATGAGGCGTAGTTAACTTTATTAAATTTTGTAACACTACTAATCCCTCCTCCGAATACAAAGAAAAAGACTCCTACTATTCCTATAAGTGCCCATTTAAATATGTTCAGTCCAAAAGCCACAACTCGCATAGCAAGATCTGTCACTACCCATGTCACAGCACCAATTACTATACTTGCAACAGGAGTACCCGCAATTCCAACAGCTCCTGCAACAGCCGTTACAAGTGAACGAAGAAGTACATGTAATCCCTCTCCTGCAATCCACTTACCTAACAGTTTCGAAGCTCCTGTCTTAACAAATAATGATCTTAGTTTCTGGCTAGACATTAACCATCTAGCAACTCTTACTCGCATCTTCTTTAGCGGCTTCTGCAGTGCCTCATTAATTCGTTTCTGCAATCTAAAGAGGCCACTAAAACTGTGTGTCAAATTCCTATATGTTTTAGATGATTTAAGCAACCGGGCTAACCTTTTATAATCCTTACTATTCGGATTTATAACCTTAGCTATTTGGGTTAACTGAGTGTTAATAAAGGTGTTTAATGCTCCTCCGACTTTCCCGTTAATTCCCTTTTCCAGTTCTGCAAAATCTACTCCCAATGCCTTCAGTGCTCTTACTTGAGCAGCCATGGCAGGATCACTTTTCCATTTATTAAATATACTGTCTACTACATTAAGTCTTCTGTGAAGAAGATATGCAAATCCTTCACCATTATAAAAAAGTGTACGCATTACTGATCGAGGAGTAGCATAGTACAGGTTAGCTCCCATACTGTTATACTTCTTTATAATTGGTTTCATCCCCTTCTCTTCTCTTGTTACAAATATCTTAACACCCCCGACTTCTTTCTCACTAACTGGTAGTAGAAACGTATTCCTATTCTTATCATAGAATGATCCGTTTAGAATACTAGGAATAACGTTAGATCCATAGGGACCCCATACTGTATTCAAAGAGTTAAGATACCCTTCCCACTTACCTATCTGTCCAAACAACGTATGGCCATCTATTACTCTCAAAGCACTTTGTGCATCTTTGAGCTGTTTTCGCAACTCCTTCTTCTGGGTAGAGGTCGTAGCAGTTCTAAGACTGGCTCTTATAGTACCAATATCTGTTCTAAGCTTATCTCTGTCTCTATTTAGAAGGTAAAGTGTCTTTTCATATATTCGTCTCTCTTTCTCCTGGGGTGATCCAGCTGGAGCTGTTGAGAGTGCCCCTATTCTTCCACGAAGGTTTTTCTCTTCTAGTGCTTTATAAAGTGAAGGGGAATATATATCTACTTCTTTATCAGGCTCTACACTAGAGTAAACTCCTCTAGTAGCACTTTCAAAATTTCTGGCTATCACGGGAGAAAATCTCCTAACCAGGTTCTTCTGGATTTCACCAAATTTATTCTGCGTAGAAACTAAGTGAGTAAAGTCATCCTTATCACTATTACTTAGTCTACTCCACGCTAACTCTCCAAATGTTTTTCTTCCAAGTAAATCTAGAGACCTATTCGCCATAAAATCTTTATCTCCCACGGCAAACCTTCCCGGTATAGCATTCCTTTGGGGTATTGTTTTTGGTGCTTCAGTTTGTGTTCCTGCATATTCTCCCATCGCTTTGGCAACTTTGTATCTCTCTTCACTTTCCTTAGCTATGATACCAGCACGGATAGCAGCTTTTGCCTCTAGATTTCCATATTTATGAACCCACGCCGTATTTATAAAGTCATCCATAGCAGCACCCAAGAACTTGGCCCTCTGAGATTTTCGTATCATATGTCTTTTTTTTATCTCATCATTTACAGCCTTACCAGGATCTCTGAGAATATCTATTAAACTGTTTGACGAAACTTTAACCTTTCCGAACTCATCAAACTTTACTGTTGCAAGTTCATAATCTAAAGCTCCGTTAAACTCATCTATAACCGTATTGGATACAAAAACGCCAGGTTTTTCTAATGCTGCAAAAACAGCATTAGTGAACTCCTTGTCTCCAGATACACCTGTAGGCTTAATAGGTTTCCTTTTGTCAACAGGTTTATCCGCCTCACTAAATATGAAGTCAAAGATACTACCCAATGCATCATAGTTTTCCGATTTAGGCTTTTTAGCCATGTATCTACAAGCTACCTACTATTTAAATAATCCCCCTATCAAAGGTACCCTGGAAAGGCTAGCCTTTGCCTGCTCAACACCTTCTTGTACTGCTTTAGGTGAGTTTGGTGGGAACCAAGCTTCTAAGAACTTAGGAGCTTGGGCCGCGAAGTAGAGTACAAATATTCTTAGTATAAATAGGAAGATACCTCCAGCGGCATCTAGTCCTCCAGCTGGAGAATATGTAGCAGGATCTTCGTATACTAACTTACCAGGGAAGTTTAATCTCGCCTCAGCATCTAAAGCATATATTGCATTTGGTATATTTACAATAAACAAAACAACAGGGAATACTAATACATTTCTCAAGATAGACAAAAACCAGTTTGTTACCATATGCCTATTTCCAGGGAAAGCACCAAGTGTTATCTGAATAGGTCCAAGGATTACATTCAGTAATAGGCTGAAAAATGCCTTGTAAAGTGTAATTAACACTTTCACAGCACCCACAAATACAATACCGACAAGTACTAATGCAACAACTATTCCAATAACACCTACAATACCTGCAAAAGGTGCAAAGACAGCTGCCAATGCTGCAGTAGCTGCAGCACCACCTAAGTATGTTGCTATTCCTAACCCACCTACAACAGTAGCTCCTACAGTAGTTGCTGTCATTCCAGCAGTAAATACACTTCCCATAAGGCCACCGATATTACTTATAGAGTTTAGTTCATATCCTTCACCTAAAATATATGCCACTAATCCCGTTACAATTCCTCCTATATCAATGATAAAACCAGCAATAGCAAAGCTAAAAGTCGCAAGAATCAAGGACAATACAATACCAGGTAAAACGTTACCCAATGTAACCATCATCTGCCCACCTATCTTATGCCTGAACATTATCATAAAACCAGATACAATCATTATTACAATAAAGAAAACGTAAGAGATATTAAGTACTTTATTCCATAGTCCGACAATTCCACTACTTAGCAATTCTTGATACCCACTTGGATGACCAATAGATGAATTAGCAGCATATGTGCTACTAATACTTTCCTTATGTCCCGGGACCCATTCTTGTGCTAAATGTTCTGTAATATTAACCGCTGGATAGTTAGCGTATACTAAAGTACCAGCATCGTCAGTAAGCCCAATTAAACCTCTTTTTAAATCATTTGGGACATTTTCACTACTCTTAATATCTTCATAGTTTTCACTTAGTTCTGGAGCAACTATAGACAATGCTGTCCATGCACTGTTTAAAACCTCTAATCCCTGCCTGCTATTCATATTGTCCTCATCTTTTTCTGCCCCACTAATAACATTGTGAAACTCTTTCGTACCACCCCAATCTGGACTCATCTGTGTTGTATCATCCACTGCATAAGCATTAAAAACTCCAAAGAAAAGAAGGGTAGCAAAGATACCTATGAAGGAATATTTAAAGGTTTTACTAGTTAAAATACCCT
>CAYVAJ010000029.1:0-4610 GCA_964448725.1 uncultured Gammaproteobacteria bacterium | reverse complement strand
AATCAATACTAACTCCTTATACTTTATAACTTTATGAACTTTACAAACTTTATAAACCTAACACCAATACCTTATACCTTATTTTACTCACTTCATTATCATCTTAATATATGATGCGGGGAATCGGAGGGCTGAGAATAGAGAAAAGACAAATCCAGGCCATAAATCATAGAATCCTTTATGTCTTATATAGGTAGTGAGAAACCAATGAGCTGGGCGTAAAAAGAGATATCCTACAGCTGTAGTAAATTTTTGTGTGGTTCCTTTATTTTTAATATCGTCATGTATCTGCTGAGCTAATAATTCATTATATCTACTCCACTTCTTATAATAATGATTAAAATTTTCATATGGGTAGTGTAATAATGCTCCGTCTAGGTATCCTACTTTTCCTTCAATTACTGCCTGTTCATGCACATCTTTTTGTGGGAGCTTTCCTTTACCCCTTTTATACAAACGCACTGTGTAATCAGGATATTGCCCGCCTTTCATAAGAAATCTTCCTAAGAAAAAATTTTTCCTGGGCATCCAAAAGCCATTAATTTCAGCGTTTAGGGTGGAGGGTTTAGGGTTTAGTTTTTTAGAATGATTAGACCCATTCTTTTCTGTGAACTGTGACCCGTGAACTATTGAACTAATCTCTTTTGCAAGTTCAGGGGATACTACTTCATCTGCATCCATTTGGAGTATCCAATCACCCGTTGCCTTATCAATAGCTTTTTGCTTGTTAATATGAAAATTCGGAGGATTGTCTGTTACGGTTACCTTTGCACCAAATTTTTTTGCAATTTCAACAGTCTTGTCTTTGGATGTTCCATCAACAACAATAATTTCATCTGCCAATTCTTTTACTGACTCAAGACATCGGGCAATATTTTTTTCTTCATTGTAGGTTGCAAGAACAACTGATAACTTCATATAGTAATTGTAATATAGATTAGTCCGTTGACACAATCTTTATAGCTTCTTCTCCATTTAAGTAATTGATAGTCTTATCACTCTTGACAGTCAATGGAAACTCACCTGGAGAGCCGATAAATAGTGTATTCTCCTTCGTACTGTCGTCTGACCACTCAATTGGTCTGAACTCAAATTTTGCAAAAGAGTGATTATCCCCCTGTGTCTCCTGATACTCCTGCGGAGGGAATTTTAGATAATACAAAAAGAATATATACGACTGATCCAGAGGGACTCTATCTGACACTACAATTGTATCATAGTGATCATACTGTTCTTGAGCATACTCAACTGCTTGAGCATATCCATATTGCCAAGCTTGTGAGTAAAAATAATTTTGTTGTACAAAATACTGATTAAGGAAATACATGATATTTCCTGTAGAAAGTATTATGAATAATGTATAAAGTATAACTCTTAAAACTCGATACTGCCTGATATACATATACGAAATTATCAAACCTGCAGCAGTAAATATTTGAAGAGTAGGAAGAAAATTAAGTGTCCGTACTGCATGTGGTACATCATTTGTAATTGCTGCTGGAATCGGTGCGATTAAAAACCAAGCAAATACTACTAACATTAATTTCCTATATTTTCTAATCCATGAGGCAAAAATAAATGTGTAGATACCAATAAGAAGAAATGGCAGCTCCCATAGATACATTAATCCCATGAACGGTGCATGATGTCGTTCCCCATCTCCTTCTATAAATAACCAGTTAAGGTCATAATGAGAAAGATACCCTGAGAGAATTAATTTTGCATACTCGATCCGCCTATTATCAAATACCATACCAACGATATTGTTATCCTGCCTGTCACGTTCTAGTTTTTGTATTGAGTATTTCAATATATCATCCTGAGATGCAAACACGCTGGTTCCTTTTGCCCGTGCTAATCCATGTTCACTCGTGAGCGTGAACATGATCATAGGAAGTGCTGCAAGGAAGCCTACAACACATGCAGCTGTCAGATATCTTTTTGGAAGTGACAGTAATTCTTTTCGATATATTACTGCAAGCACCAGTACTAACAGCGGAGTGAAGATTTTTTCACTTTGATAGGTATAAATGCTTAACGCAGCAAATAACCCGGAGAAAATAAACAGCCAATTTTTTCTTAATCCTATTACAAAACATGTTGCCATAAGAATGTTAAATGTTAGACCCATATTTGACTCAAATGCGACTCGTGAGAACTGAATATGCCAAGGGGAAATAGCAAGTAGCCCAGCACTAAGTAGTGGAAGCACCACTTTCCAATTTTCAGATTCCAATAATTGTTTGCTATTTTTGTTGTTTACTTGTTTATTATTTGAGATTTGTGATTTGGAATGTAAAGATATAAGCTCTTTAACGAATAAGTATGTCGCAAACACAGCAATAATTCCTGCAATTGCCGATGGAAGTCTGACTGCCGTAATCGATAGATCAAAAATAGGAATCAGTGGAATAATAAAGTAGGTATACAGTGCTGGCTTGTAATCACCAAATGATTTGAGAACCATCGGGAATGCTTGTCCATACTCGTCACGACCAGTCTCCAAAATTGAGTATGCATTATATCCAAGTGCAGCTTCATCCCAATCAGGTGATGGAGGGACATCTCCAATTTGCCATAATCGAAGAATGGCTGCCAGAATCATAATACCAAACAGTACAATAAAAGTTTTTTTCATAATTACAATATGTGTTACTTATTATTTATTACTTATTACTTATAATTGATTATTTATTATTTATAATTTTATTCTTATACTTTATATCTTGGCTACTAAGATTATATCTCTCAACTCTCAACTCTCAACTCTCAACTCTCAACTCTCAACTTCATATCTTATTTTAAAACTCATATGCTACGAGTGAGAGTGTGCCATCGAGATCATGGAACTCTTGTAATACTACTGCTCCTGTTGGTACTTCCTCAGGTGTATTAATAAAGAGAATCTTTTTACCTTCTTCTTTCTCTTGGCCGTGTATTTCTTCAATAAAATGGTAGTTTCCAACTTGATTTACTGTTACAAATCCAAATGATTCACGCCGCACTTTCATACTATTTCGAAATTCTTCAGGAGCTATTTTATTGTAGAACAGATAATAAATATATGGTCTTCCAAGCCTTGTTGTAATATGTACTTCATCATAGTTATCTTCGTGTTCTTGTACATATGCGATTGATGGCTTATACCCATACTGCCATGCACGAGAAGACAGATGAGGATAGTGATAAAAATATCCATGCAAAAAGTAAAAAATATTTACAACCAACGTAAGAATAACAATTACTGTTACTCCTTTTTTAATATGATCAGAAATCTTTTTTGTATTCATCCACTTATATGCATGTACTACTCCATACGCACTGATAGCAAGAAATGCAGGTATAGTTACCCCAATTCGTAGTGCATGAGGAGTATCAAGAGCAGTAGCTGCTGGAATAATACCAATTAGCAGTATCACAAATAGTATCCACCAATTAGATTCTTGTTTGCGGAATAGATATAGTAATCCAAAAATAAAGAATGGTAATTGCCAGAGATACATAAGACCAACGTCAGGAATAGAAAACTTTGGATTAGGATCTCCAGTTATAAAAAGATAGTTGAGATTAAAATGATCAAAATAATGCTTTAAGAATTCAACACTAAATGTTAGAAAACGATGATGAATAAGCCGTGACAGTATCGAATGGTTATCATTTACCACTTCCTGATTAATGCGTTCAATGACACTAATATCAGAAAATAGATTTACTTCACGAAACCGTAGACTTGCTTCAGGAGAAAGTAAATGCGGCATTGTCGGCAGTATAACAAGTATTCCTAATACAATGGCAATCAATGTTACGAGCTTTATTTGCCATAATCTTTTTATAAAAATGATTCCAAGTACCAATGCAATCAGAGGTGCTACAATTCTGCCGGTATTAAATGAGTAGATACTTAGCGCAAAAGAAATAGCTGCAAATGGTAAAAACCATTTAATTCTTTGAATTGCCAATAAAAATAGAAATATACCAAGACTTACAAAAAACGGTACTAAATTTGCTTCCCATGCACCGCGGGAAAGCATAATATGCCAGGGAGATACAGCAAGTAAGCCTGCTGTTACAAATGCATACTGTGATGCATTCTTAGATGTATGAAAAATTTGCTTAACCAGAAAAAAGACAGCTGCAACAGTAAGCGAACCGAATACTGCAGATGCAAATCGCACCGCAAATTCATTGAGCCCAAATATTTTTATTGGCAAAACTGACAGATATGCATAGAGTGCAGGCTTAAAATCACCAAACGACTCAATGTAATCAAGTGGCAAATATCTGCCAAATTCGTCTTTCCCATCAATGCCTATCGCATACGCATTATATCCCCACGCAACTTCGTCCCAGGTAAGAAACGGCGGATTTGATCCAAGATTCCATAAACGAAGTACGGCTGCCAAGATAACAATACCAAAAAGTAAGATAAGAGAGTGTTTCATAAATACAATATTTATTACTTATTACTTATTATTTATTATTTATCATTTATTACTTATCACTTATTATTTATTACTTATTAGTGATAATCATCACTAAACCTCTATACTTTATAACTTTATGAACTTTACAAACTTTATAACTAATACGACTTTATGAACTTTACAAAC
>CAYVAJ010000028.1:0-4670 GCA_964448725.1 uncultured Gammaproteobacteria bacterium | reverse complement strand
TTTACAAACTTTATAACTAATACGACTTTATGAACTTTACAAACTTTATAACTAATACGACTTTATGAACTTTACAAACTTTATAACTAAAACGACTTTATAACTTAACAAACCTTACACCTTATACCCTCTTCCCCCCGCTAATCAACAAATCGGTATTTTATAATTGTCATTAGTGCTGCAAGCCCATCCCGAACGGTATTAAGTTTTTTCCCTTCACTATACCCCCGCGGAATAGTTCTGATTGGAACCTCACGTATAGCATATCCTTTTTTGAGCAGTTTTATGGTAACTTCAGGCTCAAAATCAAAACCCCGTGCGTGTAGGGAAATAGAATTAAGTGCATTTATTGATATTAGCTTATATCCTGTCTCCATATCAGTTATCCACGCTCCATACAACACACTCGTTAAAAAACTCAATATCTTATTTCCTACATAGTGTATCGCAAACCGAATAGTTTTTTCATCACTGCGAAAATACGGTAACCGTTTTAGTCTTGTTCCATATACAACATCAGCACTGGTATTTTTTTGCACATGGATAAGCTCTTTTAAATATTTTGGATCATACTCAAAATCTGCGTCTTGAGTTATGATAAAATCTCCTTTTGCATGTTGTATACCAGTACGAACTGCAACCCCTTTTCCCAAATTTGTTTTATGAGTAATTACTTTTATCTTTGGTCGAGCTAGACTTTGACTAATTTTTGCTATTTGTGCTGCAGTCGAGTCAGTTGATCCATCATTTACAACAATTACTTCCTTCTCTATTCCTTTAATTGCAAGTGCATGTACTTTTTTAATTACAGGTGCAATAGAATTTTGCTCATTATATACCGGTATAATAATAGATACCTTCATTGTTTACTTGTTTTACCTTTCGTAAATAATCCATAATGTTCTCAGCGGGACCTCACTATCCTGAATAGAAGTTAAAGAGTCAAAATTATGCACACAGGTAACTGGTGCAATATATAACACTCCATTTTTTTCATCAGGATCACCAAATTCTTCATTACTCACACACCAATCAATAAAAGTCACATTGTCAATTGTTTTATATTGCTCATCCCAAATTTTCTGCATAATTTCCGGATTGATATTATTAAAAAATGCGTATTGCAAAAGAAAGTAATATTCAGGTGACACAACATACACCTGCTCATACTGTGACTTATGCTCTGCTACATACTCTGCTACATCACGGCTGCTTTTAAATAAATGCTCTCCCCCAAAAATTCCGTATTGATAAAAGTAGGTATACGTGAATTTTGCAATAAAAAATGCATACAAAACGCTGACAATAATAAGTGCAATAAAAAAAGACTTTTTTCTATGTTGTACTATCTTTGAAAAAAAATAATATAGTCCTGCACCAGTAAATAATGATAAAAACGGGATCATCATAATGCTGCGGAAAAGATAGGTCCTATCAAGCAGAATCAATGCAGAAGTAAGTGGCGCAATAAGTAACCCTGCAAAAATTACAATTTTTATCTTTTTCTTCTGTCTCAACACAAAGTACAATCCTAACAATAAGAATGGAAGCTCTATTAAATGCATCGCACCCCAAAAATAATTCCCATATCCATTAATTCGATTAATATCACCTCGTATGAATAAATGGTCAAAAGAGAATGCCTGAAAATAGTTATATGACACTTCTTTTATAAAATAGATCATCTTGTTATTAAAAAGTCCTTTGAAAATAGCAGGAGCAGTGCTTAACTCACGTTCTTGCGATACTCTCTTTTCGGCGTCTGCTAGTGTCTGCTCATTATTCCAAAAGAATACACTTTCTCGACTAAGATCTCCTGAAAAAATAGCAACAACCATAGGAAGCAGTATTGCACCCAGCATGGCAATATATAAAAATGTTTCTTTTTTGTTTTTCAGTAATACCTCTTTGTATGTCAGTAACAAAGTTGCCAGCATCAAGCCAAAAAATATAACAGTCCCGTGGTATGCGTATAAAGCAAGCGCAAATAATGGGAGTGAGAGAAAGACTTTTCGTGACCCAACATACTTTATAAAAAAGTAGATTGCAAAAATGTATAAGCACATTGCAACACCGGCATCCCATACTCCCCTGCTGACCAGCACATGCCATGGTGATACAGCAAGTACAAAAGCTGCTATCAATCCGATTCGAGTATTAAATAGCTGTTTTCCTAGTAAATATATTCCGAATACACTGAGTACTCCGATCAGTGCATACCCTATTCTTGCGAAAAATAATGATAATCCAAAAACATACGTAAAGGGAGCAGATAAATACAATGATACAGGTGAGAAATCCTCCCCATCAGCTGATGAAGATATTGGTAAAAATCTTCCATCCACACCATATCCATCTGTCTTCCAGACTGAATAGGCATTATAAACACGTACTACCTCATCATTTGAAATCGCGACTGGAATAGAATCTAATTTCCAGACCCGCAAAACAAATGCAAAGATAAGAATGAGAAGCAAAATAATACCAGATATATACTTTTTCATTTACTTATATTTTTAATTACCATAAATTCATTATTTTCAAACGGTATTTGAAGAAATGTTTCATCGATCGGAAATGATAATGACTGATCTTTATCTTTCTTGAGAAGTATATAATCAATGCCGAACTGTTTCATTTTTTGTGCATACTCTCCTGAATTTGGTGCATCAAAGAGCTGTTCAAGGTCAGTTTTTCGTGCTTCTACTGGCTGATTATGTGTTTCTAGTAACCTTGTACCTGTCAAAAATGAGTTTCTTTGTGCAAAAAACACTGAATAAGGACTCTCTTGATCCCAGTGATTGAGTAGATGAGTTTGAATAATAGATCTATCATCTGTATGATCTCGCACAAATTCGAGTACTTGCATCTCATTATGCGATACAATTTTTTCATTTATTGGATTTCTGGTATACCAACCAGTGAAGTTGTATACAACTGAGACAATTCGAGGAACAGTTAATAATACAAATAAAGTCAGGAATACAATTGAAAAAACATTCTTTTTTTCATGAATTCTACCAAGAATAAATGCTGAAAAAAGCGAGAGGATGATCGTTGATACAACAAAAAAATTATACACATTAAAAAGACCAGACTCTTGTAATGTATATAAGCCAAGTAAATTGAACAATATACTGCCAGGAATTAAAAACAACAACATTTTTATTCCCAGATTTTTATATAATTTTTTATCAGGAATAAACCCCAGCAATCGTGTGCCATGAATTGATACAAGAGCAATAAATATGGCAAACATATCATATACTAGAAGTGCTTTTGTATTTGCAGCAGCTTCATAGACCTGTCTTCTCAGCCACCATTCTTCAAAATTTAATCCTTCTGAGGATAAAAAGAGCTTTGGCCACTCAAGTGGTGCAAAGAATAATCCTCCGGATGATTTATTTGGAGGAAAATAGACAACAGCAGAAATAAGTATGTATAACATAAAAATTCCTATTGTTTGTTTTTCAGCTTTTACTGTGTTCAGTAACCCAGCAAATACACCGTAATTTTTTACAGATACAATAATACTTTTACCCCACTCAAACGTGAGAAGCAGGACCATTCCTATTGCAACAAAGATACCATAATATACCTTAAATCCAACAAGCACTGCGAAAAGCAAAAATGAGAGTAACCCAAAACTAATTTTTCTTTGTTTTATCCAATAATACAGAGGAATTAATGATGAAATAAAAATCATTTTTGCAGTTGCATGAGGAAGATTCAGAAATTGTGCGGCTCCGTTATCGATTGCTGGAGTATGAAATGAAAGTTTCTGATGTAATGCGAGTGAAAAAGTATATGCTGCATCACCTGCAAAATATAATAAAAACAGAGCCCACCATCCGACTACTTTTGACCCTCCCCAAACCCGTATTAACGCGTACACACCAAGACCTGTTACTAAAGAGATTACTGGCGGAATAAACTGAAAGAAAAGATGTATTGTTGGTAACTTCCATACTCGTGCTAATTCGGCAAGTACTAAATCAGACCAGTAGTGATAATTAATCAAAGGCATGTTAATTCCTGGCTCTTGAGGTGGGAATGTTTCAGTCATAGACTGAATATATCCCAGGTGCAATACTCCATCAGTTGCATTCACATCAAAAAATCGTACTCCATCTGAATACATCATTCCCGACATAAAGACTGGGTATGCCTGTAAGATCATCCCGATAATAATGAGGGAAAGAGCTACTCTATCAAATTTCGCTAATTTCTTTTTTGAACTCTTCACTGTATCTAAAAGCTGAGTTCTCTGGAAGAAGACAAGTAATGCAAAAAGGAGTATATATCCATATGTCACAAAACGTAGATTCAAGTATCCAAATATATACCCTTGTATTCCCCATAGTACGAATCCTAAAACAATTGAAAGAAGATGAAACACCAAGAGTGATTTAATAGGAAGCTTTTTTATCCAATAATATCCAGGAATATATATTGAAAAAAAGATAGCTATTAAAAATAAAATAAAATAAAGCCAAAATTGAATGTCAAAAAAACTATACATACTACATTATTATTTATTATTGATTACTTATTATTGATTATTGATAACTCAGGATACATAATTATTTATTACTTATTATTGATTATTGATAACTTATTACTTATTATTTATTATTTTAGGTTCTATATTTTACATTTTAGGTATATCC
>CAYVAJ010000027.1:0-5153 GCA_964448725.1 uncultured Gammaproteobacteria bacterium | reverse complement strand
AATTCCTCATATACCCAATCTATCATCTTCAACAACTCGATACTAGAGTTTATTCCAGTTATCTCTAGACACACATTTAGACGATACGAGAAAAACTCACCTCACCGATCCGCAATACCACCAAAAAACCTCGTCGAGCATTGAGCATAGACGAGGCGTGAATACCAACATTGTATTACACAACACAAAATCCGTCAATATCTTATAGGACAACAAAGAGGGTCTTTCCAATCAAGAAACGATACGAAGCGTTACAATAAACATACCCAGACAACGATGAGCATTCGAAACAGAATCAGAAAAACCAAACATCTACGCAACCGCCATCTTATCTGCGTCCTCGAGAACCCAAACGACATCAAAAATGTCGCTACTGTAATCAGAAACCTTTCAGCTTTCGGCGTAGAAAAACTATATATCATCAGTGACAAAAAAGGGGTACCCTACAACCTAGAATCATCAAGGAAAAATAAATATCTTACTAGACTCAGCGTTGGTGCAAACAAATGGATATTCATCAAGCGTTTCACCACCACTGACGAATGTGCTCTTCACCTAAAAAAGAATCTATACACCAACGCTATCACCTCACCTCATCAAAAAGATGCCAATAACATCAATCTCTATGAGGGCACATTTACTCAAAAAAGGCTGGCAGTTTGGTTCGGTAACGAATCACACGGGATCTCAAAAAAGGCGATCAAGCATGCAGATATGTGTATTCAAGTTCCCATGAGAGGCGTAGTCGAAAGCCTAAACCTGGCTACTAGTACAGGGATTATCTTAAGCTTTATCAGCTATCAGCGACTAAAATTTATCTTCACACATAGCCAAAACCGCTTCAAACCTCAAGGTTTCGCCAAACTAATTACTCGTTCCTGGCACAATTTTTTAAATTGGCCCCACGATAACATTGCCTAACCACTACAGGTTTATACTAACACCCCCCTATTTGCTACAATCTAACCAAGCCCATTAGACAAAGGCACCCACATTAAAAAGGGGGTTGTCATGCCCGACTCCAAGAATCGCCAGGCCAATCGAAAGGCCAGAAACGCTGGTAAAGAAGCTGGCTTGACCAATGAGCAACAAAGACAGCTTCACGAAGAGTTAGGAAAAATCTCCAACAAAGACGATCTCCCCTATCGTGAAATCGTCGAAATCGCTAGGGATATCAAGGCTAAGTAGCCACCACCAGAAAATGTCTAATGGGCTACTACCTATGAAAAACAGGTCAAACATCCTCCAGCTGGCCGTAGGCAAAAAATGTTTTAGAGCATCCAGAAGCATTGGCTCATGTCTACTTCTTGAGTTCGGCAAACAAATTCCATATCTTAATCACAAGAACCAAAAAAGGACAAAAGGAGAATATGGACTACTCATAGAAATGGGAGAGTGGATACTTTCTAAGCAAGATGCACAAATCCTCTCCTCTGAAAGTGACATTCAAAAAATCGACACAAACATCCACATTCTTGAAGACAAATCCATCACCAACATCTCTCTTAATAAAAAGGGTGATCTAGAAATTTCTTTTGACACAGCTTACTCCTTACAAATCCCATTTAACTCAAGCGAGACAGACCTTTGGATCTTCTTTACCCCTTCCGTATCCTACTGGCTTGATCAGCGAGGACGTTGGCAGCAGGAAGAAAGAAAATAGATACACCAAACATAGTCAGCCTATATATCCATAACTACACCGCGGTGGTATATACTCATATCATGCCCTTAAACAAAAACGATCTCAGGCTAGTTCGTCAAGTAGTCAATGAGGTAATCGAAAAAATATACAAAAACCTACCCACCAAAAACGAATTCTTCAATTCCATGGATCAGCTCATCACCGAGCTAAAAACCAACCGTCAAGAACAAACCCTCATAGTCCACAGACTGACCAACCATGAAAACCGAATCCAAAAAGTCGAAAAACACCTCTCACTTTCTACATCCTAAACACAAACAATAGCCTCTTTCCCAACACTCAATCCACTGTTACACCAGATTGTTTCCACCACACTATCCCTCCACTTCCTGCCACCTCGTTATTGGCAATCTTACTCCATCAAAAGCTTCAATTACAAAGTCAGGCCTGAAGATAAATAACTCACTTGGAGCTGTATTGTTAGTTGTTCCTCTGTCTCTGTTAAGCGAGACACTACTCCACCCCACAAAAGTACCTTCACCCACAAACTGTTGCTCACTTAATTCATCACCAGTCGAAGCAATATTTAAGGCATCTGCCATATACACCCCTTCCACTTGAGTTACGCTACTAGCAAAGGTAATCGATCCTGACGCCACAATACCCAAATATGATCCTGGTTCAACATTAATATTACTAGTAATGGTTACATTACCGTCATGGATGATAAATAGCTTCTCATCTACTCCACCACCCCCCATATCCCAATCAGAATCAATAACAATGTTCCCACTACTTAAATATATGATTCCTTCCTCACTGGCTGTTGGTTTACCTGATCCATTCCAGGACTCTCGAGGTAGTATCCCTGTTTGAGCATAATAGTAACCATAATCAAAGACTCTACCTTGATAGGAGGACAAGGCACTTCTTTCATTTCCACTTGCAATTGCATTAGGAGTTTCGTAAATATTTATAGACGGTGCAAATGGTAACGCCGAGTCTCCAGAACTAGAGTTTCTAACCAACGGTGTATATATCGTTCCACCAATATCAACACTTCCACAAGACGCTTGATTCTCAGCTAATATACAGGTCGATGGGATCGTCACAGCAATTCCTTGTTCGCTGGACATATCTCCTCCCTGAGTTTGGAACCATCCGCCAAAGATTCGATACAATCCCACTCTTCTGGTTACCACCTGTCCCTGAGAGCTTAAAGATATTCCACTTAAAGACCCATCACAAAGCAACTTAGGAGGGCTAGTTACCCACAGATTCTCATCCACTGTATATGTCAGGTTGTAGCTATCAGGTACTGGCAGACTCCCTCTTGTGTATGCACCGTTAACATTAGTGGTAGTTGTATATACACCCGAGTGATTTACTCGAGCAGTCAAGGTAATTCCTGCTCCCTCAATCTTAGGTTGAGAGGCAATGGTGGAACAGTTACTCACCGTACTGGCATCAAAGAAAGTTCCCGAAATTGTTCCTCGACAGTTCTCTGTTTCTGACAGACTTACCCCCGCACAATCATTAGTTCCACAGTTCTCACTACAAGTTCTAGTTCTAGTCCTAGTAAAAGTAGTTGGACTACAGGCACTCCAAGCACTCCAAGCAGAAATATATGGACCACATTCAGTACAACCAGAAACAGATGAACGGCAATCATATGTCTGTGTCCAGTTACCACAGCTTTGACTACCATACGGACCACATTCAGTACAAGTAGTTCCTACAGGTTGCCAATACCAACCGCCACAGGGATCAGCATAGGTGTTGTAGCAAGTTTGAGTTCCACAACCTGAATTACAGAAATACCCAGTCTGACTATAGTTCCCTATATCACTACTCGAACAAGTACCACCACAACCGTCAGGCTGACCACAATATGGGGAAGAACAAGAAGGAGTACATGGGGGTGAACATGAATAACAATTAAAAAACGTGGGACTACCACACGTCGCAGGATCACCTGGACATGCCCCGGGACAAGAATAATATTCCACACCCTGACAATATCCAGGCCCACAACTTCCATTTGAACACCACTGGGTATCGCTACGATACATACACGAAGTCCACTTCTCACAAACATCAGCAAATAAATCACTATATCCAAATACAACAAAAACCAACACAAAAACAAATACAAACAACCCTTTTCTTATCATAAACCACTACCTCTATAAATCATGATAAAACTCTCAACTTCATTGGTCTCTATATTGCTCAATATACCAACAATATCACCAAACCTAACAACATGCATCAGTTCTAAGAAACCAACCTCTTCTGGGTCAGACAAATAAGCACCAACTAACTGCTCATTAGTAGCCAATTGAGCATTTTCTTCAACCCAACCCTTGTCAACCATAACATTAATCTTCTCCATGCTCGTTTCTACTAATTCCTCCTTAAAGTAAATCAATGACTCAATATTCTTTGCGGGTTTGTAACAATCGATGCTTTTACCACTCCAAACCAATAAACATCCTATTCTCCCCAGAAACACTCCCGGAGATGCTGTCGTCACACCACCGGTATCACTCGACTTGTACTCATGCAAAATCGTAGAAGCATCAGCCAAACTACTATTAACCAGATCCATATGAGATCGTAAAAAAACGTGACTTTTAATCAAAACCATTCCATACCAACCAACAATAGCCAAAAATATCAAACCCGATATCAACATCAACCAATTCACCCAATCGACCTTTATATTCTCTTCCACACCTTCATTTAATCACAATTCGAAAAAACAACATCATCTCCAGTCATCAATATCTAACAAGGACATAAAAAAACCGCCAGTCGGGTATGGGTATACCAAAACTGGCGGTCAAATTGCCCTCCGCTTGGAGTAGTGCACTTACGAAGGGCGGCAGTGGATTTCTGGATCCTCCGGGACGAGGCCGTCATTGCAGGTCAGCTCGATGACCAGATCCAGATCAGCAATCGGGCTGAAGGTCACCATGACCACGTTGGTCAGATCGAAAGGAACGTTGCACGAGGCCCACACCGACGGGGATGGACTGTCAACGGGGGGAATGAACATTCCTCCGCTCCATCCGTTGTCGAGCGGCTCGGTAACGCACCAGACCTGACTGCCGTCGGCGTACGTGATCTTCACGTTGCCAGGCTGGCTCAGATCGATTTCGTCCTGCGCCTGAATGGAACCTCCACCCAGAACCAGAACCAGAACTGCCATCAAAAGTGCTACGCGGATCCCTTTCATTTTGCACCTCCATAGTGCTATAGGTTATCCGATATTTATTAATATACAACAAAGTCATCCTCTTGTCAAGTGTTATGGGTCTCTAGGGGGCAAAAATCAATACAGCTAAACTGCTACTCAACTGGTATCAGAATACCAAATCCCCTCCTCCTGTCAACTCGCGTACACATCAAGCCATTCTAAGTGTCAACCCCCACGCTACTAAATAACTACTCAACCAGCTACAATATTCCTTATGCAGACTGTTATTAACACCGCTCTTACTCA
>CAYVAJ010000026.1:0-5986 GCA_964448725.1 uncultured Gammaproteobacteria bacterium | reverse complement strand
TATAAGGAGTTAGTATTGATTATCAATAATAAGTAATCAATATCTTTGAAAATAATAAGTAATAAATAATAAATTGCTCTCTCTTATTCTTTTCCGATGATAATGAGTGCATCACCTTTGCCAGTGTACGTAGATGAGGTTTCCCCAATTGTGTAGTCACTACTTAAGTCTTTTTCTAACAGTTTGAGGAAGTTTTTCTTTGTTGCAGATACTTCTATGACCGTCTCTTCATAATCATAACTATCTGCATTTCCAGTTGATTGAATAGTATACCCAAGTCCTTGAAGGAGGGTAGATGCTTTTCCTGCTGCACCTGCTGTTCCACTCCCATTTTGGATGACGATTGAGATATCTGCACGGTCAAGTCCTGTGTCAGAATCAACTGATTTCTTTGAAGCATCTGTCTCATCATCGTTATCTTCCTCTGCATCTTCAGGAATTGGAGTTGGTGAAGGAGCTTGAGTCGGTTCTTCAAATTCAATTGGTGCTGATGCTACCTCCTTTATTTCTTTAGATCGAGAGTTTAAGAACTGTGCTGCACCTATTCCTACTACAATTATGAGCAGTATAAAGAGAACAATATAGAGTGCTTTTCCTGGAGTTCTTGGTGCAGAGTTAAATGAGCTAGATGCGTATGATTGAAATGGTGGAAGTTTTTTATCTGCCATACCGAGCCTATTTATAATACCATAAATAGATATGATTGTGAATTTATGAAGTATTTACGAAAAAACAGCTGGTTAAAATTATATGCTAGCAATATTTATTCTTGACTTATTAAGTGACTGAAGAAAGTGTGTGTATACGATCTCTAAAATTATGATGGCTATTTTTTCTCAATGATAAATTCACCGCTTGGAGCAAGAGGGCTTTTACTTTGAGCAGGTGAAGCTGCATTGGGATGGTGTTTTTCTCCCTTATTGTGCTGTTGCTGCTTGTGTCTGCTTTTTTGCTGAGGCGCTTTTTGCGAGTGAGCAGTATTGGCCTGATGAGGTTTTTGCGGCTTATGAGTTTGAGACGGTGAGTCCTGATTCTGTGAGGTAGCTTTTTGCTCGGTATTTTGGTGAGGTGGTGGACCTGCTCCTTTTTTTGGTTGATTTTGAGGAGGCCTTGAGTGCGTAGGCATATTGGTAGCAGGTTTTCGATTTTGTGTATTACGATTGTCTGATTGAGTATCTTTACGGGAGATATCAGGTGCATTATCTTCATCATGTTTTGATTCTACAAATGGTTTAGTATATCGTTCATTTGATACTTTAATTACTTTTTGGCGATTGTTATTTGCACTTCGAGGGAGTGGAAGCGTGTATGCCATAAATGGCGAGGTAGTAACTCCATCGATATACAGTTTTAACAATGCCTGGTAATTTCCTAATGCAAGAAGATCTTCTTGTTTGAATCGCTCACCATATTCTTTTGCGAGATATTCTGCGTCTTGTGCGCCGACAATAAAGGTCATGAGTGTTCCAACATTGCCAAAAATTGCAGCCATGAGCTCTTCCGGGATTTGAGCAGTGTATTGATTGGCTAATATTAGGTCTAAACGATACTTTCGTGCTTCAGATAAAATTTTAATAAATGACGTAGTCGCAAAATTTTGGAACTCATCGACATAGAGATAAAAATCTTTACGGTCGTCTTCTGCAATATCAACTCGGCTCATTGCTGCAAGCTGCATTTTGGTAATGGTCATAGCTCCTAGCAAGGCAGCATTATCTTCACCTAATTTTCCTTGGGAAAGGTTAAAGAGAATAATTTTTTGATTGTCCATTGCTTCACGAAGGTTTACGGTTGATCTTGGCTGTCCGACAATGCCACGAATGGTATTTGATGATAAGAACTGACCCACTTTATTCAAGATAGGTCCAATAGCATCTGCTTTATTCCGATCTGGCATTTTCTCAAATTCATTGACCCAGAAGTTTTTAATGACTGGGTCTTCAACTCTCTCAACTATTCGTGCACGAAACTTTTGATCAGTTAAAATGCGAGGTACCATGAGCAATGTTGCATCAGGTACATCAAGCAAAGATAAAATAACATTTCGCAAAATATACTCAAGCCGAGGACCCCAGGAATCACCATACAATTTATGGAAAATTGCGACAATGCCTGATGACACTAAATCTTTATGTTGCGTACCTGCCTCAAGTGGATTGATTGAAAAAGTTCCTCCAAAATCACCAGGATTAAGATAAATCACATCATTAATACGGTGAGAGGGAACATAATCTAAGATAACTTCGGTCAAATCTCCGTGTGGATCGATAACCGCACACCCCTCACCATTGCGCATATCGTTTATCACCATATTGGCAATAAGGGTTGATTTACCAGATCCTGTTTTTCCAATAATATATTGATGACGTCTTCTGTCTTTTTTCTTAATACCAAATACCGAGAGTGAGTTACGATATTCCGTCTTGGCAAAGAAATTAACCTCTCTTTTTTCTTCAGGTGATAATGTTTGTGCTACTGGTAAATTTTCCGGAGGATCAGACAAGATTGTTTTAGTCCAAGTTATGTTTGGAATATTTGCAAGTGTCATATTTGGGAAATGATACAGAGTCGCAATCTCTGAAAGATTCAAAATCTGATATTTTGGAACAAATTTTGCTGACCGTTGTGTAATTGCCTGAAATAGTGAATCCTGCTGCCACGGATATGTTCTCTGCGTGCCAATTGCATTACCACTTGCGTTATTAAACACTGAAAAACTTGTCGCGAGCTGACCAAAGAGTGATGAATTAGTGCTTTTTACTAAAAGACGAATTCCAACCCTAAATCCGTGTTCTGCAATTTTTGTCGGAACAATACTTGCATGAGGATTGGGGGTTGTAGTGCCGTCTGCATTCTTGACTGGTTGCACAGCTGACTGTGCTGCTGATTGCCATTTACTTGATGTTGGGACTAGTAAATATTGGATCAGTACACTATCGTCTTTAGAAAGTTTTGCAAGCATTCCAAGCAGAGAAGAAAGTGGATCGACATCTTTGGTATCGCGAAATGTCTTAATTGGCAGATAATATGGTGCTTTTAACATGAGTCTTCCGAATCGGACTTGTGCCCCGCTTTCAGTATCTGGTTTGAAGACTTCAGGGATAAAGTCAGGCACTGTGCTAATGAGCGCGCGAGGGTACTGTGATAAAATCTGACTTTCTATAAATGGTTGGTATGCTTTTGGGATGACAAGATAAAAATGCACTTGTTGATTAATGTACGCAATCTCAAGGCTCAACGGTATACCTTTTTTATAAAATAAAAAGACTTTATTCATGAGTCCAGTTAGCGATGCAAGCATTTGGACCATGTTATCAGGGGTTTCTTCTGAAGTACGGGGAGTTTTAATCTGTAAAATAACTTTCTCTTCCATATGGGTAAATAAATTATAGCAAATATATGTACTGGATTGAGTTTGATTTTCGTATGAATAGAGTTGCCCTCCAGATATTTCTGGAGGGCGCATGTAGTGAAAAAGATTAGTTGCTAGCATGTGAGATCATATCAATAGTGACTACCTGAGGACCGTCAGTTAATCTCCGGCAGATTTTCTCTGCGTCACCCATGCTGAGCATGACTTGACCATCACGGGTTCCGTTCTCCAGTGATTTGGTAAACGGACTGGATGGGAGCACGTGGACAAGCAGCTGCCATGTGCAGCCCCGCTTCTGGTGTCTTTGCGATATCTATACAGACTTTTCTGTCATTCACTTAATCTTCCTTTCAACGAACTGGCAATCATTATTCTGACCTCTGTCAGACTTGTCTTGCCAAAGTACTGCGTAATTGTACCAAAAAAAGTACTATAAGTCATTTAATTGGCTCGCTTGGTATGCTACAATTGCAAACAAAGAATTAGTGTTTAGTTATTAGTTCCCCCAAGGGGACTAGCTATTTCGTAGCGGCGTATAGTTCATGGTTCACTGAAGGATAGTTATTATTAATTTTAACTACTTTCTACTAACCATTTACTATTAACTAAATTTATGGAACATAAATTTTTTATTATTGATTTTGACTCTACATTTGTGACGCTTGAAGCGCTCGATACTCTTGCGACAATTGCTCTAGAAGATAACCCTCAAAAAGAACAAATTCTCCAACAAATCAAGGGAATTACAATGCTTGGCATGGAAGGAAAGATGTCATTTACCCAAACGCTTGAAGAACGATTGTCACTATTTTCACTACACAAGGATCATATCGACATACTCACCAAGCAGCTTAAAAAAAATATTACTCCTTCAATTAATAGGAACAAAGCATTTTTTAAAAAATATGGCCGTCAGGTGTTTATAATCTCTGGTGGTTTTACTGAGTATATTACTCCAATTGTTGCTGCTCTTGGTATTCCAAGTGAGAATGTACTGGCAAATAATTTTTTGTATGACAAAAAGGGTGTTGTTACTGGTTTTAATTCCAGCAACCCTCTTTCACAAAAAAAAGGAAAAGTAAAAGCAGTTAAATCACTCAAATTAGACGGTGAGGTATATGTAATCGGTGATGGATACACTGATTATGAAATAAAAAAGCACGGCGCAGCAGACTTTTTTTATTGTTTTACTGAAAATGTCAGACGCGACAGTGTTGCGAATCTTGCAGATCGGGAAGCAGCCAGCTTTGATGAAGTGCTATTTGAAGTGAATTTAGAGAGAGCACAATCATACCCGAAAAGTAAAATGAAAGTGCTGTTACTTGAAAATGTCCATGAAACAGCAGTAGCAGCATTTAAAAAAGAGGGATATAAAGTTAAAACTATTGCAAAAGCATTATCAGAGAAAGAGCTGATTGAAGAAATAAAAGATGTATCAATTTTGGGCATTCGTTCCAAAACAGAGGTGACACAAAAAGTATTACAAAATGCTCCTCGGCTTATGGCAATCGGAGCGTTTTGTATTGGCACGAATCAAATTGATCTTGATACTGCAGCAAAACAAGGAGTTGTTGTATTTAATGCCCCATACAGTAATACGCGAAGTGTTGTTGAGCTGGTAATTGGTGAAATAATAATGCTTATACGCGATATTGTCGATAAAAATAGCAAATTACATACAGGAGTGTGGGATAAATCTGCAGCCGGAAGTCATGAGATTAGAGGGAAAACATTAGGGATTATTGGGTATGGAAATATTGGATCTCAGTTATCAGTTGTAGCAGAGAATTTGGGAATGAATGTTATTTTTTATGATCTTGAAACAAAATTAGCACTTGGGAATGCAGTACAGGTGAAAAAGCTCTCAACACTGCTTGCAAAGGCAGATATTGTGACACTTCATATTGATGGACGTCCCCAGAACAAAAATTTTATTGGCGAAAAAGAGTTTTCTCAGATGCGTGATGGAGTAATCTTTTTAAATAATGCTCGTGGATCAGTAGTTGATATTGATGCACTTGCAAAAGCAATACAAGACAGGAAAATTGCAGGTGCTGCAGTTGATGTCTTTCCAAAAGAACCTCATGGAAAAGATGAAAAATTTACCAGTCCTCTGCAAAATCTTCCCAATGTAATTCTTACTCCCCATATTGGAGGAAGCACTCAGGAAGCGCAGTACAATATCGGACAATTTGTTTCAGAGAAGCTTATGTCTTTTATTGATTCTGGTAATAGTGTGTTTGGAGTCAATTTTCCTGAGATTTCATTACCAGCTTTTCAGAATGCGCATCGTCTGCTGCACATTCATGAAAATACACCTGGTGTTTTAGCTGAAATTAATAATATTTTTGCAAAACATAAAATCAATATACTTGGGCAATATCTTAAAACAATAGATACAATTGGATACGTAGTAACTGACGTGAACAAATCCCATAAAGAAAATGTAATAGAAGAACTACAGTCTGTACATGGTACAATCAGGGTAAGAGTACTCTATTAATTTTCAATTTGAAATTTAAAATTTGAATTAAAATATAAAAAATAATAAATAATAGGTAATAAATATCACGGTATAAGAATTAAAGTTTGTAAAGTTCATAAAGTCGTTTT
>CAYVAJ010000025.1:0-7464 GCA_964448725.1 uncultured Gammaproteobacteria bacterium | reverse complement strand
TTATTTAACATGGATGTTGATGCAATTGAAAAAAAAGATAACAAAGACGGAAGCAGCTGTGGAAAAGAAGGAGGTTGTCCTATTACAAGATTTATTCGTTATATTTTAACTCTTCTAGGTTTTAGAAAGTAGTATAAAAAATGAATGAAGTCAAAAAAGGTATAGGGTCGATGTTATTTAATTAAGTTAATATAAAATCCTATATTACATTTCTACTTACTATTTTGGCCGTTTTTTCACTTATATAAAAGGTTATTTAAAAATAAGCCTATAGCTCAGTTGGTTAGAGTATACGTTTGATAAGCGTGAGGTCGAAAGTTCGAATCTTTCTAGGCTTAATTTATTATTTAATATAAATAATAATAAAATATATATATTATTTTAATCTAATGAGACAACTATAATATTAAAAAATACGATAATAATATGAAATGTTTTTGTTTCGTAGTTGGATAGCGATTTGGGGTAATGGAAGCCTGTTGATCTCATTATTCAGTGGTGAAAGTTCGAGTCTTTCAATCGCTATTTATTATTTATAAAATTTTTTACGTAGTAGTTATAAATATATAAAGATATATTTTAGCCTCTTTCGTCTAAGGGTAGGACTTTACTTTTTCATAGTAACGATATCAGTTCGAATCTGGTAAGAGGCTAGAAACAAGTCTTATATTTTTATGTTTATGTTAGTATATTTATTATTAATGTACAATTATGTAGTGTCTGTGTGGTGGAACTGGTAGACACGGTGGTCTTAGAAGTCATTCGTTGTAGGTTCAAATCCTACCGCAGATAGAGTGTATAGCATATTAAATATTTTAATGGTTCTTATAAAGAAATTTTGGGTAATAAAAAGTGGTTATAGTATACTGATTAAAATTTAAAGTATTTAGAGGTAACTAATGGATACATAGGTTAAAAATGAGTGGTGGACGGATTATGCCGAAATTGAAACGATTAAGGAAACTTGTGAAGTTTCAGAGTCCATAGGAGAACCGACTTGAAAAAAGTGTGCAAACTTAGTGAAATGAAACATCTGAGTAACTAAAGGAAAAGAAATCAACCGAGAGTCCGATAGTAGTGGCGAGCGAATTCGGATTATAACCTATTGAATTTCAATGGCCATAGAAGGTGTTATAGCCCTGTAAATAGGTGTAGTTATGGAGTAAGACGAAACACGAGGAATTTTGTCTGAAGATAGGGGGACTACCCTCTAATTGAACATACATTTTTAAACCGATAGTGTACAAGTATCGTGAGAGAAATGTGAAAAGAATCCTAATGTGCGGAAGTGAAATAGATCTTGAAATTAGTTATCAAATAATCGATTGACTGCATTAATGCGTCAGTGTACCTTTTGTATAATGAGGCAACGAGTAAATAAGTATAGCAAGTTTAATTTTCTGCTGTTTTTAATGATATTCAAAGAGTAAACAAAGAGAAATCAAGTCTTAAAAGGCGACAAAGTTATACTTATTTGACCCGAAACCAAGTGATCTAACTATGAACAGGTTGAAGGCAGCCCACAAAGCTGTATGGAGGACCGAACCCGTACATGTTGCAAAATGTTGGGATGATTTGTAGTTAGGGGTGAAAGGCCAGTCAAACTTGGTAATAGCTGGTTTTCTACGAAATCTATTTAGGTAGGGCGGTATTTAGGAAAACGAGGGTAGAGTACTTTTGAACCAAGGTATATTTTTTCGCCGGAAATATATTGAGTTTCTAAAAACTCCGAATATCGTTAATTCAATGAATACCAGTCAGACTTGGGGTGAAAAGGTCCTAAGTCGAGAGGGAAACAGCCCAGATCGTCAACTAAGGTTCTTAAAAATAACTAAGTGATGAATGCTCTTTGGTATATTATATTGTATGGCCGGTAGGCTTAGAAGCAGCCATCCAATAAAGATCGCGTAACAGCGCGCCGTACTTTTTGTACCTAAAGGGCAGAAAATGTAGAGGAACTAAGTTATTTACCGAAGTTACGAATCCAAAATTATTTGGATGGTAGTAGAACGTTTTGTATTAAAAGCATGAAAAATATTATTTTAGGTAATATTCTTTGTGTTTTATGTTATAGGATCGAGAGATTTCTATAAAGTAATACAAAAGTGAGTATGTTGCCATGAGTAACGTTAAAATGATGTGTGAATCATCATCGCCGTAAGCTCAAGGTTTTCGTAATTTAAAGGTCGTCTGAGTCGATTTATACGGTCTCAAAGAAGACTACGGACGTAGGTCTCGATGAGGTATTAGCTTGAAATTGCTAATTATTTAAACTAGTACTGACAGTAGATTTCTGGTCGCGCTATTTGATCGGATTAATATAGGATTGGAGTCTATACGGGAAAAGGTCTAGTTATTTAATAAAAACCGTACTGTAAACCGACACAGGTGAGCGGATGCTTCATGTATTAAGGCGAGCGAGAGAATGACTTTTCAGGAACTCGGCAAAAAGACCCTGTAACTTTGGAAGAAGGGGTACCGAATATTCTGAGGGATTATTAGGTGATGCTAAATAAGGGGTAGCGACTGTTTATTAAAAACACAAGACTTTGCGAAATCGTAAGATGATGTATAAGGTCTGACACCTGCCCGGTGCTGGAAGGTGAAAAGGACAAGCTAGGGCTTAGAATATAACCCCCAGTAAACGGCGGCTGTAACCCTGACGGTCCTAAGGTAGCGAAATTCCTTGACGGGTAAGTTCCGTCCTGCATGAATGGTGTAACGACTCCCCCACTGTCTTAAAAGTCAACTCGGTGAAATTGAAATTCCCGTGAAGATGCGGGATTCTCTCAGTTAGACGGAAAGACCCCGTGCACCTTTACTGCATCTTTACACTGGTGTTATTTAATTACTGCGAAGCATAAATGGGAGTTTATGACAGTACAGTCCAGGCTGTACTATTCAAACAACAGTGTGATACCATTCTTTCGTTTTATAACATCTAATCTACTCATTAATAGTGAGGGAGACAACTGTATGGTTGGTAGTTTGACTGGGGCGGTCTCCTCCTAAAAGGTAACGGAGGAGCACATAAGGCAAACTCAAATGGATGATTCCAAAGTCTGTTGTAGAGTGTAATGGCAAAAGTTTGCTTAACTGCGAGATGTACAAATCGAGCAGAAATCTCTTATATATGAGAGGTTGGTCATAGTGAACCGATAACTCTTTGTGGAAAGGTTATCGCTCAACGGATAAAAGGTACGCCGGGGATAACAGGCTGATGACTCTTGAGAGATCCTATTGACGGAGTCGTTTGGCACCTCGATGTCGGCTCATCACATCCTGGAGCTGGAGCAGGTTCCAATGGTTTGGCTGTTCGCCAATTAAAGTGGTACGTGAGCTGGGTTTAAAACGTCGTGAGACAGTTTGGTCCCTATCTGCTGAGAGTATAAGAAAAGTTAGAAGATTGGACCCTAGTACGAGAGGACCGGGAAGAACTAACCTCTAGTGTGCCGATTGTTATGCCAGTAGCATCGTCGGGTAGCCACGTTAGGAACGAATAATTGCTGATTACGTAAATGTAAGAAGTCGACTTCGATACTTTTCTAAAGAATTGTGGTAGAACACCACATATAAATTATAGGCTTAGAGTAAAAATGGGGCAACCTCAAAGGAAAGCTTATAAGTACTAATATTCCGACTTTAAATAAAAAATAGATTATAATTTTATAATCTGTATTTTTATTATTTCATATACTTTACATTATATTTTGTTTTTTATAATCTTCTTTCTAATATAAGACAAGTTTACATAATAAGAATGATCTCATTTATTATAATTGTAGGGTTTGATCCTAGCTCAAGTTGAACGCTAGCGGGACTTATAACACATGCAAGTTGGACGCGTCTTAATTTTTGAGACGAGTAGCGCACGGGTGCGTAATATATGAGAACTAGCCTAAGAGTTTAAGGATAAATCTTAAATACGTTGAAAGACGTTAGTCGCTCTTAGAGAGGCTCGTAGAGGATCAGGTAGTTGGTAGGGTAATGGCCAACCAAGCCTACGACCCTTAGCTGTTTCGAGAGTATCGTTCAGCCACATGGGAATTGAGATAAGGTCCTATCCCGTTTGGGGCAGCAGTGAAGAATTTTGGGCAATGAGCGCAAGCTTGACCCAGAGATCCCGCATGAGTGAAGAAGGTCAACAGATTGTAAAGCTCAAATTGCAAGGAAGATAATGACGGTACTTGAGGTTATAAGCCCCGGCCAATCCTGTGCCAGCAGCCGCGGTAAAACAGGTGGGGCGAGCGTTAGCTTTCATGACTGGGCGTAAAGGGCGAGTAGGTGGTTTATCAAGTTTGAAGTTAAATTCGTGGTATTATCAAAAGAGCACTTCAAATACTGTATAACTGCGAGTATAATTAAGGTTGGTACTATCTATAGTGTAGAAGTGAAAAGCGGAAAAACAATAGGGATTACCGAAGGCGACTGCATCCTTCCAGATTATACTGACACTGAGGCGCGAAAGCATGGGTCTCGACTCGGATTAGACACCCGATTAGTCCATGCCCTCAACGATGAGTGTTCACTAGGTTAAGGCTAGTCAGCTAACGCGGTAAACACTCCGCCTGGGGAGTCTGCTCGCAAGTGCGAAACTCAAAGGAATTGACGGGGGCTCTTACAAACGGTGGAGCATGTGGTTTAAATCGGTAATCCGCGCTGAATCTTACCAATCTTTGTCAATCAGGCGCTGCATGGCTGTCGACAGTTCGTATCGTGAGACAACGGAGTAATATCCGTACGAACACCACCCTCAGTTACAGTTGGTACAATGATTTTTTCACACCTCTCTGTAATTATGGCACTATCCTACTTTACAGATTCACGGAATGAATATGTAAATCAGTTGCTGTTTAGATTAGCTGAATAGCGACGCCTATTTTGGATTTTGCTGAGACTGGGGAAAACGTCAAGTCCGTATGGCCCTTATAGATTGGGCTACTCACGTGCTATAATGGTGTTGACAACGAGAAGCTATCACGTAAGTGAATGCAAATCTCTTAAGCAATTACCTGTAGTCCGGATTATTCTCTGAAACTTGAGAATATGAAGTAAGAATCGTTAGTAATCGCGTATCATAATGGCGCGGTGAATTAGTAATTGAGCCTTGTACACACCGCCCGTCACGCTCTGAGAGCTGTTTTCAAGTAAGATCGTAACACTACCTAGCTATTGAGGATTTTTGTTTAAAACGAAGTTGTTATTTTTTACAACTTTTGAGTTATTCGGAGTTTTGAAACATGCCCTTTTTAGCGGGTAAATGCTCTACGTTCTAGGATGGGGAAGTGATTGGAGCGAAGTCGTAACAAGGTACTGCTTGGGGAACCAGGTGGTGGAAGATAATAGGGGGTACATTATAAACTTGTCTCATATTTTTTTTGTACAATAATAGAAAGAAAAGAAACAAATAAATATTGCGTTTATCTATTTTAACTTTTTAATTTTTTTTTTTTAAGTATTTAAAAGTAATAGACAACAAAAACTTATTTTTAAATTTCATTTTTTTTGGTTTCGCTTAATTAAGTCTATTTAGTTTTTCTAATACTAAATAAACATATATTGAATATTTTCTATGTCTTTGTTATATTATCTTTTAGTGAAGGAAGCAGCCCACGATTAGAAATAATTGTGTAAAAAGAAGATACTCTGGCAGAGAATCCAATGGAGAAAGATTCTTTTCTAATAATAACTCTTATTGAGGAACTACGGTTGACTGCTTCATAAATTTTTATATTTTTAATTTTGTTACCTATTACTTATGGTGGGTGGGGTTGGTTTTTTATCTTATTAGCTGTGTTTCCATTGTGTTTCTTAGTAAATAAACATTTATTTATTAAACTTTTCTTATGTCTAATAAAACAATAAAAGGTTTAATAAAGATTTATCAAATTATATTATATATAAAAATTATATATCTTTGGTAAAGGTTTTGTAATTGTAGGGGTCGTCGTTCAATCCGGTAGGACTTATGTTTTGCATATATAATATGTCGGTTCAAATCCGACCGACTCCAAGAAGCACAGAATTTAATTTTTGTGTGTAACTAAATTAATTAGTTTTTTATTAAATTTTTATAATATCTTTTTGAATCGTTACGACTTTTTATTTTTTATTTGATACTTTATATATTTAAAAATTTTACATAAAATCGATATTATAATTTTATTTTCTTTTTTTCATTTCTGTTTTTATTAATAAAATATACAACAAATGCGTAAAACTTCTTTTTATTATTTACAAATTCTTTTGATAAAATATTGGGGTCTGGCGGCGGTACTTCGAAAGAGGTTGTTGAAGTTGAAGTTTAAGGTACGGTTGCCAGAAAAAAAACCCCCGTTCAGACTAACTAATAACGGGTTTACTTATACGGTATATTTGCATGTTTCGCGTAAGTTAATTTATAAGTATAACCAGAAGTGCAAACGTTTGCGCTGTCTGTATAAAGAGCGTCTGGCTTTTCTTAAGAAGTTGGCTCTTCTGCAAGCGAAGAGGGAGCGTGAAATTTTAAAGGAAAACTATAGATATTATTTAATGACCGGAAAAATCCGGGGATTCGATGATATCGGCTATAATTACAATGAAGATCGCCCTCAAATAACTTTAGGATTTATAATAAAACTGGTTATCGTTTGCGTTTTATCAGTATATGGCTTTCTATATATACTTGGCTATATAGCGCGTCCAGATAATCCTTTTATTATAATAGAGGATATTTGTGCACATTTGGGTTTATATAGACTTCATTGTTCCTTTAGATGCAACCTCTTCTTATTTAAATGCGTATTAAAGTGTTTATTTGAAGCTTTATACGTACGATTGCCTTTTACTTTATTGGTTGCTTATGTTTTATTTATAATGGCATTATTTTTGGTTACGACTTATTTTCGTATTTATGAGCCTGTTTTTGAAAATGATCTGGAATATACTATTAAATTTTATCAACGTGTTATTGAGGTTTATGCTATTTTAATTTTCGAAGCTTTGATTAGTTTTATGTTTCCTTACTTATATGAATATTATTGGACCGGAAGTTACAGTGATTACTCTTTAATAAAGGAGATTCCCTATGATATTCTTACTATTATTGGGTGGATTTGTCAAATAAGATGGGATCTTCTTGAATTTGTTGTGCTATAATGAAATAAGAAAATCCCGTCAAGTTAACTTGCATTTAACTTCACTAAGTGTATTTTTAATTGAGGAGTTACTTATAGTTAACAATTACATGGAAACTTAAATTATATACCGACGGGATGTAGCGCAGCATGGTAGCGCGTTCGTTTTGGGTGCGAAAGGTCGTATGTTCGAATCATACCGTCCCGAAGAGCGTACAAAAAGAGTATGTATGCAATTAAATATTTGTTATTAATGATTGTGTTTATAGGGGTGGGATGGGTAGGTCCCCCTAAAAGGTAATGTCTCGAGGGTCATTTTTAAATGACCCTCGAGACATTACCTTTTAGG
>CAYVAJ010000024.1:0-7693 GCA_964448725.1 uncultured Gammaproteobacteria bacterium | reverse complement strand
GCAATAAATATGTTAAATATTATTATTTGTAACTTAATTACAAAATTATTATTGATGTGATGCAGTGATGGAGAAATATTATTTACTAATAATAAATATATACTTGTAGAGAGTATAACTATAATAGAAGTTATTGTAATCACGGTATTTATCATTTCATTGTTATTCTTTAATTTCGGTAGATAGCGTATTAGACCTGTGTTAAATCCTAAAATGCTAAAACTTATAATTAAAGTAGTTGCAGATATAAGTGTGGTTGCAAGTCCTACTTGTTGGACAGTAAACAATCTTGCGTTTATAATCCAAAAGAAGAATCCAAAAAATGCCATTACTGCTGTACTTGCCATGAGATAGATGGAATTTCTGTAGAGAGAATCACTCATGAAGTGAGTGTAAATACGCTGACCTAGTGCAATAGGATTTTTGTGTAATCCTTCTGTGGTGATTTGGGTATATGTATTAAAGATAGTGTTCATAATTCTATTTTTTTAGTCTTTTATAAAACACCAACCAAAATCCAATGAAATAAAGGATGAAAAGTATCATCCCTAAATAGGTATGGAATAGTTGTACTGCGATTTCGGGAGATACTAAAATACCAGCAACAATTATTAAATACACTCTGAGAATATTTACTAAGAACAGTCCGAGTAATGCTGGTACAAATGCGATAATGCTTTTTTTAATACTCAGTCTTTTTCTGTCGTTGAGTACGATTAGTGTATAGAGGATACTGAAAAGAAAGAGTGATTCTATGCCTGAGCATGTCTGCTCTATTGTTACTGAGAAATTGCGTACCTGTAGGGTGAGTTGATCTATTTGAAAAGCGGGTGGAAAGGTAAGTGTCAACATCCACTGTACTGTATGTAGGACAATTGTGCTAAGTAGTGGCCAGAATGAAAATATAACATTAAATAATGCATATACTCCAAGTGATAAAATGCCTGAGACAATTAGTGCTTTATAGTATTTTTGAGCCACTTTTTTTAGGAGATTCAATCCAAATGACCCTACGATCAGAAGTAATGTCATAGTAATAATCAGTAAATGCGCAAAAAGAGACAAGGCTATATTTGAATGAAAGTTTTCATAGGTAAGTAATTGATTACCTATAAAAAAGAAAAGCGGAATAAGTGCAAAGCTTGTTGCTATATAGAGAATATTTTTCTTTGCATACTCTACTCTTTTAAGAGTAAATAAAGATCCTTTTGTTTGGATGAGAAAGGCAATTGCGCCAAAAAGTGCTGCTTTTCCAAGACCGCCATAGATATAAAAGCCAAAAGAATACAACAGTTTTGTAGATATGACCCATGGACCGATTATGCCAGAAAGTAACACAAATAAAACAATGAATAAACTAAGGCGTAGAAAGAGAAAATGAGTTCGGGCAAGAGCTTTCATGGGTGAGAAGAATTAAATATATCTTTTTCGAAAGATCAGATATCCTCCTGCACACATAGCAACTGCAAGAGTCATGGTATAAGTACTAAATTCAGGTACTGCTACGTTCATAATTGTCGCATTGATGTTTGCGGTAATAACTGGGCCTCTTCCATGTATTTCTTTGGAAGCTGAGCCACTTTTGCTTCCTTTTGAAGCGCTAACGACTACATTGCTGTTGTTTCCACACTCTGATTGATTAAATGTAACAAAGTAAATTCCATTACCAGTAGTGAATATTTTAGTAAAGCCATTACAGGTAACTTGTACAGTAGCTTCGTGTACTTTTTTATTATCATTGTCACGTATGATACCTTTTATTACGGTCACACCTGAAATATTTTGTGTATTAGATTTGTGTTTGTTTGCTGATGTACCTGATGGGAAAATGAATAGCGCAAGAAGAGAGAGGACAAATAATAGTCCAAGTACCTTTTTAAATGATAAAACTGCCTGTGATTTCATAAATAATCCTGGGCAGTCTTATAAGTAAGTACTATAACACCACATAATGTCTGTGTCAATAGCGAGACAGGCACAATTTTACAAACAATAGTTTATAGATTATAATGCCTGTATGAAACGACTTAGCTTTGAAGCATTGAAGTCATTACTATTAACACTCTTTGTCTTTGGATTTGCAGGCTGGATATATATCGCACTTAACGCTGTTGTGCATCCAGAGTCACTTTCCTGGCCGCTTACGCATGTACTTTCTTTTCCTCGTGAAGACACATTTGGTATCATTTGTTACGGAGTATCATTTGTCTCATTTTTCTTTTGGAATATTATTAAAAATAAGTAGTTTCTAAAGACTAAAAAGAAAATATGATGCAGCTGCTGCAGTAGTAAATGCGGATGTTAGTAATATATTTGCCTTTTCGTTATAGAATAACGATGCAAGAAAACTCACTACAAAAATATACACCATACTTGATACTCCCAATGACATAAAAAGTAATGCATGTAGAATTGATGGAATGATCACTGAGACTGTGCGATCACATAGGTTTTGCAATGAATATTGTATTACTCCCCGTAATAATAACTCCAATGTAGCGCTTGATACAATAATGAGCGCAAATATTGAGTAGATTGAAACATCAATTACCTGTGCAGTTGGTGAAACAAGTGACATCATCCACCCCATCAATATCCCAGGGGTTATAACGATCGGAACATATCGTAAATCATGCAGTGACATAAGACTACTCTGTATGTTAAATACTTTTTTTTGGGTAAGTGTGAATAGTAGTACAGGGATCAAGAGTATTAAATATTGTATAAATAGGCTAAAAGCAGGCATTGCAGACTGCATAATGTGTATGGCAGGAAAAATAGACGTTGCACAGAGTATATGTTTGAGTTTTGTATGTACGGATGCTACACCTAATAATATAAGTAATACTATTACATGGAGGTACAATCCAATCATAGGTGAAAGTAATGCAGTAATTCCACCTATTGCCAAGATCACTAAAAGAAATGCAAACTGTAACTCGTTTGCATATTTCTCAATAACTTTAACTATCGTCACACGAATTGTTGAACTATAAAGTAGCATACGTATACAATAAAGGCAGCAATAACAGGGTATGTAACACGAATGTCAGTGGTTTTTTTATAATTATCATCAGACCCCAGTAATTCAACTACTATAAGCAGTATAATGAGCAGTAAAGTTACCAAAAGAGAGCTGCTTCTTGAAATATCTGGCAGTTGATTTTGTAAAATAGGTAATACCATAAACTATGGGACATTATACTCAATGCTATCAGGTATGTCAAAGTTTTTGACGTTCATGTAGCTAAATTAATTTTGTATATTTTGATCGAGTAGTTTCTAGTTTTGTTCAGTTTACTTTCAAGTAATTTTCTCGTATATTTATATCACGAATATGTTCTCACTGCCCTTCTCTATCATCAAACGTATTGCAAGAATGTACAGCTTTTGGATTATGAACTAATCCAAAAGAAGTTCCAAATTACAAGCACCAAATTCCAAATAGACTCAAATGGTACAGTGCTAAATTTAAGATATGCATTACTAAACAAAAATTTATGTTTTCAGTTTTAAGTTCTCGGTTTTATTTATGAATCGTATCATCTTACATATCGACTTTGATTCTTTTTTTGCAAGTTGTGAGCAACAATTTAACCCTGCTTGGCGTGGGAAGCCAATTGGTGTTACAGCGACTAATGGACGGACGTGTATTATCGCGGCAAGTCGTGAGGCGAAAAAGTTAGGAATCAAATCTCCCAGTCGTGTCTGGGAAGCACAACAGATCGTGCCTGACTTTATTGCAGTACCTGCTCATTTTGATCAGTATTGGGAAATCAGTAAAAAATTTATTGCCATAGCCAAAGATTACTCACCCTATGTAGAAGTATTTTCGCTTGATGAAGTATTTATCGATGTCACGAAAACTGCACATTTATTTGGAGGGGTTGAGTCGCTTATTCAGCAAATTAAAGAAAGACTTGCTCGTGAAGTTGGACCATATATCACTGTGTCTGTCGGAATATCTCACAACAAATTACTGGCAAAGCTTGCGTCAGGATTGGATTAGCCAAATGGTATCACATACATTGGACCGCATGATATACATGACATATACGCGCGAGCTGAGCTTACTGATATCTGTGGTATTGGTAATCATATTCAAGCACGGCTCAATCTCATCGGAGTCACTACGCTTCTTGAACTTGCACAGGTCCCGATTGCAAAACTGAAAAAAGAATTTGGTACTGCCGAAGGTGAATTTCTGTATCGAGTCGGACAAGGAATAGATACAACCCCCATTATCCCCTACTATGATCCAATCAGTGTGAAGTCTGTGGGAAGAAATTACTGCTTACCGCACAATGAAGCAGATATGCAAGTGGTACTGCAGAATATGTATGAACTCTGTGAAGAAGTGGGAATCAAATTGAGGCGAATTAACAGATCGGCTCGTACTGTTGGTGCATCACTGCGTGGAAGTCAGAATATTTCTGTGCGCAAAACTTTTCATAATTATATGTGTACAGGTAAAGAGATCTTTCAAGCACTGAGGGTGTTAATAAATGGCAACAGACAGTACACACTGTCTGGTATGAATGAAAAGGATTATGTGCGCCAAATAAGTATCTGGGTATCAGGTCTTGAAGACAGTGATAATACACCGCTTTCACTCTTTGAAAAAGATCGCAAGCAAGAAAAATTGACCCATACTATTGATGCAATCAATGAAAAATTTGGGGATCATACGATTCGCAATGCATTTCTTCTCTATGCTGATAAATTAACAACCAAACCAAATGGTTTCATGGCAGATAAAGTTGAAAGGATGCAGATACGAAGTATTTAGTCAGCTAATTCCTTTACCCATTCAGGGACACCAGGAGTAAGCTCAATTCCAGCTTCTTCAGTAAGGTCAAAATCTGCTCCTAACTCTTCTAATATTTCGGCTTTTTTCTGCGCTTGTAGCGCTGCATCTTCATCACCCAGGATAGATAACTGTACCTCTGCGCTAACCCGATAGGCGTGGGATAATACAACAGCTTTCCCCTCAACAGGTAAATTAGTATGAGAAAGATAGCCTAATGTCTCACCAACTGCTCCATCATGCGCACTATCAACTGATTTACTCAGTGCGATTTCAGGACGTGCATCTGGATCGACATCTGCTAATTCTCGGTTTGCTGTCTGAAAATCATTCGGCTTGCGAAGTGGGATTTTCCCTTGTACTTCTGCGATTGTTTTATACCGCGTTGCCATTTCAGATATACCTGATCGTAAAGATTCAAATTTTCCCATAATATTAATTGTTCAAACGTGTAAAGTGCCCAAGATGTGGATTACAAGAAAGGCGAGAGTATATCTTAGGATACAGCATAGAGGGCATATAAATCAAGCAGTAATTTATTGATTCTCATCTACATCTACTGCTTCGTCAGGTGCGCTGCGCTCTGTATCGATCATAAAACCTTTGAGATCTTTGCGTCCAATAATGATCAGATATCGCAGATGAGAACGGTCAACCACTGATGCATCACTGACGATCTTTTTTCCTGCAAGCTCAAAGGTAATATTCACCAACGGTCTGTATGTTTGTCCGCTTGCTGATCTGACAAATACTTTACGCTCATCAGACACATTGATTCCGAGCTCTTTTGCAAGCTTTATATCAATTGAGGACCTGAAAGCACCAGTATCAAGCTTTGCTTCTACAGTCTTTTCTGAGGATTCACCAAGTACCTTTACCTGTTCTATGACTCCCAGTACTTTTTTCTCAATTTGTACCTTTGCGGCAAAAGGAGCGGCAAAAAGTGATTTGGCGACTTCTACACCACGTTCTGCTGAAGGAATATCCATATTTTCTACCCGTTCAAGTCGTGTTCGAAGTGATGCAAGATTTGCAATCTGGATTGACAGACCTGGTCGAGCATTAAGCTCCAGTACTAACGGGCCTTTTTTTCCATCAATGACCAGATCAACACCCACGTATCCAAGACCAGATACCAACTGGGTCTTTGATGCCATCAAGAGCAACGTATTCCATTCAGGAATCTTAATGCCTTGGACTTTTATTTTGGTATCCGGGATATAGTGAATGACTTTATCGTGCCATACACCAGATGTAGTTATTCCGGTCTTGATATCTATTCCCACCGCGATTGCGCCTTGATGGAGATTTGCTTTTCCTCCTGATTCACGGGTTGGCAGACGCATCATAGCCATGACCGGTACCCCATTGAGTACGATAATACGGATATCAGGAATACCGATTACTTTAATTCTTTTGAAAAATGGATTCTCAGTAAGCCGCTCTTCGATAAATGCACGGTCTGGTAAATACTGAAGTGAGTACGCACCTTCTAAAATGTCTAGGATGTGACCTTCTAACTGATCCACCGTATATTCATCACCGCTGACTGTTTTGCCTTCTTTTCCATTCCAATCTTTGATCGGAAGAATGCCTCCTCCACCCCAGCCTCGTGCTGGTTTTGCAGCAAAACCGCTTTTTGGCAGACTAGTCCAATCAAATGTTTTAATATCTTCACGAGAAGCAAATTCTGCAAAAAGGTCTGCTGCTGGAATACCATTTGCAAGGAGCAGCTTTTTTGTCTCCAATTTATCATCTGCCACATATCGCGCAGATGGTGGGTTATAACGTCTGATATATAAGTAGTTGCGGGCATTCATGCCCAGGATTTTATTACTGACGGCCATGGTGTGTTATAGGAGCAAATCTAAAATACTCGGTAAATCGAAGTCCAAAGTATCTTCCAATTAATATATTAAGCGGAACTACTAACAAAATTGACTCAGGATACAGGATGATGAAGTTGCGGATAGGTTCATATGACAAGAGGAAATACCCCAGTACTCCCAGTGAAATAGTAATAGCTGAAATCATGACCATATCTGTAAATGTTCTATCGATCTGCAGCTCAACAATATTTTGGCTCAGTAAAATCAATAACAGGACCGGGAAAATAGAGATCTGAGTTACTGACAAAATACCAATCTGCGCACTAATGGTAAGTGTTGCTAAAATTCCGACAGAGACAATAAATATGGTTAGAGCCATTTTTGCAAACTGCATAATACGGACTTTTCTCAGTATTAACCGTGCAAGTGTTGATGAGAGAATAATTGTCGCAAGCAATATGAGTCCGGCTGCAAGACCTGTTGCAACAAGAGTTATCGCAAGTGCAACAGGAAGCAACATCGCAAGTGATGGAACACCAACAACGTGTCTGAAGAACACTACTGCAGTTGCTAAAAGTGGCAATAATAAGATTAAAATAACGGTATTTGGTGGCACTCCAGCTTTCACTGAGTGTTGTACTGCATATGCAACAAAATTGAGTACTGTTGGTGACTCAATTGAACGTTTTGAGAACAATTCATTAATCCTTCGTGCCCGTTCTTCACTCTGCTCTACGCGGGTTACGTCTTCATCCTGTAATCTCTGTAGCTCTGCACGTTCTTCTGCAGACGGAGATGCTTCTGCTTCATCAGTCGCAGGAGTCTCAGTCTCGACAAATGGTGAGATCGGTAACACATTCTGTGCATGAACAGGGCTAATCTGAGCCAAGAACACAAAGAACGCAATTATAAATACTATTTTCTTCATATAGCGATATTGTACTTTATATGAGGTATAGTAATCAAGAAAATGGCAGATATTCCACCTTCCAGGTGGATTAGATTTACACCTGTATTTTTTCTGCGATTAGTAAACTTTTTATAAAGAGATATATAA
>CAYVAJ010000023.1:0-8197 GCA_964448725.1 uncultured Gammaproteobacteria bacterium | reverse complement strand
TAATAACTAATAACTAATAACTAATAACTAATAACTAATAACTAATAACTAATAAAGCAATTATATGAATATAACAATGAAAACTAAAAAAATACTATCGATTATAACTTTATCAGTAGTAATACTGACACAGGTCAGTGGAGGAATGACAGTATACGCAGAAGAAGTACAGACTGAGACAACCCCATCTGAGACAGCACAAACAACTGTACAGGAAACACCCGCGACATCCACTTCGTCAGAAACTCAGAATACGCAACAAACACCTGAAGCTCCAAATACGGATGTGCAAACAACTACTACAGAAAGTTCTGAGACACCAACAACCACTCAGCAAACAAACCCTGTTGAGGCAAATTCATATAATCACACACAAGATCCAGACTATATAAAATTTAAAGAACGACAAGAACAAAAAAAGGAAGAACGAAAAGTAAAGAAGGAACAAAAACAAGCAGCTAAAACCACGGCAGCACCTGCATCTAATACCGTCAATAATGGTTCACAACAAAATAATAATAATTCAAACGGGTCAGAAATAGCTACGGGAAATGCTACAAACACAGGCACTGCTGTATCGATGGCAAATACAAATATTTCAGGAACAACTACTGGTACTGGAACTAGCGCGGGAATTAGTAACACAAATAATGGATCAGGTTCTACAAATACAGGATCTGCATCTGTAATCAATAACAATACGACAAATCAAAACAACTCTGCTGATGTTAATACAAATTTAACTTTAGGATCTACAACCGGTAACAATAGCGCATCTGACAACCGAGGTGGCAATACCTCTATCACTACTGGAGACGCATCTACAACAGGTACCGTTATTACTGCGGTCAACACAAATGTAGAGGGTATTGCGATTTCTGAGTTCAATATAACTGACAATCATACAGGAGACATAATTCTTGATTTTGGTACACCATGTTCAGCAGGCTGCGGAGCATCAAATGTGACTACTGAAAATTCTGGAAATGGAGACAATTCTGATAATACAGCAATAACTGATATTACAAACAACAATACTACGTTCCAAAACAATGATGCTACTGTTGAAAACAATTTAATTCTCACTGCAAACACAGGCAACAATACAGCAAGTGATAATAGAGATGGAGATACAACTATTACAACTGGGGATGCAAATATAGCAGCAAATCTCTTAACATTTGTGAACAATAATATTGCAGGAAATGTCTTATTCGGAGTTGTTAATATTTTTGGTCAGCTAGTCGGTGATATTATTATGCCAGACTCAGTTTTGGCTCCTTCCTCAAACGGATCAACAACTGCAGTAAATACTAATAATGGAGATGGTTCCACAAATACCTCAACTATTAACTTAGATAATACTGAAGCAACGTTCCAATCAAATGACTTAGAAATAAACAATGACATCATCATTGATGCATCAACTGGTAATAATTCTACAAATGATAACCGAGGTAACTCATCAATTACTTCAGGAGAAACGAACGTAGATGTTAACGTACTGAATATTGCTAACTCAAATATAAATTCTGACCAAACTTGGTGGCTTGTTATTGTTAATGAAGCAGGAAATTGGATAGGAAGAATCCTTGGTGCACCAGAAGGAAGTAATATGGCAGGATCACAAGGAACAGAGTTTATTGTTGATGCAGATGGCAATATCGTAGCTCAGAATAGCAATAATGACGAAGACTCTACCAATACTGCTTCTGTCTCACAGACTAACAATAACACGACTGAACAAACAAATACTGCACAAATAAATAACACTCTTAATCTTAGTGCAAATACTGGTGGGAATCGTGCAAATGACAATAGAGGAAATACAACTATTACAACTGGAGATGCAAATATCGTGGTAAACCTTGTGAACTTTGTAAATAATAATATCGTAGGAACTGGAAAACTAGTTGTTACATATATAAATGTATTTGGGGATGGAGGATGGATCGGTGATTTTATAACTCCTGGTCACAAGAAAGAAGATAAAACACCAAATACTGCAGAAAAACCTCAGGATACTAATACTGCAGCAAATATTGGAGGCTATCAAAATAATTCAGGTACTGGTGGTAATAACTCTCACAATGATACCTCTACACAGAATAATGAGGTTACCAATATAAAAGTTGCTTCTGTATCAAATAATAACGATGCGACAAACCGATTTACCTATATACCGCAAAATAACGAAGGCTCAATTCTTTCAGGTATATCAGATGTTCAGACAAAGGTTGCAGGAGCGGTAAAAGGATCAACAGTTCAAGATATTGTAGCTGATTCTGAAAAACTTACCATTAATCTTGCATGGTTATTAGTGATATTGCCGTTAGCACTTATTGCACGAAAAGTTACAAAACGATTTGTACGAAGACCTGTTCAGGCATAGGATAAAAATATTGTATTCTATCTGCTCTCATACAGTATTCATACGAAAACTTATCTGACCTGTAACGGAAAATTGTTAATTAATAAGATTATGAATAATAGAAAAACATTTATAACATTTGGGGTAGTACTTGTTTCAGTACTAGGTTCTGCATTTCCTGCGTATGCTCAGGATATTGAACTTTCAATCAATGGTAATAGTCAAAAATCGGATAATACTGTTGCTATTACTTCTGAATCATCAACTACTATTGAACAGAACAATACTTCACACATTGAAAATAATGTTGAAACAGATGTAAATACCGGTAATAACACTGCAAGTGATAATGACGGTGATACTACAATAACAACAGGTGATACCCATGTTTCAACTGAAATTGTTAATGAACATATTAATCAAAATAATACACAGATACACAACGGAGGATCTGCAAACACAACAGCAGTTATTCAAAATAATGATCATCATTCACAAAACACCGTCACACTGAACCAGACTCAGAATACAGTAATCAATCAAAACAATACAGCATATATTATTAATAATGTCACCACAAAGGCAAATACCGGATATAATTCAGCAAATGACAATACTGGAGACGTTACCATCCGAACTGGAAAGATTACAGCCCAAACAACTGTTGAGAATAAACGAATCAACAACTCTATTGCAAAGGTAAACGGATTAAATTGCGATGGATCATGCAACACAAATAATACTGCACTCCTTAAAATCTTTGGAAATGGACGAGGATCCATCAATAATATTAATTTTGAGATCAATGAGACTACCACATTTAATAGCACCAATCTTGCAACTATTTACAATGATATCGTCCACAAATTAAATACTGGAGGTAATAATGCAAATGATAATACTGGAGACGTTGCAATTGTAACAGGCGATATAAAATCAGATGTTACGGTAATCAATAAAGATATTAACTCAAATTATGCAGAAAAGGACTGCGACTGTGAGAAAAAGCCAGAAAAACCTGAGCAACCCACAAACCCACCAACAAAACCTACCCCAACTAATGGAGGAAACGGGCACATTGGAGGAGGAAATCCACCTCCACCACCAGGAGATATTTTGGGAGCAGCAGTAGGTGAGATACTCCCTGCAACAGGAAATCTCTTTTTGCTCTGGGCAACGATTGCAAGTTTAATTATGTTTTTCTCAGGCTGGTATCTGCGATTTCGTTCCGGACTTGCACCAGGATATTAATTCCTGAGTCTCACTTTTTCTTGACTTCCCTTCCTCTGTTCGCAATAATACCCACATGATACATACAAAAAAATTTCAACAAAAAATAGGAACACTTATGATGATAGCAGGCGTAAGTCTAATCCTGTATATTTATTATCCTATTGTCCAAACATACTTTTTTCCCCCACCTCAACCACAACAAGCCCATGCTTCCAAAACAGAAAATTCTTATTGGATTGAAATACCAAAAATAAAAGCTGCTGGACCCATTATAAAAAATGTAGACCCATGGAATGAAAAAGAATATAAAGATTCGTTAAAAAAAGGCATAGCGCACGCAAAAGGGACTAGTCTCCCAGGAGGAAAAGGCACTTATCTATTCGCACACTCATCCGACTACCCATGGAATATTACCAAATATAACACTGCATTTTTTAAGCTTCATGAGTTACAATCTGGAGACACTATTAACATCCGTAATGGAGAAAAAACATATGAGTATCGAGTGACTGATATAAAAGAAGTCTGGCCCACCGAAATACAGTATCTGAAAAATCCTACTGCAGATTTAATACTTCAAACATGTACACCTATAGGGACAGATCTGAAACGGTTGCTGGTATTTGCTGAATTAAGGAAGTAATTAAAAAATTAAAATTTTAAATTTTTAATTTTCAATCAAATCTAATAGTTCTAATATTTAAATTTTAGACATTCATTTCAAATTTCAAATTGAAAATTAAGTTCTTCCTTCCACCACATTCTGGGCTTTTCCTTTTCCATATGCCTCTATATTGTCAACAGTTGTCGAAAGAATAATTTTAAGTGCTTCATGACTATTAAAAGCATTATGCGGGGTGATTACTACGTTTGGATACTGTAACAGCATATGTTCTTCCATCACATACAGTAACTCTTCATTATTAAATTCTTTTGAGAGCAACTGCCGTTCTTCATGTAATACTGGCTCTCCTTCACATACATCAAGCCCTGCACCGCCTAAATCTCCTCGTTCAAGTGCTGCAAGCATTGCTTTTGTATCTACAATAGCACCACGAGCTGTATTAATAAGCACAGCACCTTTTTTCATCATATAGAATTTCTCCTCATCTATAAGATGATGTGTCTCCTGATTGTACGGTAAATGAAGCGTAATAATATCAGACTCCTGCAAAACTGTTTCTAAATCATGTATGGTAAAACCGTACTTTTTTTCGAGCTCTGGATCAGGCGAACGCTTGTATCCAATTACATTCATCCCAAATCCTTTTGCAATTGTAATAACATTACACCCAATTGCTCCCACACCTACAACTCCTAATGTTTTACCATGAAGATCAAAACCTGTTAGTCCTTCTGGAGAGAAATATCCATTCTTGACCCTGGTATATGATTCTACAATCCTGCGTGCCACAGCCAAAATAAGCGCAAACGTATGCTCAGCAACTGTTATTTCACCATATGATGGGACATTTGAGACTTGAATTTTTCGTTCACTACACGCAGTAAGATCAATATGATCATAGCCTGTTGACATTGTTGTCACAAATTTGAGCTGAGGAAGTTTTTCGAGAACTTCTTCATCGATGCGAGAATAAATAAATATTACTAATCCCTCAATATCCCGCAGTGAATCAAGTTCATGTACACGAATAGGATGCTCAAAATACACTACATCATGTCCTTTGAGTGCTTTGGACAAATACTTCTTTTCTAACTCATCAATTTCAAAACAGGCTATCTTCATATATGTTATCTTATCGTTATTTGGTTCTGCGAATCAACCGTCAGTGTAACAACAGACCCTTTTTTAAGGGTATCTCTAAGTAACAACTCCGAGACATAGCCAAGTATTGAATCGGTAATATACCGTCTAATATTTCGTGCACCAAATTGTTCATCATATGCTTCATTAACAACTTTATTTACGAGGGCATCATCAAATGATACTTCGATCTGTTGTTCCTGCAATGAAGCAAATGCTTTTTTCAGCAACAAACGAGCCACTGCAATTAGCTCATTTTTTTCTAGAGGCTTAAATACCACGACCTCATCAAATCGGTTAATAAGCTCTGGAGTAAACGTATGAGACTGCATGAGCATATCAAGTAACTGTTTTGTAAATATTGTAATATCTGAAATTTGCGATGTGTGCTGACGTATATACTCACTTCCAGCATTTGAAGTAGCAATAATAATAGCATTTTGAAATAACACTGTCCTACCTTTATTATCAGTCAATCTGCCATCTTCAAATACTTGTAAGAAAAGATTTAGTATTTGAGGATGAGCCTTCTCGAATTCATCAAGCAGTATTAGTGAAAAAGGATTTTGGGCTACTTTTTCAGTGAATGCATGCTGCGAATATGCTTCACCTACTGATTCTCCTAACAGCTTGTCTAAAGAATCCTGTGTCTGGTATTCACTCATATCAAGCCGAATCATACTATCTTCACTGCCAAAATAAATTTCTGCAAGTGCCTTTGCTGTTTCTGTTTTTCCCACTCCTGTTTGTCCTAAGAATAGAAATGTTGCAATCGGCCGATGTCCTGCTTTTAAACCACTTCTGACTCTCCGCATCGCATTTGCTACCACTTGTACTGCACGTTCCTGACTGATAATACGCTCATGTAGTTTATCTTCTAAATGTAATAACAACTCTTTTTCTTCTTTTGTTGGACTCCCAATTAAAATGCGTGTTTGGGCAGTTAAATGTGCTTCAACAATATCTTTTGTAATTACTAGACGCTTACCACGAATACGCTGTGCTGTAGCTATATCTTCAAGCAATGTTACTGCTTTCCCTGGTAACGCGCGATCAGGTAAATAACTCTCAGAATGACTGACGAGTGCACTCACTGCTGAATACGTAATATCAACACCATATTGTCGTTCAATATCTCCAATTTTTTCAAAAAGCATAAAAAGTGTTGTTGGTTTATCAGGTTGAGAAAGTTCAACTGAAGTAAAGAGATTTGCAATTGCGCCGCGATTTGCAATATGCGTTTTATATGCAGACTGGGTTGTCGTACCGACAAGAGTAAGCATTCCATTTTTTAGATATTCGTATAATACACCTGAAATATCAAAATCAAAACCTCCTGCTCCAAAAATATTTTCAATATTTTGTATAAATAACACAATATTTCCGGCGTGTCCTACTTCATCGATAAGTGTAACTAATCGATGTTGTAATTCCCCACGGTCAGTTACCCCTGCAAGTAACCGGTCAATAAATATTTCATATACATGCACTCGGCTCACCGCAGCTGGAACCTTCCCAAGATGAGAATTATACGCAAAAAAATCAACCAATGAGGTTTTTCCTGTTCCTGGTTCACCAATGAGTAATACATTCCGAGCACCAGGTTTACTTAGTGCAACTAATAACTGTTCATATTCTTCAGCTCTCCCAATCACCCGTGGGACATGTTTTCGTGATAACACACTTGAGGTAATACTGCGTGCATATTTTTTTAACTCAGTACTCCAACCAAAAACAAAAAAGTCAAACGCTCCATCACCATAAAACGTAACGGTTATAGGTTTATTCTTTTCATCAACTTTAAATGAGTTTCGGGCCCAGTAATAAATATTAATAAAATCTTGCTCATCCATATCAGCAGTCTCAAGTAAATGACTCTCATTCTCTGTAAGTAATATATACGCAGCAAATAAATCAAGATTTGAAATATATTTACAATTAATACTGCTGACAAGCGCATAAGCTTTTTGCAGTATTGCTGTTTTCTCAACCGCTATTTGCGGTACTGTATCTGTCCCCGATATTTTATGAAGAAGAAATTTGTTCTCTGGTAAACGAGCAAGCGTTTGTCCTAACACCATTCCGTCTTTTGCATGTACATATACCCGTAGTGTCCTAAAAAACAAAGCATCATAGACAGTATCTGCTGTAACCTGGCTCACTGTTTTTTGTGGTCGAATTTTATTTAATCGTAAGTGGATAAAAAGCTCATTTACTAAGAACAAAATATAGCCCATGATGATTAATTTCGCTCCGCCAAGATCTTGAATAGACAGAAAAAGTACTAAAAGACATGCAACAAAGAGTATATACCGTACGATCACAACCCATGGGGTATTAAAAAATGAATAATAGGTGAAAAGAATTTTATGTTCGTTCATAAACTCAGTAATTGATACACAAAATACGGAAACGCCCAAAATACAATGAGGAAGATCATCCCGACCAGTAGTAATACCAGCATAATCCCAATAGAAATACTAATAAGAACAGATTTTACTGCGATACCAAAGCATATTGAAAATACAATTAAATCCTTTCTATATTCATTTTTTACTGGTTTGAAGAATGTATGAATCAGAAGCGGAAGAGAGAACAGCGCAACACAATAGGAAAAGACTTCCCTGTACATATGAAGAAAAAACCGTGTTGCATCAACGTACCAAAACTTAACTAAGAAAAAGGGATACAAAAGCAGTGGCATATATCTAGTTTACGAGGGAACAGGCATAAAAGTCAAAGGAGAAAGTAGATAAATTTATTTATTATTTATTACTTATTATTTATTTTTATTAATTATTATTGATCACTCATTATTCATTATTGAT
>CAYVAJ010000022.1:0-8739 GCA_964448725.1 uncultured Gammaproteobacteria bacterium | reverse complement strand
ATAAAGTATAAGGATTTAGTATTGATTATCAATAATAAATACTAAGTAATAAATTATAAATAACTAAGTATTACGTATAATAAAAATCTTTTAAGTTTTATGTGCTATATTTTAAATTTGAATTATCAATAATAAATAATAAGTAATAAATTATAAATAACTAATAGTACTCTACTCCATTAATCTCATTGACGGTAATAGTCTGCGAACAACTATCAAAATCACCTGTGACAATTACAGGAAGCTGAAATGATGGAAGAGAGAGATTTGCTACTCTTTCTGACACTGTTATCACACTTTGATCATCTTTAACCAGTACCACACGCTTGCGGTTACGGCGCGTAAAGTCATTACCTGTTAACGCATCCCAGATAATCATTGCCCGTTCAACAATGACTGAACGATCAGGAGCATTTGAAATCTGTAGTTGATGCAGTTGCCCAATATGAGACTGCACTCCTTTGCTGCAAAATGCTTTTGTACCGCCAAATATCCCAAAAGTTGTTATCACCATCGCGATTCCGGCAACACCGAGTGAACCTTTGAGCGAAAATGAAAATGCTTTTTGTTTTTTTATTTCCTCAAGCAGCTGCGTAATACGCCGTAGTGGATTGCCAATTTTTACATCAAGGATTGTATCATCATCTGTTTTATGTTCAACTGATACTTTATGGGGAATGATTGTTTCAAGAACTGTTTTTGATTTGGAAGGTATAACCGATTCGTCTTTGGGAGTCACCGCAATTTTACCGCTTTTATCACGGACTGCTGAATCCTTTGATTTGGGTGTGTCACCCATATATCTTGAGTATTATCCTAATTGTAAAGAAAATCAAGAGGAAATATCGTTAATTGTTAATGGATAATAATTTATGGATATTGGTTAGTTTTATTAAAAAGTTAGAAGCTATTCTTCTTCTCCAGATGTAGGTGTAGGAGTTAGAGTATCTGTTGGGGTAGGTGTTTCCTCTGGTGTCAGGGTCGGCGTATTTGTCGGTACCGGTGTATGAGTCGGAGCATTTGTTGGCACTGGAGTATTTGTAGCTGTAGGCTTGACCGTTGGTGTTGAAGCACGAGTCGGCGCAACTGTCACTCTTCTAGTTGGAGTAATTTCATCTTCTTCAATTTCAGTCGGTGTCGGAGTCTCTTCTTCTATTTCTTCATCCTCTTCTTCACGCTCTTCCTGCTCTGACTCAATGGAGTCTGTATCTTGTGAAGACCCAATAAAATTAGGAGTAACAATTACAACAATTGCAATCACCATCACGACACAACACAGGGAAAGTATAGCAATCAAAGGGTTCTTTTTATAAAAAACTGCGAGGCGTTCGACAAACCCATCAAATTTTTCTTTCATACCAACCATATTGTATCATGTATCAATCTTTATACGTATCTTACAGAAAAGTCATATACTACACATAGTATGTCAAACATTGAAACCGCAACATTTGCAAATGGACCCGCCCGAAACGCCTTGGCTACCATGGCGGGCGGGTGTTTTTGGTGTACTGAAGCAGTTTTTCAACGACTGAAAGGAGTCCAACAAGTGACTTCCGGATACACTGGTGGGAAACGGGAGAATCCATCATATGACCAGGTATCAACTGGTGTCACTGGACATGCTGAGGCAATTCAGATCAAATTTGATCCTTCTGTTATCTCATATGAAGAGCTGCTTGAGATATTCTTTCATACCCATAATCCAACAACACTCAATAGACAAGGAAATGACATAGGGACACAATACCGCTCAGCCATTTTTTATCATACTGAAGAACAGAAAAAAGCAGCGCAAGACGAAATTACTCGACTTGAGCTATCAAAAGAATTTACAGACCCGATTGTCACACAAATCGAACCATTTGATGTTTTTTATGAGGCTGAAGAAAATCACAAAAATTATTATGAGAAAAATACTGACGCACCATATTGTACCTTTGTTATCAACCCAAAAATACAAAAGTTGCTCTCAAAATATACTGACAGAGTAAAAGAGGAATATATAACTGTTTAAATATTTACTCCATCAAGCAGCTTATTAAATGAGTCTCGTGCAGCTTGTTCTACGATTTTTGGATTATCTTCACAAAAAAGTGGTAACTCACCAGCAACTTCAAAAAAGAGATTTGTTCTCCATAATGCTGGATTTTTCTCAATTATTTCTCCTGAATCAACAACCCCTCCTGCAAGCTGTGCAATCTGACCACCCATCTCATCAATTCTTCCTAAAAATTGCCGTACAGTCGCAGGCGGAGCAAGTAATCCACGGGTCGAAAAACCTGTTGGGACAAGTGAATGACGGGCAAGTTCTGGGAGAGCAGAAAATGTAACTAATGTATAGTCAAATGCTTCATGTTCTAAAGGATTTAATTCTTCTTCTCCAAATCGCTGTCTTCTCTCCATAACCATCTTTAGATCATGCTGCCTAATTTATCTACAGCTTGAATATTATATAAAAGTCCTTTCTGTGCGTTCCGCAAAAATGGAAGTGTTACATCACGAAGATAATCACGTACCGGTTCAAGATTGGTAATTCCGCTGTTGAAGTAAAAATCGAGTACCCGAGAGGTATTCACCGCAACATTGGCAGGAGAAAACGAGAAGTCAGGATAATTCACAACTTCTTCAAACTGCGGTGAATAATCAAATTCTCTTCGAGTCATATTGGATGAAATTCTAATGGATTTTGCTTTAAGAAGCAAGCAATAAAATGTGGAGAACCGGAAGACAGCGTACTTATATACCTCCCAGCTGTACATTTGTACAACTCTTTGGTCTATAGTTACTAGTGCCCGTCTTCCGGTGTGCCCTGCATTGAGGGGATACCTGCTAGCTGGTACCCCTCATCCGGTTGTGTTCAAAGTAGTGAATCACCTCTCCAAATAGATGTCTTCCCGAACATCTGGAGGAATGAGTGTTAATGGCTTGATGCTCTCCTGAACGGATTCTGTTGCATCCGTTTGCTTTGTCCATACCTCTACACGGATCAACAAATCACCGAACAGGTAGTGACCCACATTTACAAGATTATGGAACTCAATTGCGTGAGACCGGTGAGCTTCTACGAGAAGCTCACCAATTTCTGGTGGAATATTCGTGGACTTCGCGTTACCGATCTGGCTCACAATTGTCCCCATATTCTGAGTCTGGTTCTGTCGCATTCCAGAATCCCTTTCCCAATAGAGCACTGCCCATCAATGTGCTACTTATCCCCTGTGCACAACAGACAACCGGTCCTGACTAGACTGCGTAAAAAACATTCCCGTTGTTTCTACGCTCTATACGGCTGACTGATGCCTATTCAGATACTGAGTGAGTATCTGTACAGCCACCTGCCACAGATAAAATTACGGAGAGTCAATAGTAGTCTTACTTCAATTGATTCGTCAAGCTAAATAGTGTAATAAAAGCGTAATATAATGGGGTTATTTCTTTGCAATGAAGCTTTCAAATGCACGAAGTATTTCAAGCGGAGTTACAAATACCACAGTATTTGACTTATCACTTGATAATTCACTTAATGTCTGTAATGTACGAATATGAAGTCCACCAGTTGTCTTCGCAAGTAGCTCTGCTGCCTCTGAAATATTTTGTGCAGCAGACTTTTCTCCTTCAGCACGAATAATGATCGCACGCCGCTCTCGTTCTGCTTCTGCTTGCCGTGCAATCACCCGTTTCATTTCGTCAGGCAAAAGGATGTCTTTAAGCTCGACAGATTCTACCTTTATTCCCCATTGATCTGTAGCCTTATCAATAATTACCTGAATCTTATCTGCTACTTCATTCCGTTTTGAGAGCAGATCATCAAGTGAAGTTTCTCCCACTACATTGCGCATTGTTGTCTGAGCTAGTTGAGATACAGCATAGTAAAAATTCTCTACCTCCAATACAGCTTTTTCAACATGAGAGACACGATAATAAATAACTGCATTAATACGTGCTGATACATTATCTTTTGTAATTGCTTCCTGATCTGGTACGTCAACTGCTTTGACCCGAATATCTACCTTTTGCCATCCCTGAATAATTGGCCAGACTAATCTCCATCCTGGTTCCATAATATCGGTGTATTTACCAAATTGAAATCTCACTCCACGTTCATACTGGTTAACTTGTTTAATAGAGGCAAGCACGAGCAGTAGAAGTGGTACGAGAAAAATAAGAAGTTCCATTACCAAGATTATAACACACTATGAGGAGGTTGTTAGATGCTGGAGATTAGATGTTAGTGTTAGTTTTCAACTACTGTATCAGCTGAGGGAGTTGCTGATTCAAGATCCTGCAATAATATTTCTTCTTTTAACTCAAGAATTTGAGTATTTGATAGTGACTCCTGATAGCGCATACCTAAAAAGAATGCAATTACTGGAACAAGTAATAACAGCAACCATGTAAGCAGACGAGATGTCTGTGTAGGGGTAGTTAACTCATGGTATCTTCGTTTTGTTGCTGCTTTCTTTGCCATATATCTAGTCAAACATTTTTTGAATTGCTTGTCAAGCTTTATTTTTACCATTTTTGGTAAGCTTTTCTTCTTCTTCAAGCACCATATGTGCAATCACATCAACAGGTTTTTTAATAATTCCAAATGGCTTTGAAATATCTTTACGTATTGATTTATCTGCACGTTGAAGCTGGTCAAGAATAGACTGCTCAATATTTCCCGTATCAAGTAACTCAAGCATTTTTTCTAGTTCTTCATCACGTTTTTTTATCCCCATATGCTTACGCATCTCAGCGAGAATCTGTAATATTTTAGTAATTTCCTCCTCTGCTATCATATTTACCTTCATATTTACCTCATCGCGTACTGTTGTAATATGTGCAGATCTATTTTGAGATACTAATACAAAAATTGAGAGGAAGATCGCTTCAAGAGAGACTACCATTGTAAGCAATCCAAATGGAAATTCGTCATAAATTGCGATTCCCGGAAGCATTCCGGTATTTACGACAATCCACATCGTAAAAAAGATTACATGAAAAACAAGAAAATAGGTTGAGCCGCAAAATGCAGTCAGCTTATCTGAGATACGAGTAAGAAATGATCGTTTACGCAATGATTTTGCTTCAAATGATTTGAAAAAACGCTTTCGATGTTCAGGTGAATGCGCAGAAGTTAAGGCAGCCATACCTCATTATGCACCTATTAGCAAAAAAATTACAATAAGAAAATATGCGCCTCTTGAAGTTATCGCAAGGCGCGCAATAGAAATGAGGAACATTTACCGGAAACGTTCAATGAGGTTCGATAAGCGACCCCAATACGTACCAAGCAGTATCCCGACAAATAGAGACATGATGAGATAAAGCAGTTGCCCCAGAAAAAAGAGGCCAAGCCAAGAGATGGTCATGAGTATTGCACCAACTCCCAGTCCAATTTTCAGTAAGCCATACCTTCTATCTCCTCTCTTACCGCCGAAGTAATATTTGTTCAGCTGGAGAAATGAGTGCACTCCCAGACAGGCACCCACACCTAACACCACACTCATGGCTACAGTCATACTTTTTCCTCACTATGGAGAATTTGTATCTCAGAAGTACTTGAACCTAACAGCAATCCAGGTCAATCACCTTACCTGTACCGAAGAACTTGTCGAAGAGCGCCCTCAAGGCATTTTGTTGCACTTCTACATCAGTAGTATCGGATGAATTGCGTTCTTCATCCGCAGACCCATTCTTCTCTTGGTGAGTATCTGGATCTGGATAGCCAGAAGGCTTACTCAAAGTAACTGGATTATGAACCATATCTTGCTCCCTTTCTTACTATTAACGAACGCACATGCATACGCTGTGTATGCGTGCAAAACATTGGATGCATTATACCAAAAAAGAAGAGAACACCCTATTGACCATCTTCAAGCTCAAGAAGCTCAAGACCTTTTATCTGTGTCATTGAAGAACCAACAGACCCCTGAATACTCCCTACAATACGAGCAGTACTGCGAAACATGCGCTCTGCTTGTACTTCTCGTGCTGCCCACAGCTTCTCGTATGCACGCCGTTCACGATCAATTTGTTCCTTCATATTAGAATACACTTCAAGAATTGCTTCTACTTGCTGTTTAAATTCATGACTTGTTATATACCCATACAACTGATCAGCTTTTCCGTCTTTGTTTTGGGCATAAAATTTTTCCTTTGCTACTTCTGTCAATTTATCACGTAAAATACGGGCAAGAGAGATAAAAAGATTGAAATTTACAATCCAAACTCCATCTTTTACTCCCATCCCACTTTCTGCCTCCTTGGGAAGAACAGATGAAACTATGACAGGAATATTGGCTTTTGAGGCACGAAGATCGTCATTTAATTTTACGATCCACTCATCAGACCATGCTTTTGTACGCTTTGTTTCCCATAAAATGACCCCGCAGACATTGCCATGCGCAGTTTTTACCGTGTGTCTGATATCCGCACCCTTTATTCCTTTCTCAACAGGCTCAATGTCATCTGTAGGAAATGCCATCATGAGTGCTTGCTCTAGATCAAGTTCCAGAACCTCTCCTTGTGTTTGCATACTTCCTTGCTGTGCTTTTCTTTGTGCTTCATCCAAGGCTTTTTTGAGATCATTAATTCTTTTTTCGTTTTCAAGTTCTTTAAGCCGATACTCATCTGTGTACCGTTTGCTCATTTCCTCCTTTAGCTTTTCACGTTCAGACGTCAGTTTTCTCTCCAACTCAATTTCACGCTGTTCGTCTTTTTCTTTCAATTCTCGAATTGCACGGGTTTGCTCAAGGAGATCTTCTTGAAGTTTGCGACTTCGCTCTTTTGCCTCTTTAGCTTCATTTTCCTTATCTTTGAGTTTTAACTCAATTTCTTCTGCAATCCGTTTGGTGGCTTTTTCTTCTGCTTCTTTTTGCGCTTGTTCTATTTTTTTCTTAAATTCAACTTCAAGGGTAGAAGAAAGCTCTTCTTTGAGCTGGTGAGTCAGTGCCTCTGACATCTCAAATTCGCGATCACAGTGAATACATTTAATGAGGTTTGGCATTGTTTTGACATTATACACGCAACTACCGCATGATTAAAGACTTATAGTAGGATTTTGTGCGTGATTAGGTTATTCTTCTGCCTGAAGTAATCGAAGATCAGAGAGAATTTGAGTAGCATGAACTTCTGGATCAACTTCTTCATAAATTTTTTTAATAACTCCTTCAGGATTAATCAGAAAGGTTACTCTTTTTGGATACAGCATTCCGTCTGCCCCATAACTTTCAATAGTGCGATTTTCAGTATCAGCAAGCAGAGGGAACTCTAAATTGTGCTGTTCATCAAATTTTTTATGAGACTCAGAAGAATCAGCACTTACTCCCAATAACACTGCATATTTTTGCAATTCAGGCAAGTTGTCACGAAAACTGCATGCTTCAGTGGTGCATCCGGGAGTACCATCTTTGGGATAAAAATATACTATGACCCATTCACCCTCATAATCATCCAGTGTATGTAACTCTTTATGCTGATCGTAAAGTTCAAAACTTGGCGCAAGATCTCCTACTTGAAGTTTCATATGAATTGTTAGTCTACAATGTTTGCAATGAATTAATCAAGCGCCTAATATCATCCACAGAGTGCGCGGGAAAATTAGCAATCCGAATATGGTCATTTTTATGCTCTCCATATCCGCTTCCAATAATTATTCCCTGTTGTTTTAATTCTTTTTGTATTTCTGCTGATCCACCAGCAACTTCAATAACTAAAGTTGTTCTTGACTGATGTTTTTCATCTCGGACAAGCGGCGTAAATTTTTCAGATGTTGCAAAAAAATCATAGAGCATAGTTGCTTTCTGCTCTGTTTGCTCACGGATTGTACTAATCCCAATTTCTAGAAAATCAGACAGCACACGATCTAAAAGGTAAATACCAAGCACATTTGGCGTATCAGGTGTTTGGTGCTTTTTTGCATACTTTGACAGACTTAAAAAGTTATGGTAGCTGCCAATTGAAACTCCTTTATCAAAAAGATTTTGAGCTTTTTCTATTGCTCTCGGACTCACAATCAAAACTCCTAAACCTGCAGGCATTCCAAATCCCTTTTGTACTGAAAAAAATACTGCATCTACTTTCGTGTAATCAATATCAACATATGGCACTGATGATACAGTATCTATTGCGATTAGAGCCTCTGGATTTTGTGCGCCAATTGCATATATTTCTTCCAGAGGTATTTGCATTCCCGTACTCGTATCGTTATGAGTAAAAGCAATAAGTTCAGCATTCTCAGGCACTTGTACTGCACGTGCATCAAATCCTTTTAGTGGATCAAATTCATGTGATAAAGCTGTTTTACCAAGCTCTTGTGCCGCATGATAAAAACGGTCACCAAATGTTCCAGTTACAATATGAAATGAGGTATTCTCAACCGTGTTTTCAATCACACGTTCCATACCCTCTGTCCCAGATGAGAGGAAAAAAATCGAGTAATCTTGGGGAATTGACAGTAGTTTTTTTAACTTCTCATCAACTCCTGCATATATTTCAGAAAAAGAACTTCCTCGATGATTCAAAGAAAATATATCATTTTTCAGCCCCTCTTCAACATGCGCTGGAACAGTAGCGTATGTTTGCGAAGGACCAACAGTGAAGTAGATATTAGACATGTTATTAATTTATTATTTATTACTTATAATTGATTACTTATTATTTAAACCTAAAATATAGAACTTAAAATATAAAAGATTTTATTTTAAATACTACTTAGTCATTTATTATTTATTATTGATAATCAATACTAAC
>CAYVAJ010000021.1:0-8851 GCA_964448725.1 uncultured Gammaproteobacteria bacterium | reverse complement strand
ATACTAACTCCTTATACTTTATAACTTTATGAACTTTACAAACTTTATAACTAAGACGACTTTATGAACTTTACAAACTTTATAACTTTACAAATCCTAAACCCTAAACCATAAACCAATCAAATTGTACTTTATGCTTCTTATGGTATACTATAGATATGGCAAGAAATAAAAAATCAATTTTATTATTAGTCATACAGCTACTTGCAATTGCATATCTTTTTTTCTCCGGTCCGCTTATTCCAACTGATATCGTTATACTGCTTGTCTTTATTGCTGGAGTCTTTTTAGGAGTATGGGCTTTTTATGCACTACGAGGAACCAAATTTAGCGTTTTACCAGAAATACCAGAAAATGCTGCTCTTGTCACAGCAGGTCCATATCGAATTATTAGGCACCCAATGTATACAAGCGTTTTATTGATCACAGGAGCATTGCTCATTAACGAACCTTCACCATCCCGTCTGATTGCATATCTAGTACTCATAGCAGTACTATTGATCAAAACGCAGAAAGAGGAATCATATCTTGATCGGCACTTTAAAGAGTATGGAAATTATAAAGCACAAACTCAGAAGCTCATTCCTTTTTTGTATTAATTACTCTACAATCTCAACTTCTACTTCTGGAGTAAAACCAAATGTATTGAACACTTTTTCCTGAATTTCAGTAATTATAGCCTTAACATTGTCTGCTTTTGCTTCTCCTAGATTTACAATAAAGTTATTATGTTTACTACTCACTTGCGCATTTCCAATCCGATATTCATTAAATCCTAATCTATTGATAATATATCCCATACTTACCTTTCCGTACCAATCATTTTTAACTTTATCCTGAATATCAGGCCATACCGCAAGTACTTTTTCAACATCACTTCTCCGAGAGATATTCTTGAAAACAGATCCACAGTTTGGTAATTCAAGAGGATGACGATTGTGGCGGTATGCAATATTTTTATTATAAATTTCACGGGCACTTGCTACTCCTTCATCACTTGTCTTCTGCAAGAGAAACGTAGCTGACATCACAATCATATTTTCTGCAAGCTTGATTGTACTGGTACGATACGAAAAATTAAGTTCTTGATTTGAAAGTGTTTTTACATCAACTTTCCCATCTGCAACTTGCGCAATATCTACTGAAACAACACTGTCTTTTATTTCACCACCAAAGGCACCGACATTGCCCCGTACTGCTGCGCCAACAGTCCCTGGCAATCCACCTGCCCATTCAAGACCAATAAGATTCTGGTCAAATGTATACAGTATTAAGTCTCCTAATATTTCACCAGCATAAGATGTAACCGTTTCACCATCTGTCTTAAAAGAAGGGATTTCTGGTTTTGCGCAGTAAATTATGGCACCATCAAAATATTCATCGGTAAAGATGAGATTTGAACCTATACCAAGGAAAAATATATTTGCGATATTATTCTTTTCAATAAAACTGAGTGCCTGTAGAATATCTTCTGAACTTCTACATTCCAGAAGATATCGCGCTTTCCCTCCGATTTTATACCAGAGAAGCGGAGCGAGTTCATAATTTTCGTGAATAATCATCATGCCATTATATCAAAGTAAGCAAGGTATTATACTGCAACGTAGGTGAAAACATTATTTTTCTCTGACATCAGACACCATATCATCTGGTAATCTAAAAAGACCCTCATCAAGCCGTTTTTGGTCTAGGTAATGAGCAATAAACCCAACTGAGCGGGAAAGAATAAATAATGCATTGAAAAATTCAGTTGAAACTAATTCTTGTAACTCTTGATCTGTATATCCTTCTTTTTCTGATAATATATCAAGCAATACTGCTGCAATTGCTCCATCAACATTTAATATCAAATTTCCCTTTTTGTTCACTGTTATGCTTTCGATTGATTGTGCAAAACTGGTAAATCTTTTCTTCTCCAAATTTTGTGAATACTGTAAAATTGCTTGTACTCTCGGGTCTGGCAGATCAACTCGATATTTTTTATGACCAATTCCGGCAATATACTCACGCCTCTTTGAAAAATCTTCCACAAAATCTATTGACCGTACCTCTTTCATTACCCCAGAAAGCCAGTTATTTGCTGCCTGATTTATAGCACCTCCAAATCGAGGTCCCACAGTAAGAAGTCCTGTTGCAAGACTTGAAGGTAAATCCCGTCCTGCACGAGCTGTCACAATTGTATTAACTACTCCTGATACATACGGACCATGATCAACTAACAGGCGCAGTATAAAATCGACAAACTGTTCGAGTTCTTCACTCTTTATTCCTTTTCCTAAAAACATCGATGACACAATGGCGGCAAACGAATTATTTTTTGCTACTGTTAAAAGATCTTCGCCTAATATTGTGGCAACTCCATCAATATCTCCACTCACACTACTTGCAATAAGTGCATGGCGTCTGTTTTGTAAATTACCAACTTGGGACGTCACATCTTTTTCTTCTACTTCTTTTTTAGGGAGTTGCTCAATTGTTGTGACAAACTCATCAAATGAGTCAGGTACTACAGCCCCTTCATTGCGCAGAGCCTCACGTTTTGCTTTGGCTGTTTCTTCTTGATTTTTTGCCATTGCCTTTGCATGACCAAACTGTGGTGGCTCATCAAAGTAATCTGATATAACTCCAGCAATATATGCAATGACTTTTTTATTTACACTTCCCTCTTTTAGCAAATCAGCAAGTGCGTATTCATCAGTCCCTCCTAGCTCTCCAAAATAGACAATTGCATCTGTGTTCGGATCATTTTGGGCCATTAAAAATGCGTCTTTTGGTTGTAATAACGGGAATCGATCACCCCCAAATGCAAGTGAGAATGACAATCGATGCCCCCGCTGGGTAACAATACGTATCAGTTCGTTTGTCATTCCTCCGCTCGCTGAAAAGACTGCGACATTTCCTGTTGTAAACGCATGAGAGTCATTCAGTTGTCTAAAATCAACTCCACCAATTGCGCCTAATTTCAACACGCCTGGAATAAGCAACCCGACACTTGCAGGCCCTATGACAAATTTATTCTGTGCTTTTGCAAAACGAGACAGTGTAAGTGCGTGCTCTTCAGGTACATCCTCGGCAAAAATGACCCCACCAATCACGCTTGAAAGTTGCAGTGCTTCTTGAGAATAGGAAAGTACTCGACGTCCTGATGAAAGATTAAGAAAGAGTGTCACTGATTGTTTAATACTTTCAGGTAAACGTGCAATATTAGTAAATACCGGAATAACTACTTCTTTTTTTCCGAAAAAATATCGCTCAAACTTGCGTCCTCCTGCAATAATTCCAACCACACTCGGACTTTCTTTTCCTGAAAGATAGTCAAAATCCAGAATACTCTGAATAATAGCCGAATGGCTGCCAATACAAATCAGTTTATGATCCTGTTGTCGTAACTTTTCTATATTCATACTATGAGTATATTTGTAATTTGTTAATTGTTATTTGGAATTTCAACCATGGCTTTCTTCACTATCTCTGTAAGGACCATTTCAGGACCTTTTACTTCTCCATACAGGTTTTTCTTTTGTAGGAAGTCAGCCATAGTTTTTAATCCTTCTTCTTGATTTGGACCACCACGACGAACATAAACCTTTACTCCTTGCGCTTCAAGTTCACTTGATACTTCTTCAATTGCCCGAATAATTCCTTTAAAGGTTTTGCGAACATCAGTAAAGTTAGCAACTCCACCAGCAATAATGAGTACTTTTTGAGCAGATTGCGACTTCAGCATAAACTGCAATATGTTTTTTGTGTACAGATATGTCTCTTCTTCATTCGGATTACCGCTATACTCTCCGTAATTTGCAAGCATCTCCCCTTTTCCAAGATTAGCAACCTCATCTGCTAGAACAATACTGGCACCTCCACCTGATAACAACATAAAAATCGAACCATTACTATTCAGTGGAACAAATTTAAATGACGCCTGGCTTTTTGAAGCAAGTAGTTCTATGTTCTTTTCTTCCTCCTCTTTTTCCTTAACTGCTCCAAATCGAAAATCTTTTTCTGTCCATGCATCTTCAACAAAATATTTTCCAGCTGTATCTACCTCAACTGCTAAGTCTAATATAAATGGCCTGCCATTCTGTAGTACCAAGGGGTTAATTTCTAAAAATGAGAAATGATACTTATTCATGACTCCCATCACTTGGGAAATAAAAAGCTGAGGAACTCCCAGCTCTTTTTCAATCGCAGCTGTTTCCTCAGTTTCATTTTCGCTATGTATTACTGCATGCTTTGTCGATTGTGACTCCTCTATATCAATTCCGCCTGTTTTTGAATAATAGACTGCAAATCCCTCTCGTACTCGCTCAAGCGAGAGATATAGCTCCTCCTGTTGTTCATGAGGCACGACTTCTTCAATAATGAAGTGAGAGTATCCTCTTTCCTGTAATTCTCTGATAAATTGGCGTACTTCATCTGGTGTGGCGTTTACTTTCAACAACCCATTTTTCATCCTCTTCTTCACTCCCTCATCTACCTTAACCACATACTTTTTATCAGGTTCAAGGGAATCTGGACTGTCTGTGCCAGTATAGGGAAACTCTAAATAATTATGAAGAAGTTTTTTTGCGGTAAGTTCGGAAAGTTTTACGCGAGCCATACACCTATTTTAACAGATCTAAGGTAACTATTCGATGCGGCCAGTAAACGTGCTCTTTGCAAGCATTTGTTGGACAATGTTTTGTGGTACTTCTTCGTAATGTGATGCCTCCATATATGAGGATGCTCGTCCCTGAGTCATTGAACGAAGCGTTGTTGCATATCCTGAAAGTTCTGAAAGAGGTACCATTGCAAGTACAATTCGCGCATTTCCTCGTTCCTCAGTTCCTGCAATCTGAGCTCTTTTTGAAGAAAGATCACCAATAACCGCACCCATGAATTCTTCAGGGGTAGTTACTTCAACTTTCATGATTGGCTCAAGCAGTACCAAACCTGCTTTCTTTGAACCATCTTGAAAAGCCATAGATCCTGCAATTTTAAATGCCATCTCTGAAGAGTCAACATCATGGAATGATCCGTCATATAATGTTACTTTCACATCAGTCAACGGATATCCAAGCAGTACTCCTCGCTCCATTGCTTCCTGAATACCTTTGTCTATTGGTGCAATAAATTCACGAGGAATTGCGCCACCTTTAATTGCATCAACAAATTCATATCCTTCTCCTCGTGGCATTGGTTCAAGTTTGATCATGGCATGACCGTATTGTCCTTTACCACCAGTTTGGCGAATATACTTACCCTCACCATTTGCTTCTTTTGCAATCGTTTCTTTATATGCAACCTGTGGTGCACCGATATTTGCCTCAACACCAAAGTCCCGTTTCATAGTCTCAACTTTTACTTCAAGTTGGAGTTCTCCCACACCTGAAATAATTGTCTGTCCAGTATCATGATCTGTCTTTACGGTAAAAGTTGGATCTTCTTCCATGAGCTTCTTGAGTGCTACTCCCAATTTCTCTTGATCTGTCTTTGTCTTTGGTTCAATAGCCAGTGATATAACTGGCTCAGGGAATGTAATCTGTTCAAGTACGATTGGATTTGATTCGTCACAAAGTGTATCACCAGTAACCGTGTCTTTAAAGCCAACAACTGCCACAATTTCACCAGCGTATGCTTCTTTTACTTCTTCACGCTGATTTGCATGCATGATAAGAAGACGTCCAATGCGCTCCTTTGTATCTTTTGAGCTATTATAGACATATGAACCAGAGGTAATTTTTCCTGAATACACTCTTACATAGGTGATTTTTCCAACATGTGGATCTATCTGGACTTTAAACGCAAATCCTGAGAAATGTTCTTCAAGTGTAAGTTGTCGTACTTCTTCTTCATTTGTCTTAGGGTTAATACCTTTTACTTCTTTAAGATCTTGTGGTGATGGAAGAAAATCAATAACTGCATCAAGCAGTGGTTGCACACCTTTATTTCGGAGTGATGTTCCTGCAAATACTGGAACGACTTTATACGCAATGGTTGCTGCCCGCAAGGCAAGCTTTAACTCTTCTAGTCCGATTTCCTCACCATTGAGATATTTTTCCATGAGTGTGTCATCTGTCTCTGCGATTTTTTCAATCATTTGCTCACGCGCTTTTGCGATCTCATCTTCCATTCCCGCAGGAATTTCATCTTTTACGTCAAAATCTGCTCCAAGCTCTTCACCACTCCAGATATAACTTTTTTGTTCGAGTAAATGATAAATACCTTGAAAATCATTTTCAACACCAATTGGATATCCAACGGTTACAGGATTTGCACCAAGCTTATCAATGACACTTTGAATTGTTTTATGGTAATCAGCACCAAGCTTATCCATTTTATTTACAAAACAGATACGAGGAACATGATATTTATCAGCTTGCCGCCATACAGTTTCAGATTGTGACTGTACACCCTCTTCAGCATCAAGAACTGTAATAGCACCATCAAGTACTCGAAGAGAGCGTTCTACTTCTGCGGTAAAATCAACGTGTCCTGGAGTATCAATGAGATTAATACGAACATCTTTCCAAAATGCAGTTGTAGCAGCAGATACAATGGTAATTCCGCGCTCACGCTCCTGATCCATCCAGTCCATGGTTGCGCTACCTTCATGGGTTTCGCCGATTTTGTATGATTTTCCAGTATAATAGAGAATACGTTCTGAGGTGGTTGTTTTACCCGCATCGATATGCGCAATAATTCCAATATTGCGAATCTTATCTAACGGATATAATCGATCATGTATGCCAGCCATAATTTTGTACTATTTTTTGCCAAAAAAAAATTCCTTTTTAGGAATAACTTATTTTACTCGAAATCATCCTTATTGTAAACCCCGAAGATATGACTGTCAATGAGACATTGGTATTCAGATTATATAAACAAATATAAAAGCGATTTTAAAAGAATTTATATATAATAGTGCACATGAACACCCGCATCAATAATCTGAGGTCCCTTCTGAAACAGATACACTGCGATGCACTGCTTGTATCTACATCTGAAAATATCGGATATTTCACGGGATTATTTCATTTCTCTGCGCTTGAACGTGAAGCACTTATTCTTGTAACCAGAGATGATATCTTTCTCTTCACTGATAGCAGGTTTTCCGGCATGCTTAATCTTTCAGCAGAAGTAACTCTTATCGAGACATCTGCACGGAACAGTGTATATACGCATATACAATCTTTACTGGATACTCACAATATCTCATCTCTTGGTTATGAAGCACAAAATCTCACTGTTAGTGAATATCAAGCACTTAAAAAAGCCACAAGAACACGCTCAACGCTTATTGCCTTAGATACTTTGTGTACTGAACTGCGAATAGTAAAAGATACTGATGAAATAAAGAAAATCTCTTATGCCTGTGAACTCACTGATAATGCATTTCGCTATATACAGCCATTTATTACACCAGGGGTAACAGAAATAGAGCTTGCTGACAGAATTGATAATTTTTTTAAACGAAACAACGCATCTAGTGCATTTCCTTCTATCGTAGCGTTCGGAAAGAATGCTGCAGTTCCTCACCATATACCAACAAGCAAAAAGCTTGAAATTTCTGATTATTACATTCTTTTTGATTTAGGCGCACGATTTCAACAGTATTGCGGAGATCTCTCCCGCACGGTATTTATAGGTGATATTTCTGATGAAATCCGAAAACAATATTCAGCAGTCTTAGCAGCGCAAGAGAGTGCACTCAAAGCACTCAAAAAAAAGAAACGCCATGCAAAAAGTCCTGACCTTGCTGCAAGAAATTCACTGATTGACCATGGATACCCTCCTATCCCTCATGCAGTTGGACACGGAATAGGCCTTAATGTACACGAAGCTCCTTCTATATCACCCATAAGTAAATCACGACTGTCTACAAATATGGTAATTACCATCGAACCTGGACTCTATATTCCGCAACAAGGAGGAATTCGCATAGAAGACACAGTACTCATTACTGATACTCGATATACACTATTAACCAATTCACCAAAAGAGTTGATTCAAATTGTTTAACTTTCTTTGCTGCTAAAAAGAAAAAGAAAAGATAGCATTTCTTACATTTCTCAAGTATACTAAAACCCACTTATGCCAAAAATAGTTGTTATTATTGTCATTTCACTTCTCATTGGTCTAGGGCTTATTCTTTTCTTTCGGCAAAATCCGCCTGCGCCGGAATCACAAAATCTTGTTCGCTCTGAAACCCAAGTCACTCCATTTCAGGCACCCGAAATTCCAACATCACCAGCTGCTACTGTAGGTCCAACACCTGACACTTCATTTTTACAAGCAACAGAATCAAGTAAAGCAGTGATCAAAACAAGCAAAGGAAATATTACTGTTGAACTCTTTAATAATGAGGCACAACGTGCTGTTGAGAATTTTTATGTCAAATCACAATCAGGATTTTACAAAAACTTAACGTTTCATAGGGTAGAAGACTGGGTAATTCAAGGTGGTGATCCTAGAGGCAACGGTACTGGAGGAGGTACAATGCCAAGTGAATATAATCAGAAACCATTTGTTGCTGGATCACTCGGTATGGCACGAGGATCAGACCGTGCTATCTCAAATGATGCTCAATTTTTTATTACTAAATCTGATGCAGATTGGCTCACAGGAGAATATATAAACTTTGGGATCGTTACCGAAGGCATGGCAGTAGTCCAGAATATTCAAATAGGAGACACAATTACGGGGATTGAGTTTATTGAGGAATAAATTGTTAGATTGATAAATTGTTATATTGCTTGATTGTTTTATTGTTAAATTGCTCAACTATTTTAATTCCATATTTCGCCACTTCGCCGCGCATTGCACCCCAAGGGTACTTGCTATTACATAGCGGCGCATGAACTATTGACGA
>CAYVAJ010000020.1:0-12474 GCA_964448725.1 uncultured Gammaproteobacteria bacterium | reverse complement strand
ATAGGGTCGTGATGAAATGGTATCATAGAGGTCTCCAAAACCTTTTTTCTGGGTTCAAATCCCGGCGACCCTGCAAGACATCACTATAGGTTGATTGATTCCTCTTTTTGTGCTATAATTCCAGTATATTTGAGCTCGGACAGGCTATTTGTTGCCTGACTCGCGCAAAGACATTCGTAACCAAGAAGGGAAAAAGGGATGATACTAGATCCAAATCCTTCGCACATATACAATGTACAGTGTCTGAATGGACACTTTTACTCGATCCCGGTCGGAAGTCCACTTGAAGAACGATGCAAGGCACGTGAAGAAAGAGGATACTTGGATGCACTCATCATTTCTTGTGATGAGTGTGAGGAGTGCCAAATCGATCGCGAAATTAGTCGTCATAAACACGCCGACTGGATAATCGATATGCCTGAGTGGGTATACGAACCTGTCGACACAGAAGACTAAACTCAGTTACGATCCTAGCACCTTAACACCCCGACAACCAATCGGGGTGTTTTTTCTTTTATAACCTAACATAATACGTCCCTGCAAAGTTGCAAAGTCTCTGCGAAGCCTGGTTCAACTTTCAACATACTCTACTTGTCTTCGTAAGTTAACAGTTCTGATACCGTTACAAAGGATGGAGTAATATAATAGAACCTGGTTTTGTATTTTTTAGGGTATATGACACTAAAAAGTCAGTTGTCGTACCATACGTATCTGGCTCCACATCCCACGTAATTGTCTTAATATTGTTTTGGCTTAAATACCAGGGAAGCCCAAAGAGCTTTTTCCCATAAGGAGGCCTAAAATAAATACTTCCATCATGTCCAGCCTCTCGAATTAATCGATTCGTGCGCTCAAGTTCATCTGCTATAAATTTTTGAGACTTTAACCACATTCTATTATGTGAATACGTATGGTTGCCTAATTCATGACCTGCCGCAACGATATCCTTCCCCTCCTGAATATGTTTCTCTAGTTCACTTCCTTGTACAAAGAATGTTGCTTTAACATGTTTCTCATTAAGCGTGTGTAAAATTTCTTCTGTATACTTTGTCGGACCATCATCAAAGGTGAAAGCCACTACTTTCTCATTAGTATTTCCTCGCGAAACAATTTCACCAAAAAATTGGAAAGTTCTCAATTTGCTTATCTGAAATAAACCATAACCAGTAAGTAGCAAAGCAACTATTATTATTAAAGAAGCAACAAGTATTTCCTTTTTCCTCATCCTATGAGGATATCAACAGACAATAGTCAGTATATGAACCATTCGATTTGGATAAAAGTATGGAATACTAAAAAGTCTAAAATTTGGAATATTAAATGCTTGGAAATATTAACTATAGGTTGATTATTTATTTCATTAAATGTATAATAACAGTAGTTTCTTCGCCCATTGAATATGCATTGAAAGGAATGATCATGATTCCTGAAATAATACTAGCACTTGCGAGTGCTTTCGGAGTGGTAGTACTATTAGTTGTTGGCTATGCTTTACTAATATTACTAATGCTAAGCGAAGACATCAAATAAACATACTCCCCGCTTCGTGGAAACCCCATTGGAGCGGGGTTTTCTTTTATTTATTCACAATATAGCTATACACTTCATCAACATATTTATCAAAATTTTTTGAAGAATCAAAATACCTCACATTAAATTTTTCACATTCCTTCTTTAGATACTTACTGTATACAATCATCTTTTCAACATACTTGATTAATTCAGCATCAGAGAATCTTTTAGTCCAGTCATCCATATTTCCACCCATTTCTCGTATCTGATGAAGTTTCTCTGAAGGTTCAATTTCTGAAAATCCTACAAAACAAACTCTTATATTGTGGTTATGATCTTTTTGGAATTCAAATACATTTTTAGGTAAAATTCCGTCTCCTTCTATTAAGTATTGAGGCTCCTCCTTTACCAAGTGATTAAGCATAGGCTTTACTAGCGGCCATAGTTTATCTGCTTTCTCTATAAACGGTGTATCATGCTGAATATTGACAGTATTTATACCTGAAAGCGAAGTCACCAGAAAATCTGTGCAAAAAAATGGAATATTTTGCTCGATAACAAGTCTACGAGCAATAATTGATTTACCAGATCTTGAAGCCCCACCTAGAATATATACCATGAAGAAATTATATCAGAACGAAAGAATCTTAGGATCCAATAGATCTCTTCATGATTTATTAAGCACCATCTAGATCTCATCACTATAGGTTGATTTTTGTCTTTTTTTATGCTATACTTCTATACTTTTTCAAATCTAATCTCATTTTGCTGATTAGAGCTTGAATTGATCTTTAATAGGTTACTTTATTCTCTCTTTGGAGTGGGACAATAGGAAGATTATTGTCTTTCTGTTGTTCCGCTTCATGAGAAGTGGGTAGTACGAAAGGAAAAAGCCATGACTCTCGATGGAATGTTCTCTCAGGCCAGTATTGAGAACGCACAGCACGAGGATATCGTCATGAGAGTTCACATCAAGCGACCTACTCCATCACTCAACGTAGACATTGAGGTACAGGAAGGCGAGATCTTTTCTTGCCCGAAGTGTCGTCACGATGTAATTCCATCAGAAGACTATTACTGTTGGAATTGTGGCCACCGGCTGAACCATGCCCCGCTTGCGAGGGCATATTTCAGAATACCTGATCATTCAGGTTGCAACAATTGTGGGGTCTATGTAGGCCCCAGAGAGACTCAAGTAGTCATTAGGTCTCTCATCAGGTTGCCCATGCGACAGATAAAAAAAGCACGATACTGCCAAACCTGCGGACATTATGTTCCGCCAAAGTAACCGAACCAAGCGCCGTGTATCCATCACGGCGCTTTTTCTTTGCCTTTCCACACCACTCACAACTTGCCCAATTTTACATTTTCCATTTCATTCACTATAATGCCAAAACAGGCTTAATAAAACTATCGTAGAGAAGCGATAGTTCTTCTCATATATGGGCAGTTACGTAAATCTCTGAAAGGGATACCATGCGCAGAGAAAGAAGGCTCATCCGCCTTTATGGACGCCTTGTAAGCGTGCTTTGCATCACGATGGATGAAGGTGAATCGTGGGATGTAGAAATGATAAAAAAACTCTGCATCCAAGAAGGCGCAATACTTCAGCATGAAGTAACGTTAGAAAATAAATATATTATCGAGTTCTTTGGGCAGCGTGTCCAGATTTATACCGATAAGGAGTTATTGGAAAAAATCTACGAACTCACGCCCTAAGATGATAAGTCCTACACAGCGCCTCATTCTGAGGCGCTTTTATTTTTTAGCATCTTCCTTTGCAAATACTAGGTTTACATTCTCACTTTTCTTTCCTATAATGCGATCACGACAGGAATAGAGCCTAGTGAAGAGAGGCACCATGACCAGAGAGTATACGCTGCGAGAGTTCAATGTACTCATCCATCAGAAATCGGGGTATATTTCTCAGGAGAAGCGGCAAGAGTTCCAGGAAAAAACTGAAGAAATCCAAGAAACGATTGCCCTCCACAATCTGTGCTTTTGGGAAGAGCTGAGTCAAATCCCAAACTCCGATGAGTTACCGGTAGGGCCTAAAGCCCAAAAACTTATCGAAAAGCTCGAATGGTTCATCTAGTTCTGTCGTATGCGCCGCATGGTATATTTCCTGCGGCGCTCTATTTTTCCACAGTATTGACATCGTTTCATGTTCATGGAATACTAGTTCGGTATGATTTCAAAGCGAATGGTATGGGTAGATGTTGCCCGTGGAATAGGAATTATAGCTGTATTATATGGACACGCATTATCAGGAGATAGTTACCGTCATTTGCTATATGCCTTTCACATGCCATTATTTTTCTTTTTATCAGGCGTAGTGCTTAATCTCAGAAAATATCCTCATTTCTTTCCCTTTTTAAAAAGAAATGTCATGACTGTTCTTCTTCCTTATTTGCTCTTTGCGCTTCTCAGTTACGCAATCTGGTTTTTTGCTCGTACCAACTATCCACCGCTTCCTGATATTCTGCAACATGCAATCAATATCGCATACGCAAATAGCAACGGCTTATTCTTTAACGTTGTACTATGGTTTCTTCCCTGTCTCTTTATAACAAAATTAATATTTTGGATTATCGCAAAATTTTCACTTCATACAAAATTCTTAATTGCATCACTCATTATTATTTCTATTGCAGGCTATATTTTTTCTCTTTCCTTTCCTGGTATTAAATTGCCTTTTGGTATTGAGACAGCAATTACTGCAGTAGTATTTTTTGGCGCAGGATATATATGGAGACTGCACGGACAAAAAATACATGCTTTGTTCCAAAAATATATATGGCAAGCACTTATTTTATTCTTCATCATAAGTGTAGTTGCTGCCTCGGTCAACTTTGATTTGTATGGGTATCAGATAGATATGCGGTTGAATAGATACAGTAATTATTTTCTTTTTTATATTGCAGCATTTAGCGGCATTTTTGCCACAATTGCAGCAAGTATGTATATTGGAAGCAACCGATTGCTTCAATACATAGGCAATAAATCTATGGTACTTTTTGTCTGGCATATAATCGCATTTACCTATTTCACTCAATACTTACGCGTGTTTGTAAATCCGCAAACCCTTGATGCGATCAGAAATACATATCTTGCTCCATTAATTACCGTGGCTGCAATCATCGTTATTTTACTTACCTTTTACCTCTACCAAAAAATCACCTACGTGCTTTTAATCAGACAAAAAAACTATAACAACTAACTTCTCACTAAACTCTTACGTCATTTTAGTTAGGAATTAAATCACTGCGAGTATCTTCAATGTACTGAAATAAAGGAGGTGATGTACATGCAAACAATGTTTGGTTTATTTAAAAATCGAGAGTCAGTTAATAACGCTATTGAAAGACTGCAATCTGAAGGATTTAACACTAAAGACTTTTCATTTAAGCTGAAAAGCACTGCTCCAGATACTGAAAAAAATAGCGGTTCTGATATTGCTACTGGTGCTGCAATCGGCGCAGTGATTGGTGCAATTACAGGATTAATACTTGCTATAAGTATTCCCGGTATTAATACATTTTTTATCGGAGGACAAATCGCAGCGTTGCTATTTCTCTCCGGTGCAAGTGCGCTTATTGGAGGAGCAATTGGATCTCTCACTGCACTCGGGTTACAACGGACAAGTACCAAAGAGTCTGAAGAACAAAGTATGGCAAACGCAGTAATGCTTGCAGTTCCTGCACGAAAAGGTGAAGAAAGTTTTGTAAAACATACCTTGGAGTACTTTGGAGCATATGACATGAAAGCTATTGAACAACCATTCACGAATACAGACAAAGACAGTACTGATAGTTACAGAGAAGAACGCAGTAATGAATCTTTTAGGCCAGCTGTATTTGGATACTCCACACCTATGGCAGGCGTAAAAGGAGGCAGCGCAGATAGAACGAGTGAAAGTCGTTCTTCAGAGAAAAAGGTATCAGCACGAAAAGGTGATGTAATACGTATTGTTGTGGAAGACTAATACCGGAGATGTATACTGAAGTATATGCAAGAAAATAATTTCATGGGAATATCCAAACGTGACTGGAGGATTATAGGTATAAGCCTCTCTATTCTCTCCCTTGGACTTGCAATTGCATGGGCTGGATTAATATTATTTTCCTGATACTACTTCTTCAATTGCCTGACCATTAATAGTAATTTCGGCACTTGAGACTGTTGGAAACTGTAAAATAGTCTCACGAATTTGCTCAGCGAACCGAGGACTATCACAAGTTCCGCCAAGTTGTACTTTTCCACTTAACTTCACTGTTGCAAATCCTTCCTCAACTTCTATTTCGTCAATGGTCAGATCTGACTGATAAAGCGCATTATACAGACCTGATTCTCCGTAATATTGTCCATCTATGGAAAACAACTCTGTAAGCGCTGACTGTATTGTAGAATTCGCAACATCTCGTTGTACAGCAACTAGACTATCACCACAGCCTATCTTCTTACCAGTTGCTCCATTGTCTTCCAGTGCGACAAGAAATACTTGTACTTGTCTGGTACGAGACTCAGCAGGAGTACCTGTATTACCAGTACCTGTTGGTAAGATAATACCCGATGGCTGCTGATTTTGCTGCGGGACAGCAGGCTGTATTCTTTGGTTCATAAACAGTGCATATGCAAGCACTCCGATGATAAGAATTGCTGCTGTTATTACTACAACTCTCCATTTCATAGAGATATGATACCAAAAAAATATAAAAAACTCGTAAATTCACTCATTCACAAAAACAGCTCTGCAATTAATGCTTTTTTCTTACAAAATACTTCTTCTTACTTTACTTTTCACGTCTAGAATTAGATTCATATTTATGGAAGACTTACGTATTCATCCAATAAAGGGTTTAACACTTGCAGGGATTGTATTTGCTGAAGCGTTCGTATACTTTACATTTATTTCATAATAGCTATGATTGCACGAGTCGTTCCTCCAAAAATATTTATTGTCTTTTTAATTACTGTTATCCAAATTATATTTGCTGCTATCCTCATGCGGCCTGCTTCATAATATACATAGCTATGGTATAATTCATTGCATCGTTTCTGGTTACAAAGAAAGGGGTTCACCGTGGAGACTTTGGAAGGACTTCTATTCCCAATGCAAGCAGGAAAATCACTTATTGGAATACTTGTTGCAGGATTTCTCACACCACCAGCGGTATTGATTTTCCTCAGCAAATCAGGAAGACGAACAGGATTGAGAGACGAGATTTTTTGGCAGATTCTTGTACTTGTTGCAGTGGTATCTTTTGTAGACCTGCAAAATACGAATCAGCCACTTCTCCTCACCAATATCTTGTACTTTGGAATCGGAGCAGTTTTATCTTGTTGGGGGACTCTCTGGCTAAAGATGGCATGGAGACATTACTTTGGCTTTATGGATCTATCACAAGATGATCCTGACATAAGAGAGAATCCAGACGAGAACTGATCATGGGCGGCAACTTGCCGCCCATTTTGCAACAATTTATCTGGGTATGCTATGGTAAAGTATGATAAAAAAAATCCCAATTTTACTTATTATCTTCGGGAGTATACTCGTAATTAGTACATTCACCCATGACAAGATTCAGACTACCACTGAAATTCTTAAGCCAGTTTCTCCTTCTCCAGATCCTTCACCCACCACGCAAACTCACCCCACTAATCAGTCCTCCACAGTGCTTGGTGAGCATAATCTAGAAGAAGCAACTATTTCATCAGTAATTGACGGAGATACTGTCAAACTTTCAGATGGCAGAACACTCCGATATATCGGAGTAGATACACCTGAGACAGTCGATCCAAGACGACCAGTACAATGTTTTGGAAATGAGGCAAGTAACTATAATAAATTGCTTGTTACGGGAAAAACAGTCTATTTAGAAAAAGATGTCTCAGAAACCGACCGATTTGGCAGGCTCCTACGTTACGTATATTTACAAAGCGGAGAAATGGTCAATGAAATGCTTGTTCGTGAGGGCTATGCACAATCTTCTGCCTATCCACCAGATATAAAATACCAACAACAGCTTGACACTTTGGAGATTGAAGCACGAGATAACAATATCGGGTTATGGAGCAGCTGCAGTGAGAACATATCACCGACACCCGATACCTCTTCTTTCACCTGTGATTGCAGTAAGTCATGTACTACCATTGCGAGCTGTCAAGAAGCTACATTTCAGCTCCAGCAATGCGGATGTACAAGTCTTGATGGTAATAATGATGGCATTGCTTGCAACAGCTTGTGTAAATAGTAACAGGTTAAATATTGACTACAGCAAGCAAAAGAGGTAAGCTTGCGGTATTATTATCAGTATGGAAAAATTACGTCCATCAGGTGAAGACATTCTTATTTCAGAAGTAACAATACAAAAAATGCCTCTCCAAGAGGATATTCAAATAGGACCAGAAATTCCTGTTAAAGATGGGATGGTTATAAGTGAAATCACTAAGGGTCCAGATCCAACCCCTTCTGAACCATCGATCCTACCTGTGCCTTATCATGCACAGCCATCACGCCCTTTTAGATTCACTGACTTCATCCTGGAAGAAGGAACACAATTTTTCTTGCACTTAATTAAAACAAAAAAATGAGGAATTGTTACAATATGGGCATGCGGCAACTTCCCACATTGCAATACGAACAAAACCTCTGGAATCAAGGATATACTGTTGTGGGTATTGATGAAGTTGGCCGTGGAGCATTTGCTGGTCCTGTATATGTATCTGCAGTTGCCTTTACCCCCACCCAGGATTCTACTGAGATCAACCGTTTATGTACACTGGGAATAAATGACTCAAAAAAGTTAACTCCTGCAAAACGCACTGAATTAAACAACCTGCTCAGTTCAGAGAATATAGTCACAGCCACCGCCCAAAACTCCAGTACGATTATCAACACATACGGAATTATGCACGCACTCAATCAGGCAATTATGCAAGTTATTAGTGAAATACAGCATAAAGTCTCTCAAAAAAAACTTGCAATACTGCTTGACGGTACAAATATTCCTTCCGATATTAAACGTACTCCATATCCCCATCAAGCGATTCCTAAAGGTGATTCTCTTTCCTTATCAATTGCAGCAGCCTCAATTATGGCGAAAGTTGCCCGGGACGAATATATGACACAACTTGGAGAAGAATACCCTCACTACAACTGGGGGAAAAATAAAGGATATGGAACATTGGATCATCGAGAGGCAATCATAAAACATGGGGCATGTACTCACCACAGGATATTGTATTTACGAAAATTAAAAGGTACACTAAATGAGAAGTATGAAAATAGGTCTTGAAACTGGCCGTATAGGAGAGATCGCTTCTCATTTCGTGCCTCAAGCTCCTGATCCTCAAGTAGATTACACAGCATTTGAAGGAATCCCTGAAGCTTTTTCTGAAGAACAAATAATGACACCAGACACCTGGTATCATATTCCAGATGCTCGCACACTCATTAAAAATGTAGTACAAAATACAAAAGAATTTGTTGAAGATCATCCAGTAATTACTGGTATGGGAGTTGCAGCTGCATTGGTTGCCAGTGAGAAAATCATAGAGCACTTTACCAATTCAAAACACCCCCATACCATTCAAACTTCTGTATAATAAAAACATAGTGCCTAAAATTTCAAACCATCATATTATTTTTGTGCTCTCCGGAATTTTCTTTTTTGTATTTTTTAGTATTTTTACCATTTTGGTAAGAGCAGATTTATTTTCATCATTTGATTTTGATACCACACATCGGCTTCAAAATATCACTCCGCTTCGAATAGATTCATTTTTTTCTTCCCTTAGTGTCATTGGACGCTTTGAATACACACTAATTGGTCTGATTTTCCTCCTATTTTGGAGAAGAAAGATATGGGGCATATTTGTGTTCGGATTATTTGGTTTTGCTCATATAATAGAGCTCATCGGGAAGACTATTTTAGATCATCCAGGTCCGCCAAATATGTTCTTACGGTCCCAATACTCAGACTTTCCTGGACTACATGTCCATACCGATGCATCTTATCCATCAGGACACTCAATGCGTTCTGTTTTTTTAGGGATACTCCTTATTTTCTTTATTTTACAATCTAAGAAAATACATCCGTTACTAAAAATTATTCTTATTGGATCCATCACTATTCTTGTTGGGGTAATGCTGTACTCACGAATATCATTAGGAGAACACTGGACAACTGATGTCATCGGTGGAACCTTGTTAGGTGTTTCTATTGCATGGTTTTCACTTCCGATTTTAAGTAACTCAAAATAAATTAATGTTTATTGACAAATATATATAAAGAGTCATAAGCTAATATTAATGAACCCCGACAATCTCAAACCTAAATCATTTACCCCCAAGAAGATCATTCTTTTTTTAGGCACTATTCTTCTTATTTTGGCCTTTGTCATTGCAGGTTTTACGATCAATAACAACCGTAGACAACATACCAACACAGATCAAGAAAATAAGACAACCGTACAACCACTATCCCCACATGTAATAATCTATGGTGTATGGAGCAATGATAAATCATTCGTGAAAAAGATTGATCTTGCAAAAGGCACTGAGAGTACAATTGCTATTCTTCCCAGTAATATAAAGAAGGTTACGGTGTTATCGGCGAATGAACTATTATATATAGATGATACAAATGTGCGGGATCATGGTTCTCGTATTAGTATCTTTTCACTAAAAGACAATAAAGTTACTGCATCAATTCCTGCAGATCCTGACTTTGGCATTGACGATTATGCAATCTCTCCTAATAAAAGGTATCTTGCTACGTGGGAAGTATCTTTTGCACCTGATTCACCTATTATGCTTGGAGCACGTTCTCGGGTAAATACAGTTTCACTCTCAGAAATCGCTGTTAAAAACCTTATCTACGATGAAGTCGCTTCTAAGGAAGCTGCAGTACATTACCCAAGTCTTGTTACAGATAACGGCACTGTTTACATGGATTCATTTATCCCAAATGATGAAAAAAGCGGAGGACGAGGCTATGCTTATGGAATGACCTCATCAGATTTTACCGGAACAACTAAAAATGTGATTCTTGAAAGTGGATCATATGGGACACAGCCACAAGCATCCCCAGATGGACAATATATTGCATTTGGTGGATATGATGGGACAGAAGGACCAGGAAATGACATACTACAACAGTATGGCCGTCGTCGAGTGTTGCTTACCCAAAACAAACCCGAAGTATATGACACGATCAATAATACCCGTAAAACGCTTACCCATCCCATCTTTACCAACAAAAATAGGTATCCAGTCCTTAAATGGGATCCTTTAACCGGAAATATTTTAGTCACGGTCTTATCTAAAGACCTTGAAACTATGGGAACCTATCTCTATGACCTAAATACTCAGAAGGCAACAAAATTAGAAGAGCAAGAACAATCATTTATTGCCTCATTAAATCCTGATAATTACTTAGTAGGCTCCATGTTCCGGAACCAAGCAGGACTCGGAAACTTAAGTAGAGATTATTCTGCTCCGTATACGCAGTTCTTTGTACTCAATCATGCCTCCCGGGAAATTACTAATATAAAACTGGGGGATAATATTATGCAATTTATTGCAGTATTCCCAGAGACCTATTTTGATTCAGTGCTTGGCTCAGCTTCCGCCAATAACTCATTTAACCCTGCTATAAGGCAGATAACAAGGGAGCCTGAACAAGCTCCTCCTCCTGGAGCATCCAAGAATCAAGGTCTTAAGCCAATGATAAGTAAAATCTTTCCAATTATTCCTGATAATGGATCTTCTGATGCAGAGCAACCTGGAAATAAGACCTCTACTTTTCAGTCGAATTGCTCAGCAGGAAAAGATAATCTCCAGCTTTGTACCTTTGAATTTAAGCCTGAACTATCAGTAAAACGAGAAGAACAACAAAGTTTCCGGTATTGTAGATATTGGGCTGCTGATCAGTGTACAGCCATGGGACATACTGAGGGTGAGGCTTTTAATGCTTGCTGGTATAAAATGCAATTTATTGGCGATCTTGATGGATCTTGTTTTGACTCACCACTTTATTTATATGGAGCTTCAGGGACACAAGTCGATGTTACAATTCACACAGCAGTATCAAATGATCTTCCAAAATATAAGGGTAATTACCGCGTAACATTGAAAAATAATGGGAAGCTTTCTATACATGGTAAAGAATATGACTCAATACACTATAATTACACTCCAGCATTTGACCCAAAACGTCCTACCAAAGGTATAATTGTTGCATCTGATGAACTTTCTGAAGTGCTCCTGGAATGGTCCGATAAGCTAGGTTTGAACGAACTTGAGACAAGAGATCTTATTTCCTACGGAAAATCTGTAACCACTTCCGAGTATATATTTCTATCCTTTTTTGATCATGAAATTTCTCAGATGATTTTGCCTATAACATTTGAACCAAAACCAGATGCTTACCGAAATATTGTCTTCTATTTCAAGCAATTAACTACACACCCAGGATTTACTCCTGATCTTCCTGTATTTGAAAAAATTGAGAGAAATGGCTTTACTGCAGTTGAAATCAGCGGAATGGTTGAGTAAACTATTTGAGTTTTTCAACTTCTTTGTGTTCAGTTACCTTTCGGCACTGATTACAAAATTTAGACGGAGCTAATTTTTCTTTTGTATTCAATTTATTGCGTGTTGTAACATAATTGCGCCGTTTACATACTTTGCAATCAAGTCCAACCGTAATTCGTGCACCACTTTTTTTAGCCATATATTTCTCCTTCGGAGAATTTCCAATCTCCAAATACCAATTTCCAAATAATTGTCATTTAATTCAATGGAAAATAGAAACTGGAAATTAATTCCTTAGGTATTATATCTGAATTAGCTTCAAAATACAAATACCTTAAATTCATAAAAAATCTTAAATCCCATTTCTTGAGCCCCGAGCGGGAATCGGACCCGCGACCTCGTTCTTACCAAGAACGCGCTCT
>CAYVAJ010000019.1:0-12968 GCA_964448725.1 uncultured Gammaproteobacteria bacterium | reverse complement strand
GTACTATATTAATATTATTTTCTTTAATAAATTTTAATACCTTAGTAACATCTCCATCTGCGACTATTAGCTTTTCAACATATTTTTTTATATATTTTTCCCTTACACCTCCATTCGTCAATCCGCATACGTGAACATTAAATTTATTTACATCCAAATATTTACAGTATATCTGCATTGTCTTTTGTGTCCCACCTAAGCCAAGACTATTTATTACTTCTAATATATTTGTTTTTTTAGTTTTCATTATTATTTTTGGATGACAAAAAAGCAGTTAAAACCCCAGTACTTAAATGGTTTTAACTGTAGAAAGGAAAGAACAGCGATAGGAAAATAAAGATAAGGCCTAACGCTCCAAAACGAATTTGCATATATAATCTTGCCTTTGTATTTTTGCACTACTTTTTCAAGTGAGACTTCTGCTAGAGTATCATAGTCAGGTTTCCAATCACGATCAGTGATAGGGTTTACATTCTTATAAATTTTCTTACAATATAATCTTCTGTAATTTTTTAATCTCGACAAAACCAATATAACTCTTTGTATAAAATTACGGTCGATAATTTCAGGGGGAGATGGAAATAATGGAGATCCAAAATTAGGACATAGGCCAATCACATATCCTTTCTTTTTAGTTACCCGTATCATTTCATCAATAAATTCTTTAGGATTTGAAACATGTTCCAAAGTGTATAAGCAAACTGTAACATCAAATTGCCTATCTTTAAATATTTTTCCACTATCTGCAACATAGAATTTCCCGTCTGGGATTAATTTTTTGGATTTACGTATTGCCTCTTCACTAATATCAAAACCTGAAACTTCTTTAACATACTCTTTCAAATGTATTAATTTGGAACCATCACCACAACCAAACTCACATAATTTATCAGTTTTATTCAAATATTGAGTAATATACTTAAAAAACTTTCCACTCTTAAAACCACGATTACCTTCAGAAGTAGTCTTATAATATATTTTTTTGTATTTTCCGTTATAGTCGAATTTTAATTTCATCTTAAATTATAAGGTATAATAAGCTACTTAAATTTAAAGTAATAGAATACTAAAAAAAAGTAGCCACTATTTGATAAGCCATGTTTCAAAGAATAAACAGATCGATGTTTTATAAAATCAAGAAACGAATACATAATATGATACATTGGAGTAAGCAACATGCCAATAAGCATAGGAGATCTAACCCGTAAGTTTGTTGGAAAATCCCATACGCCTCTATCATAGTTCCACTTTGGAATATCGTCAAAGTCTTTCTTTAATAAACTTGCATGTACTTTTGCTCTTCTTACCCATTTACTCTTAAATATTTTTAAAGATATATCTTCATAATCAGGCTCATGTATCAATGGCATATTAATTTTTTTTACAATCACGTTTTTACTTATGGGTTTTGGATACTCATGTGTAGCCCCAATATAATATACTTTATCCTTTTTGAATAATACAGTTTTATATTGTAGTGGGTAATATCTCCCTTGGCTAAGTGTTGGCCAAGGAACAATATATATATCTGTGTCTCTCTTTATTAAATCAGGTAATTGCGTTCTTAAATCTTGAGAAAGATATTCATCAGCATCTAGTTGCAAAATCCAATTATTCTTTGCTTTTTTATATGTAAAGGGCCGATGTGGCTGAGCAGAGTCCTGAGCGGGTAAAGTATATACTTTTTTTGTGTACTGCTTTGCAATCATTACTGAATTGTCTTGACACTCTCCGTCATGAACTATCACAATATCATCTACAATATCTGAACATGATTTCAACGCTCTCTCTAATAGAACATCCTCATTACGAATTACCATCACTAGCGATATTGGAAATTTTTTATTTTTCATGAGAAAGTGCCATTTTTTTTAAACCTTTTACAAACAGAATATTCATCAGATTCAGTGCTCTCTCCTTATCATTATTAGAAGTATATTTCGGTGGACTAGTTGGAGTATTATTAACATCTACAATATAAATTTTATTATCATCATTATCACGTATAACATCTAGCTCACCATAATCTAATCCCATCTCCGTACAAAAGCGTTTAATTTTAATTACCTCACTTTTGCTGTAAATTTTATCAGTATTCGTTAATACCGAAGATGTAAAGGTCTTAAATTGATTGCTTAATGGACGATATTTTTTATATACAAATGGAATTTCTCCAAAGATTATTGGGGTACGAAGATCAAGTGCCCCATGTTTTGTAGTGCTATCTATCAACCTTTGGTAAACATAACCTTTCTCTGGCTTTTCATTATGTGAAAGTATTATCCCATCGTGACTAGCGTTAACATTTGATTTTTTAACATATTTGCCCTTAAATAACTGAGGATTAACTTCCAATGAGTAACCAAAAACTTTTTTAAATGTAGACTGTACTTTCTCTTTACTAATATCAATAGAATTTGCGTTAATTACAGGTTTCTTTCTTATTAGATTATTTATAATAGCATCTCTTTTCCTAAATGTAGTATCTTCATAATATACAACTACATCAAAATCCTGACTATAATCACTAATAATTTTATACCCTGCTAGATGAAATAACTTATAAAGACCATGTACGGGATGGGGCAATTCGGGATAAAAAAGAACTTTTTTTCCGTTATACTTTTTGTAAAACTGATATTTATAAGGTAATGCGTACCAACATATAAAGTATAGGCTAGTAAGCCTTCTATAAAATGAATTATTGTGATATAAATATGTCCTTAATTTAGATATTAACATTTAATTAAAAGATAATCACGTAGTAGCTACTATTTTGAATACGCTACCACAAGCTCGACATCAAATTAAAATCTTTATACTATAAGTCTATATAGAAGCTTTTATAGTAATCATCAAATTTTTTATATTTTACAAAAAAATAAGCCACCCTTCTTTAATAGGCAAGGGCTTCTCTGAAAAATGTTCTTTCAGTATGTTTAGAAATGTGCTCAACCACGTTCCATATAACATCATACCAAAAGAGGAATCTTTCTCATGAATATTTAATGCATATCCTACAACTGGAAAGAAATTAGGATTCTTAATATATTTTTTTATTGTTGGTAGATCGTTTTCAGGTGTTTCTGCTCCCGCAATTTTTTTTGCCTGTTTATTAAATGCATACCACCTATAACCGCACCCAATATCTAAAATTGACTTATCTTTCATATTCTCTAAATCAACAAACTGATAAGTTTTTTTTAGCCTACCTGTTAATTTCATACTAGGCTTTTCTTCAATTAAATTTTTCATTTATCTAAAGATTTTAAACTAAATATATACCCGATACCACCAGCAATAAATTCACATGTTTTCATAAATAACATGCCTATACTCAAAATTGGATTTCTCAGCAATATTTTTGGATTACTTAAAAACAAGGTATACCTATCTATTATACTTAGTTGCTTTGTTACATATTTTTTATTTTCTTTTTTCTTTATATATGCTTTAAATTTCTGAGAGTAATAATGCTTTTTTTTCATTGTATGAATTAGTGATAAATTTCCCTCATTATGTAATATTTTATTTTGTATTCGACTCAAACCAAACCTTTCTTTCACTCGTTGTGACAAATCCCAATCTTCCGGTCCAGTTATATCTTCATCAAATCCACCAATTTCAACAAATATTTTTTTAGAAAAAAAACGAGCCGCTTCAATCATATCATTTCCCACATAAAAACTCCTTTCCAGCTTCTTGCATTGTACCCAAAATCCAATCCCATATGACTCTTCAGGGATTATAATACCTCCCACTTTTTCATTTTTTATTGTATCCACACAATCACTTACAACGTCTTTAGACAACTTCATATCAGCGTCAAGAATCAGTACGAAATCACCCTTAGATTTCTCAACAGCAAAGTTTCGTTGAACACTTCGTTCCGGCCCTTTATTAAAAACTTTCTTTGTATATTTATTTGCAATTACTTTTGTCTTGTCTATAGAATTATTATCAACTACAATAATTTCAATGTCTTTGTAGGTTTGGTCTTTTACGCTCCTGAGACATGTTTCTAGATTTTCTTCTTCATTACGGGTAGTAATTATAACCGATACTAATAAGTTATTTTTTTTCATATTTGTCTTAGTACAAAAGAATATAAGCCTGTCCAGCCTTTACGTGGTATATCATTTACTTCTACAGCCTTCTCCATAGTACTAATAGCATTGCTCAACGAATCCATAGTGCTATCTATAATAATATTATGTTCAGAATACCTACTAAGAACATTTCTTAATCCAGGAACATTATATCCTATTGCAGGCGTCCCAACACTATTTGCCTCGGGGACAATCATTCCCCACCCTTCTCTGCTTGATGGTACCAGCAACACCCATGCTTTTGCCATCTCTTCAAACTTTCTTTTTTCATCAACAAAACCGAAAAAACTAACATAATCAATAAGGGATAAGTCAGATACTAATTTTTTTAGTTCCGCTTCATACTCTTTTTCTCCACGCCCTATTATATGCAACTTCCACTTTTTTTCTGCTGTTTTATTTACTTCAGCAATAGCTTTAATTGCATCTTTCACTCCTTTCATTTCAGCAAGTCTACCTACAAATAGTGCAGTAGGCTCTTTTGTTTTGGAAGGAATTTTATCTAACTTCACTGCATCAAATCCCATTGGTAAAATATCTACTTTTTTACTATTTACTCCAAACTTGATTAAATCATCTTTGGTTGACTGAGAAATTGTCCAAAACTTTTCATTCTTATAAAACTTGAACATCACTTTTTCCCAAAGTTTGCCCATCTTGTTGACTGGGAATGAATACATTTCATCCCAAATATTTTGAGCTACCTCGCATATGAGAATTATTTTCTTTTTGCCAGGTGCGATCAAAGAAGTAAGATAACCCGTACCATGTATTGAATCAATTATTAAGTCAGGCTTACCTAGTTTTCCTGTCCAATACAAGATTGGCCAAAAAAGCAAATGAATTAGAGGATTCCCAAACCGCACGATAGTTATTCCTTTATAGGTTTCAGTTTTCGGTAATCCATCCGCTGCCATTGCATACCAAGTTACAGAATCACCCCTCTCAATTAATGGTTTTAAAATATGCATATTTAACTTCTCAGCGCCTCCTGATTTGGGATTTTTGGGGTCACGCCAATTTAAGATAAGAATGTTCATCTTTTTGATATAGGGTGTAATGTCTAAGACTTAAGGTTTTTGAAATACTATTTCTTAGCTTTTGTCTTTTTATAATAATTTTTTATTTTTACTCGATAGAATATAGCCATTGTATCCTGCAACATTAGATATATAGATTTCCAAAGATTGTTACTTTTTAAAGATGTATTAGAAGCTTTAAAATTAAGCTTAACAGGTGCTTCATAAATATTTGTATACCCAATTGAGTACGCTGCTGCCAAAATCTCCACATCAAAGGCAAATCTTTTGACTAACAGTAAAGGAAATACATCTTTGGCAACTTTGGCCTTAAAGAACTTTAAACCTACTTGCGTATCACGGATTTTAAATCCAAACAGTATCTTTGTGAGTGTGCGATATCCCCATGAGATAATTTTTCTCCATAATGGATAGTTCACTCTGGATACAGGATGTAATTTGCTCCCTACTATAATATCAGCATCATACCAAATCATATGACTTAGCAACATGGATATTCCTGTCGGATCAATATCCATTCCTGCATCTATAAATCCAATAACATCACCCTTTGCCTTTTCTACTCCGTATTTGATAGCATACCCTTTACCTTTATTCTCCTGATAGCCATAAACCTTTATATACTCTCCTTTTAATTTACTCGCATTTTCGAATGTCTTATCTACTTTCCCATCAACAACTATTATTATCTCAAAAGGAATTGACAGATTAGTGAGCGTCTTCTCTAAGCTTTTGATATTTTTAGTGATTGTCCGTTGTTGACGATAGGCAGGTACTATGAGTGATAGTAGGTCAATTTTTTCCATTGCTTAAATGATAATAATATAGCAAATAAGATACAAGGAGTAAAAACGAGGTTGTAAATAGCACTCCTATTACCTGATAAAGGCTACTATGGAAAAAGTAAAATAAAAGCACAAAGATTCCTGCAAATGTGAGATTAATCTTATACACCCCTGTTTTCCCCATTGAAAGAAAGAAATTATTAAACAGATTGACTATCGCAAAAATAGCAATATACAGGGAGAACGGCCCTAAAAAGCTCCTCAACATCTGATACTCATCTGCAGGAAAAAATACACTTAACACTAATCCTGGTGCCAAAAAATACACAAATGATAAAGCAATAGACACGCTTGAAATTAGCCCAATCGTTAAGAACAATGTCTTTAATACACTTTCATTACGTTCAGTTTTTTGTGCGACCAATGGAAAGAAAACAGAATATACCGGTGATGTGAAATAGAAAATGGCTTTACCCATAAGAGATAGCGCAGCATATTGACCTGACACTACCGGTTCGAAAAATGTCCTCACCAAGATAATATCGGCATTTGAAATAATGGAAAGTCCTATGGTTGCTAGAAAAAATCTCCAACTGTATGACTTAAACTCAGAAAAGAGATCAGGAACTTTGGCAGTACTAGCAATATTTTTTTTATTACTTTTAAATATAATACTTGTCCCTATCACTACTGGTATAAACGCAGCAATCAATATACCTACGACTACACCGAAGACTTCCATGCCCAACCAAATAAATAGTACTCCTAGCACAATTTTTAAGATTGGGTTAACCAAACCTAACAATGACATCGTCACAAACCTCATCTGCCCTTTTAAAATCCCTATAGGGAGAGCAAACACAATTGAAGTAGACACGGACAAGAAAATAAAGATGAGCAACAATAGATCATCTACTTTGATAAAGCTAGCTATCAATGGAGAGATCACCAATAGTCCTACGAGCAGTACTGCGGAGAACGCTATAATAAATTTAGATCCATAAGAAATTAGTACACCAAGCAATTTTTCATCTTCCTGAGCCTTATACTTCGCTGCAAATTTGGCAAATATCCCCGTAAATGAGTTCTGAAAAATACCAAACAATACAAGCAGAGAAGTTAAAGCAGCCAACAAGCCATAATCCTCCACTGAAAGAAGCCTGCCCATTATGAGATTGAACAAATATCCAAGAAAGTTAACGAGAAATGCTCCAACGAATAATATTGAACTACCTGAAATTAACGGGTGCCTTAATAGGGCTATCAGTTGTTTGTTCATAGTTGTTAGGTGGCAGAAATTTTAGTTTTTAAATACGAAATCAAACCATTTATTAACTTTGTCGCCAATTCTGATTGATCTATCAGTTCATTATATTGAATATCATGAATATATTCCAAATCTCTAGCAAGTAATAAGTGATATTTCGTCTCCTCTAGTGAACCTTTTGCCTGATATACAAATTGTAAATATTCCTTTAAAGTATGTCGTGATCTTCCCTCAACTAAATTTGCAGCGACAGATGATGAGGATCTGCATAATTGATCAACCAATCGATACTTTTCTTCTTGAGGAAATGATTTAGTAATTTTATATACTTCTAAAACTAGCTTATGCGCTTCTTGCCATGCTTTTAAATCTTGAAAAGAATCCTTCATAATAATTTCCAATGACCTTGGAACTAAGAGCCAAGAACTTGTTGATAAACGCGGAGCGTATCAGCAGCTGTTTGTTTCCAAGAAAACAGCTTTGCTTGTTCTAGTCCTTTCTTGATTAGAGTTTCACGTAATTGATTACTGGATAGTACTTCACTTAGTCCATTGGCTATACTTGTTGTATCATTCGCATCTACGTAATGTGCAGCGTCACCGGCTATTTCAGGAAGTGATCCGCCTTTTGTGGTCACAACCGAACAACCTGACTGCATGGCTTCCAAAACTGGCAAACCGAAACCTTCATAAATACTTGGCAATACAAAAACATCTGCAATATTGTACAACCTTACCAAGTCTTCTTGATCAACAAAACCTAGTGTTATGAACCGCTTATCTCCTTTCATTTTTTCTTGAATTTCTGCAAGATCGCGATTCCAAGGATTTGAAGCATCGTAGTCATTTGATGCAATAGATTTCCCAACCAATACCAATGTAAAATTAGCCTGTTTAACAGCGTCTATCAATCTTGGTAGGTTTTTGTTTGCTGTTACATCACCGACGTAAAGTACAAATTGCTCGGGCAATTTGTACTTAGTTCTCAGTTCACTGTTCACAGTTATCGGTAAATTCAGTTGCTTAAATTCTTCTCCGGCTGCGAGGTAGACAGTGTGGATTTTACTTTCTGGAATACCTGTAATTCTGTGAATGTCTTTAGCTGATGAATTAGAATCAGTGATGATCGCGTCTGCACGTTTTAATAACTGCTTATTAATATTCCATTTGACATTACCTTTTATTCCAACCGGAAACTTATCAGGGAAGACTAAAGGAGTTAGGTCATGTACTGTCACTACATACTTTGTTTTCTTCCTAACTGGTAAGTGCACAAAAAAAGGATCAAAGTATGGAATGTGGATTAAATCGATATTGTTGTTATTGCTAATATTGTTAGTATTGTTGAAGAATGTATAATTGTTACTCTCGTCATACCGTTCTAGTGACTTCTGCAGTTGACGTACATACGACCCTACACCACGGATTGCATGACCAGACTTTAGAGGTGAAATATCAATGCCTATATTCATTAGAGGTTATTGTTATTCTTATGCCAATTCCACGCGGACTCTACAATAGTTTGAAGATCTGAGTATTGTGGGTCAAATCCGAGCACTGTTTTTGCTTTTGTGTTGTCTGCGTAGATCATTGGTGGATCACCAGGTCTTTTTGGAGATTCTTCTACTTTAAAATCTACTCCGCTTACTTTTTTAACCATATTTATCACTTCTCTATTTGAGTGTCCTTGCCCCGTTCCAAGATTAAATGAATCACTTTTATCTTCTCTCATCACATAATCTAATGCTTGGATATGGCCTGTTGCTAGATCTTCTATGTGAATGTAATCTCTGATGCACGTACCGTCTTCTGTTGGATAATCATTTCCAAAGAGTTTAAAACTTTCACGTTTTCCAAGTGCTGCTTCAATAGCGATCGGAATAATATGAGTCTCAGGATCATGTCGTTCTCCCAAGTCACCTTCTAACCCAGCACCCGCTGCGTTGAAATATCGTAAATTCACATGCTTAATACCATGCAACTTGTCATACCAGTCTAAAATAGACTCAAACATCAACTTAGATTCACCATACGGGCTCTCTGGATGCTTCTCAGAATCTTCTGTTACCGGAAGCGGATCAGGAGTACCGAATATTGCGCATGTGGATGAAAAGATAATGTATTTAATGTCTTCTTTTAACATCAACTCCAGTAGGTTCAGCCCACCTGTTATGTTGTTATAAAAATATTTATATGGATCCTGCATTGATTCACCAGCTTGGGCATACGCAGCAAAATGAATAACTGCATCAAAATTTTTACCTGATAATGACTCAAATAAGAACTCTTTATCAACCAGATCACCCTGAATCAACTCACATTTCACTGAATCTGCATGACCATATATTAGGTTGTCATACACTGTAACAATATGCCCCTGCTCAAGCAACCGTTTTACTGTAGTACTTCCAATATATCCGGCTCCTCCGGTAACAAGAATATTCATATATAAAATAGGTGTAAGGCATATGGCGGAAGAGATAAGGATTAATCTATTCCCCTGCCCAATACCTTACTATTCTAACATACCATTCTATTATCTCTAGTTTGAATACGCTTTTGTATGATTTCTACTATACTAAAATTGCTGATTCAAATTATAGATATAATTATCTAAAATGTAAGTCACATATCAAGTTTGGGTCTGATTCTAACTGTATTTCCTCTTCGGTTAGAGTATATTTTTCGACTAAAACACCTTCCCCGAATATTTTTTCGTTATCAGGTGACTTAGATATGTTGACTCTTGTATCTTTCCAATATTCAGGGTCAGTTTTAGCTCCAACTTCCGGTGTAGGATAATATATTAAATAAGTAATTGGATGCTTTTCACATAATACCCCTTCTGTTGAACTCTCTTTTAGAGAGTAATTAAGCGCATATTTAATAGGATACCCAAACTCATCGGGAGAGTACACGTAATAGCCAAAACTTTGGCCATCAGAATCATTTATCACATATTCTGCAATATTTTTATTTAATAACCATGAAGAACTATTATGGTTTGAATAATTATTAATCCAGTAATCTGCTGAACTTTTACTTTGTAAAAGCAGTAAAGAAAATACAATGATATATAGTGCAATAAAAATTTGTTTTGGAATCATATTTCTCAGTGAAACGAATATAATACATACTAGCGGTAAAAAGGCCCAATGATAAAAATCCCAAACTAATCCTTTGAATAAGAAGCTTAAAATCCAGAAGAAAATATAAAAACCAAAAAATATGAAATAAAATTTCCTCCCAGTTAAGTTCTTATCAGTTATAGCTTTATATAAAATAAAACCATTAATGCCTAAGAATAAAATATTCAATCTGAGTCCACCTAATCCCAATATGTTTAGTCTGCTTAAGAAGCCTTCTATTCTGTTAGCTAAAGTTTCACCAAAGCTTATTTCAGTTCTACTAACAGGAGGGTTTGTCAGAAAATTCAATAAAGAATTTACATGCAAAAAATCATTTCTCAACTCAAATACAATATAATTAGATAAAGGGATTAGTATTAACAAATAGTACAAAATATAAGTCGCCTGCTTTCTTTTAATCAAAATAATTGATGTATATATAAATGACATAAATATCACTAACATGGCGAATGCAGGCTGAAGATGAAATAGTATACCAAGCATTAATACAAGAGTAATTAAATATTTTCTACCTGTATTTTCACTGAATTTATATAGCAGGTAAAATATAACTGGTGATAAAATTAATGAACCAAAACTTTGAGTGAATCCTGTAGCAGAAGGTACAACAACTACAGCGTATAGCACAGCTGTCAAAAGCCCTGTATATTCACCAAATAATTTTTTAGAGACCCAAAACACAGAAATTACAGACAAAATTACCGCTAACAACCAAAATATACCAATTGATATGGGATTTCCATTACCAATTATGAAAAAAGGGATTGCTGCATAATACCAAATTGGCCCAAAAAATATACCCGAAATACCCCCTGCCCTAGGACCAATAAGATCTGGACTATTAGTATTAACCATCTCTTCAATTAATAATATGTCCCTTGCTGTATCAGTATTAGAAACTACATCTCCATGCAATAGATGTAATGAGGAATAATATAATGTAACTGCGAATACTGCGAACGCAATAAGATAAATAATTAGTTTTTTATTCATATATTATTATCGTTCACAGTTCATCTGTTTATATGAGATTTACTGTGAACAAAATTCTTTATTAGTATACAGTTATATTCTAGCAAAAACCCCTGATATTGTTCGTTTGTAAACTGTTGAACCGTCTGCAATTTCCCATACTTCAACAGTCTGGAATATTTCATTAGGAGTTTTGTAGTTCAGAAAATCTTCGATAACAGCTTGCGGAGTATTAGGCGGAATAATAATATACACTAATTCTGTATTATTCTCTGTTGTAGGTACTGCACGTTTTTTTTTCTCAGCAATCCATTGTGTTAAGTAATCGTAGTCAAATGTGTAGATTGCAGGATTGTAGGCAATTAGTGCAAAAGAGGTATCATTTGCATCCTCAAATATTTGATTTACTACATGCTCTTTTGTTGCAAGTGATGATAGACTTAGTGGATCAGTGGAAAGAGTGTCCGAGAATTTGCTGAGAGTAACGACTGTAACAATGAGTACTAATACACCCCCTGCATACATAAGTACCCTAGATTTGGCAATAATACTCATTAAAAGCAGGACAAAGAGTACTTCTACTCCGATAAAGTGATAGTCCCAGACTGGATTTCGTGAGGTAAGATACACTAATAATACTGTTGAAATAGTTATTAAGGTAAGCACCAATAGCCGAACTTCTTTTACTGAATAAGTAATTTTTTTCTGAAATATTTGATACGCATACACTGCTAGTATCGCAATACCTACAACACTTGCATAAAAAAGTGGTAGTGATAAAAGCCGTGCAAATCGTTCACTAAAATAAGACAGTATCTCAGTATTTGATAAACCAATTACACCTACAACTGCATGCGGAGTAGTTAGGGTTGTAATAATAGTGGTTAACTGTCCAAATCCGTGTCTTATTTCAAATATAAAAAACGGCAATGCGGAAATAAATATGCCAGTAGTAATGAGTATTACTGTTATTAGATTTTTGGTAATTACTCCTTTTTTCTTTTTTTCTACATACAGTTCATTGAGAAATGAAAGAAAGAGATATAAAAAGACACCGCTCACTATCGCAATTCCAAATGAAATATGAAATTGAATAAGAAGTCCTGCAACAAATCCCGTAAAAATTAAATATAGATAATCTTTCAATGATTTATATGTTCTAGGTAAAAACACTAATAGGGTGATTAGTGCGAATACTAACAATGGTGCAGGATGAGGATTCCATAATTGGGCACTATATCCTCCGAATGCAAACATAAAAAGTATCCACCCAATTATTGCTGCTCTCTTCCCTACTACGCGAGATAACGAAAAAAATATAAAAGGAAGAATTAAAAAATAAGGAACTGCAGCAACAAATAATGCAACAATTCTAGGATCATGTGAAATAAGTAATCCTATACTTAGCATCCATATCCAATATGGACCGTAAAACAGGCCAGGAATTCCAGATGTGGGACCAATTAATGATATTTTTTCAATATTGGTAAGACCTGCCAATAAATCACGCGCAGGATCATACCAAAAAGCAATACTACCGGAGAAGATTGAATAAAGAGTTATCGCGAGGGGGATGAGATAGGCAGAGAGTATGGCAAATAGTATCAGGAGACGTTTATAGTTCATGGATAGAATATAGATATTTAT
>CAYVAJ010000018.1:0-15130 GCA_964448725.1 uncultured Gammaproteobacteria bacterium | reverse complement strand
CCTCCCGACTAAAGTCGGGACTCAAACACTCAAGTTTTTTAACGTTCATTCTTCATATTTTTTAAACGCGTACTCTGGAGTGACAAATTAAAAAACATCTTTTTTGCGAAATGGCGAAATTTGGAGTAAATATCTTATATTTTGTATTAAAAATACTACGAGATGAATTAAGTAATCTATTCTTCAACCATACTCGGAGTCACATCGATATAACTATCCCCACTTTTTACTTCCAGCTTTGAACGATTGATCAGTATTGTTGCAATTAATACGATTACTATTGCAACAATAGCACCAATGATAATCAGATAGTTTCGATTCACTGGATCATATGATTGCTTTGGGAGCTTTGTGCGTTTTTTACCTGATGTGGATTTGCGAACTACTTTCTTTTTAGCCATAACACTATTGTTACATGAATAGCAAGAATGTGTCAATTGATGTGAATTACATCATCTGTGAGACAAGAAGGAGAAGAAAGACTGCAAGTAATCCACCATATACAATTACCCGATCATGATGTCTTTCAGGAATTCTATGATGAATTCCTTTTTTTACCGTTGTTTTACGAGCTTTAGTCTTACGAGCAACTTTCTTTGCCATAGATATACATTCAGTGTTGCACAAATAGAATCACCATGTCAAGAGGTAATTAGATGATCAGTGGTGTAAACTAATAAAAGTTTACCACTTGAAGTGAGCAAATGCCTTATTCGCTTCTGCCATTCGATGAGCAATATCTTTCTTTCGCATTGCTTCACCTTCACCTTTAGAAGCATCAACAATTTCTGCTGCTAGCTTTTCTGCAAATGTTTTATATTCACTATTAGGTCGTTTATGTACTGCTTCAAGTAGCCAACGAATTGCAAGTGACTGGCGGCGTGGACCACGAACTTCTGTCGGAACTTGATACGCTGCTCCTCCAACTCGGCGCGCACGTACCTCTACTTTTGGACCAATATTATCCAATGCTTTTTCAAATGTTTCAAGAGGATTTTGCCCTTGTGATTCAATAAGTTCAAGTGCTTTATATACCATTCTTTGCGCAGTTGTTTTTTTACCATCTCGCATAAGACGATTAGTAAATTTTGCCAGCATACGGCTACCATACAATGGATCTGGTTCTACTACAATTCGTGCTTTTTTTACTCCTCCGCGTGCCATAATAACTTCTAGCGTTTAGTTTGCTAGCGTCTAGCGTCTAGTTTTTCTTTTAACTAAACCCTAAACGCTAATTTACTAAGCGCTATTTGCTCCCTCCTGTAGGTCGTTTTGCCCCATATTTACTGCGTGATGTAGTTCGTCCTTCTACTCCTCCAAGATCAAATTTACCACGAACAAGGTGATATTTTACACCAGGTAAATCCTTTACACGACCACCACGTACAAGCACAATACCGTGTTCAGCAAGATTATGTCCGATTCCCTGAATATATGCAGTAACTTCTTCACGGTTTGATAATTTAACACGAGCAACCTTTCGAAGTGCTGAATTTGGTTTTTTTGGTGTCATTGTACGTACCAATGTAACCACACCTCTTTTTTGTGGAGCAGGATTCTCATCATAGGTTCGGGTTCGAGAATTAAAGGTATTTCGCAACCCAGTTGCTCTCAGCTTTTTAATTTTCTTTGATCGTCCTTTTTTGACTAATTGATTAATAGTTGGCATAATTATATCTACCTCAAACGTGACCTATTTTACTATATCTGAACGTAAAATACCAGCCCTACTTCTATCCAGCAGTAAATTCCAAAATACAAATACCAATTTCCAAATAAATCCAAAATAACAAATTCTAATTTAGAAAATTGGAATTTATTTGTTATTTGGTGCTTGATGCTTGGAATTTATGTAAACAGAAGCTTACATTGAGATATCATCTGGGGTCTGATTGAGTAACTCAGGGCGAACCGGTATAAGTCGTCCGACAATTACATTTTCTTTCAAACCAACAAGATGGTCTTCTGCTCCTTCAAGTGATGCATCAGTTAGTACCTGGGTTGTTTCCTGGAATGATGCTGATGACAACCAGCTATCAGTTACTAAAGCTGCTTTGGTAATACCAAGTATTGTTTCACGAGCTGATGCAGGTTCTCCGCCTTCTGAAATAACGCTTGCGTTTTCATCTTCAAATCGTACTTTTGATACCAAATCGCCAGGAAGTAGTGATGTATCACCTGGTGTCTCGATGAGTACTTTATCAGACATTTTACGAACAATTGTTTCAAAATGTTTGTAATTGATTGAAATACCCTGTGATTCATATACTTTTTGTACTTCTTTGATCACATATTTTTGCGCAGCTTCAAGTCCGCTTACTCTCAAAATATCTTTTGGATCAAGGTATCCTTCACAAAGTTGGGTACCAGTTTCAATAGTCTGTCCTTCCTCAACAAGAATAGTTGCTGTTAATGGCACGAAGTATTCTCGTTCTTCAACTGGTTTTACCTTTGTATTTCGTACCCGTACAACAACACCATCATCAACTCTTGTAACCTGTACTTTTCCTGCGATCTCACTCACTGGAGCAAGATTCTTTGGACGGCGAATCTCAAAAAGCTCTTCAACACGCGGAAGACCTTGTGTTACGTCAGACATAACAACACCACCAAAATGCTTAACACGCATGGTCAGCTGAGTACCAGGTTCACCAATTGACTGTGCAGCCAAAACTCCTGCTGGTGTACCAAGATTACCTTTTTTGTATGATGAAAGATCCCATCCATAACAATTTGCACACATTCCATATTTCAACTTACAGTACAGTGGAGATCGAACAGTAATACTTTCAATACCTTCACTTGAAAGAATATCATCGAGCACTTGATGATCAATAATATTACCTTTCTCAACAAGTACTTTATTACGTTTTGCAGTAATATCTTCAGCTGCTACTCTTCCAAGAAGCATATTTGTCATGTACATTTTATTTTCGAATTCACGCATATCAACTTCCATACCACGATCTGTACCACATTCTTCCTCACGAATAATGACATCATGAGTAACATCTACTAATCGGCGGGTAAGATATCCTGCGTCAGCGGTTCGGAGTGCTGAGTCAGTCAATCCTTTGCGAGATCCACGAGCTGAATTTACATATTCAAAAATTGATAATCCTTCTCGGAAGTTAGATTTAATAGGAAGTTCAACAATACGTCCCATTGGATCATAGATAAGACCTCTCATTGCAGATAATTGCATGATCTGTGATTTTCCAGCACGAGCACCACCTGATTCAGCAATAACTTTTACCATATCCTGATCTTCAAAGAGATCCCAGGTGAGATTTGCCATTTTTTCCGTAGTTGCGAACCACACATCATTTGATAGTCTTTTTTGTTCAGCAAGTGTGATAAGACCACTCTGATATTCTTCTTCGATCTCTTTAATTTTTGTTTCTGCTTCACTAATAAACTTAGATTTGTTAGGAATCATTTTAAGATCAAAAGTTGATACAGAAATTCCTGATACAGTCGCGCCATAAAATCCAATTTCTTTAATATTATCGATCAATTGTGCTACTTCACGTTCTGAATAGCTAACCATTGCCTCAGTAATAATACGAGTGATTGTTGCAGCTTTAATTGCTTCATTTACAAACGACATTCCGTTTGGCAACTTTTCGTTAAATAAGAGTCGTCCCATGGTGGTTTCAAGTAACTCACCGTCAACACGAAGCTGCATTGGTTCTCTCAGTGTAAGCTTCTTTAAGCTGAATGCTAGATGTGCTTCATTGCTGTTTGAGAATACTGGGAGAGTCTCTCTACGAAGTCGCTCATCGACACTGGTGAGATAAAATGATCCTAATGCCATTTCTTTATTTGGCAACGTGATTGGACTTCCATCAGCTGGTTTCAAAAGATTGTGTTCAGGCATCATGAGATCAATTGCCTCTTGCTGTGCGCGAGATGACAACGGCACGTGAATTGCCATTTGATCTCCGTCAAAATCAGCGTTATACCCAGAACAGACACACGGATGTACTCGAATTGCAGCTCCCTCAACAAGTACAGGATAGAATGCCTGCATACCGAGTTTGTGCAAAGTAGGAGCACGGTTCAACAGAACCGGATGATTTTTAGTAATTTCCTCAAGGATATCAAATACCTCAGGTGGTCTTTTTTCAATATATCGTTTTGCAGCTTTTGCATTTGGCGTAGTATATCCACGAGCAATAACTTCACGAATAACAAATGGTTTAAAGAGTTCAAGTGCCATTTCTTTTGGAATACCACATTGATTCAAAGCAAGTTCTGGTCCGACAATAATAACTGATCGTCCGGAGTAATCTACACGCTTTCCAAGTAAATTTTTTCGGAATCGTCCTTGTTTTCCTCGCAGAATATCTGAGAGTGATTTAAACTGACGTTGGGTAGTGCTCGTTCGAATTGAAGTGTCAATTAAATAATCGACAGATTCCTGTAACATGCGTTTTTCGTTACGCAAGATAATTTCAGGTGCACCGAGTGAGATTAAGTGATTTAACCGATTATTTCGGTTAATAACACGGCGGTATAGATCATTTAAGTCAGATGTTGCAAATCTTCCACCATTGAGCTGTACCATTGGACGAAGATCAGGTGGCAAAACAGGAATTACTCGTAATACAAGTGAGCTAATATCAATACCTGCTTTACTAATAGATTCAATAAGGTGAAGTCGCTTTCGAACTTTAATTTGGCGCTGTCCTGAAGTCTTTGTAATTTCTTCTCGAAGTTCACCCACCAAGGTTTGAGGGTTAATTGATTCAATTGCCTTTAATACACCTGATGCACCTGTTTCTACTTCAAAGAAAATTGGAATATCATATTCTAAAAGACGAACATATTCTTCTTCTGAAAGAACATTCCAGACTCGCAGATTTTTAACAATATCACCAACTCGAGAAAAGATTTCTTCTGTTCGTGCTGTTTCTGTTTCAAATCGCTTATCAAGTGCAATATTTTTTTGTCTAAATGCGATATTAGTTTCCTCAAGTACTAATTCTTTTCGCTCTTCTGTAAGTGATTTCTTTACTTCTTCTTGTTTATCTTCTCCCTCTTGCTTTAATGCTTGGCGTTCTTCTTCAATCTGAGCTTTGATTCGTTCAAGACGTTCAGTCTTAATAGCTTCAAGTTTCTCCTGTGCTTCTTTGCGCTTGTCCTCATCAACTGAAACAATAAGATAGCTTGCATAATAAATTACTCCTTCAAGTTCTTTTTGTGAGAGATCAAGAAGTGTTGAAAGCTTAGAAGGTGATCCTTTGGAGTACCAAACATGAATTACTGGACAAGCAAGTGTAATGTGTCCCATTCGTTCACGGCGTACACGAGAGTAGGTAACTTCGACTCCACAACGGTCACAAATTATTCCCTTATACCGAATTCTCTTATATTTTCCGCAGTAACATTCAAAGTCACGTGTCGGACCAAATATGCGCTCATCAAAAAGACCATCTTTTTCAGGTCTGAATGTTCGGTAATTAATAGTTTCAGGTTTTACTACCTCACCATAAGACCATTCTTTTATTTGCTCAGGTTTTGCAACAGTAATTTTAAGACCAGTAAAGTCAGCAATATTAATAAGATCGAATTTCTTATTACGTGCTCGATTCATTGGTCGTGCTGATCCAAATGTATTTTGTTCGTTATCCATAATTTATTTTTCTTCCTCCTTTTCTTCGGACTCTATTGTATCATGCTTTTCTTCTTCTGTGTCCTCACTTGCTTCAATTTCTTGAGATTCAGGAGCAGAAGCTTCTGATGATTCAATCACTTCTTCGCCAACTTCATCTGTATTTGCTGCCTCTTCATCACTGATAGATGGATCTGTTACTGCATCTTGCAGCTCTTCACCTGCTTTTTGCGCTTCAATATTTTCTGCTGCTTCTTCTACAGTTTCCTCATCTTCAGTGGTATCAGCAACACCTTCCATTGCATCAACATTGATACCAAGTGACTGGAGTTCACGAATCAAGACTTTAAATGATTCTGGAACACGTGGTGTTGGAATATCTATGCCTTTAATGATTGCCTCAAATGCCTTTGCACGTCCTGCGATATCATCTGATTTTGTTGTTAACATCTCTTGCAATGTATATGCTGCACGATGTGATTCAAGTGCCCATACTTCCATCTCTCCCAGTCGTTGTCCACCCATCTGTGCTTTACCACCAAGTGGCTGCTGTGTAACCAGTGAGTATGGACCAGTTGAACGTGCATGAGTTTTATCCTCAACCATGTGAATCAGCTTCATGATATATCCGATTCCCACTACCACATCATTTTCATATGGTTCACCACTGCGTGCATCATATAGTCTAACTTTTGCATTTGCCGGAATATTTGCCTTTTCAAGGGCATCAAATATACGATCTTCAGACAATTTTTCAAACGCAGGAAGTGCTACTTTATACCCGAGTTTTGCAGCAGCCCATCCAAGATGCGCTTCAAGTAATTGTCCCAAGTTCATACGTCCAAGTACTGAGATTGGAGAGATGATAATATCAACTGGTGTTCCGTCTTCCAGATATGGCATGTCTGACTCTGGAACAATTTTTGAAATAATACCTTTATTTCCATGTCGTCCAGCAAGCTTATCTCCGGTAACAACGTGTCGAAGCTGTGCAACCTCGATCATAATGCGCTTGAGTGCGCCAGGTTCAAGTTCATCACCTTTTTCTCGATCAAGAATTTGTACAGAAACAACAGTCCCTCTATCACCGTGTGGCATACGAAGTGAGGTGTCTCGTACTTCTCGTGCTTTTTCACCAAAAATTGCACGAAGCAGTCGTTCTTCTGCAGTTAATTCTGTCTCACCTTTTGGTGCAATTTTTCCGAGTAAGATATCTCCGGGTTCAACTTCTGCACCAACAACTACAATTCCGTTTTCATCAAGATTTTTCAAATCTTCTTCAGCAACATTCGGAATGTCAGGAGTAATTTCTTCAGGGCCAAGTTTTGTATCAACAACAGTTGCTTCAAATTTCTCAATATGAACTGAGGTTAACATATCTTCTTTCACTAATTTATCTGAAATAACAATAGCATCCTCATATCCAAGACCATCAAATGAAGCATATGCAATCACAAGATTCTTTCCGAGACCAAGCTCTCCATTTTCTGATGCTGGTCCATCGATAAGCAGATCTCCTTTTTTCACTTTATCACCGGTTGCAACTACTGGTCTTTGGTTAAAGAGCGTATTTTGGCTAGTTCGCTTGAACTTCTCAATTGTGTAGCTTACTTCATCATTTTTACCTCGAAGCGTCAATTTGTTTCCATCAACAAAAGTAACTTCACCATCAAATGGAGCACGAACAACCCGTCCCATTGCCTCTGATGTAGAAGCTTCCATACCAGTTCCTACAATTGGGCTTTCTGCCTTAATCAATGGAACTGCCTGACATTGCATGTGAGTACCCATCAGTGCACGGTTTGCTTCATCATGATCGATAAATGGAATCAATGCTGCTGAAGTACCAATTACTTGGCGAGGAACAACATCAATCAAATCAATTTTTTCCTGTTCAATTTCAAGATACTGCCCTTTGTATCGTGCTGGAACCATCTCTTCTACTAAGAATCCATCCTTATCAATTTGAATATCTGCGTGAGTAATATAGAATTGTGATTCTGTATGTGCATCAAGATAGACTAACTCATCGGTTACTTGTACTCGAGTTTTTTTGCCATTTTTCACTTTGGTAACACGCCGATATGGTGCTTCTAAAAAGCCATATTCATTAACTCGTGCATAAAGTGCAAGATAGGTAACGAGTCCGATATTTGGACCTTCAGGGCTTCGTACAGGACAAATTCTTGAATACTGTGAGCTGTTAATATCACGAATTGAGAATGATGCACGTTCTCGGGAAATTCCACCAGTTCCCATAACAGTTAGACGCCGCATATTATCAATTTCTGATAATGGATTGGTCTGATCAAGAATAGCTGATAATTGAGAAGTACGGAAGAATTCATTAATAGCTGCAATTATTGGATGTGCGTTAATGAAATGACTTGGAGAGAAATCTTCTTCAGTTGAAGCAAGTGACATTTTTTCCTTAATAATTCGCTCAAGACGCAATGCGCCAACACGAAATGCAGTTGACTGCACAAGTTCTCCTACGCTACGAATTCGGCGATTTGAAAGATGATCAATATCATCAACAGCACCTTGTCCGTTTGATAACATGATCAAATATTTCATAATACCGACAATATCATCAATTGCCAATGTTAATGATTCAGAGTTTTTAAATCCTTCAATTTCTGATAATTTCTGTCCTATCTTATAACGTCCAACTCGAGATAGATCATAACGGCGGCGATCAAAGAAAGTGTCTCGGAAATTTGCCCGAATTGTATCAAGCACAACAGGCTCACCTGGATTCATTTTCTTGAAAATCTCAATTAATGCATCTGTTTCACCACGGGTATCATCTTTTTCCATGGTATTTTTGATGATAATCTCACTTCCATCAACACCTTTAAATTCTTCATAAATATTATCTGTTCCTTCAAGCCCAAGTGCTTTCAAAAATACTGTAGCCAAGAACTTCTTTCGGCGATCAATACGTACTACAATCATATCTGTGCGAGTAGTAGAGAATTCGAGCCATGAACCATGAACTGGGCGGAGTTCCGCAGTATACAAAGTTTTTCCGGTAATAGGATCTTCTGTTGCGGTAAAGAATACACCAGGAGAACGAACAATTTGATTTATAATTACACGTTCAATACCATTAACTATAAAAGTAGCACGGTCAGTCATCTTAGGAATTTCACCTAAAAATACTTCCTGACTAATACGCTTTCCTGTTTTTTTGTTAACAAGTGTTGTTTCAACAAGAAGTGGAGTAAAATAAGTAAGACCTTTTTGAATTGCAATTTCTTCTGTGATTTTTGGTTCACCGAGCTTGTAATCACCGAGAATCAATTCCCAGTTCTTCCCAGTAAAATCACTTATAGGAGTTATCTCATTGAGCACCTCACGCACTCCCTCATCAATAAACCATTTATATGATTCCTTTTGAATAGAGAGCAAATCAAGCTCAGGTAGCTGTTCGTATTGTTTTCCCCAATATTGTCGTTGTGTTGTGATTGCAGTCATCTAGAAATTTTGTTCGTGTACCGTTCTTGATTTTGGGCAAAAAAATCATTGGGCCACAGTAATCCCTTCTTTAATTCTTCCGTGATGTATATCTATACACGAAAATCTAACGCTTGTCAATACCTTTTTGTTAATTTGTGCGCGTTTTCCTGAATAATACTACCTACCGCAGGTATTTTGAAACGTTTGCATTATGTTCACTGTTTGTTTTTGCGAAATGAACTTTCCCTGTTAAATCGTGTATATAAAAATAGTAATCACTTTCTTCTGGATTTAGAGCTGCTTTGATAGCACCGATTCCAGGATTACAGATAGGTCCAGGTGGAAGTCCTACATTTCTATATGTATTATACAACGAATTTATAGATTTTTCTTCACCAGTTGGCGGATACCACCATTTTCCTTCTTTTTTGCCTACTATATATTGTAGCGTAGCATCAATATCAAGCGGCATTCCATCATTAATCCTATTTTGTATTACAGAAGCTATGAGAGGCTTTTCTTCATCAATCCTTGATTCTCGCTCTATCAATGATGCCATCGTAACCACAGTATGTAAATTCGGAGATGATTCTGTCAATCCTAATTCTTCTACTTTTTCAAAAAATGTATTTCTCATAATACTAACAACCCTATCAACAACAGCATCACGCGGAATTAAATATGTATCAGGAAAAAGATAGCCTTCATTTTCTATCAGTACAGCTTGCCACGAATCATCATACAATGGCATGTTCTCTTTCAAGATCTCTGCTACTTCTTCTGCTCGTTTTCCCTCAGGAATAGTTACCCAAATATCAAGAGATCCTTTCTGCAACTGTTCAAGCACAGTCGCCAGATCCATACTAGGAGAGAGACGAAAATCTCCAGCTTGAATTTTAGTATCCAATCCTTCCTTTTTAACATACAGGAAAAATACGACTGGATCTTTTATTAATCCTTCTTTTTTGAGATTATTTCCAATTTCACGGACATTTGATCCTTGTGGAATAACAAATAACTTGGAAGATTGATCATCTGCATTGACTGCTTGCTGTCCATTATTCCACCAAAGAAATCCGCCAAGAAGAAAAACAAGAGCAACAAAACCTAATAACAGCAGACGGCGCATCGTGTTAATTATTGTAACACATTTGGCCACCTGCTTGTCACAAGCAAGGTAGCTTCAAAACACTTATATAATTAACAATATAGAGATTGAATACTAGATCTTATGATTTAGTATTAAAGCTTATTCGATAGTAAAAACAGGGAAGAGTTCTAGTAAGCTAATTGCCTCATTGAGCTTCTTTTTTGTCTCTCCATAAAATGTAGCTATAATTTCACCTTTTTTGACTGTTTGTCTTTTTTTTACAAAGACATCCATTCCTGAACGTTTATCTTTTGGTGCCCCCAGCACTTTTGCAAGCCGAGTAACATTCATATTATCAACTGCTGTGATTTTTCCGTTTTTCGGAGATTTGTAATCCCAGGCAAATTTAGCTGGTTTGAGGTCAACTGAACGAACTGCAGGATTTCCTCCTTGTGCTTCTATAATTTTACTCATTTGTGCGTGTGCTCTCCCATTTACCAGCAGATCCTTTGCCCACATATATCCGTTTTTATATTTCTCATGGATCTCTCGTCTCTTACTATCAGGCATATCACTGATACATAGATCAAGCAAGGTACCTGAAAGTCTCAATGCACGTTCTTCAAGATCCAATGATCTATTCTCAGTCTGTTCAAGTACCCGTAACGCATCACGTGCTTCAAGTAATGGCCCCACACCTCCTCCTGCAGGTTCTTCTACTTTTTCTATCACTACTTTTAGATTGATATTGAATCGTTTCGCTAAACCTTCAAATTTTTTTGCCCAGAGATGTGCTTCTTCTTCTCGATGTACTTTAACTGTTTTACCGTACGGAATTTCAATAACCACATGATTTGATCCAAAGGCAATTTTTTTAGCCATAACAGATACGAGGACTTTATCATAGCTTTCATGCATCAATGGTTCTTCAATACGGATTATCTCATCATCTGCAGGCGCTATTTTAAAGCTTCCTCCCCAGACAATACAACCATTAGCTTTCTCAACAATTTTGTATATTTCTTTTTTCGTAAAGGAAACATTAGCCAACACTTCCATGCTATCGGCAGTACCGGCAGGAGTGGTAATTGCCCGTGACGAACTCTTTGGTATTTTAAATCCTGCTGCCGCAACAATTGGAGTCACTATCATTGTAGTACGAGCGCCTGGTGTCCCCCCAATCGAATGTTTATCTGCTACAGTTCCAGAAAATTCCAACTGTTCACCTGTCTCAACCATTGCTTTTGTAAGAAAATACAGTTCATCATCGGTATACCCATTTGTGTATCCTGATGCAACAAAATAAGTAGTGAGTACATCACCTAATTTCTTATCAGCAATCTGATCCATGACTGCATATATTTCTTGATATGACAGCTCTTTACCGACTAATTTCTTACGTATTGCATCAAGTGCGAGATGTGATTGTTTTTTTTCTTCCATTAATATGAGTTATAAAGTTCGTAAAGATCTTAAAGTTCTTAAAGTTGTAAAAATCACTCCTTTAAAAACTTTATAAACTTGCTACTTTATGAGCTTCTAAATAGTTGTTCTTTCATAATACGAATACTGCCTCGTATCACTTTCATCATAATGAGCAAAAACTCATTCAAAAAACGATAAAAATACGGCCACGCATCAAGCAGGAATTTATGCACTCTATTCTTCCAGCTCAAAACCTGTTGTTGTTGGTATGGATTGAGAAATTGTTGAGTATCTATCGGGCTGGGATTGTCCATATGCTTGCAATATCCATCCTCTCATAAAAGAGTAGTTAAGGTCAATCCCAATATACTATGCTATTAACTTTTAAGCACCGCTCGGACAATTAACCGTTTCCATATCGTACCAGGAGGCGTACAAGTCACAAGCGTAATGTAACTGTTATCATAGCTCTGAGAAAATATATTCACATCATCAGGAGTTGTAATCGAAGTTGCAAAAATTTGATAAGTATATTGCTTTCCATCTACAGTTAACAGTATTTCATCACCAACTTGGATCGTATGGAGTGTTGCAAAAATTGCATTATAGTTATTTTGATCAAACCATTGAGGCAAAGTTGAATGACCAAAAATTACTGATGTCCCATGTTCTAGTGGATTTCCAGGTCCATAATAATGAACTAATGATTGAGACAAATCATAATTGACAGTGGACACATTTGCTTGCTCAATACCAAGCTTTGGGATAGCCAAAAAGTAGTTCTCCACTTTCTCAGCTTTTTGTTCTTTTTCTTCTTCCGCATGAACCTGAGGATACCAGTTGCGTGCGTCAGTATAATCAAATTGCAAGCGGGATATCCCTTGGTTAATAAGACTTTTTACTGTATTGTTACGTCCGACAAGATACTTGGGAACAGGAGATTCAATTTCCTGCTGTACAGGTGTTCCTAGAAATAATTGATACGCGATCACTGGGAAAAAAAAATAAATAAATACTCCAAAACCTCCTAAAACACATCCAAGACCAACTATTCGAAAATAACGTTTCCATTGATAATTACGAGCTTTATAATAATATTTAGCCATTAGTTTTTATGGTTATCGTAATATTTTTTGAGTTAAATGGCAGATATGAGGGAAATATCGGAAATGCATTCCGTCTTATAATAGTATAATCTGATACTCCATTTAATTCCTCCACGATCTGCTCAGCTTTTTTTATTTGTTTACCTTGTAAATTTCCTAGTATCTTGCTTGTTTCAATAGTTGGTCCGAATACTGCATTAATAGTAAGTTTTCCAGTAACTGTTTCATCTTCTACTTTCACGTCAGTTACCTGTATTTCAGATTGATCATCTATATATCGATACTCATCTGGTACTTCGTTTTGTGCCATTTGCTGGACAAATTCAGCAAGATCCTCTTTTGCATAGGTTCCAAAGGTATAGACCAGCTTTCCAGTTAAGGAAACAGATTTTGCTTCCTCGCCTTCTTTTTTACTAAATTTTTCTCCATCTAATTCTGTAGCAAGCGGAGATTTTATAAGCAACACATTACTTTCTATTTTCTCGGTAACAATAGCCAAAGCTTTTTCTAAAGTCCCCTTTTCAGCTTCTGAACGGAGTGCTTCCAGATCTTTGGCAGATACAACAGTTAACTCTTTTTTTGATCCTCCAGAGAATGCTGACTCGTTTTTTGCAAAATAATCTGCTGTTTCTTCTCCATTAACAGTAAAATTGGTATTGGAAGGAAGGTTATATTCTTTACCAAAGTTTGCTGCTTCAACTTTTACTTTTTGATTTGAAAATGAGGTGGAAAATGAACTTGTTGAAGCAATCTTCACCTCTGCAAGTGTCACAAACTCCATATCATTTGAAGAAGCAATAACAGTACCTTTCTCAAAGGTTACTGGCCGTTCTGTTTTGTTATATACGGTTACCTCTCCTGTTGCTTTTTCCCCTGTTTCTTTTGTACCAGTAACTTCCTTCTGCGTTGAGACATCCACACTCTCAGTTATTGTAGTAAGCTTGATTACGGTATCTTCAAATGATGTGTCATCTTCCTGAGAAAATGTTACGTCTTCCTCACTTGATACAACTTGACTATCAGAGAATAATACGACTTCTACTTTTAAGTAATATGAATAATATGCATAGGTAAGTAATACAAGCAGGCCAACTACTCCAAATGCAATAATTCCAATCCGAAGACTTAATCCTTTTTTAAGCATAGTACCTGCTCCTTTTCCGCTCAGAAGCGACTGTACAAATACAACAGGAGCCATTTCTTTCAATTTATCAACTACAGTTACTCGTGTATCAGGAACTGAATTGATAGGAGTATTGGAGTGCATTTTAGAGTCTTGCTTGGGTACAACATTCTCAGGCTCTTCCTCTGCTTCAACTGTCTCATTTACCAAAGGTTCAGAAATATTAGCATGCACTTGTTGTCTTTCTTCTTCCTCAGTTGATTCTGTCATCTGAAGGTCTTCTGAGGATGTGTCTTGTATATCCTCTTCATCAGCGTCTACCTTTAATTCCTCAGTTTGCTTTCCATCTGATGGTCCAAATCCAAATTCTTCTGCTTGAGCAATCTCTATATCTTCTGGATCATCTTCACCAACATTTCCTTCTTCATCAACAACTGCACCAGCTTTTACCTCGTGAAGCACATCAAATCCCATTTGTGTTGCAACTCCATTAATAACTGCTTCATTCTCAAATCCTTTTTCTAACACTAATACCTGAGGAACGTGTAAAAAGTTCAGTTCTTTTTTCCATTCATGATTTAAAAATTCTTGTTGGAGATTTTCTACCCCTTCATAATCATGAAGGATAATCTTTGTCGGAAGGATATCAGTATTTTCTACCTGTGTAAGTAATTTTTCAACAGTCGCTACAAAGTCTTCTGCAATCTCTGCTGACTGGACCTCAACAATATTTCCGTTCTGCACAATATACACAAATGCCTGATTTGCTGCATGCTCAACAAGAATAGCTTTAACCGGTACTCCATCTTTTTTCTGAAGGAAATTAACGACAGCTTCTGGGGAGATAATAAATCCAATAGCCTTTAATTCAAGCGCGTCACATATTTGTTTTAATTTTTGGAGGTTCTCACGAGTAATTTTTCCTTCTTTCTGCCATGAGTATGGGACAGAAAAAATTGTTTTTTCAACCATCTCACCAGCTGGCATTGCACCCTCTACCGATGATGTGACTGCATCAATTACACTTACAAGCTCCTCACCATTCAGTTCATCAAGCTCTTTCTCAAGCGTTGCTTCTTTAGTAGAAATAATTACAAGTGAAGATGAGGTTTTTTCAAATAAAATTGCCGCAACCTTATGTGGTTTAAAAATAAAAGATAAATAAAAGTCACGTACGACCTTTTTTTTACGCAAGGCAGATAATATTTTCATATAATTTGAAATTTTTAATTTTAAATTTTCAATAAAATCGAAACACTTTAATTTTTATTATTTTAATTAAATATTCATTTCGAATTTTAAATTTA
>CAYVAJ010000017.1:0-16369 GCA_964448725.1 uncultured Gammaproteobacteria bacterium | reverse complement strand
TTATTAATTGGTGGAAAAAATATTGGTAGTCTTCTAATTTTATGAATTACTATACCTTCTTTTTTAAATGAATAGTATTTTAATGAATCGAATAAATAATACATAATTTTTTTAAATTGAAATGGGTATGGCATTGTCCATGTTATATAATGAACATTATTTTCATTTTTGTGTAGATATTTAGCAATTTGATATCTCCTTCCATAAAATGTGGGGAGATGTGGAATAATCAGTATATTGTTTTTTTTATGATTCATAATAGGCAACTTTTATATATTTTTCTGAGATATATTTCCATTCATATTTAAAAATTATATTTAAGTATTTATCACCTTCTCTTTCATACAGTAGTATTTGCCTACTTATTGCTATTTCAATATTCCGAGCAGAATTGTATATTATATTTCCGTTATTTGTAATTAAATATTGTGCTGCGTTATCAGGATGATTGGTAACAATTGCAGGGATACCACATGCATTTGCTTCAAGTACAACTATGCCAAAGCCTTCTCTTGTGGAAGGGAGTACGAATACTTTTGATGATTTCATGAGAGCATAGAGATCATCGTGATTTTCTAAGAAGTCTATAAAGGCGATATTTGATTTAAGATCTAGTTTTTCAGCTAACTTCATGAGTTTTATCTTTTCTGGTCCATTTCCAACGATGATGCATTTGATTTTTGGATGATGTTTTTTTAATTCGCTGATTGCCTTGATGAGCATGTCTACATTTTTATGTGAGAGAAGTCTTCCAGCAAAGATTACATCTGATTTTATTTTTGATGGTTTTATAGATTTAATATGTGCAAGATCTATTCCGTTTGGAACGATTGAAATATTTGTTTTTACTTTTAATTCTTTCTTTAATTTTTTTTCAGTATGTTGAGACACTGCAATAATTTCATCAGGGAGTAGAGCGCTAACTCTTTCAATAAGGTATGCTACTTCACCTAATATTCCGATATATTGTTTCCAGTATTTTCTTCCCCAGACTTCATTCCATGTAGCAGTTAGTTTTTTTCTTTTTAATACAGTTACTATTTTCAAAGGGAAAAGTACGAGGTGAGGCATGTGATCTGCATCGAGTACGTCAAAGTCTTCTCGGATTAATTTAAAGCAATGGAGTGCAAAGAGGATTGCTTGCCGGAAAGATCTCCGCTCGCCACTATACAGTGGGTAGAGTGGGCCGATGCCATGAAGGGTAACACCATTTTCTTTTCTAATACTTTTTCCTTCCCACCACTTCATGCAGTAAATATGTACATCATGTCCCATTGCAGAAAGTCGGGTGGATAATTCGTACAATCTTTTTTCTTTTCCGCCTTTGTTATAGGGGTAGATCGCGTCTTGCACGAAAGCAATTTTTAATTTTTTGTTCTGTATCTTTTTCATAGGCAGTGTTAATTTTGTGGTGATAAAGCTATTTCTACATCGGCCACTTGTTGAGTTACTTTTGCTCGTCTCTTTTGTCTTTTTGGACTCCACGCAATATTTTTTGCGAACACATGCAGGATTTTTAACCCATCAGTGATTGCGGCAATTTTTGAATGTCCATCTCTTTCGTCATAGGTGATCGGCACAGAGTACATGCTAAATCCTAACTTTTGCATTTTGGTAATCATCTCCATCTCTATTGCAAATCCATCTGATTCTAAATGGGGGATTAATTTATCAATGACTTCTTTTTTCCATGCAAAGTAGCCACTCAACACATCAGTAACATTTGCCCGATAAAACTGTCGTACTAAAAATGTGTATCCCCAGTTAGCAACTCTGTTTTTAAATTTCAGGGAGTTTTTTCTCATTTTTCCACCAAGACGAGAACCAACTACCACATCACAAAAATTACTGGTTAATGGTTCGATCAGTCTGATTATTTCTTTTGGCTTGTATGTGTTGTCTCCATCAAGCATTACGACATATTTGGTATCAGTAGTGACAAAGTTAAATCCTGCTTTCATTGCATATCCTTTTCCTTTCTTAGTCTCATGAATTACGGTCACACCACGATCTAGTGCAACTTGTACTGTATTATCAGTAGAGTTATTGTTGATTACTACGACCTGTGTAGTGTATCCAAGCTTTTCGAGCTTTTGATGAGGGATTCCATCTATAACTTTGGCTATACCTTTTTCTTCGTTATGACATGGAATAAGGACTGTGATTTTACTGGACATTATTTACTCCTTTCACATCAAAGTAAATATATTTATTTTGATTTATTAATTTAACGACTACTTTAGAAAAGACATCAGGAGTTGTAATCGCAGTAGATAGTTCTGTTGTTTTGAGTTCATTATGTGCAAGACTAATTTCTCCACTATCAATCTGAATACTGTGTCCTTTTTCTTCCAGATACACTTCATATGGATAGACAACATCTTGGTTCTCTAAATTATGAATAGTAAAAGCAAAATTAAAAGGTTGATATACAAGTGCGGTCTGCGGAACTGGAACACTATAATCAAAGTAGAGATTGGTATAAAACGTATTTTCTTGGTTCTCATTGTCTACTTCTTGATTTACAATTTGTGATTCATGTACTGTTTCTCCGTTCAGCCAAAAATGAATTTGCTGATTTAGGCCGATCAGTTCTACTACTATTTTCTGCCGCGCAATCGGCTCATTTAAAATAAATCCAACATCAATAGTCGTTGATTCATCATGGCTCAAAAATGCAGTACCCGTTGCTATTGTTTTGTGTGTTCCATCCCAATCAAAATATACTTCGTAGGGATAAGACATATCCTTGTGTTCTAAATTGTGAATGGTGAACTTAAATCGATTATCATAAAAAAGAATCGTCTCACTCGGAAGATTTGTATGATCTTCAAAATAAAGTTCTGTAAAAGTTTCAGGCTGGACAGTGGTAGCGAGTACTACATGTGTTCTCAATTGATCTGCTAACTTTGGATTTTGCAGGAGTAAAAGTACTACGATCAGTAGAGGAATAGAGATTGTAAGAATGACTTTGCAAATCTTATAAAACGTTTTATTGAATGTAGAATTTTCCATAAAAAAACCCAACAATATATCCAATATTGTTGGGCAGAAATATTGCTTGCTAACTCAGCAATTCGATTATACATAGACTTCCTTATTTATGCAACCCATAATGATTGCTATACAGACTATTTATCCACTATTAACTCTTATTAATATTTAATACGTATTTTATTTAAAATCCCATAGTGGATTAATGAAGAATCAGGAAGTAATTGGAGAGGAAGTATTATTGAGTACTTGCGTGTTATTTAATACTTTTATCTTTTTATAATTCTTTGGCTGTTTTAGATACTGCACGAGGATTTTATACATGTCTAAATCAAATACATAGTCAGAAGAGATATCACAGATTGACTCAGTTTGACAATTTCCCAGATAACACCACGAATCAATCACATATCCGATTGACTTTTCATCAAGCGCGTTCTCTTCCTTAATCAAAATAGGTCCGTTAAATGGCCACTTTTTAATTTTGTACTCAGAAAATGCAGTGATCATCCGCAGATTATAGAGCAGAGGAGGTTCTTTTTCGGCACACGCACCTTTACACCATCCTAACCGATATGAAAAACACGATGTCTTAGTATGCTCAATACCCAGTAATTTCGGACAGAGATTATGTTCCCGTGAAATCTCACGTAAGATACTCCGCGCCTGTTTTTTGGATTTTACGATTGCCATAATATCGGAAAAATCACTTACCGTCACTTTTTCCATTTCCCGTAGCTCAACTGACTCATATCCTGCATCATCTACTACTTTGCACAATACAAAAAGTTTGCGCTGATATCGAAGCTTACGGTTGTATAACGGCTGGAGTTCTTTGACTAATTTTGATTCAAGAAAAAGCGCAGACAACTCACCTGCAGTGACTATTGTCTCTATATGATGTGTCTGCTCTGATAACTCCCGTTCTTTTGTTGACTCAGTATCTGATGAAAAATGAGAAAGCACTCGTTCCCGTATGTTAATACTTTTACCAACATAGAGTGGTGCACCTGTTTTGTCTTGGAATATATACACACCTGGTGATTCTGGTAAGGTATCTAGTACGACTTCTGAAATATGAATTGGTCGTGAAGGACGCTTGAGTGCTTCATGTACTGCCAAAGAAAATGTCTCAGGACTCACGCTTTTTTGCACATGCGTATAAAAATCCCATAACACCTGTGCATCACCCAATGCCCGATGACGATTTTCGCATGTCAGTGCAAAACGCTCAATAATCGCGTCTAAGTTATGATGAGTATGATTTGGAAAAAGAGCACGGGAAAGCTTAACGGTACAAAAATGCTTGGCAGAAAAATCCGTTAAATGGCGCTTAAATTCGCTGCGTAAAAATCCATAATCAAAACGTACGTTGTGTGCCACAAAAACACTGTCTTGCAGAAGTCCTAAAATATCGTCTTTTACTTCATAAAAAGTAGGTGCTCGTTCTAAATCTTTTTGTGAAATTCCGGTTAGCTGTTCAATAAAAGGGGATACATAGGTATCAGGATTAAGGAGTGTCTCGTATTTTTGTACAACCTTGTTGTCCTCAACTCTGACAATCCCAATCTCGATAATACGGTCAAATTTGGCTTGTCCGCCAGTAGTCTCGATATCTACAAAGGAGAGATTTTGGGGCAGTATCATAGTGGGATACTACTATACCAAAGGAAAATTAAATCTTCAATCAAAACACTCTTTTCTTATTCTTACAGACCTTTAGCCATGATTTTGTACAAAAAATGTATTATAGTAACCATGGAATTATCACAGCTCGGACCAACAATTTCTTGGATTAATCTTATTGCCTGGGTTGTATTTGGATTGATTGCCGGAGGTGTTGCGCAATACGTAAGTGTCACGTCAGTACGTGGAGGAATGAGTATGGCAATGCTTCTTGGTATATTAGGTTCTGTATCCGGAGGAGCATTGGCGACATTTCTGTACGGGATTGGTATGCAAGGAATTGATCTCACCTCACTTGCAATTGCTGTCTTTGCGTCACTCGGATTTCTATTACTTTATCACTACTCAGTTAATAAAAAATCTCTCTCATAGCTATACCATCTGATATAATATTTCCTGTATGCAATCATTTAAGTATTTAGATATAGTGACTGCGCTGTTTGTCGCGGTTCTTTTAATTTCAAATATTGCTGATACAAAAATCATTACGATTGGCGCGTTATCATTTGGCGGAGGTACTTTTTTATTTCCGCTTACCTATATCATTGGTGATATTTTGACAGAAGTATACGGATTTGCTCGAGCGAGAAGAGTAATCTGGTTAGGGTTTGCTGCAGCTATTCTTATGGCAGCCACATTCATGCTGGTAGGAGCTGCACCGCCTGCTGCTGATTATCCGTATCAAGAAGACTTCATGCATATTTTAGGACTCACACCTCGTATTGTTGCGGCAAGTCTTGCTGCATATACAGTGGGAGAGTTCGTTAACTCTATGATTCTTGCGAAATTAAAAGTTGCAACAAAAGGACGATTTCTGTGGTTACGGACAATATCTTCAACACTTGTCGGACAGATTCTTGATACCACTGTCTTTATGATTATCGCATTTTATGGAATTCTGCCAGTATCGTTGCTTATCTCAGTCATTATCTCAGGATATCTGCTCAAAGTTGCGACAGAGATAGTATTTACTCCAGTAACATACCTTATTGTCAATAAACTGAAAAAATCAGAAGGTGTGGATCACTACGATACAAAAACAAATTTCAATCCATTTGCCGCCTCACTATGAAAGACGATCAATTTTTTTCTGAATTCCATGCAGCGTTTGAACCACGGTTCCAGCAAGTTATTGCCGACCTATACACCAACTCACATGACGAACGCTTTAGCCGCGATCTTTTAAAGACATTCCTTGACCCCATTATTCCGTACGTTAAATCAGGAAAGCGCATCCGCCCTTTCTTGATTGCGGTCGGCGCTGATTCACTTGATGAAAAAGTTATTGATGCAGGAATTGCATTCGAGTTACTGCATACATATGTACTCATTCATGATGACATCATGGATGGTGCAACAATGCGCCGTAACGTACCAGCCGTACATGTTGCATTGCGTGATGAGGGACTCAATGGAGAAGCAGGAGCAATGCTTGTCGGCGATTTCCTTTCTGCTGCCTGTAATGAATATATGGCAGAAAAAGTACCTGAACTCATGCCGCTATTTGGAAAAATGCAACGATTCCTCTGTGTAGGTCAATTTTATGAAATGGTTCACTGGGGTCAAAAAATATCCCCTGAGGTAAGTAAAAATATTGCCCGATTTAAGTCAGCACAGTATTCATTTATGTACCCACTGCAATTTGGACTTACGCTTGCTAACCGAGATATCCATGCACTTGACCAGTATGCAGATAGTGCAGGGCTTGCATTCCAGTTACGAGACGACTGGATGGATATGAGTGATGAGATAGAGTCGGGTAAAGACAAGATGCTTGATAGCCAAAATAATGTTCCTAATCTTGCTCAACTCGCACTCACTGATCAACAGGGCAGTATCCCTCAGACAAAATCAATTGTAGAAAATATCCTTGCCGAGTATCGCCAAACAGGAGCAGAGGTGCTTGAGATAACACAGCTCAGCGAAAGACAAAAAAAATCATTGCTTGCCTTACTGACCTTTTCTACCAATATTCGTTAAAAACCTCAGATAAAAAGTCTGCTATACTAAAATATGAATGAGCAAATTAACTTTTTTTGGTGCGTCTGCTACAGTTACTGGTTCTAGTTATCTTCTGCAAGGACAAGATACATCAATACTTGTTGATATTGGATTGTTCCAGGAGGATAAGAAAACAGAGACAGAAAATCAGAAAGCTCTCCCCTTTGACGCGCGTACACTTGACGCTGTACTGATTACCCATGCCCATCTTGATCACTGCGGACGATTACCGGTTCTTGCTCAAGAAGGATTCTCAGGAGTAATTTATATGACTGCTGCAACAAAAGATATTGCAGAAATTTCATTGCTTGATTCAGCTAAAATTGCTGAGAGAAAAGAAGAAGAAGAAGGTACAGCTCCTATTTACACAAAAGAAGATGTTGAGAGAGTACTTCTCATGATAGAGACGGTTGAGTACGTAACACCATTCACCTGTGGAGAATTTTCTGTTACATTCCGTGATGCCGGTCATATTCTCGGATCTGCAAGTATTGAAGTGCAGGACTCAACAGGCAAAATCATTGTATTTAGCGGAGATCTTGGCAATACTCCTGAAGACATTGTTGCACCTACAGAGCCGATTGAAAAAGCACAGTATGTGGTAATGGAGTCAACATATGGCGGAGATACCCATACCAAAGAAGATGTATACGCAGTACTTCAGCATGAGATAAATGAAGTAGAGCAGACAGAAGGAGTACTTATCATTCCTGCGTTTTCTATAGAACGGACCCAAGAGATCATTCACCGTATTGGGCACTTAATTCAGGAAAAAAGAATACATGCGAGTACTCCCATTTATGTCGATAGTCCTATGGCAATTGCAGTGACTGAAGTATTTAAAAAATATCCAAATCTCTATAACGATGAACTGGCAGACGATAAAGATCCATTTGTCTATGAATCATTGATTACCACTCCAACTGCAAAAGAAAGTAAAGAGATTCTCCACGCACGTGCGCCTAAAGTAATCATTGCCGGAAGCGGTATGATGAGCGGAGGACGAGTACATTTCCACCTGAAAAATTATATTGCACGACATAATACTCGCTTGCTCATTGTCGGATATCAGGCAGAAGGAACACTGGGAAGAGTTATTGAAGAGGGGGCAAAACAAATTAACCTCTTTGATGAAGAGATTCAAATCAATGCGACCATTACAAAAATTGAATCAATGAGTTCTCATGCAGATGAACCAAAACTTATTAACTGGCTAAAACATATCCAAGGAGTTGAAAAAGTATTCCTTGTACACGGAGAAGAGGAAAGTAGACAAGCACTTGCAGAGAAAATAAAAAATGATCTGGGACATCAATCAGTGGAACTTCCTCAAAAAGGTGAAACTTTTGACCTAGGTTAATCTATGATTCTTCATCACCTGATAACAAAAGTGCTGAGGGGTCCACTTCAACAAAGGAGTCCATTGCCGCAATAGTATCTCCAAGTATGAACATGTTACGAATCAAATCATTTCTATCCGTGTGTTCTCTTGGAACCCACAATGAGGTAACAGGAAAAGCAATTCCTGATGGAAGAAATCCTTTATTTTTATGTGTACTATGGATCTTCCCGCTCATGATTACGGGTATATCATTTGTTTCATATGCGACAGTTGCGGCATAACAAAATGTTTGATGTATTGACTGCGCAAAATAAGTCTCTGGGAAGCGATGAAGTGGATTTTTACTTTTGTCATACATTACGACACCACGATCATCTATATACGCAGATGTCAGATAATTGCGCAGGGTAGTGCCGCTATATGCTTCAAAATATTTATGCAGTTCTTCTGGTATTGGTTGGAACTCTTTCATGATTGAGAATTATAGCAGAAGAATAGTACTATCTTATAAATTGTATAGCGCCACACTGGTTGTGTGGCGCTGATGTTTGGTTGACACAATTGTTTCATGGAAAACGTTCCCGAAGGGATGCAACTGTAGCATCTTGGTCTCTCGTGGAGACCCTGAGCTGTTGCACTTGTCCCTTTCCTATTACCTTTATCAGAATCACTTCCGAGTTGACGGTGCGGATGGTAAGTCGAGGGTTCGAATTTGACGCACCCTTTGCTTTCGCTATCTTACCAAGGCCCACGGTTTTCACCGAGGGCAACGTTAACACATACAAAACAACGATCTCAGCTAGTGCAGTGACTGTTGAGTGTCTGCCGGAAATTCGTCTTCCCGAAATATGTCCCTTTGCCACTGGACTCTCCTTTCAACCAAACTGTAAATGAACAATCAAACACTCCCGCCATTACGAGAGTACTTGTATTACTACGGATTATATCAGGAAATTACTAACTACTCAACCTATAGTGAGGACTCGCTCTGCTTTATTATTTCTGTATTTTCATATTTTCTATGATATACTTCCAGAATAAATTCGCTCCGCATAACCAGGAAAGGAAGAACATATGGATATCTCAGCAAGAGAGATCATTATTGTTCTGCTCGTGTTTGTATTTGTAGGGGCTGCTGAGGTAAAAAGAAGATTTTACCCGACACACCCTGAACCAGACGATGAGCCATATGATGATGGTTGAGGAAACTCAGTTGTAACCAACCTTCCAGCGCGCTGAAAGGACTATGGTTAGACTCCCGTGCGGAGTCATTTTACCCGAGGGCGGGAATCATCTCGCCCTCACTTTTCAAAATATCTTCTCGTAATGATAAAAATATTTTTTATTGAAGTTTTATTTTTTTGCGTTTTTCGATTTATTCAACTCTGCTTGTGCTTGTAGGAGTTGTTTTATGATCGATACAGGGACTTTTTGGTCAAACTTAATTTGAATAGTAGTATTTCCAGTTTTATATCCTGCATCTTCAAGCGCTTTGCGAGCAGTATCATCAATCACATCTATTCCAAAGCTCACAAAGTCATGATTTTCATATGTGTCAAAACCTGCAAGAATACCGTGATATTTGTAGATCGGTACGTTCCATCCGATTTCTTCTGTCGCTTCTGGAATAGTAGATTTTATAATTTCCCGAAGCTCTTTAAGTATCGGCTGGGATTCAGGAGATGCATTTTTTATGTATGAATCAACATCGGTAATTTTTTCCATATATATCTCCTTTCTTTTAAATTTAGGTAGTTATGTGTGTCGGATCAAGGAGTACCCAATTCTTTGATACATATGGTTCACTACAGAGGTTACGATTGAAGCAGCAAGGACGTCTTTCTCCTTTATTGAGCTTATCGAGCGCAACGTCTATGTGTTTTTTTCTGGTTTCAGGCGTTTTGACCGCGCGTATCCAGCGTATCCAATCCCAACGGGCTAGTGGAGTAATATCCTTCCATAATGCTTCTGCTTTAGGAGAAGAAGAGAGTGCTTTTTGTAAATCATCAGGAACTTCAGGCTCTACCCATTCTTTGGTCGGTTCAAGTGTAACCTGTACCGTATCACCTGCTTCGGCCTGAGCATCTTTAAGTAATTTTTTATCAGGTGCAAACCAATGGCTCGGCTTTTTTCCTGGCGCATATCTCCCATCTGGTTCAAGCAAAGTTTTAAAAGGAATATCATTGATGGTTCCCTTGACCATAGTCATACCTCTTGACGGAAGTTTGACAGAAACTGTCTCAGGCAGTCTAAGAATAGTCCAGGAGTTGATTTTAAATAGTGTAGTTTTAAATTGAATTGCAGACATCTTTCCCCTGATTATTCTTATACCATTTATCACACCAAAAGTTCAAATTATGTCTTATGAAAATGATTAGATTAATTTGAGGTGAATGAAGAATATCTTCACTATGAACGATGTGTTACATTTCTCACTTTATTAATTACATTACTCACTGCGGTTTTTGTCTCATTCGAAACTACTTTACTCATCATATTCAGCATGGAACCTCCTAAAGGTAATCTGTCAATCAAATCCAAATATTTATTCATCGTTGCATATGATTGATATTTGGGAGAGTTTTGCACAAATTCCACAGCCTTGTTATACCTCTTTTCATTCATGTTTTTTAACACTTCTTCAGCGTTAATAATATTTTCTGATGGAATTTCGTTTGGCATTATACGATTGATTGCTCGCGCTCTTCGTGAATGTTGAGATTCAGGACCAAGATCATATAAGTTATCCCACTTATGTTCTTCGATAGCTGATTTAAAATCTAATACTTCAGCGTGTGTATCACGAGCAGTATTATCAATAATTAAATGATCATTTACCTCAGGGTTTGTTTCTGCTCTCAACAGTCTCCTGATGTGATTTGCAAGATTTTCTGACAAAACAGTGTCATCATGCATTCCTGCATTAATTACAAGATATGTATTTTCTCGGTCTTGTCTATACATCTCAGCTGCCGCAAGAGCAGACTGACGAGCAACAGTATCAGGAAAATCAGGCCGTACTTCATCCACACCGCAGGCATGGACAAGAATAGCAGAGGATTCTTTATTCATGAAGTGAATTTTATCAAAAACAAAGCCATGTGTCAATTGCTATAGGATTGTATTATTATGCCAAGGTCCGACCTTGGTCTTAAGATGTAATAATTTGACCGCGAAGAGAAAATGTCAGTTCTTTCTTTCAGCTAATTCTTTAATTCGTTCCAGAGCTTTGGGATAGTTTTCTTTAAAATATTCTTCCAAATCTGGTGGTACATCAAATGCAATGGTTAGAGTCGTCACACCATCTTTTTCTGTAAGTTTGTAACTTTCCTTGCCGCCAGTCCATTCTTTCTCACGTTCCTGTTTTCCGCTCTCCTGTGTATCTGCGCTATGTCTGAGCAACAAATACTCCCCAACGACAAGCGTTTCAACCAAACTTGTTACTCCGTATCCTTCTGCAGAGATAAACTGTATTTCATTGCCTTCTTTCAGATCACCAACCATGTATGTTCCTGGGTCAATGATACTTGCCCATTCACGAAGTGTCTCGTCTTGCCACAGCGTATCCCAGACCTTAGCTTTCGTGGCATTTATCTCAGTTGAGAATTGTAGTTCTTTCATCGTTTTATTTTAGCTAAAATCTTGCATTTGTACAATCTTATTATCAAGTATTACTGTATATTTAATATCAACTATTGACACTACTATATACCTTTTTCCATAATAGTAAATATACAGATATCCCATAAAATTGATATACTGACCTTTAAAATGCCATTTTTCACACATATGTTTAGGGGTTCTTTATCCTTGTTAAAACAAGGTATTGCTTTAACAGTTTTTTTTGCTATTTTCAGTGTTCTTCTTATTCCAACAATTTCAGCATCGACACCCGAGCCAGGTGGTGATACAACAGTGGTAAACCCTTCAGGTGAAGGCGCAGTAAGTATTAACGAGGATGCTCCACAACCAGAATCTGCAAATATTCGACTAATCGTACCGAATTTAGTAGATTCAGAAGGAGGTACTCCTAATTGGATCCGCATACTTTCGGTAACAGGAGGAGTATTACAATCAAGTAATGGAAGTACCATCACTCTTGGTACGAGTGGAACTATACTCAGTCTTAGCAGTTCTAAAATAGATTTACGATTTAAACCTAATTCGAATAGAGATACAAATGCCAGTTTTCAATATGTAGTCGTTGATCCGCACGATGCAATGAATAACTCAAGTGCTTCAGTTGCAACAGTTCCGATCACCGCAGTTAACGATACTCCGATTTTACAAACATATGTAGATGGGAACGGTACTGGACTTGCAGCTACCTATTACCTTACCAATTGGGATCTTACTGGATCTACATATTCTCGAATTGATCCAAGGATAAATTTTAACAATAACTTTGGAGTACCTGGACTCAACGAGGAACAATTTAGTGTGCGTTGGACAGGTAAAGTCAGATCCCCGCTTACGGGAAATGTTACTTTTAGTACTCAAAGTGATGATGGAGTTCGTCTGTGGGTAAACGGACAGCAAGTTATTGATAACTGGACCCTGCACGGCACAACTACTGATACTGCTTCACCAATTTCCTTAGTAGAAGGTGAACTATACGATATACGCATGGAGTTTTATGAACGAGGCGGTGGCGAAGTAGCTATGCTGCAATGGGCGTACTCTGGACAAAGTACTGAAGTCATTCCTCAAACATATTTATATCCCGCTACTGTTCGACCAGTACTAAAATTCATAAACGGTTCAAGTGCTGTAGTAATTGATGATGCACTTACAATAGAAGATGTCGATAATGAAACTATGACAGGAGCTTCTGTGGAGATCAGTGTAAATTATCAAAGTAGCGAAGATTCACTGCAATTTACAGATCAAAACGGTATTACCGGTACTTATAATAGCGGAACTCTTACATTAAGTGGAGAAGCGAGTGTTACCCACTATCAAGCTGCACTTCGATCGGTACGTTACTTTAACAACGATTCTTCACCAACAACATCCACTCGAACAATTCGGTTCAGAGTAGATGATGGAGATGATACGAGTAATTATGTAACCCGTAACATTGAATTTACCAGCGAAAATTCATCTCCTGTTATTGCACAAGGGACAAGTACTTCTGTTACGATGGATGAAGATGCGTCACCGACTGCTTTTTCTCTTACACTTGATGCAACAGATGCAGATGAACACAGCATCTCATGGTCTATTGTAACTCAGGCTGATCATGGTGCGGCTTCTGTAGGAGGTGCTGGAAATAGTACCTCTGTTCTATACACCCCAGATGCAAATTATTATGGATCAGATAGTTTTGTTGTCCAAGCATCAGACGGCCAAGGTGGGACCGATACCATTACTGTAAACGTTACGATTACTGATAGAACTTCACCACTTATTTCCAACCTATCTACTGAAATACAATCATCTACTAGTGCACTCGTCACCTGGACTACAGATGAACAGGCCTCGACACGGGTAAGTTATGGAATAACGAGTAGTTATGGAACAAATACCACAGAAACAGACACCTCACCACGCGTAACAGCACATTCAAGAACTATTACTGGTCTTATCAGCTGTACCACATACTACTATAGAGTCACTTCTACTGATGCAACTACAAATACAACTACTTCAGATGGAAAAACATTTATGACATCAGGCTGTCCTGCTAACACAACCCCTCGTGAAACAACGCTTGATATTATTCCTGTTGATAGCGGAGGATCAAGCATAAGCACAGACAGTGGATCTACAATCACCGTTACTGTTCCAGAAAATGTTACAACTGAAGATGACTCATTAGTTATCCAAATACACGCATTACCTAACGCAGAGATATTGGACTCAATAGGGAAGCCTGTTCAGCTGCCAATAGAAGTGGGTTCTGTACTCTTTGACGTAAAAGCAATTATTAACGGAGATACTATATTAGATTCATTTGATGTACCAGTTACTATCACCTATCAGTATTCTGAAGCAGATATAGCTGGACTTGATATATCTACATTATGGCTCTATCACTATACAAACAATGAGTGGAAAGCGCTTGATGATTGTATCCTCAACCAAAATAATAGAACCATTTCATGTACAACGCCTAGCTTCTCACTATTCGCATTATTTGCAAAACCCCTTGCAACTAGCACATCTACTTCTAATAGTACATATCCATATCAGTACTGTACTGGACAAAAACCAACTAGTGCCCCTGACTTGTTTCAGATTAGTACATCACCAACAACTGCCACTGTGTATTTTGCCCCTGCCAAGCAAGCAACTGATTACATAATCTATTACGGAACAAATCCATTAGCTGATCACCATAGTACAGCATTTCACCATCCAGATAGCAGTGGAGTAATCGTGTATGAGATCAAGGATCTATTACCACATACCAAATATTATTTTAAAGTACAGCCAAAAAATGGATGCGGATTTGGTGAACTATCACAAGTCATGAGCTCTCCAACTACAGACCCTGATTCAGGAAATATATCTCCTCACGGATTTATTTCTCAAGTGACATCAAAAGGGAAACTTGCAGTGACTGATGTAGAACAAAAAAGTATTCCAACCCCTGAAAAAGATAAAAAAGTAGGAAAGGAAAATAAAAATAAGGGATATACCGTTGCGATAAAGGTACACGATAACGGTACTCCAATTGGGGGAGCAACAGTAGAATTACATTCAACTCCACAAAGATCTGTGACTGATAAGAATGGTATTGCACGATTTGAAAATGTAGAAAGAGGGCAACACACAGTATATTTATCCTATAATGGGTACAATGGTGAAGAAAAAATCACACTTGACGGAGATGATAGTGATGTAGACATTGCTATTGCAGTGACACTACAACAAAACAAACTATTCTTAAATCCTCAGGCTCTTACAATTATTGTACTGCTGATGGGAATAATTGGAGTTCTAGTCGTACTAATAATGAAAAAGAAAAAGGAACATGAGAATTAAATGCTATGGGTTTTCTATCGAACGATGTTCAAGCTAATTTTGGTAAGTTGCAAATATAGAAATAAATTTTTATAAAAAAGCATTCCTCTTATTTCAGTAAAGACTTCCTCCGGCAAATAAAAAAAGGGCATGTGTTCAGTCAGTTAATCGACTTACTAACACGCCCAGAGGGTGATACACCCAAAGAATTAGAAGGGAGATTTCCTATCATCATACAGGATGATGATGAGGTGGTGAGCGCCGTGCTCATCTCCACTGCTAGTTGCAATAACTTGCTGGATCTGAGGCCTATGTTGCCCCATCCAGCTGTTTACCTTTTGCTGAAATCTCTCGAGACTCTTGTCTTCGAGAGAAACCGTGTACTCGAACATCTTCGTTAACATTCTAACCCCTTTCTTAATCAAACGGTAAACTAAATGGAAATTATATATGAAACAGTGCTGAAAGTAAATACTATAAGTTACTTCTTATCTTGATATATTATATGGATGATTCAAAATATAGTTATGTGACTATTGTGGGTGGCTGACGGGATGGATTCGGCATTGCTCACCATTTAGTCCCGTCACTTATTCATCAAGCTCCGAGTCTTACTTAGTTGTTTGAGTAATGTCATATTACCTTCAATGAGGGCTTTCTTCTTTGCTATTGACCACTTCTTGAGTTGGATTTCCCGTCTTTCAGCCTCTGCTCGAGTTGGATATTCTTCATAGTAGAGTAGTTTTATATCAGAAAACTTTTTAGTCGCGATATTATATCCTGAAGAATGTGAATGAATACGTTTGTCTAAATCGTAAGTAATACCTACATAGTATGTTTTCAGATCGCAAAGAAGAATATATGTATACCAGGTCATACTAATTGTAATGAGTAAAACCCTGTGCTTGTCGAATGGGTGGCTGACGGGACTTGAACCCGCGACCGCCGGTACCACAAACCGGTGCTCTACCACTGAGCTACAACCACCAGAAGTATTGATAATTTATGATTGATTATTTATTTAATATTCAACCTAAATCCCGTTTATTATACTAAATTTTACTTACGAAGGAAAATATTCAGAAGAATGGAGAGAATAATACTCAATAGAATAGAGGTGACTATTTGGAAATAGAAAGTGAAGTTGCCTCTTTTTATAAATATGTCTCCAGGAAGACGCGGTATACCAGGCAAAAATGTGATGAGTAATCCTGAGATTACTAAGAATATTCCGATCAAAATAATTATTTTTCCGATTTCCATAGATTTAAAATAAAAACCAATAATCAATAATAAGTAATAAACAATAAGTACCGTTCTCTGTTCACAGTTCAAGGTTCACTGTTCGCAGTAATATACATAATTTGTATATAATCC
>CAYVAJ010000016.1:0-19652 GCA_964448725.1 uncultured Gammaproteobacteria bacterium | reverse complement strand
TGGGGATGGATCACCTCCTTTCTAAAAAAACCTTTAGCGTCCTGATGTCGTTCATACGATGGAAGGAATCAAGTTGAATATCAACTTGAGGTCTCCGATATAACATCGGAGTATATCCTTCCTACCACTTTAAAGGAATTTTATCGAACATTGTGAGATCCCGATATTCATCGGGTTTTCCTGAAAAGTAATCCCGCTTAGGCGGGATTTTTTTGTGCCAATTTTTCAAGTATTGTCATTGCAATCAGATGTACATAGAGAGAAGCAATCTATATACTAATCTTGTGAGAGGACAATATTATGTATACATTGCTACAAATAAATCAAATTTTGTTTTATATACTGGTATAACTAACGATCTTGTTCGCAGAATATATGAGCATAAAAATAAATTAGTGCAAGGCTTTACCTCAAGATATAACGTGAACAAGTTAGTGTTTTATGAAGTCTATGAATTAGCTTATGAAGCAATAACAAGAGAGAAACAAATTAAAAATTGGCATAGAGAATGGAAGATAAACTTAGTAAAGAGTAAAAATCCTCATTTTGAAGATTTGTATAAATATATTACATAATGTCATCCTGAACTCGGTTCAGGATCTAGGTAAAAGGCGAGATGCTGAAATAAATTCAGCATGACTATAGGGAATCATCTGTATACCTAGGATTTGAGCCTGAATTATGGTAAACTTTGACTGTTCTCCAGAGGAGAATATACACAAGTAAAGTGAAAAGCCTAGATAAAACAAATAAAAAGTGATTGGCTCGGTGGCGAAGTGGATCGGACTCCGATGTATATCGGAGGAGATCGCCTGCAGCGAAGCGTGACAGGCGTGGGAGCAGTCAAGCAAAGCTTGACCAGAGCGTAAGGTAAGTGAAAAGCCTAGATAAAACAAATAAATAGTAATTGGCTCGGTGGCGAAGTGGTAACGCAGCGGTCTGCAAAACCGCGATGCAGGGGTTCGATTCCCCTTCGGGCCTCAGTTTCTTCATTAAACAGATGATATAATATTTCCACTGTAATCCGTTGTACTGAAAGGAACTATAATGGTTTCAGTTCAGATCCTATTCTGTCATGATTGTACATCACAAATTCCGCAAGGAGGAGGATGGCGATCAGACGGAGGATACTGGTATCACGACCAGTGTCCGGTGCGTGTGCAAATCGAGGAGGAAGCTGAGCTCGATTTTGCCTTTTGTCCTGAATGCAGGTACATTATGGAACGAAGCGAGGCATATTTCCGATGTCCAAGCTGTAAGTGCGTAGTGCATGCTCGTGATATTGGATCTGGAAGTTTCACTTCCTAAACAACAGGGCAGAAGATTTTCTCTCTGCCCTTTTTTATTACCTCTTTGTTATCTCTTTGTCAGGAAAAATTAATTGAGTACGCTTATACTCACTCTATGAAGGAAAATAGATCATTTGGGTATGAAAATCATACTGATGAGCTCAAGAAAAGTCTTGCGGTAGGTACAACCTGTGTTGGTATTGTTGCAGGAAGGCTGTGGGAAGCGAATAAAGAAATAATAGAATATCGCATAAAAGATGCTATACATACCAGACAACGGACAGCCCACTTGAAAGGGATGCTTAAAAGAGTATAATGCGTAGGTATCATGCCAAGTCCAGAAAGTAGGGGGTTTTTACGAAATACAGTAGAACTATCTAAAAAAGTAGATATCGTTACGGGAGTTGTTGGGGTGATAATAGGAAGTGCGCCAGTAGTTGCACTTTCAATTGTGAGTTATTTTGCCGGTAATGAAATCGGTAAACGTATGGATAAAAAATCCGCATAACAATATGGAAGAACAAATTAAGAATCAGGAATTTGAAGATAATAAAAATGGACAGGAAAAAGATCCTAAGTCTGAGTTCCAGGAATTAGTTGCACTGGGAGCATATCGTTCAATGGCAAAAAATGAGTTTTTTATGGGACTTGAGCCTGAAGAACAAATCAATGCAATGCAGGAAACACTTCAACATTGCTTAGTCAATCGAGAAAATAGATTTTATTGTCTTGTTTCAAATAGACCTGATCTTGCTGAACGTTATCGAGTTAATCAGTTAAAGCCGTTACAAAATGCGCTGTCAGCTTTAGATGAGATTGCAATTCAGTCTGATTCTGAGGAAGTTTCTTCCAATCAGTACAATACTCTTACTCCCATGCTAGAAGAACTTGATGAAGCAGCGTAATCTTAGCCTTGAGTTCGTATTCTTCATTTGATAAAATTGTAAGGTTAAACGACGGTTTTTATAACCGGGCAACCCAGAGATACAATACGGTACCTGGAATACCCCGAATCAAATGATTCTGGGCGCATGGCTCAGTGGATCGGACTCCGATATAATCGGAGGAGATCGCCTGCAGCGAAGCGTGACAGGCGTGGAAGAGCGCGTTCCTAAAAAACGCCGAACTACGCAGAATAGTGAAAACAGAATAGAGTTTGGGCGCATGGCTCAGTGGTAGAGCGCGTTCCTGATAAGAACGAGGTCCTTGGTTCGATCCCAAGTGCGCCCACATGGTTTTATCTGACAGAGATATTAAAAAATATATTCAGGAAAAAAAGATTATTGTTAAACCTTCTCCTGACTTTGAAACCCAGCTTGGATCAAATTCACTTGACCTTCGGCTTGGTGAAAATTTTCGCATTTTTGATCATAGCAAATATCCATATATTGACCCATTCAAAAAAAATATTGGTGAGGAAATCACCCGTGAGATTACAAAAAGCAAAGAAGAACCATTTATTATTCAGCCTGGAGAGTTTGCTTTGGGTACTACTATTGAGTATGTAGAGGTTCCTGATGATCTTGTCGGTACATTAGAGGGGCGCTCAAGTATTGGCAGACTTGGAGTAATTGTACACTCAACTGCTGGAAGTATCGAGTGTGGATTTAAAGGGAACATTACACTTGAGTTGGCAAATCTTGGAAAAATGCCGGTTGCACTGTATCCTGGTATGCGTATCTGTTCTTTGTCATTTATGAAGCTTACAAGTCCTGCGGAGGTTCCGTATTATAAGAAAAAAGGTGCCAAGTATGTTGGGCAACACGGTCCGGATGAAAGTAAAATTGATCTGGAAAGATAAAATTCCCTGCCTTATTACACCCTGCCAATTATTCATATGAATATAGAAAAAGGAAGGCCATCAGGGCTTCGCTATAGAAGTCCACTCCGTCACAAATTAGTGGAAATTGCAGCGAGAGTTGCAACTAAAGAGGCTACTTTTCATGGCAAAGAGAGCTTGGATCACGTAGCTGAGTTGTTACAAGACAACAAACGGATAATGTTGGCAATGAATCATGAAAGTAACTTTGATGCAGCAGCTATTGACCTTGTACTTGATAAACATGGGTATAGAAAAAGTATCTCAGAGCGAATTTTCAATATTTATGGTATTAAACTAGAGCAAAACTGGAAAACACGTGAGCTTGCCAAAGCTTTCAATATTATTCCAGTATGGCCGCCTCGCAAAATGCCTGAAAATGAAGATGAAAAAAAGTATAAATCACAGCTTGATCAAAGCACTGGAGAAAACGTTAAAAAGGTGTTAACCCAAGGTGATGTTATAGCCATTTTTCCTGAATCAACAAGAAGCCGGTCAGGGGAATTGCAGGAAGGATATGCGGCAACAGAGCCGTTATTTGAATTGGTAGAGAATACATTCGTTGTACCTATTGCGCTAGAGGGTACAAGGGATATTTGGCCAGTCGAAGGACAGGGAAGGATGAGAAGGGGATCGTTTAGTATGAGCGTTGGAGAACCGATTGATATGGAAGAAGTGAAAGAAAAATACGAACATCTCAATTTTAAGCCATACAGGGTTGCAGTGATGAATGAAATCATGCTGCCAATCGCCCAAATGCTACCAGAGGAAAAGCAGGGTTTTTACAGAGATGCTGTTCAAGGGTCAGAAAACTTGTTAGAATAACTAGGCATGCAATATAAATTTGAATTTGATTTAGAATTAAAGCGAAATGAATATGACGGACTATATATTGCACTTGAAGGAATTGATGGAAGCGGAAAATCCTCACAAATTGAAAAACTCACTGAATACTTTGTCTCCAAAGGAAAAGAAGTAGTTACTACACGAGAACCTCGCAAAGAAGTTGGTTTAATTGCAGAAATAAATAATAAGGCTCTTCAAGGAAAAATCAGAATCCCCCGACCGGCATATCAATATCTTTTTACAGCAGACCGTATTATGCATTTGGATGAGTTGGTAATTCCTTCTCTGAAATCTGGAAAAGTAGTGATAACAGATCGCTGTTTTTGGTCAGCAATTCCTTATGGTGCAATTGACGTTGATAATACGTTTAATGAAAAAAAGGCTGAGAGTCTTCTCGTTGCTCAAGGAGTACTTGCGTATCACTATCAGGTAGTTGTACCAGATATCACTTTATATTTTGAAATTCCGGTTGAAACATCGCTAAAAAGAATGGGCAATATGACAAAAACAAAAGAATTGTATGAAGAAAAAGAAACATTACAACAGGTAATCAAGGGGTATAACTGGTTGAGAGATAAATTTTCTGAAGAATTTATTACCATAGACGCACGAAAGCCTATTGAAGAAGTAACACAAAATATGGTACAAGTATTAGAGCAGAAACAGCTCTTAAATATTTAGTAAAAAGTTTTATGAAGGTTAAAATAAAACGAATTGATCAATCACTTCCTCTCCCACAATATGCAACTCCCGGATCTGTCTGTTTTGATCTTCTTGCACGTGAGGATATGACAGTAGGTGCAAAATCGCTTGCACTTATTCCAACAAATATAATTATTGAAACACCACCAGGATTTATGTTCGTAGTTGTTCCACGTTCAAGTACTCCCCGAAAGAAAAACTTTCTTATACCTCATGGTATCGGAGTGATTGACCAAGATTATTCAGGTCCAGAAGATGAGGTGCTTTTTCAGGTATATAACTTTTCCGATACAGATGTAACAGTTGAAAAAGGAGAGCGTCTGGCACAAGGCTGTTTTATCCCTGTTGAGCGTGTTGAATTTGAAGAAGTTACCGAAAACATTAGCGATGAGAGCCGTGGAGGCATTGGGTCTACCGGATAATTATGGCAACAGTAACAAGCGAAAAACAATATCTCGATTTATTGCAAGATGTGCTTGATAACGGTCAGTTCAAAGATGATAGAACGCAGACCGGCACAAAAAGTGTTTTTGGACGGCAAATACGATTTAACCTATCTGAAGGATTTCCTCTGTTAACGACAAAAAAAGTCTATACACGCAGCATTATTCATGAATTGTTATGGTTTTTACAGGGAAGTTCAAATATTCAATATCTGGTTCAGAATAATGTCCATATTTGGGATGAATGGCCATATAAATACTACACACTTCATTCAACAGACGCACAAAAGTTTACTCAGCAAGAATTTATAGAAAAGATCAAGACAGATGATGAATTTGCCAAAGAGTGGGGAGAGCTCGGTCCTGCATATGGTGTGCAGTGGCGTCATTGGAAAAATCCAGATGGAACAGAAACAGATCAGATTGCACAAATAATAGAGCAAATTAATGATGTAAAGAATAATCCGCAAAGTCCATACGGAAGACGGCTTTTGATCAGTGCGTGGCATGTATCAGAAGTACCAAAAATTGTAGAAAGAACTGCCCCTCCTTTGTGCCATACGTTGTTTCATTTTTATGTTAATAATGGAAAAATCTCTTTACAGTTGTACCAGAGAAGCGCAGATCTTTTCTTAGGTGTTCCATTTAACATTGCATCATATTCAATGCTTTTAATGATGGTTGCGCAGGTTACCGGACTTGAACCACATGAATTTGTGCATACATTTGGTGATGCGCATATTTATAGCAATCACATGGATCAGGTAAAAGAGCAGCTTTCTCGAGATATGCGGCCACTTCCAACACTTACATTAAATCCAGACGTAAAAGACATCTTTTCTTTTAAAATAGAGGATTTTGAAATTACTGGCTATGATCCTCACCCTGCCATTAAAGCTCCAGTTGCCGTATAACAATGTATACGAAAGCACCGAAAAATTATGATTGCCCATTTTGCAAAATTGCCGCCGGACAACTAGATGATAAAGGCGAAAACCGTGTAGATGAAATCGTGTATCAAGATGAAGAAATAACTGCATTTGTTTCCTCTCATTGGTGGCCAGAAGTTAATGGTCCAGTGCTTATTATTCCAAACGATCACTTTGAAAATATATTTGCATTACCCGACGATTTGCTTTCAAAAATTACTCTGTTGTCAAAAAAAATTGCATTTGCAATGAAAGACGCTTACGAATGTGAAGGAGTTTCATTTAGGCAGCACAATATAGCGGGAAATCAGAGTGTGTATCATTACCATTTACAAGTTCTGCCAAGAAAAGAGGGAGATAATTTATTTCAAAATCATGATAAGAAATATTTTGTAGATATAAGAACACGAAGAGAGTATGCTGATAGAATAAAGAGTAAAGTATGACACTGAAAGAACTGCAGGATATTATTTTAGAACAAGCCAAAGAAAAAGAATGGGGAACTACTCCAGAAGATATTAACGTGGGTGAAAAAATGGCGTTGATTCATGCAGAAGTAACGGAAAGCTTTGAGGCGTATCGCAAAAACGACATTAACGGTATTGATGGTATTGATGGTATGGATGGATAAATGGCTTCGCTTATGATAAGAATTTTGCATTTAGCGGGCATAATGGGATTTGATTTAGAACCACTTATCGCACAAAAAATTGAACGGAATAAATCCCGCAATTGGAAGTGGGATAAACTAAAAGAAAAAAATGAATAATCCAAAAATTTCACTTATTGCAGCAATTTCTGAGAACAGAGTTATCGGACGAGACAACGCGCTTCCATGGCATATTCCAGAGGACTTAAAGCGGTTCAAGGAGTTAACAACAGGACATCCCGTGATAATGGGGCGCAAAACGTATGAATCAATCGGCAGATTGTTGCCCAATCGCACAAATATTATTATTACACGAGATACAGACTACAATGTAGACGGGGCTGTAATAGCTCATTCACTTGATGAAGCTCTTGATCGAGCGAAGAATGAACCATCAACTAATAACCATGAACCAGTAACTGATGAAAACGAAGTTTTCATCATCGGTGGGGGGCAAATTTTTGATCAATCAATTACAATCGCTGACAAATTGTACCTAACAATTGTTCACACCACCATTGATGGGGATGCCTATTTTCCAGATTATTCAGAGTTTAAAAACGAAGTATACAGGCGGGATTCTGCAAATGAAAAATACTTCTACACTTTCCTCGATTTAGAAAAATAGAATTCAGCTTTCTCGTACAACACATCCAGTAGTACATCAATGTGAATATTATTCATTTCTTAAGGCTAGTGACAGGGATGGAAAAATGTTACGTAACATTTCAACGATGAGGCCAATATAAAAGTATGTGAGTGAAATGGTGACAAGTATCGTATTGTTTTGTATCACGATACTGTATATACCCAAGCTTAAGATGATTATAATCCCAAGCAAATTTTTATGTGGTTTTTCATTCATTATTTGTGCAGCCGGTATGTGATGCAGTTTATGCTCTTCTATAAACCAGAGTGCTATGAGTGATAGCACTGAGCGTAGAATAAGAAAGAGGATGATGCCAAATTGTAGGGTTGCAAACAGCCCATCTTCTCTAGTGTAATATCCCACAATTCCTGCTCCAATAAAAACTATTGATGATACTAAATAAAAGATCTTGGAGAATTTTTTTCTCTGATCATAGGAAATAGTCTTCTTTGAAAATACAAAATCCAGGAAACTAAGAAGTGTAATTAACAATAACAGAAGAATCAATACAGTATAAAATACCGTAATTGGAACTGATTCTGTTCCGGATACGAGAAAATCAAAAATTGCTTTATGGCTAATCACGATACTTGTAAAGATAAGAATTATAAAAGTATAGAGATCTATCGGCAAAAAACGAGGTAAAATGAAATTAGTTATAATCTTTGTGATTCTCATCTGTTATTAAAGTATCAGATTGAGAGGCATGCAATCAAGGAATAGGGAATTTGGCAGTAAAGGCTTTAACTTCTGCAGCTACTTTTTGGATTTCTTTGTTTTTCTTTACGTCTTGTCGGAATTTTTTAAACTGAGCGATACGCTCCTTTTTATCCTCAGAAAGTTCATTTCCTTGAATTGCGGTGATAACTCTGTCATACCAATCAGCGACTTTCTTCATGTCGCGTACTTTCATTCCTCTTGTTGTAATTCCTGGAGTACCGATGCGAAGACCTGATGGAAAAAATGGTGGCATAGGATCATTTGGTACAGCATTTTTATTCGTAACTATATTTGCTTGTTCCAGTGCATACGCTGCAAGAGCACCATTGACCCCTTTATTAGAAAGGTCTATCAAAATTAGGTGATTGTCAGTTCCGCCTGAGACCATTTCAAATCCTCTTTCCTTTAATCCATCAGCAAGCGCTTTTGCGTTATCAACCACTTGTTGGGCATATTTTTTAAATGATGACTTTGATGCTTCAAGCATTGCAACAGCAATAGCAGCTGTCTGATTATCATGCGGACCTCCCTGAAGACCTGGAAATACAGCAGCATCAATTTTTTTAGCAATTTCTGGATCTTTTTGAAGTCCTTTGTCTGTTACCATGATCATTGCTCCGCGAGGGCCGCGTAATGTCTTATGAGTGGTAGTCATTATCACATCAGCATAGGGGACAGGAGAAGGATGCGCGCCGCCAGCCACCAAACCCGCAATGTGGGAAATGTCAGCCAAGAGGTACGCGTCAACTTTTTTAGCAATTTTAGCGAACTTCTCAAATTGAACTTCGCGTGGATATGCCGTAAATCCACAGACAATTATTTTTGGTTTTTCTTTTATTGCTAGTTCTTCGATTGCTTTAAAATCTAGTTCTCCTTTTTTGTTGAGCTCATAGGTAACTGTTTTGAAGAATTTACCAGCTGCAGATACTGAGGCTCCATGGGTTAAATGTCCGCCAAACGCAAGATTCAGTCCCATGATTGTATCTTTTCCAGGTGTAAGAAGTCCAAGATAAACGGCTAAATTTGCAGGGCTACCAGAGTAGGGCTGAACATTCACGTGCGGTACACCAAAGAGTTTTTTTGCTCGTTCTACAGCTAGTATTTCGACCTCATCGGCAACTGCATTTCCTTGATAGTATCTTTTTTTTGCGTACCCTTCAGAATATTTATTAGTTAGGTCAGATCCAAGCGCATCCATTATAGCTCGGGAGGTGTAATTTTCAGAAGGAATCATTTCGAGCACTGTTTTGAGACGTTTTTGTTCGTCTTTTATGAGTTGAAATATTTGAGGATCAGTAGCTTTCAGTGCTTTCATCTGTGTCTAATATAATCCAATCAATTGAAAAGATCAAGACACATTTTATGTTATTTGTAGATATATCTTATTTTCCAAATCGTCTACTACGGTTAGCAAACTCTTCGACTGCGTTTTCAATATCTTGCCCATCCATATCAGGGAAGAATTTTTCTAAATAGAGATATTCTGAATATGCAGTTTGCCAGGGCATAAAGCCTGATGTTCTTTTTTCACCACTTGTACGAATGACAATATCAGGATTTGGGTAAGGCAGATTGCCTGTATCAAGGTTTTGAGAAAAAGTCTCTTCATCAAGGTTTTCAAGTTCTTCATGGGTAAGTTTTTTAATTGCACGTACAATTTCATCGTGTCCGCCATAATCAAATGCGAGGTTGAGATAATGTTTTGTGTTTTCAGCGGTTTTTTCTTCTGCTTCTTCAATTTTTTTACGGAGCTGTTCAGGCATGCGATCTTTTCGTCCTAAATGGGTTATTCTGACATTATCTTTCATTGCTTCTTTAAGATGTTGTTCTATAAAGAGTCCGCCAAGTTTAATAATTCCGTTAACTTCATCCTGAGCTCGTTTCCAATTTTCAGTACTAAATGCCCAGAAAGTAAGGGTAGATATACCCATTTCACGGGTTTTACGGGCAATTTGTATTGCTGTCTGGGCGCCTCGCCTGTGCCCTTCAAAAGTAGGAAGATTATTAGATTTTGCCCAACGGCGATTCCCGTCAGGGATAATGGCGATATGATGAGGAATTGATATGTTTTCCATTTGGAAATTGTAATGAGAAATTAATTGATTTGCAAATTATGTGGCAGTTTTACATAATTCAAATCCTATCTGATTATAAATCTCTTCAAGTTGGTTGGTATTGGGAGCTTCAAAAAAACTGTTTGGAGAAGCAATACTCGTCATAAGGTCACGCATTTGAACGGACTGGAAGCCAAGTCCTTGCGTAATACCAATCGTAAATATTTTAACGCCCATATTCTTAATTTCATCAGCAACATAAGGGGAATATAGTCGCGGGTCTTGTGTAAGTGGAACTGGTAATCCATCTGATACAAATACTAATGCGAACTGCCGGTTAGGAAATCGGGGTAGTGCTCCTTCAAGTGCTGATTTTGCTCTAACGAGTGACTCATACGTTGAAGTGCGACCTGAGGGTCGAAGTCCTGAAATTGTTGATTGTACGCGTGCCTTTACATCTTTATACGGTGATATGGCCACATCTTCTCGTATATTGTCAGAAAACGTAATAATACCAACAGGAGCATCATCAGGGAATTTACTGACGAAGAATTGACTTGCAATTTTTAAATCTTCAATTTTTCTTCCTGCCATTGATCCTGATCTATCCAATACCATCTCAACTGCTACTGTACTTGAACAACTTTGAAAATCTATTGTTTTGAGTTGGAGACTATCTTTATTAATAGTTTCAGAATTAATGTTTGGTTTGAATGTAGGAGCATTGGGATCTGGTGGGGTTATCTGAGATTTTGGAAAAACTCCACTGACTAATGCGATACTTCCGATAACAATAACTGCCATAAGGACCTTGAAAGTTATAGAGCCTCTTGATAGGCTGATCCGTTGCAATAGTGATTTTGCTTTCTTTTTTCTCTTTTTACGCATATTTTTACTATATCAATTATTTAATTGTTCTGCTTGTTTTAGTAGCACTGTGCAATATTTTTTGAAGTAAAAAATTCTTGATTAAAACAATGGTAGTTTGTCTCCTCACATTGCACTGTGGTGAGATCAATACATTGTGAGCAAGAATCATTGTTACATTCTGCTGAGTGTGTTTGCTGTGTTGTGCGGATAGGAGCTAGTTGTGACTTTACTTGATATGTTGTTATCTGTAAATCATTTCCTTCTTCTTGCTTTCTTGCAATGATAGACTGAAATGATCCAAATGAGGTGGCAGGAAAAACACCTATGAGTTGCATAAGGTTGCTTACTGTGGATAACTGTGTGACTTCTTTGGTTTGAGGGTTATATATAGAAAAAGAAAGATAAGGAGTCGCATAAGTACTACCGAGATTACCAGTTGCTGTTGGGTTCGTATTATGGACTCCAATTAATTGAGCCGTTGAGGAAAGGTCTTGGATAAGATATTCATCAGAAGATTCAGCAGGTGTAACAATAGGTTGGAGTGAATTGTTTTCAAGCATATAGTTGTACAGTCCTGAGTTTTGTTCAGTCGGTGCTTGTATGGTAAACAGTAAATTGTTACTATCGTTATTCCATGCAACAGAAGAGTAAATTCTATTTTGTGGAAGATTTACAAGTCGTTCTCGCTCAAGAGTTGTAACATCGAGAATTTCTACAGTGTTTGGGTAAACAAGTGCCCTGCGAAAACCATTGAATTCGCTTTTTCCATCTCCATTACTGCCCGTATATCCAGCGAATGCAAGATACTTTCCATCAGGGGAGAGTACAGGACGAGTGCCATATGTTCCGTTCTGCATCACCGCAATATCTTCTTTTTGAGTCCCAATGAAGTTTGAAATACTCATGCCATATGCCCATCCTGCACCGCTGTTTGGCAGAAAACGGTCCATAAAGACTGTTCCGTTATCCAAAATAGCCTGAGGGTATCGAACGGGGTTTGAGGGTGTAACTGCTTCATCATAAATGATATTTCTGCCACTTTCACCGGTAAGTGCAGTATATACTCGTGATTTTCCACCCATTACTGTACCTGATTCAGCATTAACTTGTATTTCCCATACTGCCAATCGTTTGAAGTTTGGAGAGAGTACATAATCATCAATACCAAATCCATCAGATGCACGATATATAACTGATGATTTTTGAGAAGTAAGACTATACTGTACAATCTCCTGACCATGATCACGATCATCAGTATTATTAATAAAAAGCAGTGAATCAGGTGATATAACAGTAACCTTTTTAATGTTTGCTGGTAATGAGGCAATTATTCCTTCTTTGCCTGTAGAAAGATCATACGCAATAACAAGAGAAGAATTAGCACTCCATGTACCATAGATTAGTGTATGAGGAGAAATATTGATAATTTCTTTCGTTATCGGCAGAGGCTTTTTATCATTTTTCGTTTCTGGATTATTTGATAAAGCAATACCCATCAGAGCAATAAGCGTTAGTGCTGCAAACAGAAAAATTACAATTCTTGTTGGGGTTCCTGAAAAATCACGATTTTTTGTATGGGCAGGCATAGTACTTCTATTGTAGGAAGAAATATTTTTAAAAGTCAATTAAACGGTGCATAAGTGCGTTGGTATTTTGTTGTTTTAAGTTAGTGTAGTTAATCTAATTCCTAAGCCTTACATGCTAGATGGTGTTTAGTTTTGACTTTTTAGCCTGGATCTCGTATAATACCTTTTATCTCACACATTCGAGAAAAAGTCCTGCGGACTTTATGTTTGTAAAGTTATAAAGTTCGTAAAGTTTATACAGTATCGAATGGAGGATATAAAGGACAAATTATGCGTGAAATAACACTTGAAGAACTTCTTGAAGCTGGATGTCATTTTGGACATCAGGTTAATCGTAACAATCCCAAAGCAAACGAATTTATTTTTGAAGCACGAAATAACGTGCATATAATTAATCTTGAGCAAACCCGTGAGGGGTTATTGAATGCTGCAGACTATGTGAAGAAACTTTCTTCACAGGGAGGCACCTTGGTTGTTGTTGGTACAAAACGTCAAGTTCAGCCAGTAGTCAAGGATGAGGTAGAAAGAGCACGTGCAGCTGGTGCAGGGAATATTCATTATGTGTCTGCACGATGGATCGGGGGAATCTTAACAAATTTTCAAGAAGTATCTAAAAATTTTAAACGGTTGAATGAAATCGAAGAAATATTAAGCGGCAAAAATAGTGAATATACAAAACGCGAGAAATTGCTGATGGAGCGAGAAAAAGAAAAGCTCATGAATTTGTATGAAGGTATTCGTGACTTGAAAAGAATTCCAGATGCTCTCTTTGTTATTGATACTCACCATGAAGCAACTGCAGTATATGAGGCAAATCGACGTAATCTTACCATTGTAGGTATGGTTGATACGAACTCTGATCCAACGGTTGTTGACTATGCGATTCCTTCAAATGATGATGCTGTAGGTGCAGTTAAAGTAATAACTTCATATATTATGGATGCATGGATTGAAGGAGCTAAGGGAGATAAAGAATTGAAAGATAAGAATGGAGAATCTGGCAAAGCGGAAAAGAATAAAAAATCTGAAGCGGAGGACACTGGAAAAGAGTCAGTAGTTACGAATGAAATTGTTGAGAATACAGAAAATAAAGAGGCAGTAAAGCGGTCGAGCGCAAAAAGTACAGTAAAAACAAAACCAGCAGTTGAGAGTCCAAATCGGGAAAAAACGAGAAAAACAGAGAAGTAGATTAGCGTTTAGCGTATAGTAAGAAATAACTAAACCCTAGACGCTAGCATACTAAACACTAGAATATATGGCTATAAATATTGATGATTTAAAAAAATTAAGAGCTGAAACTTCTGCATCCATTGGTGACGTTCGTCAGGCGTTAGAAGAATCAGATGGCAATATGGACAAGGCTCGAGAATGGCTGAAGAAAAAAGGATTTGAACGTGCTGAGAAAAAGGGTGATCGGGTTACTGAACAAGGATTAGTTGAATCATATGTCCACAGCAATGGAAAAATTGGTGTATTGGTGGAGTTATTGTGTGAAACCGATTTTGTTGCACGTACCGATGAATTCAAAGCGCTAGCTCATGAAATCGCTCTCCAAGTATCTGCAATGAATCCTAAAAATGTTGAAGAATTGCTTGAACAGGATTATATTCGTGATTCTTCAAAGAAAATTAGTGATTTAGTAAAAGAAACAATTGCCAAATTGGGAGAAAATATTACACTAAAAAGATTTAGCCGCCTCGAAATAGGACTTGTTGAATAAACTCCAAATCCCAAACAACAAATTCCAGCTATATTTCAACTTGTGAATTTTGAAAGCTGAAATTTATTTGGTTCTTGTAATTTATAACTTCTCTTACTAATATCTTTAACGCTTCCACAGTGACCTCTTATTGTGTATAATAATTCTTATGCTTTTAACAGCACTGGTATTTCTTCTATTACTTTCTGTTCTCGTTTTGATCCATGAATTCGGCCATTTTTTTGTTGCAAAAAAACTTGGAATAAAAGTAGAAGAATTTGGTTGGGGATTTCCCCCTAAAATTTGGGGTAAAAAAATCGGTGAAACAGAGTACACGATTAATGCACTGCCTTTTGGTGGTTTTGTAAAACTGTATGGTGAAGATGATGCAGGTGCAGGTAGAGTTGGATCGACCAAAGTCACCGGCAAATCAGCGTCAGAGAAGACAGATAAAGACTTAAAACGAGCATTTTTTGCACGTCCTGGTTGGCAGAAAGCGCTGGTAGTTGTTGCAGGCGTTATCATGAATGTGTTGCTTGCATTTGTTATATTTTATACGTACTTTGCAATCTCTGGGTTCAAAACGTCTCTTCCTCTCTTAAGCGATCATAGATTTACCAATGTTAACCAAACTAATTACAACATAAATACCACTGATAGTGTGGTTAGTTTTGTAATGCCTGATTCTCCAGCTGCAAGTTTGGAAATGAACCTCCCTGCAAAAATCGTATCAATTAATGAAGAGCAGGTAAGCAGTCGTGCTGCGTTAATTGAGATAGTAGATGAAAATAAAGGGGAAGAAATTTCAGTTACTTGGCAAGAACTTATGACAGGGGAAACAAAAACAGGAACTGTTACTCCCCGAGAGAATCCACCTGAAAATGAGGGTTCACTTGGGATAGCATTTTTTCCTGTTGCAGTAGTTTCGTATGACAATCTCACACAAAAAGCACTTTCTGGAATTACTTACTCGTATGATTTGCTTGCATATACCTTGGTGATTATGTCACAACTCGTGTCAATTTCGATTGATCAAGGTACCCCTGCACCGGTAGGTGAAGCAGTATCTGGACCGGTAGGAATTTTTAACGCAGTTGGAGATATATTGGAGTTCCCAAATGTAAAAGAACGGGTATTGAATCTTCTTAATCTTGCGGGCGCAATGTCTATCTCCCTTGCTTTTTTCAATATATTACCTATTCCGGCACTTGATGGAGGAAGACTATTCTTTATTCTTTTTGAAATGATAACGCGTAAGAAAGTAAATGCGCGATTTGAGGCACTTGTGCATGCAATCGGATTTGCGCTACTGATAGGACTTATCATTTTGATTGTCTTTTCAGATATACTGAAGGCGATGAGATAGACCTGAGTGTCATGCTGAACTTGATTCAGCATCTATTTTAATGTAAGGGGATCCTGAAATGAATTCAGGATGACCTAATTATCTCCGAGAGGGAGAAGAAACAATGTAGCAATATTACAATTTAAATTTTATGGAAAACATCATTAATGAAACAAGACAAAAGATGAGTAAAGCTGTTGAAGTGCTTCAGCAGGATTTTGCAACAGTACGTACGGGTAAAGCAAATCCTGGTATGGTAGAAAATATTTCTATTGAAGCATATGAGGGGACATGGATGCGAGTGATGGAACTTGCAACAGTGAGCGCTCAAGATACACAAACGCTTATTATCAGTCCGTACGACAAATCAGTTATGGGAAAGATTCAAAAGGGGTTAGAGGAAGCAAATATTGGAGTAAGTCCGGTTGCTTCAGGTGATGTAATCAGAATTGTGCTGCCGCCTTTGACTGAGGAACGGCGCCGAGAGTTTGTGAAATTAATCAGTCAAAAGGCTGAAAGTGGAAAAGTTATGATTCGACAAGTCAGACATGAATCAATGGATGCTATTAAAAAAGAGAAGGATAGTGGATCATCAGAAGATGAGATTGCAAGACTTGAAAAAGAAGTGCAAAAGTTAACTGATGAATTTATTGGAAAAATAGACGCAATGCGAGATGAAAAAGAACAAGAGCTGATGAAAATATAATATCAGTATTTGATAGTCATGTCTGAAAGATCACCATCTCAGTCCAATCCTCATTCACTTCATCAAAATGATCTACGTGAGAAAGCAGTACAGATCATGCGAAATATTGAAACACATGATGCAACGCTTCTCCCGGAAGGTCTCTCATTTACTGATTCGTTAACTTCTCTATTTAGTTTTGCTGATTTTCAAAAGAGTGCAATTGATGTATATCACGCTGAATCTGACAGTAAATTATTTGTATTAAAGTCTGGAGTACAAGAGTACCCAAATACGCAAAAGCTTATACATGCAGGCGTCAATGAGTTATTGCCCTTACTAGGAGAAATACAGACTGAGGAGAGTACGTATGTTTTTGGTAGTGTTCCTGCTTCATCTGTGAATATTCAAACATTTTCTTATACAAGAGCATCTAATGCATTTGATATGAATGATGTTATGGAGCAAGCAGCAAAAATAATTGCATCAATTCATTCTCGAGGATTTTCCCATGGTGATTTTGAGCTTCCGCATCTGATTGTAACTGCAGATATTGAGAACCCATTACTTTTGTATAGGAATCATAGAGTAAATGTAGCAGAAAATGAGCAGGAGAAGAATCATGACATTGAGACATTTATTGCCTCTCTTGATGTATATAAAAAAGATTTACGTGATCAACTGCAAGATAATTTTTATAAAGCATATGGTACATATAATTCACTATGGAAGAAATAACAGAAAGCATACCGTATGGTGCTATTGAGGCGCATACAGTACCACCTACTAAAAATTTAGAGAGCATACTGAGAAATCCAGAACGCAAAGTACTTATAAATCCGTATTTTATTTCTGAACGCGATCCAAATACTCAGAAAGTTGAGATATTGGGTGCTCAAAAAGAGGAAAAGTTACTGCAGTTTCGTGGAGAAAGCGGACATGATGTTAGATCATATATTGCAAGATTTGATGTTCATGGCTCTGAGAATCATGAGACACAAGAAGTGCCAGTAGTAATAAAAAATCATCCGACTTCTCAAAAAGCAGAACAAGAGTATAAAAATGTTTTAAAAGTAATAAAAAGAGGAGTAATTACACCTCCTCCGCTTGCTCTTGTATCAGATGGAAAAGAGTCATATATTTTATTTGCTTTTGACCAAAACCTACGAGCTGCCGATACAATTAACTGGAGAGCTTTTCCAGAGCCAGAGCGAAAGAGAGAAGTTACAACATTTCTTGATAAATATGCAAAAGCACTTGCACAGCTGCATGCTGTGGGAATTTATCATCATGATGCACAGCCTCGTAATGTCAGTTACTCCCGTGATAGTGGAGAAATTTCATTTTTTGATTTTGAAGCTGCGCATATTGTTGATAATAATAAACATAAACGTACAGAGGTTCATGTGCCCCATGCGTCTAAAGAGTTGCAGAGGATATTATGGGGATGCTGTCGAGAGGGTATTATTGATGTGAGTAATGGACGAGATGCTGTATTAGAACAATTTAACCAAACATTTATAACACCATATTTTGCCACTCTAGGACAAGCAGACAATCGTTTTGCTGTTATGCAAGATGAAGTATTTCAATCTTTCAGCGATGCGTTTCAATTACCCAGATGAAGTGGTAGGTATCTATTTGAGCTGAATTCTTATATAATTTATCGGCATGAAAATCCCCAAAGCAATACAACAAGTGATTGATAATTTTGAGCGTCTTCCAGGAATTGGTCCGAAAAGTGCACAGCGGCTTACATTCCACTTGCTCCGCTTTCCTCAAGAGCATTTAGATCAATTTGCCCAGAGTTTGATTAATCTCAAAAAATCTACTGTCATGTGTACTGTGTGTTTTAATATTGGAGAGACAGAGGTATGTGATGTATGTCAGGATCCTACACGAGACACAAGTTTGATATGTGTGGTGGAAGATGTTTTGGATGTCCTTGCAATGGAGCGCAGCCGCCGATTTCGTGGAAGATATCATGTTCTCCATGGTATCATTGACCCGCTCAATGCAATAGGACCTGATGATATCTATATTCCACAATTACTCGCGAGGGTGAAGAATGAAGGAGATAGGATACATGAGGTTGTCATTGCTACGAATCCAACAATGGAAGGAGAAGCAACAGCAATGTACATCGTAAAGCAAATTAAAAGTCAAAATGAAAAAGTCAAAATTAGCAGATTAGGATCAGGGCTTCCAATTGGTGCTGATCTTGAGTACGCAGACGAAATAACACTCCAACGCGCATTTGAAGGGAGAAGAGAGTACTAGTTCATCTATTTAATATATAAATTTAGGATAATCGATTAAATCAAGAAAATCCAGTCGTGAATATTTCTTAGTAGCAAAATCGTATTTCCAGTAACTGTCATTATCTTCAAAACCTGTAGTTCCTTCTAAAAATACTGCGAGAGATTTTCCATCTTTGCTCCAGCCTGTAGGGTAAAAATATATAAGTCTTTCCACTCCATCGGTGGGTAAAAATCCATCTGATACTTCTTTTTCTATATACTGGATTGTGTTGGTATTTGTATCTAGGATGCCTATTCTTTGACTGTGATCTTCACTGAACCAGTCTGAAAAATGAAATGCAATTTTTTTACCATCAGGGGACCAATGGATATTTCCGAAAAATGCATCATTTGGTTGATTATGGGTGTGTTTAGTTACAGTATTAAGTTTAAAATTATATGTATGTAGATTACCCAAATGTCCAAATGCCAGTTGTGTTGAGTCAGGAGAAATCAATTCAGTATGGTTGCTGTCAAAATAATATTTACCAATGCTTTGTTTCTCATTCGTTACTATGTCATGGATAAACATCTCAATATTTGCAGATTCAGTACGGTTTTTATTAGGAATACTCGTATAGTAAATAATTTTTTTATCGTTGGTGATACCAATAATAGAGTTAGACATAATTTTTTCATTAAATACTGAGACTTTCTCCATTTGCTGAAAGTCCCACAACTCATAATTATGTATGTGATTAAATAACTCAAAAATTGTGATAGGTAAAGCGGGAGTAATGCCAATTGCATATTTTTCATCGGGGGACCACACATATGGAATGAAGTTTTTTTCAAATACTAACTTCTTTCCATTGCTATCATATACGTGTGAATGAGACTCTGGGTCTATAATGACTATATAATTTCCTAATGGAGAAATTTGTTGTATCTGATCTACAAATTGTTCTGAATATGGTATCAATAATGTCGGCTTTTTATCTATAGCTGAGCTATATAGTGAATTATTTTGAATGAAATATACGTCAGATTCATTTTGAGTCTGTGTAGATCTAATTGTTTCATTACTTAAGGAGGAAGAAGAAAAATATTTGGTAACACTATAGGAA
>CAYVAJ010000015.1:0-27029 GCA_964448725.1 uncultured Gammaproteobacteria bacterium | reverse complement strand
ACTTTATGAACTTTACAAACTTTATAACTAAAACGACTTTATGAACTTTACAAACGAGTGAAGAAGGAGTACCCTTGGGGTAACTGTGAACTAATTATAACTGTTCGAGGTCTGACTCTACTGGGGATAGATCTGCTTCTGGACTTCCAATATTAATATTTTCTACTGCATCTTCTGATAATTCAGGTGTTGGTGAAGGAGTAGCGACACTTGGAGTTGGAAGTGAATTTTCTATTGGTAATTGCTGATTTGGCTGTTCTGGTTCACTTGGTTGCCTCATAACAAAATAGTAAATAAGGCTAAAAAAGACTACCATCAAGACAAGTAGAGCAGCAAGCATAATCCCAAGATTCTTTTTTGACCCATCACTAGGAGCAGGTGACTGACCAGCTGGTGTATCATCTCCAGATGGCGGAGGTGGAGTTCCTGCATCATCAGGCTTTGGTACAGATGCAAATGCCGGAGGCGGTGGAGCCACATTTGTCATTGATGGACTATCTGCTAAAGGAGCTGAGTCAAATGATTTTTCCATTACATCTTCTGTCTTCTCCGGTGTGTCAGAACGTTGTTCTGGATTGATTGATGATGGTTGATCTGTTCTATTATCCATAATTATTCAGTATCTACAGCACTCTCAGTTGCTTCTGGAAGTGGCGCAGGTGTATCTTTATCTGTTGCAAGTGCACGAACCACCTGCACAACTGACTGCTTTGCATTTGCAACTATTGAATAGGTATTTCTCAAATCATTTCTAAATTGAGTGACTGTTGAGCCAACATTTGTTCTCAATGCAGATTCAGTTGTAATAGTCATGATATATGATTTCCCTGCTTGATTTATTACTGCAGTCTGCGCAGTAGTAATTGCTGTTTGTGCTCGAACTATAGCCTGATCAAGTACTGCAGTATTTACTCCAGAAGCCTCCAGATCAGCAGCTTCAGATGATGCACGTTCAACCATACTTGATAACTGCTCAAGCGCTGATATCCATCGATCTGTGCTCGCATTATTTATTGCAACAAAATTATTATCTAATCGCTGCACAACAGCTAACTTTTGAGCATCACGGATTACTGATAATTTTTCTTTGAACTGCTCTCTTCTTGCCTGCCCTGTAGAAAGTGCATCCATACGTTTTTGCTGTACATTCTCACGAAGAGTAGCCTCTTTTTCTATCAACAGATTTTGACGATTTTGTACTGGGGCGTTTGTAACCAGACGAAGCGGTTGTGGAGAGAGCTGTGTCATAATAGGATCTGACTGTACAGGCGCAGAAGGAGAGGCTTCTTGTGCAAGCACAGTAGAAGCGGTGAAAGAAAGCGCGACAACAGCAATAACAAATGAGCGTTTTATTAACATAGTTATACGTTACCTAAAAAATTTACTGTTTGTCAAGTCAGATACTTTAAAATTAGAGGAACCGAAGTGTTGAAAAAACATCGAGTATTGCTTGGCGAGTTTGGGCCGACGGAGAAGCTGCGTATGCATTTGCCCAGAATATTATCTCTCCTTGATCACGTACAATTTGATTCCAAATTTCAGAATCATCTTTTTGTTTAAAATTACAGACCTCAATTGTTCCGTGATCTATTTCTAATTGGGAGACGCGATGTGCACAGCCTCCTTTTTCATGCTCTTCCCCCCAATACAAATCAATATATCCAGTTCTTCCTCTCAATCTCACTCCACGATCGTCTGTATCGATATCTTTGATTTCTAAATTCCAAGAATTGGGATATTTGATTGCAAATTTTGCTTGCCTATTTATATATTCTGCCTGTTCTCCAAACGTGCTTTTTATTGATTGCGCAAAATCAACTTGTGTACCTTCAGATTCTCGTAAAAAAAGATACCATACTCCTATTGCGACACTTAGTAATATGATAATAATAAGTATACTGCGAACCATAGATACTTTTAGAGTACTTCACTTACTGCTTCATCGTTACCATCGTAACGCACTAAATATTTATCACGATTATACTCATCAACACCGACATTCTCAGCGTCTCCATTCAAGATCGCCTCAAAAGGAGCACAGGCATAACAACCTGTTTCGTGACTGCATTTAAATCTGCCTAATTGACGAGCCACTTTTATCTGTCGTGCAATTTTTAATACTTTCTCTTGTGATTCCTCACTGTCAGGTAATGTAACTTCAGTTGGTTCGTTATTTCTCTCAAGATACCAATAACTTGCTTTTATAAGCGGACGAGTTTGGCAGTTTTCAACCAATAATTGATAAATCGGTAATTGAAGACTGTCTTTATTCTCTTCTGTTTTGCTTGTTTTAAAATCTATGATATGCACACTCTCAGGATTATCACAGTACTCGAGCCAATCAATAACACCACAGAGAATAATTCCTTCTTCTTCTGATAACCAGTAATGAGGAATATCCATTTTTATTTTAACTGCTAGATTTTTCAATGGACCTGGGTTACGCCATACCCGTTCAATCATCCGTTTTCCACGCTCCTTATAATCAAGCTCTACTTCATCGCTGATAAATCCGCCTTTTTTTCCAGAGACTTTTTTCCAGGAAATTTCAAATCGGTCAATTAATGAGTCGCTAAATCGTCGTTCAGTGGGAAGTATAGACAATGATTCAAGCGTATCGTGCACTGCCTGCCCAAGGGACATTTGAGGAGAAACTATCTGAATTTTTCGCCCAGTATCAGGATTTTTATACACATTTTTTAAAAAGTATGCGCGGGGACACTTCAGAAAATCTCCAATTGATGAATGAGAAACCCATACTGCAGAATACTTATCTACTGCCATAATTCTTTAATTATACACGATCAACAGCCTGGATTCAGTAATTTAGTATTGGTTTAAGATTTAAGGTATAGGGTTAGGGCTTAGGGTTCGTAAAGTTCATAAAGTTTGTAAAGTTCATAAAGTTATAAAGTATAAGGAGTTAGTATTGATTATCAATAATAAGTAATCAATAATAAATAACCCGTCTATTCAGTTATTGTCGGAGTAGGAGTTGAACGTGGGATAGTAGGTGAGGGAACAGCTTGGGTTGTCTGTACTCTTATTGCTTCATACCCTCCTTCACTAGGTTGTACCATTATCTGGATTTGCATACCTTCTTGCAGCGTAGTACGGGATACATTTTCTCCTTGAGAGTCTGTAATAACCGTATCTTCAGTTATATATACGAGCACAGAAGTCCCATCTTCCAGCTCAAGAGTTGTGACAAGTGAATTTTTAAATCCAATTGGCTCATCAGAGATTGTAAGTATTTCCCCATCAATAACTTGTTGTGATGGAGTTGGGGTATCTGGTGATGCTATTGGGTGCGTAGGAGACGGAAGCGGGGATTCAGGACTCGTGCCTGGCTGACTCAAAAAGAACAATGCTCCAAAGAGGAGTACTAAAAAAAGCAAAATTACTGCAAGTATTGCAGTGCGGGATGATTTCATATCTTGCAGTATTACACAGATATGCAAAAAATATGTAATAAAACAGATTTGATTGTATTAGTTAATGGATTTTAGTTATTGGTTCTTGGATAGGTTATTAATTATTTTACGTTTTAAGCTTATTCTCAATATCTCATATTATGTAGTAAGATTTGCTGCATGCAATTTCATGGAGGAGAATGAGATCTATGAAATATGATTGCTGGTAAGAGATACATATTCTGTATCTACAATACAAGATGATTAGATTTACTGCTTGACGAAGTACGGACTGATTCATGACAAAATTCCGACTGTTAATATCCAACTGACCGTGCAGCACGATATACACCTGCAGTATTACCGCCATATCTTGCTAGTCCATGTTCTAGTGACCCTTGTTTATTCAAAAAATTGGCTGCACTATGAATTGCATCTACTGCATTGTTAATATCTGCAAACCCATCCCCATTTCCATCAACACCATATGCACGCCAGGTACCAGGCATAAACTGCATCGGACCTTGGGCTCCAGACCCTTGATAATTACTAATTGGACCATCGCGCAGTCCTGATTCAGTCAGGTGCAACCCATATAAAATCTGCCAAGGAACACCATATCTTGCTCCTGCCTCTTTATACACGGCATCGAACGATGAAGGGGAGGTTATTGGTATTGGGGCATAAGTTGGTACAGGAGTTACCTGTACAACGAGTGTAGGTATTAGAGTAATAGTTGGTTCTATTATCTCAAATTGAGATGTATCAACAATGGTTCCAAATGTTTGTTCCTCGTTTTTTTCTTCGCTGTTGTCATCTAGGCTTTCCTGCTGATGGACAGAAAGTACTGTGGCATGTGAAGAAATATCTTTTTGTGAGTGATTAACACCATCAACAATTAATACAATAATCACTAAAACCAGTGTAGCAGTTACAGTAAAATGTTTTGCATAGTACGCACGTCTGTTCCTTTGAAATAAGACTACCTCACGTCCTGATACCAACGTGTGTGTGTTGTAGTAAGAGAGCTTATTTACTACATACTGATAGATATTGTATAAGTATTGCATACAAAAAGGGTAAAATATCACACAGAGGCAGGATAAACGGGATAGTACTAAACACAGACATATTTGTCAATATCACTTGCTTATTTGTACGTCATTTGCTTAAATAATAATGCATTCAGAGTTCCCGATAAACATCGGGGCGGCAACCGAGAGGATACACGGTGCCATTTCTTGTAAAAGAAAATGCGGTCCGCCATTAAGCGAGACAAACATTCTTCCTCTCATTGTCCATATACTCTATATAAATAACAACATAATATTCTTTCTATTTTTAGCGAACGCATGTCGTGACAAAAAGTTTTGCTTCTTTTGATTACAAAAGAAGAATAAATATAAAAATAGATTAAAATTATATGAAAACTACATTCACATCAGAATCAGTATGCGCAGGACATCCAGATAAAGTATGTGATGCCATTTCAGATAGTATTGTAGACGCTGCACTTGCTCAAGATCCCAACAGCCGTGTTGCAGTTGAGACACTTGCAACAATAAATAAGGTAATCATTGCTGGAGAGGTCACAACTACAGCACAGCTTGATTATGCATCAATCGCACGTGCACAGATTACAAGGCTTGGATATACCCATGATATTTTAGAGTTCACTGATAAATCTCCTATAGAAGTATTAATACATGAACAATCACCAGAAATCGCCAAAGGAGTAGATAAGACAGGGTCTGGCTCAGAGTCAATCGGTGCAGGAGATCAAGGGATGATGTTCGGGTATGCGTGCACAGAAACCCCAGAACTAATGCCACTACCTATCACTCTCGCCCACCGCTTAGCACAAGCTATTGATACTGCACGAGAGACTTCGCTCCACTATCTTCGTCCAGATGGAAAAACACAGGTAACTATTGTGTACGAAAATGATAAGCCAGTATCAATTGAGTCTCTAGTGCTTGCTGTTCCACATGATGAGAGTATTTCTATTACTCAAGTACGCACAGACCTATATACCAATGTAGTCATTCCAGTACTCGAACAGTATGGTTACTCATTTGCTGAGAAAGATATTGTATTAAATGGAACTGGTGTCTGGCATATAGGTGGTCCTACCAGTGATACAGGAGTAACTGGAAGAAAAATTGTTGTGGATGGATACGGAGGATACGCACGCGTTGGAGGAGGGGCATTCTCAGGAAAAGATCCCACAAAAGTTGACCGGACAGGGGCCTATGCAGCACGTTACTTAGCAAAAAATCTTGTAGCAGCAAAACTTGCTGACCGTGCTGAAGTAAGACTTGCATATTTTATTGGCGCACAAAAACCACTCATGCAAGAAGTAGAGACATTTGGAACTTCCAAGGTAACACCTACAGAAATTCAGACATTTATGGAACAATTACTTGATACATCAGTACATGGAATTATCCATGGACTTGATTTACAACGACCCATCTACACTCCCACTGCTGCATACGGACATTTTGGTAGGGAACAGTTCCCATGGGAAAAGACTGCATAAAATACGTATAACATTCACTTTTTTAGTATCTGTTTATTAGCGATATTAATTTGCACAGTTACAGGAGATTTTCTTACTTTCTTTGAAAATCTCCCAGAATGATATAACTTTGTCCATGCCATAATCTCACCTTTAAGCGCTTGGAGTACTGCTGCAATAAGCACTGCATACATAATTTGTGTGTACGGAAATCGGAGAAACATGAACTGCGCAATACTCCTATCTCTATGTTTTGCAAACACATGCGCTATAAGGACAACACATAACTGGAGCAACAAATACATAAGAAAAAAAGTCATGGTCAAAATTCTATCTCCAAATAAAAGATTTATAACAATGATGAGGTCAACAAAAGGAGTAAGCAATATTGCCGGTACCTGCACTATGACGAATCGAGGAAAAAGAAATAGACCAAAAATCCCATATTTTTTATTAAAAAGCATATCTTTATGTTTGAAAAACACTTGAAGATTTCCAAAATTCCATCGTATTCGTTGAGTAATAAGCTGCGCAAGTGAATGAGGTGCTTCAGTATGTGCAATAGCATTCTCACAATACCGTGCCTGATACCCACTTTTAATGATCCGAAGCGTTAGATCAAAATCTTCTGCATGAGTTTCATTGGTAAATCTTCCTGATTTTTGCAGTGCACTTTTCCTCCAAGCGCCAAAAGCACCCGGAACAATAGAAACAACACCAAAAAGCTCGTTAACACGCTTTTCTATACTTTGACCAACGGTATATTCCAAGCTCTGCATATGAGTTAAAAAATTTCTTTTATTTCCAATCTTAATATTGCCAGCAACTGCACCCACCCTTTTATCAGTAAAAAGCTGAACAATATTTTTGAGTGCAGAAGTAGTAAGACGGGTATCAGCATCCACACACACAAGTACTCTGCCTTTTGAGTGCATGATTCCGTAGTTAAGGGCACGGTGTTTTCCACTTTTTGATTTATGAAAAACTTTCACTCGTGGATCATGCGCAATTTCTAATGCACGCTCATAACTATGATCAGTACTTCCATCATCAATAACCAGCAGCTCAAAGTTCTTATATGAACTTCTTAATATAGAGCGCATTGCTGCTCTAATCGATTGCTCTTCATTATGCATAGGAATAATCACTGATACTAACTCATTAAATAAACGAGGTTTTATTTTTTTTCTACCATGTGCGTGTATTTTTATCTTTTGTATTAAAGCTAACAAAAGAATCAACATTGTATGAACAAGCACAACCACAAATCCAATCGTAAATCCTTTTTGTAAAATAGAAGGAGTTTTTTTGTATATATCATATAAATAGAAAATAACTGCAGACATGATGGAATCAGACAATGTTAATGGAGATTGGTAGGGTAAGTTATTTTCCTTTGCAAGTTGTGATACTGTCATAAAGGTATATCCTCGCTCTCTATAAAAGGAAATAATCTCAGGAAGTGCTTGTATCGTTGACTCTCGATTACCCCCTGCATCATGCATGAGAATTACAATAGTCTGTACATCAGCGGTTGTAGCAAGTTCAACAATTTTTTTTGCATCATATCCTTTCTGCCAATCTTGTGAATCAACTGTCGGAGCTGAGATCGTCAATCCTCTTTTATATGCTTCTCCAATATATTGCAATGAATTATATGAAAGCGTTTCTTCAACACCAACATATGGGATACGAAATAGCATAGGTTTATAGTGATATTGATGCATGAAAATTTTTTCTGCAAAATTAAGTTCTTTGATAAATTCTGTACTTAATAATTTTTTATCTTCTGAATTCTCAAAATGAGAAAAAGTGTGCATTCCCATATCTGATCCCTGCGCAAGAATCTTATCTCCTATTTCGGGGTATTTATATACTTGAGAACCTAGGACAAAGAAAGTGGCATGCACATTTTCTTCTTCGAGTATCTGTAGAATTTTTTCTGTATACTGTGGATCAGGACCATCATCAAATGTTAAGAGAACTTTTTTACCATCTTCACCAAAACGTTTTATATATCGAGTTCCATATACATCAGCAATAGTCAAAAATGTTCCTTTATTGTATACAGGACGAATGTCTGCATTAATCTCCTCAATTGCCTGATCTACAGTATCCTCAGATAATCTATTTGGCGCATCAAACGGAGATATAAGATATGAATAAATACAAATGCAAATTGTGAAAACTGAAAGGAATACAATTCCCAATCCTCCTCTTTTAACTTTCTTCCATCTTTTTCCTGCATCGAAAAAGACGGGATCATTTTTCTTCTTCCTGCCCATATTGTCTGTATTACTGCCAGTTTACTGGTGAGTCAGTAACTACCTCCTTCCAAGGGCCAGCAGGGACATCTTTTTCTTCCATAAATTGCCATTCAACATGGTCATTCGTTGCCATTTTAAGACAATGCCGCAGTGCAGGAGAAAGATCAATTCCTGCTCGATTGTTCTTAGGACTATTATTTCCAAATACATATTCAAAGTCATCATCCTCAAATGGACCAACATCTTCCCATTGTCCGTAACACGTTTGGTTTTTATATTGAACTCGTATCCATCTATTCTTCAAAAATGAATAATATTCTGAATGGCCAGGATAATACCAAGGTATAGAGTATGCACTTTGTTTTCTACCAAATTCATCAAATTCGTTATACGGTAATGCAACATAAAATGGATTTTCTTTTGGTTTAAATCCTTTTGGGTAATACCCAACTCTTGTATATGGATTATCTATTCCTCCATAATTTTCCAACCAGTGTGAATCCCACGCACTTGACTGATTAGGAATATAATCATTTGCCTCAGACGCATCCTCGCCTACCCAAAACATCGTTGCATAAACATTTTTATGTACTGGATAGTAACTAGCGGGTGTGGGTGAGGGAGTCATAGTTGCCTTTGGTGTTGGGGAGAGTGTAACTGGTGATATATCCACTACACCTAACTGGACAAGATGGGTATTTTCATTCGATGAATTCACATTAAAAATGAAGAGTATTCTTGTTGCTATACCAAGCAAAACAAGCCCCATACCTACCATTAGAAATTTTTCCATTATGGGATACAATTATAGTCCTCTCTTCTGATTTATCAATATGCAGTATGGGATACAAGTTAATATAAATAAGAAGAAGCAAGTGATAAATAAGTAAGAAATTTAAATAGATTGTTACGCGCGTAATTTCTTTTCTATGTGAGCAATAATATGCTCAATGTCTTTTTTAGATGTTACTTTTTTTACCTTTTTTTTGTATTTTCTCAACTTTTTTTCAATATCTTTATTTAAAAGAGGCTCAATACTATCATAAACAGTTATTCCAATTTTATTAAAATACAAATTATATATAAATTGTGAAAGTTTGAGATTACTGATAAAACCATATTCTTCCCGCTGGATGGGGTCAGTACAATAACGAAGCCACTGTAAGTATAGTAATTTAGGAAATGAACGATGCATTACAATAATAATATCTGCTTTTTGCATCACTTCATCAATCGGGTAGATTCCTTCAATAACCCAATGTCTTTTTTTCATAAATTTTTTAACTGTTCCAAGATATACATCTGAAGATATCCTGATCCGGTGATGTTTTCCTACTGTTTTAAACACATGCAAATCAAGATTAAGACACGGGAGAGAATAGTCGGTTAAGAGACGAGTAGCAAGTGTGGTTTTTCCACTGGCCGGAAGGCCGATTATATTAATTTTCACCGTATGCTAAAGCATTTACTGACACTGGTATGGAGATTTCTGTGAGTACTGTTTTCCAAATATCCCACGTAATTCTCCGCTTATGAGTCACTAACCTATTATATGGAGCATCATATAGAATATGTTCCCATCCTGGTATCTTAACACCAACTGGATTTGGCTTATCATCGATAAGGTAATCACCATGCACAAGAGTTTTATCAGATGTAACTATCATCCGCTTGGTCCACCCATGCCCGAGATTTTTTTCTACCCAGTCATATTTTTCCAGTACACAGTCATCGTACCGATTCAATGGACTGGTGCATATGAATACTTCATGATGCAATGCACGCATTGTTTCAAGTGCTTCCTTTGCACCGGGAATTGGTGATAAATTCTTAAAGAATCCAGGAGTGTGATATACCTGCTCTATTGTGTCACGCACTGCAACTGGATAGTCATTGATTACATAAAATTCTTTCCGCTGATCTACTGTGATGGGAACCTGTGAGGGAAAAAGATTTTTGTATTGTGTAATAAATCCGTTTTCAAAATCTGCCAATACTCCATCCATGTCTACTAAAATCACTTTTCTGTGCATACTCCTATTGTACACACATTTCTATAAAGAGACAAAGCGACCTCTTCTTTTTGTCTCTCTTCAAGATAGTGATATGTTATCGTACAGAGCTTGTGAGCAGTACGAGAAATGATTGAATTATTCTCATACCGATATACTAGAATACTCGTATAAGGTATTACCCAATACTGTGTAATAAATAAGAAAGACCGTATTATCGCTGTAGATAAGCTAGCTCTTTACTTCATGGCCATACTCAATAGTGTATACTGCATACTTACATACTATGCAAGAAAAATCATTAACGACAATTACTTCAGGTGATGAATCACAAAAAGAACAACTCCATCAGTTGCTTCGCAAAAAGAGACTTCAACTCACCAGACTACTTACCAAAGTTGAGACACTGCGGGTAGAGCTTGAGATGGTACGACAAGAATATGATGTACGGGTTGGGAGCCTCTATCTTAAAGACAGTCAGCTTGATATGGAAATTATTTATTTTAAAAATATTATCCAGCTTATGAACGAAGGAGCAAGCTACAAAGACGCTGTTGAAAAATTGAATGATACGTATTATGCAAGACAAAGAAAATTTGAGCAAGAAAGACAACGAATGAAAATGGGAGAAAAAATTTATCAGGAGCGCACACAGTCTGAGGCAAATCATGCAGGAGATGATTTAAAAAAAATGTGGAAGAATCTTGTCGCAAAATTTCATCCTGATTTAGTAACAGACACAAAAGAAAAGAAAAAGCGTGAAGAGATCATGAAACAAATAAATCGCGCATATGAAGAATATAACTATGAACAACTAAAAAAATATGAAAATGAAGTGGCAATTGTTGAATATCCTGAAAGTACGATAGAACAGCTTGAAAATATTCTTGTAGAAATTGAAAACCAGATGATAGAACAGGAAATTGCCTATCAAAACTTACGAACATCTGAATGGTATGCATGGAAAGTAAAACTGAAAAAAACAAAGAAAAAAGGAATTGATATTTTCGCTAATATGGAGCGTACATTGCTTAACGATATAGTGAAAAAAATGGATCAACTAAAAATACTCAAATCGCAGATACCAGAGTTAGCATCTGATGATTAGACTGCATTAATATTATAAAGGTGGTTAAGTGGGCAGGTAGGATACCCACCCACTTGTTGCACATATACTACGGTCCTTGTACGGTTGTTATCGTCCAGAGTCCAGAACATTCCTGGAATTTCTGACGGTAGTACCCCATTCCAAATTCAGGATCTGCTCGAAGTGTAGATCCTGTAAGAATCGGTCCGTGAGACCCATCGATTGGCATTCCAGCAATGACTTCTGTTATACCCACTGGCACAACAGAACGTCCATTACAGGTTATTGCAACGTTCCATCCGGCACCAGAACCAGTCAGGTCATTCACCGTGAGGACGACCACGTCTTCCTCAGATGTGAGTTCTGCAATAAATGGCCCAGGCAAGATCGTGAGCGTTACCGTGGTAGTACTTTGCGCTTCGGCATTCTGAACCATTGCCCAAAATGCAAGTATAACGATCAGAATTACCAATCGCATATTGGACATACTGTCTATTCCTTTCTGTATTCCAACTGCTGGATTTTAAATTCGTGATAATGTGCTTTTTTTTGCAATCCTCTCTGAATGTGCAAGCTATTAGTACATTGGCGAGAAAAAGCGCATGCGCTTACTCCCACACAATAGAAGGAATTATAGCTAAAATGGTAAAACAATTCAATACTATGGGATTTGTGGTAATAAAATCAGAGGAATTCTACTTTTTGCGTCTCTTAGCAGCTTTTTGTGCCAGCATTTCACGCTTTGCTTCAAGTCGTTTCGCTGTTTTGTGAGATTTGGTTTTCTTTCGTCTTCCAACTCCTGTTGCTCTTTTTGCCATACTGGAATTATATAATATTACACATATAATTGCCAGGATAGAAACAGCTAACTCATTGATGTGTCTATAACAACAGTATCTTGATCTGTTTTTTCTCCTTCCTCTTCTATTTTAGACAACCTCTTCTTTGCATGATATTCGTTGATCTTTGGTAAGTACTCATAATAAAATGTCATGTAGTTTTGAAGATATGGCCTTGGCATTGTTATCATAGTCCTTTACACCTCCTTTCTCTCTATCTATACCAACTGTACTATAAGAAAGAGATAGGTGCTTGATCACAACTCTACATACAAGAGACAATATTCAGACAACATGACAGAAGCGGTAGTATTCTATTGTTCGGGGTAAAAATTAAGAAGTTCTACAGTAATATTTGAGTCACTATTATTAACCAATTCTTTGAATCGGTTAATATCAGCAAGTCCGTCTGGACCACGATAATGGTACGGATGAACTACTTTTGGCTTAAATTCTAAGACTGCATCAGCAGCTTCTTCAACTCCCATGGTATATGGTAGATTCATTGGAATAAATGCGACATCTATATTTTGTAATGCGCGCATCTCAGGCGTACCTCCTGTATCGCCTGCAATATATACCCGCTTTCCCTGTGCTTCAAGCAAATATCCATTTCCTCTTCCTTTCGTATGAAGCGCATCAGCTGATTCAGGCACGTTATACATAGGAATAGCAGTAATTTGAATCCCATTTTGTGTGGTATTTTCTTCATTATTTAAGATTACCAACGTACCGGGGAGTGTAGTAGGTAATTGATCTGCAACTGATTGGGGTGCAACTATTACTGTTCTATCAGTAGCTAGTGCTTGTATCGTTTCTGGGTCCAAATGGTCACCATGAATATCAGATAAGAGGATTATACTTGCTTCAGGCTGACCATCAAAAAGTTCTTTTCCCCCAACAGGATCATTAAAAATGACTACTCCGCCAATTTCCAAAACCATTGAGGCATGAGAAATCGGAGTAACTGTGATCTGAGTAGAATCTGCTGAAACTTGTGTATTTTCCATTGGCTGTCCTTGCTTTTCAGTATAGATATACTTATTAAGCACGTGGAATCCTCCATACAAAATAGCGATACATGCCATTATGATTAGTATCCACTTGCTCACTGTATCAATAGTTATACAGTATTAATATTGAGAAATTGTAAGAAACAAATATGTGTAAAGATATGCTCTATGTTAAGGTCCGACCTTGATTAAGTGCTTTATATTGCTTATTTTATTTTCTAAATCTCTTATCAAGAGATTTTTTCAATTTCTGAATTATAGATGCAGTAATCACATTCAGCCGTCATCGGTGGAATTTCATCTGACAACAGGCACTCTTTTAATTTAATTACTGTATTATCAATCCATTCATCACTCCCTATATACGGGATAAGTTTTACTTTAAATTCTAATTTTCCATCAAATGCTTTTTTGTCCATATCACCATTACAATATACAAAATATCCTGTATCAGATACTGTGAATCCATTTTTTCGAAGCAGCCATTGGTATACTTCCATCTGTCGCTTGTACCCAATCTGCCATTCAGAATCTAAAGATACCTCTCCATTCTTTGCAGTGGATTTATAGTCAACTACTATTAACTTTCCTTCAGGATCTATCCAGACATCATCAACAGCTCCGGTGATGATAAGATTAGTTTCTTTATCATGATACTGCACACCAACAAAATTTTCCCGCCAGTCATCCATTAACTCATGCACAAATGGAACTGCATTTACACCATACTCTTTCATTAATGGGTGAGATGTGCCTTTTGCCCGATGCACATCAAATTCTTTTTTTAATAAATGGTCAACTGCAGAATTTAAATTAAAAGGATATCCAGGAGGCTGACTAACACCAAGCCTGCGATCAATATAAAAACATCGTGGACAATTTAAAAAAGCATCTATTTTTGTACGGGAAATCTTAAAAGGTTCAGAAGATAAAGGGTCAAAAATATTACGAGACCGCTTTCCGTTGTAATAATCTGACATATGCATGCATTATACTCCCACAAACCAAAGGAAGCAATTCATATGGAGAGTCAATTTTAAATCTTAATCTTGGTTATGTTCCGGATGATTGCATTGCGGCTCTACTCCTGACTCTATTAAATTTTTCATTTCAGCTATAAGGTGCTGGATTCCTTTTTCGCCTTCAGGCGTATATTCAAGATTAAATTCTCGCTCCGGGTATTTGATAACACCGTATTTTGGTCTCACTGCATATTTTTCTTCAATCAAAGCACAGTATGCAAATAGTTGAGCAACATGATTACGATACGGCATTTCAGGAGTTTTCCCTGTTTTTATTTCAACAGGTATATACTCATTTCCTTTCTTGATAATATAATCAGGCTTTCCTTTCAGCTGCAAAGTTTCTGAGTACAGTACTTCGCCAGGTAACTGCTTTGTATCTGAATAGACACTCGTACCTGCCAAAGTTCCAAAGGATTTACGCTTAAAAAAAAGAATAACTGCTAATACTCCAAGAATTAGAAATAAAAGGACAATAATGATTATAAAAATTTGGATAAACATTAGAGAAAAATTAGCAATAATGCAAGAAGCGCAAGCAATACTAGTCCTCCCCACAACAGAATATTTTGTATAAGCTTGAGTTTAATAAGCTGAGAGAGAATACTCTCATGCTTTTCTTCTCCTTGCTGCATTGCAAAGTTGGGAGTAAGTAGTCCATGCTGCCTCAACCACCAACCACGCTTACAATACACATAATCCCCAATTTCAGATGCAGAAATATACTCACTTTTATCCATGGGGAAATTATACTCTCACAAATCTCAGGAAGCAATGAACCTATTTATCAAGGTTCAACCTTCAAAAATGAATTTTACGCCTAATTAAGGTTCAACCTTGCATAACATTCAATATGTCAAGATAGATTTTTGACATAATATCCTATAATACTTGACTATTGGTGACTTTTTTTGTATAATTCCGCAGTTATTGATTTTCTCTCAATTTTAAAAATTATTTATGAGGGGAAATTAAGTAAGTACTTTTACATCTAGCATTTGATACTCATACAAAGGTTGGACTGAGAGGGTATATCTTTTGCCTTTTCATCCTAACCTTTGTATAAAGATCTGTCTACTTTTCTTAGTACATCCAATTATGGATGTAGAGGGGAGGATCAAAGAACATTTTTTGTTTCGCTGTCATGCTCTTCATGGTGGAGAGCATTTTTCTCCCTATAAAGGGAAGAAGGGGATTAGAATGAACACTGTGACAATCAGTCGCAACGGACAAGAGACTCAGGTTGAGACGGCTCTTATTGAGCCCGCTCGCAACCCCATGGGGGTCATGGGCGAGTACTCGACCTACACCCTTCTTGCTCGCATCTGCGAGCAATGCGGCGGTGCGCACGGCGACCACTACAGGGTGGTCGAATCGCCTGCCGAAGTCATCTACTCCGATGTTTCTGATCTCAATGGCGATCCTCGATTCTTTGCGATCAAAGCGGAGAATTTGAGATTCCCGTCACCTATTACCGGCACTCTGTCGGTAGAGGTCAATACCACACCAAGCAACAGCCGCTTGGTGACAACCGCGCAGGTCATGGCTAATTTCACGATCAATGATCAGCAGGTCGAAGGGGAAAGCTCAACACGGTTCAGCGTTCCGCTGACAGGTTCCGGCAAGAAGGGAGCCATCACGTCCCACCTATTCGTCACATTGACGGATGATGGAAAGGTTATCGTGAGCGGTGACCTTACCACGGAGGAAGGCGATGTGAGCACCCGTCAGACTTTCGAGCGAATCCAGCCGGTTCCACCGGAAGTCTTCTCGATGGTGAGCAATGTCTTCTCTGAGAAGAATGACTTCGATCCGAGCGACCTGCTCACGCAGAAGCTCTCGAAGGTCATTCGATCTTCCAGACAGAGCAACGATGGCCCTATGCCGCCGCCGGACCTGGCCGATCTGCTCGGAATGAACGGCAATATGGACGAAGCCATTGACCCAATGGGGATCTTCTCCATGAGGGGATACTGAGGAGAGTATCGCACGCTAGATAATGCTCCCAGGAGGCACACGCCTCCTGGGACATCCATTTCCAGGAAACATTACATATTAAAATTACTGTTGAGTCTGAGGATTATCTGCTGCAGTTAATTTATCTACTTGTCTAGATAGATTCTAGACATACTTATAAATACGTTATTTTACTGCCAGTGAGTTTTTAGTTCTGTGAAGATGGTGTGGAGTTCTGGAAGAAGGGGATTTTGAGGGTATCTGTCTTCAAGTGCTTTTACTAATTTTTCATATCGTTCCAATTGTTGTTGCTTGCCTGCATTAAAATTTTCAAACATTGAGTCACCTGCAATTTTATAATCCTCAAGCTGTTCTGTCATGTTGTGTAAAACATCAGCAGACTTAACCATAACTGCTTCTTCACTCATCTCAGACACATGCTCAAGTGCTTTTTGCTTTCGCTCTACCCAAGAACGACTTTTATCTTGTTCAGTAACGTGATTCACCATATCTGCAACATCTTTACCAAACTCTCGTTCTATATCTTCATATGTTACATCTGTATCTTCAATCGTATCGTGCAAAATACCAGCAATCACCACATCCTCATCTGCACCTGCTTTTTGTAATAACAGTGCAACAGCCATAGGATGAGAAATATATGCCACCTGCTTACCCTTACGCTCTTTCAAACCATGAGCTACTGCCGCAAATCGTGATGCTTTAATTAATTTGTTCATATATTCGAATTATAGGAATAAGAGACAGAAGAATCAATTTTTTGAAATCAGACTACGTTACCTCTTGGGTGATAAATTAAGTTACTAAAATAACAAGTGTTCTTGAGTACTTTGCTTATAAAAACTAAGAAAATTTGAGAAAATTAATATGACTTTGATATCTCCACATTTCTAAGACAGAAAAAGTAACCTTCAAGGAATATTTATCAGAATAGCCATGAAGCTGAAGAACTAAAATGTGTAACAGTCGAGCAAATTCTCAGTAAAATTCGGATAGCGTTAACTAAATACAGTCACTGCTTTATCATACGAGTATCGAGTATGCAGATTCAGCTTAATATTTTCATAACAATTAAGGAGAAAGTAAAACAACATCCAATCATGACTTTATTTTTTGTCATTCAGGGATTTGCAAATCTAATAGTTATTATTGAAAAGCTCATATACATTTTTGCACTTCCAAGATGTTTATAACTGTCATTTTCGAACCTGCGTAAGACTTACAGAGATGATTGTGCCAATCCATTCCAGTCTTTTGCTAATAACTCTGCTTGCTCAAGAACTATTTTCGTCGCGCCCTCTTGTTTATCTGGGGGATATTTATATTTCACCAATAATCTTTTAATGTAGATTCGAAGTTTAGCTTGGACACTTTCTTTTATTGTCCAGTCAATAGATGTGTTCTTACGAAGCATGTCTACCAGTTCTCGTGCCATTGCCTTGAGTGTTTCATCTCCAAGTTCACGTACTGCACTTTCATTATTGGCAAGTGCATCATAGAAAGCTATTTCTTCAGGTGTCAGCCCCATCTCATTGCCAATTTCTCTTTCATGCTGTATTTTCTTTGCCAGTTCCAGAAGTTCTGCAATTACCTGAGCTGCTTCAATTGTCCGGTTTTGGTATTTTCGAATTGTTTCATCAAGCATCTGTGCAAACGATCTTGACTTTACAAGATGTGTCTTTGTCATTACTTTCAATTCGTCATTTAAGAGCTTTTTAAGAAGCTCGAGTGCGACATTCTTATGTTTCATGTTTTTCACTTCACTCAAGAATTCTTCTGAGAATATTGAGATATCAGGAGTTTTAATTCCCGCTGCGGAATATATATCAACGACAGCATCAGACGTAACAGCAGATGATACAATTTGTCTTATGGCCATATCATAGTCATCGTCTGTTGGTCCACCCCCAGGTGGATCCATTTTCATGATTGCACCACGAACTATTTGATAAAATCCAACCTCATCTCTTATCTGTATTGCTTTATCATGCGGAACAGCTAGTGAAAAAGCTTTTGATAATTCATTTACCGTACGTAAATATCGATTCTTACCGTCTTCAAGTCCAAGTATAAAATCAGTAGCAGCAGAAATTGTTTGTGTTCGTTCACTTGCTGATCCAGCAAAATATTTCTGATAATCAAACCCATGGTACATCCCTCGCACTATTTCATATTTTTCAAGCATAACCGATACTGCTTCATCTTGAGGAATAGCAGTTTCTGATCTGTCAGATTCAGAATAATATGATAATGCTTCTTTAAGCTGAGGTGCAATACCAATATAGTCGACAATAAGTCCACCTTGCTTGTCTTTATACACTCTGTTTACCCGAGCAATTGCTTGCATCAACCCATGCCCCTGCATTGGTTTATCTATATACATCGTATGGAGTGAGGGAACATCAAATCCTGTTAACCACATATCACATACAATTACCAACTTCAATTCATCATTTGGATCCTTCATTCTAAGTGCAATTGCATCAAGTTCATGTTTTGACCTAATATGTGGCTGGAAATTCAGTGGATCTGCTGCACTGCCAGTCACGATTACTTTCAAAATGCCTTTTGTTTCACTATCGCTATGCCATTCTGGGCGTAATTTAATAATTTCGTTGTAAAGCTCTATTGCAATTCGCCTACTCATCGCAACAATCATTCCTTTCCCATCAATTGAAGAAAGTCTCTTTTCAAAATGCTCTACAAGATCTTTTGCAACAAGAGAAATCCTTTTATCAGACCCAACCATTGCTTCAAGTCTTGCCCACTTACTCTTCATTTTCTCTATTTTGTACAACTCTTCACCCTCTACTAATTCATCAAACTCAAAATTGACATCATCATGAAGTTCTTGAGGAAACTCTATTTTTGCTAATCTTGCTTCATAATAAATTGGAACTGTTGCATTATCTTCTACTGCGCGAGTTACATCATATACATCAACATACTCACCAAATACAGCTCTTGTATTTCTATCTGTTAATTCAACCGGAGTACCTGTAAAACCAATAAACGAAGCGTTCGGAAGAGCGTCTCTCATATGTCTTGCGAATCCTTTAATAAATGCATATTGACTCCTATGTGCCTCATCAGCAATAACCACAATATTTTTTCTATCTGATAACTGTGGGTATTCCTTTTTTCCTCGTTCTGGTAAAAACTTTTGAATTGTCGTAAAGACTACTCCCCCTGATGCAACTTTCAAATACTCTTGTAACTCACCTCTATCATTTGCTTGTTTTGGTGTCTGACGAAGAAGATCAGAAGATTTAGAAAACGTTCCAAATAATTGATTATCTAAATCGTTTCTATCTGTAAGAACTACAAGGGTTGGATTATTCAGTTCCTGTATAATCTTTCCTGCATAAAAAGTCATTGTGAGACTTTTTCCAGAACCTTGAGTATGCCAAACTACACCAGCTCTTCTGTCTCCTTTATCCTGTGTTGCATGTATTGTACTTTCAATTGCTTTATTGGTTGCAAAATACTGATGATACGCAGCTGCAATTTTTATAGTTTTTTCACCATCTGTCTCAAAGAGTATAAAGTTAGCAAGAAAATCTAACAGACGTGATTTATCAAAAATTCCTTTCAGCATTACTTCCAATTGCGGTATAGAATTAGGAGCAATTTCTTCTCCGTCAATAGTCCTCCATCTCGTAAACCATTCAAGACTTGCTGACAAAGTTCCAACTCGTGCCTCATTTCCATCACTGATAATACATAGTTCGTTATATACAAATAATGTTGGTATATCTTGTTTGTATGTTTGAATTTGATTAAATGCCCCTCTGACAGTTGCTTTTTCATCTCCAGGATTTTTCAGCTCTATAACCGCTATTGGTAATCCATTGATAAAAATAACTACATCTGGTCTCCGATTATTATTTTGTTCAATGACCGTATATTGATTAACAGCCAAAAAGTCATTTGCAGCGATATTTTGAAAATCTATCAGTTTTACTTTATCTCCTGCTACAGTCCCGTCACCTCGCATATACTCTACATCCACACCATCACGTAAAAATGTGTGGAATATTTTGTTATTGAGAATGAGACTCGGAGTTAAGAAAGCAACCTGCAGTACTTTCTTAAAAGCCTCCTCTTTTGCATCCATTGGAATATCTGGATTTAATTTTTCAATCGCATTCCACAATCTTTCTTCCAAGATAACATCAGAATAATTCTTGCGTTCAGGTCTTTCTCCATCAGGTGGCGGTGCAATCTCAGGCCCTCCGACAACAGAGTAGCCTAATTCCTCAAGCCATTCTAAAGTCGCCAATTCTAAATCTGTTTCTGTGTATTTATTCATGATCTCCAAATTTTTCTTTAAACTCTTTTTGCTCTTCCTCGTTCAGAATATTTGATTTTGCAAGATATAGTTGCTTAATGAAACTTTTTACATCATCATCTGTGCTAATCCAGTATATTTGCTCATTTTGAATGGCTGCTAATAAAATTTTATAAACATCATCCTCAGAGAAATAATTCGTCTTATCTTTTAGAGAGGCAATGTATGCATGAGTAGATGAAAAACTGCCAGATACAACTAATCCACCAATATCATCATTAAAGTCTTCATTGGTAAATGAAAGAATTTCCTTGGATCGAAAATCTACCTCTACCAAATAGGTTTTTCCATCGATTTCAATTCTAAGAATCCAATTTTCATCAACATTCAATGAAATATTCACGATACAATTTTCGTCAATATCACCGTCTACTACTTCTGTTAATCTGCCAATGAAATATTCGTTCTTGAAGTAATCTGAGTTGTAGCTTTCAAATTCGTCATAATCTTTAACAATTCTTATGCCTCTATGTTTTTGAAGAGCTAGTCTTAATCGCTCATCTTTGGTAACAACAAATACATCCTCATCACTTAATGAATTTATGTATTCAAGAATAGTAAAATAAATATATGCATCTTTGAAACCTTTATCAGAACCTTCCTCAAATGGCGCTGTTCCTGTTAAACATAACCTCTTCATTGTTTCAAGGATTTCAGATTTATTTTTTGTAAGTGAAATAATTTTATGAGGTATTTTTTCAGTCTTTAGTAGTTCTTCAATCCATCCGTCCATATCAAATCCTTCCGTTGTCTCTCTATTAAGATCAAGGAGATAGTGAAATGGATTTGACAGGAACGAATCCTTCTTTGAATGCAATTGTTTTTTCTTTTGACATTTAATTTCTTCCAATACAAGATCAGGAATAATAATCTCCGCTAATTTCATGAAGCGTTCTAGTTCGGAACGTCCACCTAAAAAATCGGAAAATGATTCCGCACTTCTGACAGAGTTAGTATCGAATATTACTTGGTGTCTCATACTCTTATTTTTCCACTCATAAGTCTTGGCAATATTGAATCTCTAACATTTGATAGATTCATAATTTCTTTATTATTAACAATGATTTTTTCAAGTATTTCTTCGATGATAGGTGAAAGTCTTATTAATATATCTTCAGTAGGAACAACTGTTAGTGCGTCGCTCAAATGCTTTCTTTGAATATGTCCCATTGTTGTAGCTTTTGAGGCGGCTATGATTCTAAAGTGAGATAAATGCTCAAGTGTCCAGAAATAATAAAACCATTTTGGATAGTATTCTGAAGAAACCTTAAATAAGTGTTGATTTAGAATTCCTTCACCATATGGCCACAAACACACTTCCAAACTTCCACTCCATGAAAACAAAACATCTCCACTTTTGATATGATATTTTTCATCCACTTTGGAACTTGCGCGATTTGAATTCTCGCTAAACCCACCCTTTAATTCAGCAATTTTGATAACAGGCAAAGAATCTATATCATTTAGTGGTGGATATTTCTGACATGCAACACCATTTAGATACTCTGCAATTTGATCCAGTGATTTGATTTGATATCCCTTAGGCATCTCGCCAATTTCACTATCTACCATCTCACCACCGCTGGATTTGTATGGCTCGCCATTTTCATTTGGAAATTCAAAATCCACAAACCATCTTTTAAACAATGCCTTGCCTATTTCCTCAAGCGTCTTATTCATCTTGCGGTTCAATTCAATCTTGTCATCTAGGGAAGAGAGAATAGAGGCAATTTGTTGTTGTTCTCTTTCTGGCGGAACAGGCAAGTAAATATCGTCAAATGTATTCCTTGTAATTGTTGAAAATACTGATCCATGAGACTTTTGTCTTATAGAATCAATCCTACTTTTCAATGCATAGTACAAAAAGTCATTTGAGGATATGTCGTTTTTAGCATCCAGTCCGTAACACGATTGATTAAAAGCCATATCTTTTCCAAGTTGCGCTATAGCTCCAACAGTTCCTCTAGCTGAAATAATAAGCATTCCTCTTTTAAGAACATTCGTGCTGGAGTTCTTTAGACCAAGTTCTGTGATAGTTTTCTCAGTTTCATAGACTTTTTTCTGACCATTATTGAAATCGACCACTGATAACCACGGAATACTTCCATTCCAATAGTCATTTACTGAAGTTTTTGGAGTGCCACCACTTATAATTTCAACTACACTTGAAGCTGATCTAACCATCCATCCTTCAGGTAATCCACCAATTTCTGTATGTTTGAATGTTTTACTTGTCATCTATTTTTATGTTATCTCGTTTTTGTATAGCGGCCTTTTTGCTTACAGGAATCTTGTCATAAATTGTATCGATTTCTTTTGGTTCAGTAATCATTTTTTCAGATATGAAATTTACTAACTTAAAAAGCGCAGATGCGGTTTCAACATCATCTCTCATATCCAATTCACCGGGATGTACGGACTCATTACCAATGACACGAAGTGAATCCAGCGATTGCTGAACTCTTGAAGGAAGTCCATTTTTTACTAAATTTGCAATGTCGGTGTTAAGATCTTTTCCTTTTTGACCAAGTTGAATGCAAAGCTTTTGGATAGCTAATCTGAGCAATGCTGCTGAGCCTCTTGGAGATTTTTGCAAGATCGAAACTGCTTCGTTATAGTCTTGAATAATATCTTGATTAAGATCATCATTAGGTGGTTCTACTCCAGAGAATTCAGGATATATCATCTTCTCTTCATGCCAGATGGAGTACTTATCACATCTAGCGCAAAAACAGACTTGTGTATTTTCTAAAAAGTGACCCCCAAATGTCTTTGCTCCATTCCAGCTTTGTTTTGAAAAAGCACTGCAGAATGGACAGTTGAAACCTGACAATTCGAATTCTGGTTGAGTAAATGGAATTTTTGTCATATTTCGTAACCAATTTTTTTGAGATTTTCTTTAATTTTTTCTTCAAGCTCTTTTGACTCTTTGAACTGTGCTGATAATTCACTTGTCAGTCTCTGCATTTTTTCTTCAAAGACTTCATCATCTTCTGCTACAAAATCTGTTCCTACGTATCTTCCAGGAGTGAGAACAAAACTATTCTTTTCTACTTCTTCAAGATTTGCAGATTTGCAGAATCCTTTGACGTCTTCGTAATTGCCATCTTTATTTCGCCAGTTGTGATAAGTGTCTGAAATCTTTAGCAATTCCTCGTCAGAAAGCTCTCTATGACGTCTGTCTATCATCGTTCCCATATTGCGAGCATCTATGAAAAGAATTTCATTATGCCTGTCTCGGAATTTATGATTGTGTCTGTCTCGTGAGACGAACCATAGAGAAGCTGGAATGCCTGTTGTATAAAAAAGTCTGTCTGGAAGCGCCACAATGCAGTCTACGAGTCCTGCCTTTATGATTGTTTCTCTTATGACGCCTTCATTTGAAGTATTTGATGAAAGAGCGCCATTAGCCATGACAAATCCTGCAATTCCAGTAGGCGATAAGTGATGGATGAAATGCTGAATCCAGGCATAGTTGGCGTTGCCAGTTGGAGGCACACCATATTTCCAGCGGATATCATCTTTGAGTCTTTCACCACCCCAGTCGCTCATATTAAAGGGAGGATTGGCAAGAATAAAATCTGCCTTTAAGTCTTTGTGAAGATCATTATGAAAACTATCTCCTTCAGATTCACCTAAATTTCCTTCAATACCACGAATGGCAAGATTCATTTTGGCAAGTCTCCAAGTAGTAGCATTACTTTCCTGTCCATACACTGAAATATCTCCAACTTTTCCACCATGCTCTTCAACAAATTTTTCGCTCTGTACAAACATACCACCACTACCACAGCAAGGATCATATACTCTGCCCTGATATGGCTGTATCATTTCAACAAGAAGTTTTACAACAGACGCTGGAGTGTAGAACTCTCCGCCACCTTTTCCTTCTGCACTGGCAAATCTACCAATAAAATACTCATATACACGTCCAAGAATATCTTTTGACTTTGACTCTTTGTCTCCAAGTCCAAGTGAGCTAAAAATATCGACAATTTCACCAAGTCTTTGCTTGTTAAGATCTGGTCTAGCATATCTTTTTGGGAGTACACCCTTAAGAGTAGGATTTTCTTTCTCAATTGCTATCATTGCATCATCAATGATTTTACCTATTTCAGGTTTCTTAGCATTCTCCTTGAGGAAATTCCATCTCGCATTCTCTGGAACCCAGAATACATTTCTAGCCTTGTATGCGTCTTTGTCCTCCCATTCTCCTTCAAATGCTTCTGGATCATTCTTAATTGACTGATACGTTTCTTCAAAAGAATCGGAGATATATTTAAGGAAGATGAGCCCTAGGACAACATGTTTATACTCGGCAGAATCCATGTGTCCACGAAGCTTGTCCGCTGCAGCCCACAGTTTTGTTTCAAATCCGATATTTGCAGATGTATTCTTTGCCATGTAATTGTCCTATCTTAGGTAATGGAATTATACCTCGAATTGTAAGAAGATACAACGAAGGGAGGAAAAAGTGTTCACTGTTATTAGTTCTCGGTTCACAGATAAAAGGGGCATCCGAAGATGCCCCATACTTGCCGCTACTCGTCATCGACTTCAAACTCTCTAAACGAGTCTTGTCGATAGACGATCTCCATCCCAAATGCACTGCCGAGTGCGATCTCAACCTTATTCTTGACATAGTTAGCGTGATCATCCCAATCAGGACGCATCATCATACTTGCTGCTCTCAGGAGTAACTCAACCCGAGAGGCTCGTTCTCTAAATTCACTGTTTAGAGATCTACTACTTACTACCGCAAGCTCCTCCTGGGCTGCACCGACAAGACCGTCTGTAAACTTGAAATCTTCCTCAGACCAAGTCTCCCAAAACCTGTCTCTTCGAGCATGTGACATTAACAGCCCCTCTCCGAATCAGAATAAGACCTTAATTATAATATTATAGGCTTATATTGTCAAACTAGATGAGGAATTATATGAAAAGGATTAAGAAATTTGAGATATTATCTCGATTTTAGTTAAAACGGGATTTCGTTAGAGGTTTCGTCTGTTGTTACTTCAATTTTAGTAGTTTCATTTGTATCAATAACCAGCTCTTCTTTTTCAAGTGAAGGATCTATTTCTTTTTTGATTTCTTCAAATTCATTTTCAATTTCTTTCAACCTTACTTTGCTCTCAGCAATAAGCGTTGCTGCTTCTTTGACGCGGGTGAGACCCTCTTCCACATCGACTTCTTCCTGAGTGTCGAACCACTCAGCAATTTCTGCAAGTCTTTTTAATTTTTCATCTACATTACTACTACTCATAGTTATTTTTAACTTACTGTTGACGTTAGTGTACCATCGGCAACTTGTGTCTCTATTGTGTCTCCTATTGTAACATTTTTTATGCTCCGCACTATTTGTCCGTCTTTTCGAACGATACTATACCCTAGTTTTAGTTGGCGCTCCGGATTATTGCTGGCAATAATTTTTTCATAGTTCTCGAGTTTTGTATAGATATTTTTATACTGTTGTTCAAAAAGCCGAATTAATCCTGACGTATACGACTGCATGTATTGATTTACAGAACTAAGCCGATGCGCGAACTGCTGTATGATCCGATCCTCGTAATTTTCAATCAAGTATACAAGCTCTTCCCATGATGTATTAAAGACATGAGCTGCTGCGGTCGGTGTAGAGACAGCAATATCTGCTGCAAGGACTGTCAATGGCACATCCTCATGATGTCCAATACCCGCAACAACCGGAACCGGAAAATCAGCAACTGCCCGAACTAGTGCTTCTGTATCAAAAGCAGCCAAAGATTCACGCGATCCTCCACCACGCATAATAACGAGCGCATCAATATCCTGCTTTCGCATAGTATAGAGGGCAGATAACAGATCGTGTACCGCTTCTTTACCCTCTACCCGTGAATCAACAAATTTTATTTGAAATCCCCACTGCCCTAAGTTATTTTCAAAATCATGAATAACTGCGCCATGCTTTGACGTGATGACACCTATCTTTTTGAGATATTTTGGCAACACTCTTTTTTTCTCCTGTGCAAAAAGACCCTCTGTCTCCAATTTTTTACGCAGCAAATCATATGCTTTTTTCAGTGCACCTTCTCCTGCATACTCAATAGTATCTGCTACAAAACTCAGTCTTCCGTTCGGCGCGTAAACGCTCGGTTTTCCAGATGCTACTATCTGCATCCCTTCTTCCAATTCTACTCCTGATATTTGATACTTAGATCTCCAGACTATACAGCTGATTGTTCCTTCAGAATCCTTAAGCTCAAAATAGACATGTCCGCTTGAAGCCTTTTTCAAACCAGAAACTTCTCCAAATATTTTTGCGTGAAGATTTTGTAATTGAGTATTGAGAACTTGGATAAAGACGGAGACAGGGATAGGTTGATGAAAATCCATACGAATCGATTATAACCAGAATAATTTGCAGGGGCAAATTTTAGAGCATGGGATAAGGGGTAAGGATTAAAGTTTGTAAAGTTCATAAAGTCGTTTTAGTTATAAAGTTTGTAAAGTTCATAAAGTCGTTTTAGTTATAAAGTTTGTAAAGT
>CAYVAJ010000014.1:0-32332 GCA_964448725.1 uncultured Gammaproteobacteria bacterium | reverse complement strand
CAGATGAGTCGACGTTTCCTGAGTTAACAGTTACGTCTCCTCGGTTATCGTTTGCACGATTATCTCCAGTGTCTGCGTCTACATCAACGTTATTGTCAATGAAAGCACGGTTATTTTGAGAAACTCTTGTCCTGTTTTCCTGGTCAAGATCTACAATGTTTACAGAATCCCGTGAGTTATCTAAGATGCTTACTGTGGTATCTTGTCCACAGCCTGCGCAAGGTGTGACAACTGCATCATTTACGTTAGCTATATTAGTAACTTCAACGTCTGAGTCGACAGAGCCGGAGTTAACAGTTACGTCTCCTCGGTTATCGTTTGCGTTGTTATTACCAGTATTTGCGTTAACGTCGACATTATTGTTGATTCTTGCGTTATTATCCTGGTTAACTACGGTATTGTTGCTCGATTCAATATTGGCAACGTTTACAGAGTCTCTTGCGTTTCCGTCAATTGAGATTTCTGTTGTACCTGCGATTGCCATTCCAGAGGTGTTTAATAATAAAGCACCTGCTGTAAATACTGAAAAAAGTTGTTTTTTAAGTTTTGTCATTATTATTTCACCTCCTTTTCGACAGAATTTCCCGTACGTACTTCTACGTGGGATGCACTTCTGAATGTTCCGGTTTTATGTTCCAACCCAAAGGGTTAAAACAAAAAAAACGGAGACTCCTCGACCTAATTCCGCTTCATGCGAATTAGATAGAGAAGCCTCCGTTTGCGGTCAGCTTCTTAATATTATTATCCTAATAAATCTTAAACTCTTTGTTTAAAAAATATGTAAGAAAGTTGTTAATTGTTTGTTACTATAATCTAAATGTTTCTATCTTGTCAATAGAGAAAAAAGTAACAAATCTTTATGATTGCTCACTGTTAAAATTCACTAAGTTACTAACTAAATATTTTTTTGTTTTTCCATGTCCGTTTGGTTGCTGGTTCTTCTTTTTTGTTTTTTTTTCAGATGATGAAGGTGTTTTTTTAATTGTTCGGGTAGTGATTTGCGTGACATTACTATTGGAGACATAAATTTCAATGCTTCCAAAGTTTACACTTTGTAGTGCCGAAGTAATCTCTTCGATTAGTTGTGAGGATATTCTCTTTGTTGAATAGTCCATACGTATTTATAATATCGTAATTGAAAGAATTAGAATTGTAATCTAATCTGTTCTTTTTCTCCGTTTATCTCACCGATGATCAATGTATGTTCTTTATCAGTATCATTAATCGCAAATCCAACTCGTGTAGGTTTTACAGAAATTGCTTGTACTTCCACTGGATCATTATGAATGTCTGGTGCTAATAGTTCTTTTGTGTTTCCATTTACGGATAATCGGATGTAGTCACGGCTCGTAATTTGCAGTCCTTGTTCAAGATCGTTGGTGAGTTTTAAATTAACGATTAGAAATGTTCGTCCTTTTACTGCAGAAGCTTTCTTTCCTTGTACAACAATCTCATCTCGGATCTCTGCTGATTCTATTATGTAGTTAAATGAACCTTGTTCTTCACCTTTTGCATCGAGTAAGGGAAATGTGAAAGTTTTGTTAATACTTTTTGTCTTTTTTGCATCAGCAATAGCAATCGGATTGTTCTGATTTGAACCTTGTACTTCACCTTTTGTAGTTGTTCGTAGAATATAAAAGCCAGTACCCACAAGAAGTAGGATAAGCAAGATTGGAAAAATTGACATGAGCAACTTTTTCCTGCTTCGTTTAAAGCCGTTATTAACTGTATTCATAAAATTTGATACTTTTTTTCGGCTTCTATCAATGATAGTTGCCTGAGTCTCAGTAAAGAGTATGGCGAAATTATGAATTTTTTGTTTAAGATTCATGTATGAATTTTGTAAATCTTTGCTTGCCCCGCTCAGTGAAAGTGTAGGAATGGTAATAGTAATTTTCTTGTTATCCATATAAACAGAAATTATCAATAAAAAAGCCCCGAATTTCTTCAGGGCAGTGAATGCTTGTGATAATATCACCCCCAAAATATCTTGTCAATAGAGTAGTTAATAATACGTGATTTTCTTACAAACAAGCATATTTAATTTAAATTTTTTTGAATAGCATTAAGATAATTAACCATGGTAATTTATGTTTTCTTATAGAGATCATGATATGCATATGGTACACTATGGAGGCTATTTTTATGAAAAAAAAGGTGATAATTCTTAAAAGACCATTTCGTTGGTTTCGTACTACCAGAAAGCGTAATAAGATTCTCGTACTTCTCGGTATTTTCTCTTTACTGTTTGTAATTATGTCACAACTACAGACAGCTCAGCCATCTTATATTACACAGCAGGCAAAGCGCGAAACAATTGTAGAAAAAGTATCTGAAACAGGAAATGTGGATACTGCAGGTCGTGCTGATGTCTATTCGACAACAACCGGAGTTATTGAAGAAATATATGTTGATAATGAAAGCGTGGTGGCAGTTGGTGAGAATTTGTTTAAGGTCCGTAGTACTGCAACAGAACAGGAGAAGGCAGCAGCATATGCAAATTATCAAAGTGCGCTCAATAGCTTAAATACTGCCAATCAGAGTAAGCTCGCCTCTGATGCACAAATGTGGCAAGCACAGCAAGCACTCCTTGATGTTCGCAATACACTTGAATATAAAAATAATAACTCAGTGAATCCTGCAACCGGAAAAGATTATACGCAGCTTGAAAAAGAAAGTATCGATACCGCAGTAGTGCAAGCAGAGAAAAATTTCAGAGCACTTGAGAAAAAAACACTTGAGTCAGACGCAGCAATAGAGGCAGCAAATGCACAAGTTGCATCAGCTCTCCTTGCATTTCAGGCAACAAATGATGTAGTCGTTACCGCACCTTCTGCTGGGACTATTACTAATTTATCATCTTCAGTGGGAGATATGGTTGCGGCAGGCGCATCTGTAGCAACTGCTTCACTGACAGCTACTCCTGTTCCTCCAGTACTTACTATTGCCAATTTAGATAAATATGCAATTAAAATAACTCTCAATGAAGTTGATATTCCTAAAGTTTCTCCTGGACAACGTGCAGAGATAACACTTGATGCATTTTCCGGAAAAGAGTTTGTGGGCAGAGTAGAACACGTAGACACAGTAGGAACAAACACACAAGGAATAATTACATATACAGTACTCGTCACGATTACCAATCCTGATCCCAATATTAAACCAGGAATGACAGCCAATGTTGATATTGAAGTTGATAAAAAGGTCAATGTATTATCAGTTCCAAATAGCGCGGTTAAACCATATAAAGGAGGGAGAGCTGTTCGGATTGTGAACGCTGAAACAAAAGAAATGGAATATATCCCGGTTGAGATTGGTATAAAGGGAGAGGAACGAACAGAAATCACAAAAGGAATTGTCGAGAACCAAGAAATAATAGTTTCTCTTCCAAACGATCAGATAAAAAGACCAGGCCTTTTTTAATAATCATGGCACGCAACTTTCCGCTTATCCAACTGAAAAATGTCACGAAACAATATCCTCTTGCTGATGGTAAGTATTATCAGGCATTGAATGGAATTACATTTTCTATTAATAGAGGAGAATTTGTCGCAATTATGGGACCTTCTGGGAGTGGCAAGTCATCAACTATGCATATCATTGGTGCGCTTGATAATCCAAGCAATGGTACATATCTATTAGATGGAAAAGATATTGCCAGTTATACAAATGATCAACTATCAGATGTACGAAATAAAGATATAGGATTTGTATTCCAATCATTTAATCTGCTATCCCGTACTACAGTGCTTAAGAATGTAGAACGTCCAATGATGTATGCTGGAATTCCTCAAGCTCAGAGAACACAGCGTGCAATGGAAGCATTAGAGCTTGTTGGGATTGCAGATAAAGCACATAATCTTTCAAATCATATATCTGGAGGACAGATACAGCGTGTTGCCATTGCCAGAGCAATCGTTATGAATCCTCCTATTATACTTGCTGATGAACCAACTGGTAATCTTGATACCAAAACATCAATTGAAATTATGAATTATTTTGAAAGTCTTAATGAAAGTGGAAAAACAATTGTGATCATTACTCATGAAGAAGATATTGCAAAATATGCAAAGCGAATAATCAGAATTGTTGATGGTAAGATCGTGTCTGATGAAACAAAACAGACTAGATAAGCTCAGCATAAAATAATTATGGATTACCGAGAACTGATACAAGCATCAATACAAGCATTGAAAAGCAATATATTGCGGACCTCGCTTACTATGCTGGGAATTATTATTGGAATTACTTCAGTTATTCTTATTGTTTCAATTGGGCAGGGAGCAGTAGCGTTTGTCACAGATGAACTTACCAGTTTTGGTACTGACTACTTTCAGATTGCTCCGGGGCAAGATACATTGAGTACATTTGCAGGATCAAACACACTCACTCTTGATGATGTAAAAGCAATAAAAAACGACACCTCGCTTTCTAATATTAACAAGGTTGTTCCTGTTGCTGTCTCAACCAGTATTGTTACCGCAAATGGTGAAAAAGACTCAATTATGATCTATGGTTCTACTCATGAATTAGTGGATATTCTTCGTCCTGATATTCTGTATGGTGAATTTCTTACAGAAGAAAGTGAGACGGGGGGAGAGCGAGTAGCGGTACTTGGTATTGATACAGCAATAAATTTTTTTGGGGAAGATACGGATCCTGTTGGTGAGAGAATCAGGATTGATAATATTCCTTTTCGGGTTATTGGAGTTGCAGAGTCATCAAGTGCTTTGGCAGGAGGAGTACTGAATGACGCAATATATGCTCCAATTACAGTAGTCTTTAATGAAATTGTTGGACAGGAGCGCATACAAGAGATCGATATCAGTGTTCATGATACTAATCAAATTAATCAGACTATTGAAGATGTCGCAGTAGTGTTGCGTGATCAACATGGAATAGAGGAAGGAGAAGAAGATGATTTTCAGATACAAAGTGCGCAGGATATTTTAAACACAGTACAGACAATCACTGGCCTTTTAACCGCAATGATTGCAGCAATTTCTGGTATTTCACTCGTTGTTGGTGGAGTTGGAGTAATGAATATTATGTTGGTATCAGTTACCGAGCGTACGCGCGAGATCGGCCTTTTAAAAGCAATTGGTGCAAAGGAGAAAGATATACTTACACAGTTTCTCATTGAAGCAGTAATAATGACGCTCTCAGGTGGTATAGTAGGCATTATTTTAGGCATCAGCGGAGCGTATCTCATCTCGATGATTGCTGGTATTCCATTTGTTATCAGTATTCCTGCTGTTATTTTAGCAGTAGGAGTTTCAACAATTGTAGGAGTAGTCTTCGGACTCTATCCAGCCAGACGCGCAGCACAACTCTCCCCTATTGACGCATTACGGTATGAATAAAGGGTAAGTATTCAAGAATACCAGCTATTTAGGGTATGGCAAGTATATGAACTTTATTCTTTTGTAGCTTTATCAATAATTGAATTAAAAAAAATCATTTTTTCCGTATAGTAATCCTTAGAATTTCTACCAACTAATTTTAATTTCAATTCTTCATATTTCTTTAAATCTTCTGGGTGATTCTTCAACCATTTTTCAAATATATTCATCTGTTTCCAGCCCTCTGAATCTTTATTAATTAGAAATACTTCTGCTTTTGAATTTCTGGTCTTTATGTTAAACCTTGCACGCTCATTTTGATAATGGCTTTTTGGCTCTCCATATGCGATCACCAATTTTTTAAAGATCATTTCAAATTCCTTAGGATCTACTGGTATATATATATCTAGTTCACCTTTTCCGGATATTTCTAAACTACTTGATCCTCTTAAGGTTATTGAAACATCATTACCTAATGTTTCTTGTATTTCTCTTTTAAGTTCTAGAAAATCATCCTTAACTTTAGGATTGAAAGGAGATATTATTGTTTTGTTAGAAGTTGATAAATGATCTAACCAAAGCCTTTGTTTGTCTGTAATCATACTGTAATATTAGCATAAACTTTTAGCCTTGATCGAACCGTGGTCAACTAATGTTACTTCAAGTAGAAATCGGATATTATATCCAGTTATTTATATGTATAATTGTATGAATATCAATAATAATATATTGAAAAACGATAAATATTGTGATACTATATTTAGGTTAAATCATTTATGAATCGAGGTTCTACATTCATTTTAAAAGCCGTTATCGTACTTCTTGGCATTCTCGTGTTTGCCTTATGTGTTTTTGTGTTACCTGCAGGGATTAGATCTGATGAGGTTGGAGCCTATCGTCCCATACTGGTAGGTATGTATATACCAGCAATACCATTTTTTATTGCACTCTATCAGGGTTTAAAGTTATTAGGTTACATTGATAAGAATAAGGTTTTTTCAACAGTATCTGTTATGGCACTAAAATATATAAAATATTGTGCATTTATAATCAGTGCATTATATACGGCAGGTATGCCATACATCTTCTACGTAGCAGAAAAAGATGATGCACCAGGAGTAGCCGCCATTGGATTTATTATTATTTTTGCTTCACTTGTTGTTGCAACTGCTTCAGCAGTATTTCAGAGTCTTCTAGAGAACGTTATAGAGATGAAATCAGAAAATGATTTAACAGTTTGAGGTGCAATTATGGCAATAATAATCAATATAGATGTGATGCTGGCAAAAAGAAAAATGAGTGTCACTGAACTTACAGAAAAAGTTGGTATAACTATGGCTAATCTTTCTATTCTGAAGAATGGAAAGGCAAAAGCGATTCGTTTTTCAACTTTAGAGGCGATTTGTAAAGCATTAGATTGTCAGCCAGGAGATATTCTGGAGTTTAAAGAGGAGGAATCTCTATGAAAAGATTAACACTTTTTGCAAGGGGAGTTGTTTTGCTCATCGGTATTGCAGCATTGGCTGTATGTCTTATTTTACTCCCTGAACTTGCTCGTGAAGAATCTGTAGAAAGCTTGGCTGATATCTATCTCATTTACTCCTTTTTAGTAGGTGCGTATATATTGACTATTCCCTTTTTCGTTGCGTTATATCAAACTCTCAAACTTTTACATTACATTGATAAGAATAAGGCTTTTTCAAAGAGATCTATCAAGGCTTTGCAGTACATAAAAATCTGTGCAATTCTATTTAGTGCTTTGATTATTGTCGGAGTAATTGCGGGGATTAGTATGATAAGAAGTGTATATCCTGGCGAGGACGTAACTTTTATAATAACATGGGGATTTATATTTGTATTTGTTTCGAGTGTAATCGCGATCTTTGTTGCTGTGCTACAAAGGTTATTAGCAGACGCAGTGATCCTAAAGTCAGAAAATGATTTAATCGTTTAAATTAGGTATCTGTATATTCATTCAATCAAATCACACATATTCTCATTTCAATTCTTGGTAGTGGCACATTACCTATTAAAAAAATATGGATGAATCACATGTAATATAATCCACTCACATAGTTTCGTTACATACAACGACTTTACAATATTCTTAAAAATATGTATTAATTATTAATATAGAATTGTTTTATCTAGTTATTCAGAGTTAGATACTATACTGATTGGATAGTGAAGAATAAATCAAGGTGATCTATTAATAATATGGCACAACAAATTATCCCGAATCTTTGGTTTAACAATAATGCAAAAGAGGCTGTAGAGTTTTATGCATCTGTCTTTAAAGACGCAAAAATCCTCAATACCGATTATTACACAGAGGTAGGAGAAGAGATTACAAAGCACAAAGAAGGAGATGTATTAACTATTGAGTTTGAACTGTTAGGAACTCACTTTATTGCAATTAATGCAGGGCCGGAATTTCATTTTAATCCATCAGTATCTTTTATGGTTGAGTGCAGCACACAGGAGGAGATTGATTATTATTGGGGGAAACTATCATCTGTTCCAGAAGCTGAACAATGCGGTTGGTTGCAAGATAAATATGGTCTTTCGTGGCAAATTACTCCCAAAGTTTTAACTGAGATGTTGAGAAATGGAACACCAGAACAACGCAGGCGGGTTACTGAAGCTTTTATGCCAATGAAGAAAATAATTATTGCTGATCTAGAAAAAGCATATGAATGAAAATAAGAAAAATATTACCGTACAAGCAACTGTGAATGCTCCGATAGCAAAAGTGTGGGAGTATTGGAATGAGCCGAAACATATAACTCGCTGGGCTTTTGCATCTGATGATTGGGAAGCTTTGAATGCAGAGAATGATCTGCGTACAGGAGGTGTATTCAAAACCCGAATGCAGGCAAAGGACCTTTCGGCAGGCTCAGGGCAAGAACGCGAAGGATTTGATTTCGGTGGTGTATATACGGCTGTAAAAGAACATGAACTTATAGAATATGATATGTCTGATGACAGACATGTAAAGATTGAGTTCTTAGAAGTACCCGAAGGTGTAAAAGTTTTACAGACATTTGATCTGGAAAGTGAGAACTCTGAGGAAATGCAGCGAAATGGTTGGCAGGCGATTCTTAATAATTTTAAAAAATACGCTGAAAATACCATTAAATTCTCCTCATAATTCCTTTATTAAATTCTGGACAAACTATGAGTACCAGATAAAAAAGGGGGTTTTCTCCTGCGTATCATATTGACTTACTTTCCCTTTGTCTGTACAATAGACGAGATTGATGTGGTGGGATTTGCCCACCATATTTTTTAAAGGACTATATATATGGCTGTTATACAACGAAGTGAATTTACATTAGCACTGAATCAAGTTGCTTCCGAACGAGGAGTAGATCCTGAAGTAGTGTTAGATACTATTAAAAATGCAATTCTTGCTGCATATAAAAAGGATCATCCTGTTGAGGAAGCAGAAGAGGATGAAGAAGAACGATTTACTGTTGACCTTGATGAAAAAACTGGTGAGACAAGAATTTTAGAGAATGGCAAAGATATTACTCCTCCAGGATTTGGCCGCATTGCTGCACAAACTGCAAAACAGGTTCTCTTACAAAAAATTCGAGAAAAAGAAAAAGATGCTATTATCGGTGAATATACCAAGCGGGTTGGTACTGTCGTAAACGGTATGATTTTACGCTTTCAGGGTCCAACGATTGTAGTCGATATTGGAAAAGCAGAAGCAATGATTCCTCCAAATCAAAAAATTCCTAATGAATCATATTTTCTCAATAAGAAAATGCCGGTGTATATTGTTGAGATTAGTGAAGAACGTGGACGGGAAGTAATCGTATCCCGAAATCATCCTGGATTGATTGAAGGATTATTCCGCCGAGAAGTTCCAGAAGTTGCATCAGGAAGTGTAATTATTAAAAAAGTTGTGCGTGAGCCAGGTAGCCGAGCAAAAGTAGCAGTGTACTCTGAACAATCTGGTATTGATCCTGTCGGAAGTTGTGTTGGACAAAAAGGAGTTCGCATTCAAGCTGTTATTGATGCAATTGATGGTCTGGAAAAAATTGATGTTATTCAATGGAATCCCGATCCAGCACGATTTATTATGAATGCATTATCTCCTGCAAAGGACCTTACTGTAGAGATATCAGAAGAAGAAAAAATTGCAAAAGTAAAAGCTCCACGAGAGGAATTGCCATTAGTAATTGGCCGTGAAGGACAAAATGTTCGTCTTGCATCAAAATTATCAGGGTATAATATAGAAGTTGAAGGATTTGAAAATGAAGCTGCTCCTGTAGCAGATGTTGAATCAGCAGAAGAAGAAAATATAGTGTCAGATGAGGTAAATTAGTATGAGAAACGTACTATCAGTAACTCTTAATTTATGGAAAAGCAAACAGAATCAACAATTTCAGTCTATTCTCCTGTAGTCTCTGTTCTTGGTCATGTGGACCATGGAAAAACCTCATTACTCGATCGAATTCGTCAAAGTGATATTGCTGCAGGTGAACGTGGTGGTATTACTCAAAAAATTGGTGCATCTTCAATTGAAGTTGAGCATGAAAGTAATAAAAGAAGAATGACCTTTATCGATACGCCTGGTCATGAAGCATTTGCGAGTATGCGCTCACAAGGAGTAAGTGCCGCAGATATTGTGCTACTTATTGTTGCTGCTGATGATGGGGTAATGCCACAAACACGTGAATCAATCGAAAAGATTAAAGAAGCAAAGATTCCTTTTATTGTTGTATTTACTAAAATTGATGCAGAGGGAGCCAATATTGAGCGGGCAAAACAGCAGGTTGCAAAGGAAGGGATATTGCTTGAAGGACTTGGCGGAGATGTACCATTTCTTGGAGTATCATCAAAAACTGGTCAAAATATAAGTGAATTGCTTGATCTGATTATTCTTGTCTATGATTTATCAGGTATACAAAAAGATGCACAAAAACCATTTTTTGGAGTAGTTATAGAATCACTTCTTGATAAGCGCCGCGGAGTGATTGCAAGTTTAGTTATAAAACAAGGAACACTTAGAACAGGCGAGAAATTATTCCGTTTTGAAAAAGAGGTTGGAAAGGCAAAAGCACTATTTGATACAAAGTTGTCACCAATAAAACAGGCTGTAGCCGGTGAGGCAGTTGAAATAATTGGTCTTACTGAAGTGCTTCCTGCAGGATCACTTCTCTTCACTACTCAACAAGAACAAGAAGCAATTGTCAGAGAAGCAGTATCTGCACCCAAAAAAATAGATGTTTCCTCTTTCTTTGAAACAGAAAAAAGCTCGGTATCTGTCATTTTAAAGACTCAAACAGCGGGAGAACTTGAAGCGATAAAACAGTCATTACCTGAGGACGTAACGATCCTTTCTGAAGGACAAGGTGATATTGCAGTATCTGATATATTGATGGCAAAAGATTTTGGGGCAATCGTGGTTGGATTTAACGTAGTAATAGCAAAAGATGCAAAAGTACTTGCAGAAAATGAAGGGGTATTTTATCGTACATATACTATTATTTATGAGTTACTCGATGAACTTGCTGATGCTGCTTCGTTGATACAAGAAGAGGGGAGAGAGAAAATCCTTGGAAAAGCATCAATTATTGCCTCATTTGAAGGTACACAGGGTGAAATTTTGGGTCTGAGAGTGAATGAAGGAAGACTACTCTTACAGGATAAAGTAAGAATTGAAAGAAATGGCCAAATAATAGGGGAGTCAAAAATTGCTACATTAAAACGAATGAAAGAGGATGTACGAGAGGTAGGAAAGAACCAAGAGTGTGGCGCAACATTAACGACTCCAGTTGACTTTCGCCCCGGTGATATGTTAATATCCTATAGATAATTCCAGATGGTTATATTAGCCATTGTTTTATTATGGATAACCAACTTATTTCTCAGCGTATATCAACGCTAAAAGCACTTCTTCAAGATGCTTCAAGCATCGGCATTCTTGTGACTGAATATCAAACTCTTGATAAGGTAGGAGCAGGACTTGCATTATTTCTTGCACTGCAAGAAGCAGGTAAAAATGTTCAGATTGTTTCCAAAAAAGATCCCCTCGTTGAGATTTCAAATCTTGTTGGAATTGATAAGTTAGTAAAAAACTTTGGTGGTGTTACCAAAAAACTTGTAGTCTCACTCCCTTATCATGAAGGAGAAGTAGAGAAAGTTTCATATAATATTGAAGGTAATCGCTTAAATATTAATCTATTTGCTACAAAAGACAAAGGAATCTCATTTAATGAACGAGACGTAGATTTTATTAAATCAGGATCAAATCCTTCAGTTATCATAACAATTGGAATCAGAAAACAAGAAGAAATGGCTGGTTTTGTTGCCTCAGATAGTGATGTAAAGATCGTACGTCTTGATACTGTAGTTCCACAGCAAGATTTTGGCGAAATTACGCTTGCTGGTAATGAATTTTCATCAATTTCAGAAATTGTTACATTAATTATCCGTGAACTTGGGTTACCAGTAAATGTTGATATTGCACAAAATCTCATGGATGGAGTAGTAAATGCAACCAATAATTTTTCTGCTCAGCAGACATCATCAGCTGCATTTGCAAGCGCAGCATATTTACTTGCTCATAATGCACGCCGGAGATCTACCCGTACTGATAGCCGACAGTCAGATTCTCGTCAAGAACAGCGAAGATCTTCTGTAAAGCAGGATACACCTCGTGTTTCTCAACCAGTTGAGGGAGTAGGACCATCACAAAAGCAACAAGAAATGGCATCTGAAGCAACAGTGTCAGAGCAAGAAAGCTCTGCAGCTCAGGTAACAACTTTTAACTCAGATAGACAATCAGAACAAGTCGCTCCTGACTCTTCAGGTGTATCAGTACAAGAAAAAGAGGAAGAAGTTCCAAGTGATTGGTTCGTACCAAAAGTCTTCAAAAGTTCAAAACCACAAGAGTAAATGTTTAATTTAAATTAAATATTTATTAAAATCCAAATAATAAACTCCAAATCACAACAAATCCTAATTTTTAAATTAAAATTTATTTGGAGCTTGTAATTTGTAATTTATACGCAATGTATTTCATTGCATGCGTATTCGGGATTGCAATCAGACCTTTAGTTTGGTAAAATACATAAGTTATGCCGCTTACAACCGAAGAAAAAAAATCAATTATTGAACAAAACGCAGTCATGTCTGGCGACACAGGGAGTCCTGAAGTGCAGATTGCACTTTTGACCCATAAAGTCCAGAAATTGACTGATCATCTAAAAATCCACCAAAAAGATTCACATAGCAGAAGAGGATTGCTGAATATGCTTTCTAAACGAAGAAGGCTTTATAACTTCCTTGTCAAGGCAGACAAGGCAAGAGCAACAGCAATTGGTGAGAAAGTGGGAATGAAATAAATGAAACAAACCTCAAAGACGTTTGACCTCAATGGTAAAACTTTAACTCTCGAGACAGGATTACTTGCAGAACAAGCATCATCAGCAGTACTCGCACGCCTTGGTGACACCATGGTGTTATCAACGGTTGTCATGAGTGACCGAGATACTTCACTTGACTATTTTCCTCTTAGTGTTGAATATGTAGAACGGTTGTATGCAGGTGGCCGTATTAAAGGAAGTAAATGGGTAAAGCGTGAAGGTCGCCCAACAGATGATGCAATACTTACTGCCAGACTGATCGACCGCTCTATTCGCCCTCTTTTTCCAAAAGAATTAAAAAAAGATATTCAAGTAATTATTAATGTATTATCTGTTGATGGAGAAAATGATCCAGAAATACTTGCAGGTATTGCAACTTCAGCAGCTCTTGCTACATCTAAAATTCCATGGAATGGGCCGATTGGTACGATTCGAGTTGGAATTGTAGGAGAAAACGGAAACGGACAAAAAGATATTGTAGTAAATCCAAGAAGTCCTGAAGGCGAATTTCTTGAACTGGACCTTGTAGTATCAGGAACAGCAGAGAAGACGGTTATGATTGAAGCAGCTGCTAAGCAAGTACCAGAAGACACGGTGCTTGAAGCAGTAAAAGTAGCAAAAGAATGGAACGGAAAGTTAATTGCCTTTATTAATGAATTGGTTGCTGAGGTGGGAGAAGAAAAAGTGAAGCTTACTCAAGATGCAGATCTACAAGAAGTAATTGCATTAGTTGAAAAATCATACAAAGACAAAGTACTTGCTTTTATTGAAGGTGGAGTTGAAAAAGAAAATGTTAGCGGATTAGGTGAGATTGCTGATGAAATAGCTGAGCGTGAAAGTGAAACTATTGAGGATAAGAAAAAAATACTCCAAGCACTTGATTATGTGTTTAAAAAAACAATTCGGGAGCGGCTTTTAAAGGGTCAGAGACCTGATGGCAGAAAAGTTGATGAAGTACGTCCAATAAGTGGCCGTGTTGGCCTTATTCCTCGAGTACATGGTTCAGCTCTTTTCGCACGAGGTCAAACACAGGTATTAACAGTTGCAACACTCGGTTCATCTGCAATGGAGCAAATTATTGAAAGCGCGGCAGGTGAAGAAACTCGACGATATTTTCATCACTACTCGTTCCCTCCTTACTCAGTAGGTGAAACAGGAAGAGTAGGATCTCCGAACAGACGAGAAATCGGACATGGTGCGTTAGCTGAAAAAGCATTGGTGCCAGTACTCCCTTCAGAGAATGATTTTCCTTATGTGATTCGTCTTGTATCAGAAGTCATGTCATCTAACGGATCAACTTCTCAAGCATCAGTTTCTGGATCAACACTAGCACTTATGGATGCAGGGGTACCGATTCTCGCTCCAGTTGCAGGAATTGCAATGGGTATTGTAACTGATGGTGATAAATACACCCTGCTTACCGATATTATTGGATTTGAGGATTTTTCTGGTGAAATGGATTTTAAAGTTGCAGGGACAGTAAATGGGATGACAGCAATTCAGCTTGATGTGAAAAATAACGGATTAACACTTGAAATGATTAAAGATGCACTCAATGGTGCAAAAACAGCACGTGAACATATACTTGCAAAGATGGCTGAAGTGCTTCCTGAGCCTCGGAAAGATCTCTCAGAGTATGCACCACGAATCCAGACGATCAAGATCCCTGTTGAGAAAATTGGAGAAGTTATTGGATCAGGAGGAAAAACAATTAAAAGCATTATTGCAACAACTGGTGCAGAAGTGGATGTATCAGATGATGGAACAGTTTCCATTTCAGGGACAGATCCAAATGGAGTAAAAGAAGCGATTAATTGGATTGAGACATTGACTCGTGAGATTCAAAAGGGAGAAGAATTTGAAGGAACTGTAAAACGATTACTCGGTTTTGGTGCATTTGTTGAATTGGTACCAGGCAAAGAGGGTATGGTCCATGTCTCTGAAATGTCAACAGAATATGTAAAAGATCCATCAGATGTAGTTGAGATTGGCCAAAAAGTAAAAGTACGGGTAAAAGAAGTTGACGATCAAGGACGAATTAATCTCTCAATGCTTTTTGGAGAAGATGCAGAAAAGAAACAGAATCAGGCAAGAGAGCGAGGCGGTTCAGACCGTCCAGCACGATCAGAATACTCTCGAGGTGGACAAAGATCAGAACGAGATAGAGGCCCACGCCGCGATTTTAACCGCCGAAACCGATAAATACAATTATCTGTAGTAATGTTTTTCAACTCTTCTTTGTAAGTCTTGTTTTCAATACGGTATACTAATAACATATGGATTCTTCTGCCCAAAATCAGAATCAAGTTGCTCAGCCTGTGCAAAATACTTCAGAGCCTCAAAAGCCAGTAGTACAACCACAATCAGCAAAAGGATTGGTTGATAAACAAATCCAGCGATTAGAAGAAAAAGTAGCACAGGCAGTATTGCCTGAAGAGCTTAAAGAAAAAACAACAGCAATGATTGAGAGGCTTAAAATTATTGCCAATGAAGGAAGTTTTTTTACTGAATATGATAGTATTGCACGTTATATAGACTGGATCTGTGCGATTCCGTGGTCTCATGCATCTGAGGACAATCTTGATCTTGCACATGCACGTCAAGTATTAGATGAGAACCACTATGGTTTATCTGATGTAAAAGAAAAGCTGCTTGAGTATCTTTCGATTTTGACGATTAAAAAGGTGCGTAATTTATCAGATGATGCAGTTGCCCGTGCGCCGATTATCTCACTTGTTGGATTAGTCGGTGTAGGTAAGACAACGATTGCCTATTCTATTGCAGAGGCGCTTGGGAGAAAAATTGAGCGTATACCTTTTGGAGGTATGGGATCAGCAGCACAGCTTCGTGGACAATCACGGTTTAATCCTGATGCAGAGCCAGGTCTTGTTGCAAAAGCATTGAGACGTGCAGGAACAAATAATCCGGTACTGCTGCTTGATGAAATTGACAGAGTAAGTGAGAATGCACGTGCCGATATAATGGGTGTTCTCGTTGAATTACTTGATCCTGAGCAGAATCGAGCATTTGTTGATCACTATATTGATGAACCGATTAATTTATCAAATGTATTATTTGTTGCGACATCAAATAATACAAAAGATATTTCAACTGCGGTACTTGATCGTTTAGAAGTAATTCAGATGCCTTCTTATACTGACCAAGAAAAAATATATATTGCCAAAAGCTATTTATTCCCGCGGGTACTTAAGGAATCAGGGCTTACTCCGCAAGATATTGCGATACAAGATGACGTATGGGAAGATATTGTGCGGCCTCTTGGATACGATTCAGGTATCAGAAGTTTACGGCGTACAGTACAAGGACTTGTACGAAAAGTTGTCCTTATGGCACTTGAGGGGAAAATTCCGCAAGGAAAAACTTTTGTGGTAACCCGAGAAAACATAAAACAATTAATTCCACAATGGTAATAAAAGATTGACGATTTTAGATGTATCAATGATTCCTATCAAGATAAAAACAAGCATTATTTTGTCGATTAGTTTGGTATAATACTGTATGCAATAGCTCCATTGTCGAGTAGTTATGAAAAAATTAAACTATTCCACTATGCAACTATTTAACTATCTATCATGAATGAACAACAATTAGAGAACACAAATCCACCGAAGAAAGTAAAACTTCACAACAAAAATTTTAGTAAAGAAGACACTGTTTCAATTATTCCTATTGGCGGTGTTGGAGATGTTACGAAAAATATGTACTTATATGAATACAAGAATGAAATTCTTATTGTAGATTGTGGTATTGGTTTTGCTGATAGTACTGCGCCAGGAGTTGATTTTCTTATTCCTGATATTTCATATTTAAAAAAAACAGACAAGAAAATTGTGGGTATGGTATTGACGCATGGCCATGAAGATCATATTGGAGCACTTCCTTTTATTCTTCCGTCTCTTCCTAACTTTCCTATTCATGCAACGCCACTAACGAGTGAATTTATAAAAGCGAAGTTAAAGGATTTTGGGATTAAACGACAGATTTCAACTAATAAATTTACAGATAGTGTAAAACTGGGGAATTTTTCTGTCTCTTTTATTCGAGTGACTCACTCAATTCTTGATGCATCTAATCTTCTTATTAAAACTCCGGTAGGAAATTTTTATCATGGCAGTGATTATAAATTTGATTTTACTCCCTATGACGGAAAAGCTTCTGAATTACGAAAAATCGCAAAAGCAGGAGATGAAGGTGTGTTGTGCGTACTGTCAGATAGTGTAGGGGCAGAGCGTAAAGGCTATACTCCATCTGAAAATGAGATTGCACAACGGTTTGAAGATGCTGTTGGAAAAGCAAAAGGAAAAGTATACGTTACCACGTACTCATCAAATATTGTTCGTATGAATCAGGCGATAGAGGCTGCGATTAAATATAACCGAAAAGTTTGCTTTATCGGCAGGTCATTTATGAAAGCTCGTGATATTGGGAAACAGCTTGGCTATATGGATATTCCCCCAAAGATGGAGGTAAAACCGCAAGAAGCAAAGCGGTTGAAGCCAAATCAAGTAATGATTTTGTTGGCAGGCAGTCAGGGGCAAATTGAGTCAGGTCTTGTTCGTATTGCCTCTGGTGAAGATCGGGATTTAACAATACATAAAAATGACACAATCATTTTTTCAGCAGATCCGATTCCTGGAAATGAACAAAATGTGAACTCTTTAGTTGATATGCTTTCTAAAATCGGTGCAAAAGTCTATTATTCAGATATTAGCAGAGATTTCCATGTGTCAGGGCATGGATCACAAAGAGATATTGAGCTGCTCATCTCACTCACATCTCCAAAGTTTGTTATGCCAATAGGAGGGACCTATAAACAATTGGTTGCATTTAGGGAGATTGCCAATGGATTGGGATACAGTGATAATAACGTAGTGATCGGAGATAGTGGAAAAGAGATCATATTTACCAAAAATAAATTTACATTTGGAAGAGATATTAAGACATCTACGGTATATGTTGACCAGATTACTGGTGAAGAGGTAGATAATTTCGTAATACTCGATCGCAAAAAAATTGCAGAAGAAGGAATTTTAATTGTGATGGTAGAAGTAGATAGTGCAACAGGTGAAATTGTCGGGAAACCTGATCTTATCACGAAAGGATTTAATTATTTAAATAAAGATAGTTTAGTTCGCAAGTTAGAGGATCAGCTGAATCAATCATTTAATAAACGTGAAAAAGTAGATAATTGGCGATTTTACCGCCGTATGATCCAGCAAAAAACAGAAAGCCTTTTATATCGTCAAGGACGTGAACCACTTGTCATTCCAGTCGTTGTGGAAGTTTAATCTTAATTTGAAATTTTCAATTTTAAATTCTTAGTCAATTTTCAGTGCTTTAAATCTCATTTCAAATTTAGAATTTCAAAATAAAAATTAAATGTAAAAATGGTGTATAATTTGTTGTACCTGCCATGGCGAAGAAAAGAAAAAAATACCGGAAAAATAAGGGAAAGTTTACACTGAAAGCAAATACAGTGTATACCCTCACCGCGTTAGTCCTATTCTTAGGTGGTGTACTGTTGCTTTTATCATATACACGAAGTGGCAATGTGCTACTCATGGCAAATGATTATTTAGTTGGGTATTTTGGATGGCTTTCATTTCTTGTGCCATTTTCTCTCATGGCATTTGCTTTCCTCTTCACAAAAATAAAGACACGTATTGCAGAACCGCTTTTTTCATTTGGGTTTGCTACTTTTATACTTGCACTAGTCGGTCTTTTTCGTGCTGGTCTTGTTGGTCAAGAATTACACGAACAAATTAGTATTCTATTGGGCGGATTTCTTACAACGTTTTCATTTTTGACAGCTGCAATTCTTGGATTTATTGCATTTACGAATATCTCAGTCGGAAGTATTTTTAATGGAATTGGTACAGCACTTAATAAAACAGCAACCTTTACTCAAGAAAAAATATTTCCGTTATTAAAAAGCGATAAGCCTGCAGTATTAAAAGAAATGAAACCAATTAAAATAAAAGGAATGTCGGATGTTAGTGAACCAGCAGCAGGACCGATTGTAAAAGAAAATAGGCCAGAACAAGCATCTGCTGCAACTGATAATACAAAGAGTAGCGGTATAAGTGATGAACTAATTTTGAATAAGCCTCTTGAGATGGGAGTATGGGAATATCCACCAGTGTCATTACTGGCTGATCAACAAGATAAAAAAGCTGAGCGCGGAGATGTGAAAAAAATCGCTGCGACAATTGAGAGTACCTTACAAAGTTTTGGTATTAAGGCACACGTGAGTGAGATTAATCTTGGGCCATCAGTTACGCAGTATGCTATTAAGATTGCACTTGGTACTAAATTATCAAAAATTACCGGACTTAGCAATGATTTAGCATTGGCAACTGAAGCTCCTACTGGTCAAGTACGTATTGAAGCCCCTATTCCTGGTCGTGATTTGGTTGGTATTGAGATTCCAAACCGATCACTTGAGTTAGTTTCATTAAAAACAATGCTTTCTTCAAAGAAGATGCAGTCAACAAAATCAAAACTTGCTGTAGCGCTTGGACTTGATGTTTCTGGAAATCCGATTGTAACTGAAATCGGCAAACTCCCTCATGTACTCATTGCCGGTACAACTGGGTCTGGAAAATCTGTTATGGTAAATACATTTATTTCTTCATTGCTCTTTCGGGCATCGCCTTCTGAAGTTAAATTAATCTTAATCGATCCTAAGCGAGTTGAGTTAACAATGTACAGCGATATTCCGCATCTCTTGACACCAGTGGTTGTAGAGCCTGCTGATGCTGTATCAGCTTTAAAATGGGCGCTTAAAGAAATGGATGGCCGCTATCAAAAGTTTGCTGAAGCAGGTGTTCGTAATCTTGATTCATATAATGAATTAGCAGGATTTCAGGCGATGCCATATATTGTTATTTTTATTGATGAGTTAGCAGATTTGATGGCAGTTGCAGCTGTCGAAGTGGAAGATAGTATTGCACGATTGGCTCAGATGGCACGTGCAACAGGGATTCATCTTGTGTTGGCAACTCAACGACCATCAGTTGATGTTATCACAGGTCTGATTAAAGCAAATATCCCAGCTCGCATGGCGTTTAGCGTATCATCTGGTATCGATAGTAAAGTTATTTTAGATCAGCCTGGAGCTGAAAAGCTCCTCGGAAAAGGTGATATGTTATATATACCTCCTGATCAAGCGAAACCGACTCGTATCCAGGGATCTTTTGTATCAGAACAGGATGTAAAACGTCTGGTCAATTTTATTAAAGCACGTGGAATTCCAGTACAGTATACGTCTGAAGTTACAGAACAACAGGTAAATATTAAAGGAATGAATGGTGGAAGCTCAGGTGGCGGTAATGGTGCCCGTGATCCAGAGTTTGAGGATGCTGTACGAGTTGTTGTACAACATGATAAAGCATCTTCCTCATTGCTCCAGCGCCGACTACAGATAGGTTTTAATAAAGCAGCTCGTCTTATGGAACAGATGGAAGCAGCTGGAGTGGTTGGTCCAGCAGAAGGTTCAAAAGCACGTGAAGTTCTAGTATCAAACGCAGATGATTTTTTTGCACAACAAAACAGTAATGCATGAAAAAATTAAGTGAAATTCTTCGTGAACTCCGTCTTGAGCACGACTATACCCTTGAACAAGTCTCCAAAGACCTAAAAATCAAAAAAGAGTTTTTAGAGGCTATTGAGGAAGGAAGATATAAGGATCTTCCTTCTGATACGTATGCTGCCGGATTCGTAAAAAATTATGCAGGATATTTAGGTATTAATGAAGCAAAAACAATGGCACTTTTCCGCCGAGATTATAAAATGGGGAAACTTGATTATGTTCCTTCATACCGGAAGAAAAAATACACGCGCACACGTAATTTTTTCTTTTCACTAAAAGGAGGATTACTTGCACTTGCTGCAGGAATAATTCTTATATACCTTGCCTTTCAATTAAGTTCAATATTTTTAGGTCCAGAACTTGTTGTCAAAACTCCGAAAAGTGGTACATCTATCGAACAAAATATCGTTGAAGTTACTGGTGAAACAGATCCTTATGCAATACTAGAAATTAATGGTGAATCATCGTATGTAGGACTTGATGGGTCTTTCCGAAAATCATTATATGTATTTAGTGGTAATCAAAAAATAACAATTGTGGCAAAGAATAGATTCGGAAAAGAGACAGTACAGGAAATTACAGTAACGGTGAAATAGCATTTAATATTTAATATTTATTATTTAATATTTATTATTTATTACTTATTATTTTCAAAGATATTGATTATTTATTATTGATATTTAGTTTTTAAGCCTACTCGATATACGTTATTTAATATTTTACCGTGAACCACGAACATTGAACGATATTTATTATTGATTACTTATTATTTATTATTTTAGGTTCTATATTTTACATTTTAGGATATCCTTACCCCCTACACCTAATTTGATACTTTACCGTGAACTGTATACAGTGAACCGTGAACGCTATTTATTATTTATTATTTTCAAAGATATTGATTACTTATTATTGATAATCAATACTTACTTCTTATACTTTATAACTTTATGAACTTTACAAACTTTATAACTTTACAAACCCTAAACCCTAAGTCCTAAGCCATTAGCCATTGACACGACTTTGTAATGCGTGATAGTCTAGAGGTATGATAGATGCTGTCCAAGCGGTCCTGCTTTTTGTCATAGTTCTCCTAACTATTATATTAATAATATTGGGAATACAGGTTTTTTTCATTTTAAAAGATTTTCGTAAAACAATAGTAAAGGCAAATAGGATTTTAGATACAACAGATGAGATAACTGAAAATATCTCTCAACCTTTGTCATTTCTTTCTACATTTTTAGTTAGTACTCGATCTCTATCTACCATTTCAAAAGTACTTAAAACAAAAAAGAAACGAGAAGAGTAAACTGCAATTTTCAATTTGAAATTTAAAATAAAATTTAAATTAGTTAAATTGAACTATCGAAAATTCACTAAAAATTAAAAATTGTAAATTTAAAATTTATTAGATATGGAAGAACGAAAACACCGTGACTCACATAGTTTTACTTGGGGTATGCTTGTAGGAGGCGCATTAGTTTTGATGCTTACAACTAAAAAAGGAAGACAACTCTTGAAAGAAATTACTGATGGTGGTCTTGATGGGATAGAAGAATTCATTGATATCGAAAAGGTAAGAGAAATTACAAATGAATTTTCTGATAATAGCGATGAAGAAGATTCGCAACCGAACATAGATGAATCGTCAGTTGAGAAACCAAAGAAACGCCGCCGTCTCTTTCGTGGCGTCCGCAAGTAGTTTATTTACTCCCTTATTTATACTATAATGCGAATATTCGTATGAAACGTGTAGTGGTCATTGGTGGAGGAACAGGAGTTTATACAGTCCTTTCAGGACTTAAAGAGTATGATTATCACCTCTCGGCAATTGTTTCTATGGCTGATGATGGAGGTTCGACTGGTCAGCTCCGTGAAGAATTTGGGGTATTGCCTCCTGGAGATATAAGACGCGCGCTCATTGCACTCTCAGACTCAGATGTTATGCTTGCAAAGCTCTTTAATTACCGCTTTGAAAGCGGCAATTCTCTTTCAGGGCACAGTTTAGGAAATTTACTGATTACCGCGCTTGAACGAATTACCGGAAGCTTTGATCAAGCGATTAAAGAAGCAGTCAAAATTTTAAATGTAAATGGAGATGTGATACCAGTAACGCTACAAAGTACAAAGCTTTGCGCAGAACTGGAAAATGGTGAGATTGTGCAAGGGGAAACAAATATTGATGTTCCCAAGCATAACGGAAAATTAAAAATTAAACGTATATTCCTTGATCCCCAAGTTAATATTAATCCTGACGCAGTGAAAGCAATTGAACAGGCAGATGCAATTATCTTAGGCCCTGGAGATTTATATACATCAATACTACCAAATCTTATTGTTGATGATTTTGTTACATATATCCGTAAAGCACAGGGGAAGAAAATATATGTGGTGAATATTATGACAAAATTTGGTGAGACAAACTCATTCAAAGCGTCAGATTTTGTTCACGAAATTGAACAGTATCTCGGAGAAAATGTGCTTGACTACTGTGTAATAAATACTAAAAAGCCCTCACCTGATTTAATCGACCGATATAAAAAAGAAGGAGATGATCTTGTTGAATATGATGAAAATGAGTTTGGATCAATAAGAGCAAAAGTTGTGTTGGGTGATTATCTGCGGGAAGGAAAATTTGTCAGACACGATTCAGCAAAATTAGCAGTAGCACTGGATTCTATAATGTAAATCTATCTCCTTATTTTTTGTACTCTCAACAAAAAACAATTACCATATATTTTCATATTTCGCCACTTCGCAAAAAAGATGTTTTTTAATTTGTCACTCCAGAGTACGCGTTTAAAAAATGTGAAGAATGAACGTTAAAAAACTTGAGTGTTTGAGTCCCGACTTTAGTCGGGAGGAGTTTCAAGTTTTAGTGAATGATGAACATTTTTAGCGAACGCATGTTGTGACAAAAAGTTTTGCTTCTTTTGATTACAAAAGAAGAATAATAAAAACAGTATATATTTATTTTTTATAGTACTTTTATCTGTAAAAGTACCAAAAGCTCTCGCCAAATCTTGTTTCGTGCTTTCAGAGAATCGTACATTCGCTCTCGCTCCGGAATCATCCCGATGTGATCGGGATTCGCCTCACAGCTTTTTAACGCTCTCTTCGTCAATAGTTCATGCGCCGCTATGTAATAGCAAGTACCCTTGGGGTGCAATGCACTGCGAAGTGGCGAAATTCTGAAATATATGTTGTTGAGAGTGCAAAAGTTTGGTAAAACAACACATAATTACGTAATCGGCGAAATATGGAATATTTGTAAATTTAAGTATTAATTAGATTGGGAGTTTATTTATAATCTTTGATGATTTTCACATCTGTGGAGGTTATCATATTCTTTTCAGCAAATTCTTTTGTAACATCTATTTTTTTATGTGGGTTAAAAATATTTTCTGGATCAAAAATGTTTTTTATCTCTTTAAAGATACCATATACTTCTTTTCCATATACCTTTTCCAAATAAGGACTACGGATGATTCCATCATTGTGTTCACCTGATATTGAACCACCATAGCTTAATATGAGATCAAATACTTTATCAGCAACGTGATATATTTTTTCTCTTTCTTCTTTTTTAGACATGTCCATCAGTGGAATAATGTGAAAGTTCCCATCTCCTATATGCCCAGCAATAGTATATAAAAGATTTGAATCATCGAGAATTTTATAAAGTTTTGGAAGAAGCTCTGGTAGAACACTTGGATCTACGCAGGTGTCATCAATAAATGGTGCAGCATGCATTCCTTTGACGCGTTGACGGAGTAGATTAAAACTTTCACGGCGCAGGGCCCAGTATTTATCTCGTTCTGCTTTGTTCTGCGTAGTTTTGACATAGATGTTCGAAAATTGGGCAAGGTCTTGTGTAAGTGCTCTCATCTCTTCGCGCACAGTTTGTAAATCTTCCCGTTCATACTCAACGAGCAAGATCATTTTAGGCATTCCATTTCTTATAACATTGAGCATCTCTGGAAAATATGCTTTTACAGCGCCAATAAAGTCAGTGCGTAATGGTTTTGCAAATCCATAAAAATATTTCAGTCCAAGCCGTAATGTATGGTGATCAAAAGATTCAAAACTTGTTGGCTTATGTTTGAGTACTGTCTGTACAATCTCAGGCAGATGGTCATAATTTTTCATATAAATGACCAGTAAGCCTTTTTTACTTGTTTCTGGTAATAATCTAAACTTAATTTCAGATACAATTCCCAGAGTACCTTGTGATCCTGTAAGTATTTTAGTCATATCAAAATATTCACCATCCCATGCATCCCAGATATTATAGCCAGTTGAATCTTTTGAGACAGATGGTCTGGACTCCTCTATAACTGACTTATTTTTCTCAAGTAAATTCCATACTTTTTTATACAGTGTTCCTTCAAAATCTTTTTGTGCTGCTTTTTTCTCAAGCTCATTTTTAGTCAATTTCTTAAAATTGTACTCATTTCCATCACTTACGACAGCTTTGAGTTCTATAACAAAATCTTTAGCTTTACCATACTGGAGTGATTTTTCACCTGCAGCATTATTAGCTACCATTCCACCAACAGTACAGAGATTTTTTGAGGAAGTATATGGAGGATACATGAGATCGTGTTTCAAAATTTCTTTCTCAAAATTTCGGTAAAATACACCTGGTTCAACTATCGCATAATCTTTGCCAATCTTTTGTATCTCATCAAATTTTTCCATATTGACAGAAATAGAGTTAGTGAGTGTTCCACCACTCATATCTGTACCTGCAGCGCGAGGAGTAAGTGAGAGATTTGGATTTGATTTCTTATGTTTGTTTACAAATGTTACGAGTGTCTTTAAATCATCAACAGTCTCAGGTGTCACAACTGCTTCAGGGGTAATTTCAAACACACTAGCATCTCTGGAGAATTTTCTTAATATCTCGTCATCATTTCGTACTTTGCCATTAAATGTTTCTTTTAAATTATCGACAATACTCATAATAATTTCTAATCCTCAAATAACAAATTGACTTTTCTATTATTCAAACACTTCTTTTGGGAATTGTGCTTGCAAATTGTTATTTGCGACTTATCACCGTATGTACTGCTTTTTTAATAGCAGGCACATCCATGTCATATTTTTTAATCAACTCTTCTGGTGATCCAGATTCAGCAAAAGTATCACGTAGTCCTACAAATTCAATGGGAACTGGAAAATGTTTAGCGGTTGTTTCAGCAATTGCTCCACCGAGTCCGCCCATAATCTGATGATCTTCGACTGTTACTGCAGATCCTGCTTGGTGTACTAGATCTATGATAGCATGTTCATCAAGTGGTTTGATAGTAGCAACATTTACGACAAGCGTATCAATACCATCTTTCTCGAGTTCTTTTGCTGCAACCAGTGCATAATACAACATATATCCAGTTGCAAAAATAACTGTCTCTGGTTTTTTTGTTATCCAAAATGTGGCGATTTTACCAATCTCAAATGGTGTTTTATCAGTGGTAATAATTGGCGTTTTGTCGCGGCTGTAACGAATATATGCTGGACCATATTTTTTACCTGATGCAATCGTTGCTTTTGCGGCTTCAACTGAGTCACATGGTACAAATATGTCTATGCCTGGCCAACAACGGGTGATTGCAATATCTTCGGTTGCTTGATGAGTAGCACCATCTGGACCTGTCATAACACCTGCATGATGTCCTGCAATTTTTACATTTGCATTATTATAGACCGCAGTTGTACGCAGTGTCTCCCAATTTTTTCCTGGAGAGAATGTCGCATACGAAGATATAAACGCTGTTTTTCCTGATACTCCAAGACCTGCAGCAACAGCTGCCATATTTTGTTCTGCGACTCCTACATTAAAAAAACGCTCAGGAAATTTTTCAGCAAATACATTTGCGCGAGTACTCTCAGTAAGATCCGCAGAAAGAACTACGACATTTTCATCGTGTTCTCCAAGATACACAATTCCCTCACCATATCCATCACGAGTTGCTTTCTTTTCAACATCTTTATCAAATAACTTGTCGTTTAAATGTAATTCAGTATTTAACATAATATGTACCGATAACAAATGGCAGGTAGCATATGTTTTGACTACGTGCTATGAGCTCTGCGCTATATCTTATTTCTCATCCTCCATCATTTTTTTTACTTGCCGCCAGTGATAGAGATAGAGCGGAAGTCCGATAATTGTCATGGATAAAGAATCAGCAAGTTCTCTCTGTCGTTGTGCTGTTTTTTGTTTTTTTTGATACTCCTGAAGCTCTGATTGAGACGGCTGAACTATTCCTGGTCTTGATGGGTATTCAGGATACGTATCTGCCTGCGTTAGCACAAATGTTTTGAGTGATAAATTGACTAATCTAATTCCGGCAACAATCACCAATATTAATCCTACTGCTGTAAAGAAATATAAATAGATTTTTTTCAGTGATATTTTATCCATATAACTTTTAGTGTAAAGCTTAGAGCTTAAAGTGTAATATTAAAGCTATAAATTTTAAATTATCGCTTTACGCTCTCCGTTCTCCGCTTTTAGCTATAATTTACTCGTGTTCACTTTTTATTTTTCCTTGTAATGTACGTAATTCTTTCAATGCTTTTTTAGCTTCTTCATCATTTGGTGGTTTACCATGCCAGGTATAATCGTTTTCCATAAAACTAACACCTTTACCAGGAATGGTGTGGGCGATAATCATAGTTGGTTGTGTATGTGTTGCTTTTGCTACGCGGACTGCGTCATTAATCATACGCAGATTATGTCCATCTATTTCAAGTACTTTCCAGTTAAAGGCTTCATATTTATAGCGCAAAGTCTCAAGAGGCATGACATCTTCTGTTGTACCATCAATCTGAATATTATTACGATCCATAAATACTGTCATATTAGAAAGTCTGAATTTTGCTGCAGCCATAACAGCTTCCCAGGTATTTCCTTCCTGATGTTCACCGTCTGAAGTAAGACAGTACACACGGTAATCTTTATTATCAAGTCGTGCAGCAAGTGCCATACCGATTGCTTGTGATAACCCCTCACCAAGAGGGCCTGATGTGTTCTCAATTCCAGGCAAGACTGTTCTGTGAGGATGTCCCTGCAATCTGCTGTCAAGCTGTCTGAGTGTTTTTAGTTCTTCAATAGGGAAATATCCCCGTACAGCCATCGTGACATATTGCACAGGGCAGATGTGCCCATTAGAGAGCAGAATACGATCGCGGTCAGGCATATCAGGCTTTTTAGGATCAATATTGGCGATATGAAAATAAAGCGCTGTGAACACATCGGTCATACCAAGTGGTCCAGCAGAGTGTCCAGAGCCAGCATTAAGCAATGTTTTAATTAACAACTCACGGATTTTTGTTGCCGTAAGTTCAAGCTCATGTAATTTATCTTCGCGTAGTTCTTCAATCATATGTCTATTAGTCATTCTGAATTTAATTATCAAAATTTAAAATTATTTTTTCATCACTACTATCAAATCAGATACATTTGAGGGAAGACGGCCTGTTTTAATGGCATCTCCTGTTTTTTCAAAATAGGTGTAACTATCATTATTGCGGATATAGACATAAGGGTCAAGATTGAGTTCTCCCTCTGTATCAATGGTTTTATGATCGACCAGTGCTCCTGCATGATCACTGTTATCCCATCCGTCTGATGCAAGCGAGGCAACAATGATTTTATCGTTTTCTATAAGTGGAATACTTGCAAGTGCAACTTCTTGATTTCTTCCTCCTTTTCCATTACCGGTAACTTTGACGGTTGTCTCACCGCCTATGAGAAGCACCTCACCTTGTCGCGTGCGAGCAATAAGTTCACGTCCAACTTCTCCTGCTACTCCTTGGAATGCATCTGAAAATATCCGTGCTTTTATGTTGTACTTTTTCGTTGCAGTTTCCTGCATTGCTTGTAACGCAGTAACATTTGAGAGAAGCAGAATATTTTCTACATTTGAAAAATATTTCTGTTCTTTAGGAGTTTCTACCATTTTTTCCAAGGTGGGTTTCAATGCACTTGGTAGTTTATAGTGATCAATGATTTTTTGTGCGTCCTGAATAGAGGTAGTATCTTTAACTGTTGGTCCTGACGCAATAAAAGACAGATCATTGCCTGGAACATCTGAGAAAATAACACTCGCAACTGTAGCTGGGTAGAGTGCCTTTGCTAATCCTCCTCCTTTTACGAGTGACAAGTGTTTCCGAACAGTATTCATTTCGATAATATCAGCACCGGATTTCAGAAGTGCTTTATTTACATTTATTTTTTCTTCCAGACTTACTCCTTCAATAGGAGAGACAAGCATTGCTGACCCTCCTCCACAGATAATAACAATCACTAAATCTTTTTCCGTAAGATCACCATATTCTTTTACTACTTTTTGAGTGAACTGTGCGTTTGCGTCTGAGGGAAGAGGATGGGTGCCGAGTGTGAATTTGATTTTTCTGCCAAACTGCTCAGGAGAGGTATCGATAACATATCCATCGGTTAATTTGTCTCCTAGAATTTTTTCAATTTGCTTTGCAATACCTGCTGACCCTTTTCCAAAGCCAAGCAAATGCACGTTGTTAAAATATCGTAAATCATATTGATGATTTGCCAATGAAAGCATATGGCCATGAAGATGAATTTTCTTACGGATGACGTTTGATGGCTGAATTGCTTGCAGACCAGAATCTAAAATATCAAGCAATATCTTTCTATTAGGAGTAGTTGCAATATCGTGAAAATTTTTAATTAAACGCATGGGCAGTAAATCTATTGTAACGTAATTAGCATTAACAGGCAATCATGATATAATCTTGATATGGATCAAACAGAAAAAGCGGCAAGAATATATAAGGTTTTGCAAAATTTGTATCCTGATCCACATACACCTTTAAATCACTCAAACCCTTGGGAGCTTTATGTTGCGGTTGCACTCTCTGCACAGCAGACAGATACTGGTGTGAACTTGGTTACAGCAGATTTATTTAAAAAATATAAAACATTGGATGACTATCGGAAAGTGTCTCTCGAAGAGTTTGAACAGGATGTTCGTAAAATTAACTTTTATAAAAATAAAGCAAAGTCTATTAAAAAAGCTGCTGATATAGTAGCTGAAAAATATAATGGACAGATGCCACAGACAATGGAAGAACTTATAGAGCTTCCATTTATTGGACGTAAAACTGCAAATGTTATATTACAGGAAGCATTTGGGAAAAATGAAGGAGTAGTAGTAGATACTCATGTGATACGGCTGGCAAATTTATTTGGTCTTACAGAGCACAAAAAAGATCCAGTCAAAATTGAACAAGACCTTATGGAAATTTTACCTCGGGAGTGGTGGCACAACTTTGCACTCGGTCTTATTTTATATGGTCGGCAATACTGTACTGCACGGTGTAAACATACTGACTGTCCACTGAAAGAATATATTGTGGGATAGAATATAATCATGACTCAAATGTTGCCGAAGCACAGTCAAGAAGGCGCGATTCCAAAATTCCTCTATATGGCATTTTATAGCCTGACAAGTATTCTTCTTCCGATGACATTTATCTTTTTGGGATCTGTATGGAGTGTAATTGTGTATACAAGTGAATTTGCATCTGAACAGTTAGTACTAGCAATTCTTGTTTGTCTGCTCACTTTTGTTCTCTTCAACGCGATGGGTAGGCGTATTGGATTTATAAAATTTTGGATACTTTCTTATATACTTTTTATTCCTTCATACGCTCTCTTTTTTATGGTTGATTTGATATTCGATCACCAAAAAACTCTTCTAACCGCGGTTAGTCTATTGCTCATTGGGTTAATCTCTTTAGTTTTAACGATCGCCTGGAAAGAAATTATTGTTAAGAAGAAATATAACAAATCATATCTGCTTATTCTTCCAGTAATCATTGATATCTTTCTCATAAAATGGGATATATTTATACCATTTGGTCAGTGGTTAAATGCTGTAACATCCCAATCTATTAATATCTTCTTTCTTGATTGGGGAGGATTTACCATACTATATTTAAATACTATTAATGCACTCATTGTCTTTGTTTTGCTTGCAATAAGCAGAATAAGCTCAACATTTGATCAACAGTATGCATGATTTATAGTATCTTAATCTTACTGCCCACTGTTCTTATGCTATAATTAAGCTCAATTCTTGCCCTGATTATTATGAATGCATCCGATATTATTGAGAAATACATTACATTTTTTACTGCACGTGACCATGTGCAAATTCCAGGTGCATCACTTATTCCTGAAAATGATCCGACAACTCTTTTTACCTCTTCAGGTATGCAACCTTTGGTTCCTTATTTATTAGGTGAAGAACATCCGCAAGGAAAACGACTGGTTAATGTGCAAAATAGTTTTCGAGCACAAGATATTGATGAAATCGGTGACAATAGACACACCACATTCTTTAGAATGCTTGGTAACTGGTCACTAGGATCATACTTTAAAAAAGAGCAAATACCATGGTTCTGGGAATTCTTAACACGTGAGCTGGGCCTGCCAAAAGAAAAATTGTATGTAACAGTATTTGAGGGGGGAGAAGGTGTTGCAAAGGACGAGGAATCCGCACAGATCTGGACAGAGATATTTATAAAAGAAGATCTTGACCCAAAGACACGAATTACGTATTACGGTGTTGATAAAAATTGGTGGTCGCGCTCAGGTGTGCCAGCAAATATGCCAGTTGGTGAACCAGGAGGTCCTGATAGTGAAGTGTTTTTTGAATTTGATATTCCGCATGACACAGCATTTGGAAAAGAATGTCATGTAAATTGTGATTGCGGAAAGTATCTGGAAATAGGGAATAGCGTCTTTATGCAGTTTAAGAAAGTTGAGAATGGCTTTGTGCAACTTCCTCAAAAAAATGTGGATTTTGGAGGTGGACTTGAACGATTATTGGCAGCGGTTGAGAATACCCCAGATGTATTTATGACAAATCTCTTCAAACCGATCATAGAGGCAATTGAATCAGAAACAAAAACAAAATACTCTCAGCACGCCAAAGAAATGAGAATTGTGACCGATCACATACTGGGCGCGGTATTTATTGCAGCAAATGGTATATATCCATCAAATAAAGAACAAGGATACATTCTACGCCGTTTAATTCGTCGTGCACTTGATAATTTTTACCATCTAAATGGAAAAGACATTGAACGAATTATCGGATCAATCGTCCAGCAGTATAAAAATACCGATCCATTACTTCTTGAAAAATATGAGCAAATCAAAGGAGTGATTTTAGAAGAAGAACAGTCGTATCGTAATACAATGGCTAATGCGAGACAGTTTCTTGAAAAAAGGTATTCTAAAAAAAATACTGTCTCAGATATTGCGGATACTTCATCAAAACAAGGAGATGAGTTAAAGGGTGTTACTACAATCACTTCAGAAGATGCTTTTAAGCTCTATACATCATATGGTCTTTCACCTACGCAAATAAAATCGTTGGGGTATAGCTTTAATGATCAAGAATTTGCAGAGAAAATGAAAGAGCATGCCAACGTTTCCCGTGCTGGGGCTGAAAAGAAATTCAAAGGAGGACTTGCTGATACGAGTGAAAAAACTATTCATGGACATACTGCAACTCATTTACTCCATAAAGCACTTCGTGATATGTTCGGAGAGGATCTGTATCAACGGGGATCAAATATTACTCCAGAACGTGTACGGTTTGACTTCAATTTTGATCGAAAATTAACTGATGAGGAGCGTGAGCAGATTGAAAAGACAGTAAATAAGCGGATTAATGCATCACTTCCTGTATATTATAAAATTCTACCTCTTGAACAAGCACGCAAATTGGGTGCGATAGGACTGTTTGGTGAAAAATATGAAGATCAGGTAAAAGTATATTTTATTGGCGGCAGTGAAGATGATCTGGAGAGTGCATATTCTAAAGAATTTTGCGGAGGACCTCATGTAACTAATACATCTGAAATAGGCAGTTTTAAGATTATTAAAGAAGAAGGACTTGGAAAAGGTATCAGAAGAATATATTCTGTAGTAGAAT
>CAYVAJ010000013.1:0-35253 GCA_964448725.1 uncultured Gammaproteobacteria bacterium | reverse complement strand
ACTTAAAAACTAAATATCAATAATAAATAATCAATGATAAGTAATAAATGATAAGTAATAAATGATAAGTAATAATTAACGCAGTTTAGAAGTCTGGTTTGATGTTGTAGTAGTTTACTAAATCTCGTGCGATATCAAAAAATATCGGTGCTGCGGTCTCTGAACCATATATTGATGTTTTTGGCCGATTAACAAGTACTAACATTGTTACTTTTGGATCTTCCGCCGGAAAAAAACCAACGAATGAGGCGATTGTCTCATTAGGATCATAATGACCAGCAACAGGAATCTGTGCAGTTCCTGTCTTTCCGGCAACTCGGTATCCAGGAAGCTTGGTCCATTGTGATTCTCCTTTTTCAACAGAGTTTACCATCATCCATGTCATTACTTCACTTGTAGCCTTACTAATCGGTGTATTAAGAACTTCAGGCTCAATCTCAATGATCTCGTCTTTTTCCGTTTGAATTTTCTGCACCACATACGGCTTTACCCGTTTTCCATCATTAGCAATTGCATTTACTGCAGTTACGAGTTGAATTGGGGTAATTGAAATTCCTTGACCAAAGCTTGCAGTTGCAAGATCAATTGGATACCATACATCGCGAATAATACCAGCAGACTCTCCTTGTACATCAATCCCTGTTGTTCCACCAATTCCAAACCGATTGAGATACTCAATAAATTTTTCCAGACCTAGCTGTCGGGCAACATATACCATTCCGGTATTATCTGAATGTTGAATGACTTCTGTCATTGTTGTATTCGGATAGTATTGATCATTCCATGTTTTAATTTTATATCCACTTATCTCAACTGGTTTGTCACAGTTATCACAGCGAGTATCAGGTTTTACAACTTTTTCATTTATACCAGCTGCCATAACCAGCACTTTAAAGGTAGACCCTGGCTCATAAAGACTGGTAATTATGGGATTTGTATATGAATCAGGATCAAAGAAATAATACGATTGTGGATCAAAATCAGGGATAGATGAGGCAGCAAGAACCTTACCTGTTTGTGATTCTAGTATAATGACACTTCCGCCTGCTGCTCCATATCGTTCTACTCCTTCTTTCAGTTCTCGGTCTGCAATAAATTGTACTGATCTGTCAATCGTAGTTGTGAGAGTTCTACCGTCAATTTTTTTCTCTTCCCGTACGTCACTAATCACTGGATTTCCCAAAGCATCTTTTACCACATACTTTCTTCCAGGCCGTCCTTTGAGCTGTTCATTATAGTATCCTTCAATACCAAAATATCCTTTGTCCTCACCACGTTCATCTTTTCCTAAAAAGCCAATCATGTGAGCTGCCATCGAAGCTTCAGGATAGTACCGCAAGCTTTCTTGTTCAAATCCGACTCCAGGAACTTGTAACTGTTCAATTTTGTCTTTTATATCTGCTTCAACCCTACTTTGAAGACGCACCCAAAAAAGGTCTTGTTTGAGAAGACCAGCAATTGTTGCAGGGTCACTCTCGAGCAGTTCAGCAAGTTTGTCTGCTGTTTCTTGCCTCTCTGCAATTTGTTTGGGATTGGCATACACCAAAAAAGTAGGTTTATTTGTCGCTAAAGGAAAACCATCACTTGCCAATATCTCTCCTCTTGCTGAGTCTTCTACACGAATTTGATAACTTTGCATATCTCCCAATTCCCGCAAGTCTTCTGCCCGCACTACTTGCCAATAAAATAATCTAATGACAATAAAGCTATACAGTACTGCAAAAAATGAAAGAACTAGTGTGATCCGAAGAATATTTGGTTTATTCATTTATCCCGAAATTATTTTTACCATATTAGAGACACTCTATACTAGTGCATGAATACATATATATTACTTACACATCAACTATTCGGGATTATTGACGTGCAACTTGAACAGGAGCATCAAGTGAAATAGAGTCTGTAGCTTCGGTAAATCCAAATTCTGCTGCTCTTGATGCAACAGAATCAAATGACGCGAACGAATATATTTTTGATTTTAGTACATTATTTTTTTGTGTAAGCAATGCAATTTCTTTTTGTAACTGACTTGCCTCAATACTATCTGTCGAAACTCTATTCGACAAGAAAATATTGAACAGCTCAAGTCCGATAACACTGATAATTAATAGAATAATTACTATATTTAATTTTTTCATTATTTAATTCCTTTCAAATACTCTCAATTTTGCACTTCTTGATCTTCTATTTACTGTTGTCTCCTCTTCTCTTGCTATTACTGGTTTTTTTGTAATGACCTTTCCCAAACCAGATTGTTCCATTTCTCGAAACTTGTTTTTTACTATCCTATCTTCAAGAGAATGAAATGATATAACAACAATTCTTCCTCTTATTCCTACTGTTTCTAGTGCTTGTACAAGTCCTTTTTTTAGTACTTCCAGTTCTTCATTTACTGCAATTCTTAATGCTTGGAACACCCGAGTTGCCGGATGGATTTTTGTATTACCCCTTCCTATTTTTATCAAGATATCGACAAGCTCTTGTGTCGTCTCAAATTTCTTAATTTTTCGCTGTATAACAATTGCTTCAGCAATCTGAACCGCATTTTCCTCTTCACCATACTTGAGAAAAATTTCTTCAAGTTCTTTTTGCGGCCATCGATTTATTATTTCATATGCCGTACGTGAAGCTTCTGCATCCATGCGCATATCAAGCGGCTGGTCTTTGAGAAAACTAAACCCTCTTGTTGAGGCATCAATCTGGAAACTAGACATTCCCAGATCAAAAAGTATGCCTGAACAGTTTTGAAAACCATGCTCATGTGCGATGCTTTTAATCTCGCTAAAATTCCCTTTTGCGATTTTTACCTGAGATTCATTGTTAAATCGCTTTTGTAAATGTTCTATTGCCTCCTGATCCTGGTCTATACAAAGTACCGTACCGCCTCTTTTTACAATCTCTGCTGTGTGTCCGCCGCCCCCTGCTGTACCGTCAATATATTTTGCATCTTTCTTAATCTGCAAATACTCAAGTACTTCCTCAAGTAATACGGGTACATGTACAAACTTACTCATGTGTGTCAGCTAATTTTTCAGCGATGTCAGCTATCATTCCTTTCTCAACGATCTTCTCCTGATGGTCATTCCATCGTTTTTTGTCCCATACCTCAATAAATCGTCCCACTCCTACATATACAATTTCATCTTTTATATGTGCGTATTCTCGTAAATACTCAGGTATTACAAATCGTCCTTTTGTATCTAATTCAAGTTCTGTTGCATTTCCGAGCAAGAATCTTTGTAACTCCCGTACATCTCGTTGTATAAATGGTTTTCCTTCTGTCCCCTCAAGTAACGTATTCCACTGCTTTGTCGGTACAATTATTAACTGTGTGTCAAGTCCTTTTGTAACAATAAGTGTGCTTCCCAGTTCTTCGCGAAACTTCTTCGGTAACGCTGATCTATTTTTCTCATCAATCGTGCTTGTATATTGTCCAAGTACCATACCTATTCACTTATTATTTATTGTTGATTATTTATTAATTAAATCTTTTGTTACCAAAGTTCTGCTCTGCAGAATCCCACCTTTTCCCACTTACACCCACATATATATTTTTAACTTACTTTTCACGCAATGTCAAGCCTATTTAAATCTGTACTACGTACATTTAGAGCAGGATTAAAACAACACACACTATATATGAATTTCGTGAAAATATTTACAGAATTCTTACAAAACTTTTGGAAGATTTATGAGGATTATTCAGTCATATCAACTGAATCTTCAAGTTGCGCTACATCACCATTAGTGTAGTTTACTTTTGCTTCAACGGTGACACTTTCTATTCCTTTGTCTGGTTTACAAGTTCCACTGGAGCAGGTACCCAAATATACTTTTTTGGGAAGCTCTTCTCCGGCAGTAATATCGATCTCCCCAATGGTCCCTCGAGGTAAATCGCCTTCTGCTGTATAGTTAACTGAATATTCAATAGTATCAATACCTTCAGGTTTGGTGACATCGATAAGTACATTCTGACCATCTGCTGATGCACTAAGTTCAAATCCAATATCTTCTGGCTGAATCTGTCTGAGTTGCACTTGTTCTATTGCATCAGATTGATCTTCATCTTCAGTATTCCCACCCATTACATACAATCCAATACCAACGAGTACAATAAGTACTAATGCTGCTCCTAAAATAATGAGCATTTTATTCATACCTTTTGGAGATTTCTTAGACTCTGCGCCTTCCATAATTTAAACTTTACAAGAAATTAATCGAAGAAGTCAATACCAGAGATTTATTATGAAAAAGGGGTAAAAGGTAGAAAGTTATAAAGTTTGTAAAGTTCATAAAGATATTAGTTATAAAGTTTGTAAAGTTCATAAAGTTATAAAGTATAGGGGTTTAGTGATGATTATCAATAATAAATTGCGTTCACGGTTCACAGTTCACGGTAAAGTATCAAATTAGGTATACGTAGACTAAATCTTAATAATCAATAATAAGTAATAAATGATAAATGATAAATAATGTATAACTCTTCTCTCTTAATCTAAGGAGTTAATTTATTTGACAAAATGGTATCCAATGTATCAATTCTTACTCTCTCCTGTTCTGCAGTATCTCGATCTCGAATTGTTACTGTATCGTTTTCCAGTGTCTCATAATCAATGGTCACACAATATGGCGTACCGATTTCATCTTGGGAGAGATAACGTTTCCCAATATTTCCCCGATCATCAAACGCAACAACAAATTTCTTTTTGAGTGATTCGTATACTTCACGTGCCTTTCCCACAATCTCTTCTTTATTTTTAACTAATGGAAATACTGCCACCTTATAGGGAGCTATAGAAGGAGCAAGCTTAAGAACAACCCGTTCATGTGAAGGATCTTCATGATACGCATCAAAAAGTACAATTCCAATAAGTCTTGAAAGTCCAAAAGTCGGTTCTATAACATGGGGAATATATTTTTCACCAGTTACCGGATCTGTATAACTCAAGTCTTTACCTGAATTTTTTGCGTGATTTGCCAAATCAAAATCTGTGCGATATGCAATACCAAACATCTCTTTCCATCCGAATGGATATTTGTACTCTATATCCATTGTTTTTCGAGAATAATGAGATCGTTCAAACTCTTCATGCTCACGCCATCGCAGATTTTCTTGACGCAGCCCTATCCTTTGAGTCCACTGCCACATCTGATCACGAAAATATTCATATGTTTTTTCCCAGTTTTCAGGTTTAATAAAGTACTCAAATTCCATTAAATCAAATTCAAGCGTACGATGAAGGAATTGTCCCATTGTTATTTCATTTCTAAATGCCTTACCTTGTTGTGCTATACCAAATGGTACACGTACACGAGTTGTATCTAGTACATTTTTAAAATTAAGAAAAATCCCCTGTGCTATTTCACCACGAAGATATGATTTTGATTTATCTCCTTCGATTATTCCAACACTTGTCTCAAACAACAGATTAAATTGCCTGACCGGTGTCCAGTCAAATTTACCGCATTTTGGACAAAGAATTTTATTTTCTTGTATGATTTCATCAAGCTCTGTTGTCGATAATCCTTCAACTTTTTTGTTAGGTACTGCATCTTCAATAAGATGGTCTGCACGAGTACGGTTATGACAATTTCGGCAATCAATTAATGCATCAGTAAATCCGGTAACATGTCCAGAAGCTTCCCAAACAGCAGGATTTAAAAAAATAGATGCATCAATACCAACAATATCATCACGATCCAAAACAAAAAATTTCCACCAAGAGTCACGGAGATTATTTTTAAGCAGTGTACCCATTGGTCCTAAATCCCACGTATTTGCCATACCACCATAAATATCTGAGGAAGGGTAAGCAAATCCACGGCGTTTCGCTAAGGCTACTACTTTTTGAAATTTATCATCCATATATAAACTGAAAGCTAAAAATGTAAAACTTAAAACTATAACTAAAAACTTAAAAATAATTATTAGCTTTGCACTTTAAGCTTTACACTATCGTTTGTAGTATATCAGAGCTTGAAGTAAGAATAAAGAATTGTGCAGCCATTACTCGAACAAATCAAGCATATTTATATATTATAGATATCTAATTATTAAGCCATACTCCATATATATGTGTCGCCACCTGGAAGGTGGAACACGATCGCCACCTAATATTTATTTGATTAAAGATATGATTTCATTGTAAAGTAAAGAAAATGCCTGATTTACGTGTTCCTCTTGTCACGCGTGAATTTTATCATGTATTTAACCGTGGAGTCGCACGGTTACCCATCTTTCTTTCTAAACGAGACTATCAGCAAGCTCTGCTATCTCTCTTTTATTACTCTTGTAGTAACCCACCAATGAAACTTTCGAGATTCAAGGAATTATCAATTTCTGATCGGCAAGAAGTATTAACAGCTATACAAAATAGCGTAAAGAAAGTAGAAATTATTTGTTATGTCCTGATGCCCAACCATTTTCATCTTCTTCTCAGACAAGTAGAAGACAACGGAATTTCAACATTCATTAGCAATTTCACAAATAGTTATACCCGATATTTTAATACTCGGCATGATCGTGTAGGTCCTCTATTACAGGGTATATTTAAAGCAGTTCATATTGAAAATGATGAGCAGCTAGTTCATCTTTCACGATACATTCATCTCAATCCAATAACATCTTTTATTATCAAAGAATCCGAAATTTTTGACTATCCCTGGTCATCTTTGCCTACTTATATCAACATACAACCAACCTTTATCTCTCCAACACCAATACTTGAACATTTTTCGTCTATTGAATCCTATAAACATTTTCTCCTAGATTACGTACAATATGCTCGTGAGCTTGAAAAAATTCATCATCTTATCTTGGAAAATGAGTAGATATAATCAGGTGGCGAGCCTATTCCACCTTCCAGGTGGCGAAAGGGTATTCATTTAAGTTTATTTTACAACTATGTCTTACTCTAGAATTCAAAATATAGTTTTGTCTTGAGGCGTTTTTCGATGATGCTTTCAATAAAATTGCGTACTTCATGTTCATCACGAAATTTTTGTGATTCACTCCAGTATCCAAGTTCTGTGAGAAGATTTATCTGAAAGTCATGAAGGTTAGCACGTATCTGTCCACGCTCAAGCCGATTGAGTGTATCTTTCAGTAGTTCAAAAATTACGGTATTGTGTTGATGAAGCGGACATAATTTATCCATTAATTCACAGAGTAAAAAACGGCAACTAAGCTGCTCAAGTGTGATCTGAGAATCATGGAATCCGCGCAACAATTCTGCTTCAGTTAAGATATAATTATTCTTTCCTTTTACGCTGTGAAATTTGATGAGATGAAGGGGTTCTATCAGAGATGAACGCCTGCTGGTAATCTTTCGTACTCCTTTTGCAAGCAATTCTAACTTTCCGTGATTTTGTGAGTAGACAGTAATAAATCGGTCTGCTTCACCGAAGTTTACTCGCTTAATAATGAAACCAACGTCTGCGAGATATTGCATAAATAGACTACGGCAATTTTAATGCTAGCTCAGTATCAGATTTAAGCGTGAATGATTCCACTAACTCTCCATTCATATATATCTCATACGGAACCTCGTCTGTACCAGGTTGTTTTTGAATCAACACTGGAAGCGTTTCCTCATCTGATACATCAAATGGCAGATTATATGTATAGATTACCTCTGCTTTTCCGAGCGGATTAACCCGCATAAATCCTTCAAATACTGTCTTATTGAAGTCTTTATATGTCTCCACTTTTACTTCTGATCCTTTTGAGTTAGTTAACGTACTCCCTTCAGGAACATATACGCGCTGCCAATTTCGTAACACCGCATTCAGACATAATCCGCCTGCTTCTAAATTACAATTTGAATGTGGTTCTGGATTTCTATATGAAAGGGTAATAGTCTTAGCAACTTTACCGTCTTTTACAGTATATTCCATTTTGACTGATTGTTCGACAAAAAGATTAGATTTTGCTCCACCCAAGTTCGCATCATTTATATGCAGATAATCACCCGAGGCTTCTCTGATTCTTCCACCCCAGTTGAGTGCCTCTATACCTTTTTGTGCATCCTCATTGTAGAGATAGAATAATACATGTTTTTCTTGTGCATCAAGCATACTTTGCTGAACAAGTCTTCCCCAGTATTCACCTGGTGAACTAGACAGAGCTTTTTGCATTACTGCAAATAATAATTCACCGATAAGTGCTTTACGATTTTCTCGAATATAATTAACTGGGCGGGTAATCTGATCTTCCAGTACATATACAACCTGTGGGCAGTCACATCGTGGATCTGTATCAGCATTAAAAGTAAGTCCTGCAGCTTCTACTTCACCCAAAATTCGAATTACATTAACGAGAAAATCTGTATCTAGTGCGATAATTCCATCAACTTCATCGTAAATAGATGAGGTCTCATACATTTTATTAAATTCCTGCATTGACTCAACAAAGTCAGGGGAAAGATTTGTATCACGGATATTAAGCGTATTTACTTCTAGATACTTTCGCAGAACTGCCGGTGCTTGTGGATGACGTGCAATACTACTATCCAAGTCGTAAATATTTGATGATCGCTCTACTTCAATAACTCCCTCTTCTACTCTAAAAATTGCATAATATGTCATGAAACCACCAGTAGGTCGCAACTCTGCATCATTTTGGAAAATGACAAGATATTTCTTGCTTTCTGATTCACCGAGTAACTGAGGTAATACTTTGATAAGTGGCTTTCCTTGCTCAACTGCAAGTACTCCTTGATCAGCAAGTTCTTGCACTTGTTCAATCTGCGCTCTAACTTCTTTAAATTTCCAAAAATTTGGGTAATGATTTGGGTCTACCTGATCAATTTCCTTTTGTGCTAGTATTAAATCCTTTTCAATATCATCAATCTTTGGCACCACTTTACCTAAGGTTTTAACTGCTACACGAATTCTATCCTGAGCAGACCCTGCAGTAAAACCTTGACCTCCTCCAAGCCCTAATACATCTGCATAAGGGATAAGAGAATCAGTCGTGGTAATAGCAGCACTAATACCATAATCAGCAGCGTTCACTGCGTGCTGTGCGTCACGAATATAGCCTCCTGCTAAAGGAATATATCCTAAGAATCCGATTGAATCTAAGTCATTTTTTAACTCACGAACTTCAGTTTGAGTTTTAACGAGTTCTTCTTTTGCAACAATAACATTTTGCTGTTTTGCTGCAGCAACAGCAATCTGTGCCTGTGCATACGTTTCTCTTGCATTGCCATAGATAGATGCTGTCTTAAATCCAAGAAATACAAGCAATACCACGAATACCGCTATTACACCAGCGATTATTTTTGCATTTTTCTTTTTGAATGAGAAGAACTTCCGTTTTTTGCGTGCCATAGAAGGTTGATTTATATTCTGCTCTTTTGCCGTAGAAGGTTGAGAGCCGGTAATATCAAGTTTGTTGAGCTCTAAATTCTCCATAATTATACCTGAATATTCATTTAAACACAAAAAATTCATGTAAAGCAAGCACAAATATGTGGCTAATGGTTAGTAGTTAGTGGTTAAATAGATTAAAGAAAATTAACTTAGCTATCGACTATTAGCCATAAACCATTAGCTATCAGCCTTTAGCTGATATTACATTGCTCCTTTTCCACTGAGCATAGCAAATGGGGTCTTAACAATAAGATAGAGATCATACAGTATTGATTTTTTCTTCGCATAACCAGCATCCATCTGAATTCTCTTATCAAAATTTATTTCACTTCTCCCTGACACCTGCCACACACCAGTAATACCTGGCTTGACAGACATCACAATCTTTACTGCATCTCTTGTATGAGGATATTTCTTTTGCTGATCTCGTATTTCATCAGGATAATATGCACGAGGACCAACAAGGCTCATATCACCAAGCAGAACATTGACGAACTGTGGAATCTCATCAATTGAGTATTTTCTTATAAAACGGCCAACACGGGTAATTCGTGGATCGTTGCGCAATTTATATCCGCTCTTTTTATATTCTTCATATAACTCTTTGTATCGTTTGTCACTCAATAGAAGATTATGTGCATTTTGTACCATTGATCGGAATTTGTACATGCGAAAAAGTTTTCCATTTTTTCCAATTCTCTGAGGAGTATCTGCAAGAACTGGGCCAGGAGAATCAAGCTTAATAGCAAACATAGTTAACACAATAACTGGCCAAAAAATTATTAGGAGAATGAGTGAAAGGATAATATCTATCGCTCGTTTTGTAAGATCATATGCCATAATGTTAGTCTACGGAAATTGTCAAGTTCATACAAGCGGATATTATGTTAAATGCTCGTGTTCTGTTCCCTTCAGATTGGAAACAAGTTTTTTAATTTTCGGAACTGAATTCTTTGGACAGATAAGTAATACATCTTCTGTATTCACTACTACTAATCCATCAAGATCAATGCCAACAACAAGTTGACTGGTTTCATTATGGAGAATTGAATCACGTGAATCCTCAAGCATGATTTTTCCTCTTGTAACATTTTCATCTTCTGATGCACTTAATGCTTCTTTCATGGCTTCCCATGCACCAATATCACTCCATCCAATATCAAGAGAAATCACATACCCAGAATCTGGATCCATTTTTTCAAGAATTGCATTATCAAATGAAATTTTTTCAAGCTGAGGATAGATAGTGCTAAGTACTTGCTCATATTTATCAGTGCCATATGCATCATGTATCTTTTTCAATTGTGTATAAAGCTCTGGAGCAAATTTTTCAAATTGTTCCCAGATAAATTGTGGAGTAATAGTAAAGTATCCGAGATTCCATGCATGTTTATTGTCAGTCGCGTATTTTTTTGCAGTCTCAAGAGGTGGAGCATACTGAAAATTTTTGAGTTGATGGATTGCGATATCATCAACCTGTGTCACTTGTTCTCCAAACTCAATATATCCCACATTTGGGTTACCATATCTAGGCTTCTGTGCAATAAACACAATTTTATCAGGATTTTCTAACACAACTTTTTCTGATGTTCTTAACGCTTTTCGGAATAACTCCTCGTTTTTTACTAAATGGTCACTTCCCCAAAGCAACGTAACAGGCTCTGTAGGGAATTTTTTAACAAATTGAGAAATAACTAAACCTACTGCAGGGCCCACATCCCGCATCTCAGGCTCAATGATGATATTATCTTTCGGTAACTGAGGAAGTTGTTCACGGATAAGATCAACATAGTTCTTTCCGGTTGATATATAAATATCTTCCCATGCAAATTCAGGGAACAATTTATGAACTGCAATCTGAATCATTGATTGATCTTCAATAATTTTACTAAATTGCTTAGGAGAACTTTTTCGAGAAAGTGGCCACAACCGTGATCCTACTCCTCCTGCAAATACAACTATTTTCATATATTTTCTATAATAATATTTTTTATTGTTATTATGGTTATATTGTTTTATAACTCAGACAAATGCAAACAATCGGACAATATAACAATCTAACAATTCTCAACTAATTTCTTTATTTCTTTCTTAAAGATTCCGAATGAGAAACGTTTTGAGTTATCAATACAAGCACTTTTATTATAGCCTGATATATCAAACGATTTCAATACATGAATTAGACTCTCAGATGTTTGTTCATCAAAGAACTCACCTGTTACACCTTCTTTAATAATCTCTGTTGCTCCTCCAGCACGGTATGCAATCACTGGTTTCCCGTGGGCTTGAGCTTCAACCATCACTAGACCAAAATCCTCTTCTCCAGGAAAAATGAGTGCACTACAATGACGGTAGTATTCTGAAAGCTTTGTGTCTGGTACTTCTCCAAGGAACTCAACAGTGTCTCCTGCCATCTTTCTATAATAATCCATGTCCCTTCCTGTCCCAATAATTTTTAATGGTATCTTGAGCTTATTTGCTGCTGTAATTGCCAGATCAACTCGCTTATATGCAGTAAGTTTTGATAGACGAGAAACAATGAGAAAATAGTTATCTTCTAGTTTATGGTTCATAGTTTCTGGTTCATAGCTGGTCACATTTTCTTTTGACTTCTTGCTCTCCCTGAACTCAGAACCATCAACTAATATCTCACTTGGCGGGACCGCCCGCCTCGCATGCGAGAGCGTTGCGGGCGGGTATATTACAATTGAATCTCTTTTATAATATTGTTTAATCCGCTCCTGTACTGTCTGAGATATTGCTATTATATGATCTGGGCGATATGCTGCCATCATATCCCATTTTCGTAAATACCAAACAAGAGGTCTTGTAAACAAACGGAATATTCGATTTTTAAAGTATTCTTCATACCCACTCCAGAGATATCGGGTTGGTGTTAGACAGATACAGATATGTTTTGTATGTGGTTTGGTAATTATTCCTTTTGCAGCCTCACTAGTGACTGAAATAACGAGATCATACTCATCAAATGAAAATGATTCAAAGGCAATAGGCATAAGCGGAGCAAAAAACTCATGGTGCTGACGAGCTATTGGGATTGCTTGAAGAAAAGAAGGTTTTACTGCGAAATCTTTCGCCCACACTGCATTCTCAGGTTTATATACTGAGGTATATAATGGAGCATCTGGAAAAAGCTTGTGGAGTGCTAGTAATACCCGTTCTGCTCCACCCCATTTATTAACCCGATCATATACTATTGCAATTTTCATATGGGATGTTAACTTTCTACACAGCTCTCATATACTTGTATTGTATCGTCAACCATTGTACTCCAAGAAAATGATTTTGCGCGTTTTTTACCCTTTTTAAGATATTCTTCTTTATCACTATGAGAAAGTGAAAGAATCTTGATAAGCGTTTTTTCCATATCAACAGTATCGTTCGGATTAAAGAATATCGCTGCATCACCACATACTTCACGAAAGGCAGGGATATCAGATGCTGCGACCTGACAGCCCAGTGACATTGCTTCAAGTACCGGCAGACCGAATCCTTCCATAAGAGATGGAGTAACAAGTGCCTGTGCATTTCTATACAGTGTGGCAAGATCAATATCTGAAATATTATGAAGAAAGATAATGTGCTCATCTCTAAATTGAGTTTTTAATCGTGTATAGAAGAAATCATTCTTTCCCACCAACACTAAATTGTAATGCTCACCTTTTATTTTTTTATTTTCAGTTTTTAAATTAAGATATGCATTAATCAGTTTGGTCACATTTTTGTGAGGATAGGCATTCCCAACATACAAAAAGTAGTTTTTCTTCGTAATCTTTTGTATATTTTCTGAAATCGTACCGCCCTTTGTAAATCCTTCATCAAATCCTTCTTTTGTTACCACTATTTTGTCCTTTACTTGTGGAAATAGTTTTATAACATCTTTTCCTGTTGCCTCAAGAGGTACTATAATTTTTTTGGCATTTTTCCTCATTTGAGAAAGGAGGTATTTATATGCAAGGTGCTTAGCTTTATATAGTGGAAATGGTAGTGTAGACGCCTCACCAGTCATAAAATAGTAAATAATTAAATCATGAAGCGTAATAACATACGGACCTCTATAAAGAATAGGTACTGAATAATACGTGAAGTGCATCAGATCAAGATTATCTTTTGCTATTATTCGAGGAAATAAAATTTGTTCTTGTACCGTGTGCCAGGCAATATTTGCGCGCCTTTTCTCAATTTTTTTGTTTTTAAAACGAAGGGTTTTATATTCTTCATCTAAGAGATAGAGAACGAAGGTGTGTGCTGTATCTCGTTCGTCTAACTCTCTTACCAGATTTCTAATATATCTGCCTACTCCTGTCTGGTTCCATAAACGGCAATCAATTCCTATTTTCATAATATAATATTTTCCATAGTCTCCTTCCCCTTTTATAGGAGAAAGTTGGGTTGAGGTTATATTCCTCACCTTTATCCTCTCACAAAGGAGAGGAACTTTTGCTGGGTTATTTTAGTCACACTTTTTTCTTTGTAATATTTTTTTTGATATTTATACCTAGAAAAATGAGTTGTGTTACAAACCATGGATATTTATTCATATAATGCTTTTTATAAAATATCTTCATAGCATCAAATCGAGCGTTAGTTGCACGCATTTTTGTTTCTTTGCTTGCAGATGTAATTTTCTGTGATACTTTTTTAAGTCCGCCTGAAACTCCTTTATAGTGAAGTGTTGAAAATTCAGGAACATAGTATATTTTCCAGCCATTTTTTGATAATTTATAACAAAAATCGAGATCATCTCCATACCAAAAGTAATCTTCATCCCACCACCCTATTTGCTCCCCTGCTTCATGTCTCGTTATCATAAATGCTCCTGCAAGTGCTTCAATTTCGTGTGCTGTATCAATATTGTTCCATCCCAGATGGTATCCGTTGAAAAATCGTGATCTAGGAAAAATACGAGCAATTCCTGAAAAATGAAAAAATGAACGAAGCGGTGTGGGAAATCCTCTGTGTGAGGCATCATCTATCTCCCCATTGGGCATTACTAATTTACACGTTGCGGCTCCAACTTTTGGGTTCTGATCCATCCACTCTACCATACCGTCTAAAGTCTTCTCATGCACCACTGTATCTGAATTAAGAAAAAGTACATATCTCCCTGTTGCCTGCTTGACCCCTATATTATTTGCCTTCGAAAATCCATAGTTCTCTTTATTCTCAACAATTTTTATTTTGGAATTGTGCTTTTGACTTTTGCCTTTTAACTTTTGAATTTCTTCAACAGAATTATCAGTTGAATTATTATCTACAACAATAATCTCATACTGAATATTTTTAGCAGTACTAATTATTGACTGAATTGCCTCAACAGTAATATCAGCAGTATTATATGAAACTATAATTATTGATAAATCCAATTGGTTCATAGAGTTAAAGGTTATAGATTATTTATTATAGATTACTTATTATTTATTATTTATTACTTATTATTTTTAAAGCTTATACTTAATTCTTATTCCTTATGCCTTATACCTTTATACAGTCCTTCCCACACTTGTCTGCGGCTCCGCCTTGCAAGTGATCTCCCTCGGCTATCGCCTCAGTCCGATCCAATACATATTTAATTTCTTGCCTATTACTTGCCATGAATAGTTTTCTTGTACAAACTTTCGGGCGTCTTTTGCGACTGATTTACGCTTTGTTTCATCACTAAGAATTTTCTGTATGCTTGTAATAAAATCTTGAGCGTCTTTGACAGTAAAGGCATGTTTTTCCATCTCAATTCCCACTGATTGCATTCTATCTTTGTATCCCACTATCGGTAATCCGCATGACATTGCTTCTACTATTTTAAAATTTGTACCTCCACCAATTTTAATCGGGAACACAAAAAGATCTGCTCCATAGTACTCATCCCGAATATCTTTTACGTATTCAATGCACACTACACGTGGATCATCAATCAATAATGATTGGGCATCTTTCCCAATAATTCGAAATTCATAATCACCTTCTAACTTTTTAAATACCTGAGTATAAAAATCTCGAATCGCTGTGATATTGGGGAAATATGTAAAGTTTCCTACAAAAAGTAATGTTTTCTTTGAGTTTTTCATACGTTCTTTAAAAGCAAACGTATCGACATCAACTCCATTCTCGATAATCTCACAAGGCTTACTAGTAATTTGCGTCACTTCATCTGCATCATCGCGAGAGACTGCCATTGTATAGTCTGCAGAATTTAATAGGTTTTTTTCATCAGATTTAATTTTTTGTGATTCAAAAAGATACAATGGCATGAGGATTTTTTTTGCTGAAGTTTTGGCATAATCTTGGTAGAGTTTGTACTCAATATTCTCTGTGCCAAATATTTGCCTTACTCCCATATCCTGCAGGGCTTTAGACATATAGTAGGCAGTATAGAGTGATTCATAATGCACAATTGAAATATTTTCATCCTTGACCGTGCGAATCAATTCAGTGGCAATCTCTGGATTATAATAGAGCTTTTTTGTGATTGAAGAGACTGGATTAAGAATTTTTGCCATGCTCGGCAGCTCTTTAAAAAAATTTGCAGGATTTTCTGCAAGTGATTTAAAGTTGGCAAGTGGTCTTTTAAACAAACGAATATTCGTAATCCCAATTTCTTCGAGTGCTGCAATTGCGTTATTATCTGGTATATCTCGGTAAAATGAAAAAAGAGTTATATCTATTTTTTTACCACCATATTTAAGCATATGATATGCTCTATTTTTTCCCCCACTTGTAATCGGAACCGGAAAATCATAGGTAAAGAATAATAATTTCATAATAATACTTGTTCACTGTTCACAGTTGACAGTTCACAGAATTAAAATTATATATCACAGTGAACCGTGAACCAATAATTGTGAACTAACTACAATTCGACTATAAGGTATCCTGACTCTGATGCGATAATTTCATGCTGGCTCTCCATCTCTGTAATTGTTTCCTCTGTTGGATCAAGAATAACCATATGTGTGGCACCCTTCTTAATTAATCCTTCAGTTGATTCTTGAAAATGGGGCCAACCTTTTCTATTTATATAATACAAAATAGTAGTGTCACCATCTCGAGGAGCAATTACTCGAGCATTTTCAGGAAGAATTTCATCTGCTTTTTTACCGGCTTCAACAAGAGTCCTGTTGTTAATATTGAAATAATCTCTGATATGGTACCAAGAGAGTGAGATCATTAAGAAAGTTACAAAGATAAAAACAATGACAGAAATAACTTTATTTACTTTTTCCTCAAAAGAGAATAAGAAATCAATGCCTCTTCCAGTCATAATTGCAAGACTTGGAATGATCGCTATTTGATAATAATCATGCTGAACATTTCCCCTTGCAATGACTACTAAGTAAATAAGACTTGAAACAATAAATGAAATGAAAAAGAAAAAGTGTTTCTCGAAATTTCTTTTATATAATCCCAATATGGCAAATACTGCGTAGTATCCGAATATTAACTTTGAAATTCTATCTCCAAATATCCAATAAAAATATGCTCCCTTAAATCTTATATTCCCTGCGTTAAACAACCAGCTTGAAGCAGGAATTCCTTCAGGATACTGTAAAATCCACATTCGCCATAATGCTAAAGGGATAACAGATAGTATTGCAAATAACCACAATGGCCATTTTTTAAGTGCTGACAAACCAAATTTTTCCAGTGCAAGCACCCCAATCGGTAACAAGAAAAACAACGCATAAGGCTTAAACAACAAAGAAGCAGCCACAAAAACAAGCGCTAAAGCAAATTGAAAATTGAAAATTGAAAATTGAAAATTCTTCTTTTCAATCCAACTTGAAAAGAAGTAAATTCCTCCCAACACTGATGCTATCATCGCTGTATCAGGTAAAACTGATCTTCCATAAAATATTGAAAATGGTAGCACTGCATAGAAAAATGATGCAAATAATGCCGCTCTAGCAGAAAAATATTTCTTAACAATCAGAAATATGAAAAGGGTAGCAAGTAATGAGAAAAGAATAGTAGTTAAACGGGCTGTAATATCAATCCCTAACATCGGTACCACCGAGTGAATTCCTACGTGAATGAGATTAAAAATTGGAAATTCTACAAATCTGTATCCTTCCGGATTATCAGAGCCTGACTGAACGTTTGATATGTCAAAGTATCGAGGGTACAGTAAGTTTATACCTTCATTGATAAAAATCTTAGAGACTGCAGCAGTATCTGTCTGTCTCCATGAATGCCAATCAGCAATCGGTTCATGGATTTTGTATAGTCTTAACACAAATGCAGTAAGCAATATAAATCCAAAAATTATCCAAGTAATACGATTGCTTAATCTCATTGCATCTCCCTGACTTTGCGGTAAATAATAACGTCACCATTGTCTTCAAACTCAAAAGCACGTTTCCTGATAGAATTTTCAACATCATCAAGTAAATCTTGATCAATTTTTTCTACTCGTTTAACTCTAGGAGGATTGCTTTGGAATGGAAGGAATAATGCATCCTCAAGTCCAACTGGAAATACCCATGCGGTTCTATACATTATCGGCACATTTGCAAAGTAGAAAACCGCGTTCTGAGGCAATAGCTCTTTTGGTGTGTAATATCTATCCAGATCATTTACAAAATTACGGGTAATATTTCCTGCAACTTGCCAATCTTTATTTATCTTTACAAGCTCAGAATACTGATAAAAAATATACACTGCAGATACCAAAAATATTAAGATTGTTAGAAGCGGGTTCCTATACTTTGTATTCAAGAAATCCATTATGGCGGCAAGCATCAATACAAATCCTACTGATGGCAGATATGCATACCGATACGTGATGTTGCCTAAACCTAGGAAAGGTAGCAATGTGAGCACAAAAATCACAAACCCGAAGATAAATACTTTTCCGTTCCAGGAATTATAAATTCTATTTCGCAGTTTAAACACAACAAATAGTATACCCATAACAATCAGTCCTACAATTGCAATCCAGATTATATTCTCCCTTGCGTTTACTCGAAGTGCATCGTAAATAGGTCTAAAATGTGTGCCTGCTACTGTAATTCCAAGATAGCCGATTAAATTCCCAATCGCGTTTAGTGGTAGCTTAATTAAATTATATGAATAATCTCCCCCTTGCCAGTGACTGTTAGCAAAATACCTTAGTATTAAATATCCAGGTACCATCAAAAGATATATAGCGTATATATACCAAGCCGACAGTCTTTGTCTTACCTTCTTACCTTTTCCAAGCAACAGATCATAACCAATCAATATAAACGGCGTAACAATACCGAACTCATGGAAGAACACAGGAAATATTGAGCTGATAATCGACAGAACTAACAGAATCGGATTTTTATTTTGCTTCCAATAAATATAGAAAAGCAAGCTTGCTAAAACTCCAACTGAAGCGATTAAATGACCTGTCGCAGAGATCCAGAATACCTGTTCAAAATGTACGCTCATTACCAAAAATATTGCTGCCACCAGTGCGGCAATTTTTTTAGACTTAAGCATATTAAAAGTAATTAAAAATACTGAGGCTGTTACCATGAAGTGCAGGAATATTGAAACATAATGGTAGATTGCGTTATGTAACCAGAAAATTGCATACATAAAGTAGAAATAAATCTTTGTTCCTGGTCTATAGAAAAATTGATCTGCTTGAGTAAAATACGATACTAAAGTTTGACTTGGACCAAGACACACATCACTTCCTCTTGCTGTGACACACTCAGCAGCCCACCTCAACCACGTAAAGTCATCTGCGATGAAAAAATTATTTACGATCATGTAAAACCCAACAAAGGTTAATGCGAACAGATACGCGATGATTGCTGGGACAGACAAGAACACATTCTTAAGTTCTGAAAATAGAGAAATTTTATCTTTCTTATATAACACCAAAAAGCCTAAAGAAACACCAATGAGTGACCACATCATGAATGCGACTTTTGATGCTTCAAACACATCAATTAATATAGCATTCAGCCCTATTCCAAAAATTCCTGCAGATACTCCGATGACAAAACTCTTGGTTGGACCTTTGTGTATATTCGGTAAAAGCCTATATACATAAATGCCAAAAACCAAAAAGATTAATAGGTAAGACAGTAGTCCCAAAATTCCTACTTCTCCCAAAATTCTCAAATAGTTGTTATCAGATGCAAGGCTAATTGATGAATAACCGCTACCTGTCAACATATTCCTCTCAAACGCATCCAGAGCCCTCGGCCATGTTCCTTGAAATCTGGTGGTAAACGAAACATCATACGCTAAAGCTTTTCTTACCACATACTCTCCCTCATATTCATCGGTGACTTCTACTCCATCCCGAATACTAGTACGCCGTAGTTGAGTAGATGCACCAGTCTGTTCATTAGGTAAGTTTATATACCCTGAACCTTGTGGTAAATCCTCTCCTGTTAGCTCTTTTTCTTCCACTATCACTCTCCCAGTCTCATCTCTTCCACTTGCAACACCTACTGCCTGTCCTGTCCTTGCGTCTACTACTACATCCACTGATGAGATCGTACTAGCATACCGCGCGGATAAACCTTCAAAAGACTGCAACAGCAAGATACTTAATACTACAACCGGAATAATAAACCATTTCTTCTTATGGATAATAAGCATGAATATGATTGTTAAGAGGTACACTGCAAATGAGACACGGCTTGCAGTCATCATTAAGATAATTAACCCTAACGTACCTGAACCTACCATGACAATCTTTTGCCACCACTTTTTTAGACCAAAAGCCAAAGCACCTACGATCGGAATCATTAATACAAGATATGCAGCAAGATCATAGTGACCAGCAAATGTAGACGATACACGACCTAACGCTGAGATCTGAAGCGGAATGCCCTTTGCAAACTCTTCATTCATTGTAGAAAATGCAGGAAATCTATTTTCCCAACCTACAAGAATCCCTTTTTGTCCTAACGCGTAGAGACAAACTATGATCAGCACAGTAGTCAGTAGTGTAATTACAGGATATATCTGCTTTTTATCCTTGATTGAGTTAAAGGCAATAAAAAATAACGACAAGTATTCAATACGCCTAATGTAATGAAGCGCTGCGATCTCTGGATATACGCCGATTAACTGAGGAAAAATAAATAGAACAGCGTATACAGTTGAAATAAGACCTACAATCCAGAATATCAAAATAGGTAGGCTTAAAGGAGTTTTTAACGTTGCTTTACGCCGAATAAGTTGAATCCCAAATAGTAGGACTGCCAACGCGACAAGAATATCTTCTATTCTTATATAAACCCAAGTATGTTGTACATCTAATAATGGAATTTTTGGAAATAGAGGAATAAACGCCAGTAAAAAAAGCGTATAGACAAAGAGTAAATTATCAGAGAGCCAACTGATTATTTTTTTCATAATGAAGAGAGTGCTTGCTTGTAGCGAGCGACCAAATCACGGTCTTTTTTTATTGTACCAAAAAGCATCACCATATATGCTTTTGCATGAAGCAACACCTGCAAACCTTTGTATTCTACACTACTATAGTGCTGTTTGTAAAAACGAGATAGTCCTTTGTATATACTGGTTACTGCAAAAGTTCTGTTTGAGCTACCTTGTCCAACATGTAAGACACGGACCTGAGGATTCACCACTACACGATATCCTGCTTTTTTAACCCGATAGCATAAATCAACATCTTCAACATACATAAAATATCCTTCATCAAAACCTTTTAATTTTTCAAATACTTCACGCGTTACCAGCATAAAACCTCCACTCACCCAATCAACATCTTGTGATTTGGAAAATTGCTGTCCTGAAAGCTCTGATTTCTCTCCAAAAAAAAGCATTTTCGCAACATGTGGTAAAGAATAAAAAGAACCGAATGATCGCTGAAATGAATTGTCTGTATTGAGCAGTAATCCACCAACAACAGCTACGTTTTCTTTATTAAGCAATGCAGTCAAATCTGCAATCGTATCATCATCTTGAAGCTGAGTATCAGAGTTAAGGAATAATAACGCATCTCCTGTTGCATGTTTTGCACCAATATTACAGCCAGCTGCAAATCCAACATTTTTCTTGTTTTCAATCACGGTGATTCGTGGACTTTTCAACTTTTTAATCACCTCAACTGAGTCATCAGATGAATTATTATCAACCACGATAACCTCAATATCTTTCGTATGTAACAAAATTGATTGAAGACAACTTTGGAGTAATTTGCTTGTATTATATGACAGAATAATAATGGAAACTTTCATGTGAGTTTGTAAAGTTATAAAGTTATAATGTTTTGAGTTTCTTACTTTACGAACATTACAAACTTTAAAAACTTTTTACTTTCTTTATCTAAACAGCGCTGCTCTACCAAGTTTGTATTTTGGATCTTTTAATTTGCGTTCTCCAATAACTTTTGCTGGCACTCCGCCTACTACAGCATTTTCTGCCACATCCTTAGTGACTACTGCGCCAGCACCAACAACTGCACCCTTACCGATTTTAACTCCTGGTAGAATTATTGCTCTTGGCCCGATAAATACATAATCTTCAATTACAACCGGTTCGAAAACGGCTTTAAATGATTCGTCATTAATATCATGCTGACCGTTATATATCATTACTTCAGAGGCAATATCAACATGATTACCTATTGTAAGTTTATCGCGGCCATCCAGTACTGCACGCTCTCCAATAATAGTGTCATTACCAATAGATATATTTTTAGGGTCATAAAAACTTGCCCACATATGAATAGCACCACCTCGACCTATTTTTATACCTGCAATCACATAAAAAAACCTACGAATAAGATGAGAAGGAATATATCCAACAACACGCAAAATTGCGTTATCCAGCTCAAGTAAAATTGCATTTAATCTTCGTACTATTTTTTTAAACATACAATTTAGTTTGTAAAGTTATAAAGTTTATAAAGTTCTTAAAGTTATAAAGTTCATAAAGATATTTTGCTTTATAAACTTTACAAACTTTCGACTTTTTACTTCTGTTCTATAACTTGTTCTAGAACAGAAAGTGTTTGCTTTGCAGTCTTTTCCCAGCTGAATTTCTTTACTTGTTCTTGCCCTTTTTGAATCATTTCTTTCTGCAAAGTAGAATCTGATAGCACCATCTCTATTTTTTCTGCAATGTCTTCAGTATTTTCAGGATCGCAATACAGTGCTGCATCTCCTCCTGCTTCAGGAAGGCTTGAGACATTACTGGTCACGACAGGGCAATCATAGCGCATTGCCTCAAGTACTGGTAATCCAAAACCTTCATAAAGACTTGGAAGGACAAAACACTCAGCATTTTTATAAAAAGCAGGCAAATCCTCATCTGTGACAAAATCAAGAAATTTTACTTGATCTTTGACATTATACTTTTCCGGTGCAGCCAAAATTGGTTCGTATAACCACCCTTTTTTTCCAATAACTACTAGCTGGTGGTTAGATAGTTCACTGTTCACAGTTCTCAATTTAGAGAAAGCTTCGATTAGTCGCTCGATATTCTTTCGCGGCTGCAGTGTCCCCACAAAAAGAATGTACGGTTTATGTATTGCATATTTTTCTTGCAGTGTATCCATACTTACATTTTTAATATTGCTTCCTAGGTCCGCTCGTATTCCAAGATATGTTACTTCAATCTTATCATCTGGTGTATTGTAGAATTTTATTATATCATTCTTGCTTGCTTTACTTATAGTTAGAATTTTGGAAGCTTTTTTTGCAGAATACCTTGTCCAATTCTTGAGTTGGTACAGGTCATTTTTATTAAAAAGTTCAGGAAAGTACTCAAAAGACATATCCATGATAGAAATTACTGTCGGGACAGGACTAAATCTCGGAGCATAGTGTGTAGGACTAAAAAAAACATGAGGTTTACTCGTTTCAAAATAGAGATTTAAAGGTAGTCCAACTTGTGTCCAAAATTTTCGAGGACCAACAATTTTATACTTCCAATTATCCGATTCTTCCGGCATATGCCCGTTCGGAGCGTCTTTCAAATAAATTCTAAATTGCAATTTTTCAATTTTAAGTTTATGAAACTGTGTAAGCAACTCAAAAGCATACTGCCCTATGCCAACTTTGTTACCCACATTTGCCTCATTTCCATCAATTCCAATTAACATAATATTATTTTCCTTATTCTCCTTCTCCTTTTATAGGAGAAGGCCGGGATGAGGTTTTCTCATTTACCACCTCTGAACGTATAAAATTTAAAGTTCCATCCATATTACTTAATATTTCACTATTCCAGAACCTCAGGACTTTAAATCCTTTCGATTTAAGAATTTTTGTACGTAATTTATCATATTCTTTCCTATATACATTGTTATGATGTCCACCATCAAGTTCTATTATAATTTTCTTCTCGTAACAAATGAAATCAACAATGTATCCATTTAGTGGTACTTGTCTTCTAAACTTCATTCCTTCAATTTGTCTATTTCGTATTTTTGACCACAATAACTTTTCTACCTCTGTTTGATTTTTTCGAAGTGTTTTTGCAAAATTCATTATCTCATCTATTGATTTAGAATTTTTCATTTTATCCCCTCTGCACTCTGCCCTCTGCCCTCACCTTGATCCTCTCCCCGAGGGAGAGGAGGATTGGAAATGTATTTTTATGCCCTCACCTTGATCCTCTCCCCGAGGGAGAGGAAGATTTGAAAAGTATTCTTATCCCCTCACCTTGATCCTCTCCCTGAGGGAGAGGAGGATTGGATGGTGTTATTTATATGCCCGGATATATCACTTCTATTTTCTCTTTATTTATTCCTAATATCTCAACAATATCCCGTTTTGCTGATTCTGAGATTGTGAATATCATACTGCTTTCTCTTTGTACCCATTTATTTTTTCTTTTTTGGACATCTTGGATAATTTGAGCTGTCTCCTCAGGATATTTATATACCACCATGTCATAGATAATAGTTGCCTTCTTTGCCTTTTGTACTGGTGGTTCAGTCCAATCAGAAGTTATAAAAATATCAACATCTCCGATAAACCATTCTATAGGTGCAATATGTAGACGATTCCACAGCAAGTCCAGCACTTTAGGAGGGAATCTAAATTGTTTAATTGTTATATTGTTCTTTGATTGATTTTTTGGAGTTTGGAATTTGGTATTTGGCATTTTTTTTCGCATGTTTGAATAGAACAAAATATACTCATTCTCACTATCTTGCTCAAGCAGGTGACTAACCAACTGAAATAAATAGTTCGCAACTCCTGTATTTGGATACGCCAACTGACTGATATCAATCCCGATTTTCATATACTCAGTATAAAGTATCAGGTAGAAAGTATAAAGTAGGAGCTAGCAATAACTATAGTCATATTTCACAAGGTTCAACCTTAAAACTAATATATTGTGCGTGAATAAGGTTGAACCTTGAATTGGGGGTTTTTGAACTTAATTAAGGCTCAACCTTGTCAGTTAATATTTTTAGCTCGTGAACGATACGAAGCAATTTTTCTTACTGAATTTCTTACTTCATACCTTATACTTACTACGGTATATCTGCATCTGCGATATAATATTTCTACACTTATGACATTAAATGGCAACTGGGTTGATGTAATTATTGTTGTTTTTATTGCAGTATATATTCTAGGAAAACTGCAAAAAGGATTTTTGCAAGGGCTCGTAGATCTGGCTGGATTTCTCTTCTCGCTTATCTTCGCGCTCAAATTTTATTATGTTGCGGCAAATCTCCTCATCCGACAGTTTGACCTTCCCCATGGAATAGCAAATGCACTTGGCTTTTTTATCATGGCGTTTTTAGGAGAACTCTTACTTTTTGCGCTTTCTATATTTTTATTTAAATTTATCCATCCTAAAATTCTTGATTCAAAACTTAATAAATCACTCTCCTTTATTCCTGCAGCAATATCTGGATTGGTGCTTGTAGCATTTTTCTTAACCGCTGTACTCGTACTTCCAGTCAGACCAAATATTAAGCAAGCAGTTGCATCATCACGCATTGGGAATTATTTAACCAGCCAGACAATGGGACTTGAACGCTCGATTAATAAAGTATTTGGAGGAGCAGTACAAGAAGCACTTGCCTTTATGACTGTAAAACCAGAAAGCGACCAAACTGTAAATCTGAACTTTCAGACTACAGCATTTCAGCCAGATCCAGCATCTGAGCGAGAAATGCTCAGGCTACTCAATGCAGAACGAGTAAAAGAAGGTCTTGAGACACTTGCTGCTGACGAACCTATGCGTCAAGTTGCACGGGCACATTGTGCAGATATGTTCACCTACGGATATTTCTCTCACTATACTCCAAATGGTCTTTCTCCTTTTGACCGTATGGATCACGCAGGGGTTGAGTATCGGGCAGCAGGAGAAAATTTGGCATATGCTCCGAACGTAGAAATCGCACATCAAGGACTTATGGATAGTCCTGGACATCGTGCAAATATTTTATCAGATAAATATGGTCGAGTCGGAATCGGTGTAATGGACGCAGGCATCTATGGCAAAATGTTTTGTCAAGAATTTAGAGATTAGTGCACCTCTGCTTCATACACTTCAGCACTCTAGAGTGCTGAAGTAAGGGATTAAATTTTAATAGAAATGATTACTGGGTTTTTATAATTGGCAGTTCATAACCAAACTTATTAACTTCATCCCATTGATCCTGAGTAATCTCACTGACTTTGTCTTCTCGGATTAATAAACATGTTGGTTTACCATCCAAATACAATCGAACATAGTTGCTCAATACCTCCTCAGAAAGTGGAATTTTTTCAGGATACTTACCACAGTCAGTATAGTAAAACTCAGGAGGGTTATTCTGGAACATTTCCACTCTGGCATTTACATATTTTTCTGCAGAGTTCATTACAGGAATGTATGTTGCATATGTATAACTAGAATCAAGTCCTGACTGCCAAAACACCAAGGTATCCCAATAATCAACAAATAAATGATCTGATTCATCGGCCAAGATTTTGATTATTTCTCCATTCACATAAAATCTTCCGTAATTAGTATTAAACTCTTCCTGCCTATCAACATCTCTAAATACTGTGGAATATGGAGGTAATATAGCAATAACCACAACTCCCACTAGTAACACTATTGATATATAAGAATACCAAGCATATTTTTTCATAGTCCGAATATACTGAATCATATGAAGGCTTGAGAATATAAAGAGCGCGTACCATGGTAGCATATGAAATCCTGCATAAAACACACTCCCAGGATCACGAAATCTAATATTTGCTAAACCTAGGACTAATAATATTGCAAGCAATAACCAATATTTTTTTCTGAAAAATAACATCACAGAAGATATCGTAAAAATACTGCTCAGTGCAATGAGAATGTACCTAAAACCTGTATTTTCGCCATCAATAAATATATATAACGGATATAAGAATATCTTTAATATCCCAACTCCTGCTACTCCTTTTCTACCAAGTTCTTCCTGTATATATCCACCGAAGTTCAATGTGAACATGTTAAAGAAATAGTCACCCCATTTCACGGTAGATATCATGAGAATTGCTAATACTAGCATAGATACAACTGATATTACTTTGAGTCTTATGAATCTTTTATCTAACAATATGTACGCAAATAAAAGACCGGCGACAGGAATAAATGGTTCACGGAGAAATGCTATCAACCAAGTACAAAGTGCAGTAATTACAATATCTACCGCATATATTTTTCCTTTTTGTGCCTTAATCCAAGCGACACAGCCCAGATACACGAGCAAGTATGCAACCATTGACTCAGCTAAAAACAAATTCCCAAATAAATAATATTTTGTCAGTTCAAATAGAGATACAAATGCCAATCCAGCCCATTTAAATCTGAACGTGAGCAAGACAGCCATACCTAAACTAAATACACCTATAGCTAACCGATGATATAACACTAACTGATATAAACTCTCTGGACTAAGAAGCTTTTGGATTACATAACTGAAATAGTCCATTGCCATATGGTGGTGAGAGAAGATGTGTGAGTACAATAATCTATCTTTATCTAAAAAATAGGCATGGACAAAACTGTTATATGCATCGGTAAAACTAAAAGAAGTGAAATGAATATAGTGCATATATAATATAAGCACAACAATAACTGGAAGAAAAAGCACGTATTTTCGGTTCCAAAAAAATAAAAATAACCGTCTCATGAATTTCATATAATTATTTTAATATATAAAAATGCAGATCAGTAGCATGATCAGCGTATGTAACTATATTTTCATCCTCTAAACAAGGGTAATGAGCATACGAGATTATGCTTTTTGATCCGATACGAGTAAGTATATTTTGAATAGTCTGGATATCACATAAAGTCAAACTGGTATGTAAATCAAGTAAGTTTTGTTTTCGTTGCGTGTAGACATCTCCTAACGCATATGTGATTATCTGGTCTTCGTAGTAAACTGATTTTCCGGTAAGTGCTGTGATCAACGAATGTCCTCTCCATATTAATTCTTTGTTATTAATCTCAGGTACGACAACAATGAATTGATCATTGTGTACTCTCTTCGATGCCTGGGAGAGCAATCTACTCTCATCTTTGTCCGTAATAACCCCTTGTGCAGAGTGTGCTAATACAAGTAAATACAATGCACCTATTATTGAGAAAGCTACTATTGTAAATGTTGCAAATATTCCAATGCGCTTATATTTTTCAATAAGAGACCACAGTGTCACTCCTAGTGGTATTGAGAACAACATTAACAATATCCAAAAAAACTGCCCTATATCAAATACTGAGATCGACTGAATAAAAAATGTAGGCATGAGGAATGCTGTCGAAATAACTATAACCAACAAAAAATTGTAATCATGAGTCCAGAATTTTTTAGTGAATAATTTTTTTATATTAAACACAGTCAAAATCTTGAATTCTAAAATAAATAACCAAAATACAAAAAACGCCTGTATATACAAAATGATAATCCTGAGGTAATTATTGTGATCTGCAAAGATTTGTCGTTTTATTTCCCAGTTCCAATCTGCAAAATATGGCTGTTGAATAAAATGACTATAAAATAAAAATGGTGCGAATACCATCTGCCCTGCACCAAGGTTGTTGGGTAAAAATGTGACTGCAGTTATCAATGCCGTCACTATATTCACACCAATATAGTACTTAATATTCTTTCTTTTGTACTTAAAGAAATAGTACGCTGTGTAGACAACAAGTGCAGCAATTCCAAGTAATCCAACATAAATTTTTATTTGTGCAAGTACCCCAAGTATTACAGACGCTAATAACACACGGCTCCAAGAGTTAATATGTGGAAAGATAATAAGAACAGAAAACAATATCCCAAGTGAGAAATAAATGGATGGGTCGTAAATTAAGTAAAGAGATTGGGAAACATTTGCCCTAAACTCTGGCTGGAGAATTTCTAAAATAAAAGCTCCACCTGTGCCAAAATACCCAAACAATATTATTAAACAAATTGCCCAGAATTTTGAAGTAATTTTCTTTGAGAAAGCTATAAGCCCTACTCCATATATAAATGCAGATAAGAAAGAGAAATATCTGAAATATAAATGTTCAGGAGACATATTAAATAACAATACAAATCTACTGATTAAAAAATCATAGAAGTAGTGATAACCACGAAAATCTATACCCGCGAGTCCTGGGTGAGTTGGAGGAAAGCTGGCTATCTGGTTCTTTATACGGGCAATGTGTACTATACCATCTGCAGCATTAAATCCAGTATACCTCCAACCCACATCCGTAAGTACTCCTGAAAACGCTGTGAGTAAAATCGCTGTTAAGGAACCAAGAACTACTAAAACCAAGAGTCTCACATCAACATTATTCAATGCTACGCTATCTTTCTTTAATATAAAAAGAGCATATATAATCACAAATAACAAAATTAGCCCATACTGCAGCATCGGAAATTCAAACCAAGCAAGCATATACGCACTAAGGAGGAACAATGAAATACCAAGTGAGAAGCTTAAGACTTTTTGTTCCAGTCCTTTGATATTAGGAAACCATTTAAAAACAACAACTCTTCCTGGAATATAAAAGCTAAAAATTGAAGCAAACAGAAATAATATAAAGCCAATTAAGAATGTCATTACTATCTGAATATCAAGGAATCTATGATATTAGGGTCTGACGGTATCGCAATCTCTTTAGCAGTTAAGAGATACTTCTCGATTCTAAAACCATTAGGAAAATCCCACACTTTTTCTGGAGTATTTGCAATTTTGACTCTATTGAGCCTCCACCAATCTCCACTTGCATGCTTGTCTTCACCATCACCCGGTGAAATAATTAAATAGGTCACCGGCTTCTTTTCGTATGGATATAATTGCACTGTGTTATTGATTCTATTATTGTAATTTAATGCGTACCGAGGATTATACCCAAATTCATCTGTTGAATATATATAGTATCCAAATTCTCTATCATTCTGGTCAAAAATAGTCTTAGCCAACTGATCATTAAATGCCCATGACCCAGTATCTTTATTTATATATGTAGAGCTGATTTTATCAACTTGCAAAAATGTATATGAATACAATACTCCCATTACAATAACAATGAAAACACCATAGACCACTTTGTGCATGCTTTTATATCCAGTAGCAAGTAATATAGCCACTAAAGGCATAAATGGCCAATAATAATACCCCCAAACTACTCCTCTGAAAAGCAAAGTTATCAACCAAAATCCAAAAAAGAAAAATAAGAATTGTATATAGAAAGACTTATACCCACCCTTTTTACCCTTATATACAACATACCCAAAAACTATAAGCATCATTACAGTAAATGCAGTCGTAGGATCTGGGACAAGTGAAATAGCTCCTATAATGCTATCTATACGATTAGTTACCATATCACTATAAGAAAAACTTCCCCCGCTTCTACCAGTCACATAGCTTATTAGAGAGTTCAACTGGAGAAAGCCATGCCTCAATTCAAACAAAACATAAGTGGATAAAGGTATCCCTAAAATTATTGGACTTAAAAAATGCAGATACTTTTTACTTTTATAAATATCCCACATCAAGAGCAGTATACTCACAACAAGAATGGGTAAGCCAAAAGCTATTTGAAATTGTATTATCAACCCCAATATAAAATATGCCAATAACAAATATTTTATATCTTTATCTTTTGTGTATGAATAAAACAAGTAGAAAAATAACGGTGATAGCATAACCGCACCAAAAGGGTTAAACAAACTTGCTGCACTTAATATAAAGAGTGCTGAAACCAAAAGACCACTAACTAATGCAATGACATTATCTTTAAATAGTTTTTTCGCTGAAAATATAGTAGCTAACACACCAACAGCTGACAGTACCACCCACCACCATCCCACAACTACTGGATTACCATTTCCAATAATATATGCAGGGATGTTTATGTATAGCCATAAAGGACCATGAAACACTCCTGATATACCGCCCGAACGTGGACCTAGTAAGGTAGGATTCTGAGTCTCAACAATCTCTTCGATTAACAAGAAATCTCGAGCAATATCTGTATTAAAGTTTATATCTTGCTGGATTACGGAAAAAGAGCTTAAAAGAACATTAAATGCTATTGCTATAATGATCAGTGATAAGACTATTTTTTTTTGCATAACTACGCATTTCTTAAGATCTATCTATATTCTAATATAAATTGAGACATACTGTTAGGTCAATCCTAATACTCTACTTTCCAGATTTCCTCAACGAAATCATCTCAATAAATACTCCACCAGCAAAGAACATAAAAGCCCAAGCAGCTGCTTTTTCGGCAATACCTGTATTATTAAACTCCAAAAATATAGGTGCAAAAATAAGGAAAAAAAGTCCTGCGATAAATGAGGGTCTACTATCTAGTTTATATACCTTCAGGAGAAATATCCAAATAAATATGACAGAAAGATATAATAGATCATTTAATATTTGAAGAATAAGAATATCAACAAGTACCGCAGATGCTAATACAAACAGCAGATTGTATTTAATAACTATCTTGACTCCTTTTAGAATATACTTAAATACAACTGATTTCTCTGCCTTTTTATTTATCGCGTTATGAATATATTTCACCGGTCTATCAACAATATGACGCTTTAATGGAGAAATCCAAAACAGATAAAAGAACAGGGGAAAAGAAAAAATAACTGATGAATACCAAATGTCTATAGTAGAGAAAGAGTTAAAAAATTTTTTAATAACAAAATTCAACAATGCTTGAGGATCTGAAACCAAAACACTTCTATCTGCTTGGTACATGCTCACTAAAAATGGTTCTCGTGTACTGAGAGATACACCATTAACCTGATTTCCCCTCGTTGACTCAAGTTCAAAGACGTACTCTTTTCCTTGTGAATCAGCAATCGGAGGAAAACCAAACGGAAGGAACGGCACATCAAAAGTGAGACCACTCATATACTCCCCTTCATAGTACCAATCGTTATCACCTTTTTCCTTTAATCTAAATACTAGTAAGTCTTCCTGATCATACGGTATACGCTGGAAACTTCTAAAACGCATTGCAACAATACCTAGATTATTTTCCCTCGCTGTAAACTCTCCGGATAATTTCTCATCTTCCAATAACCTTTGATGTGTAATATCGCTGAAATTTTCTTCTGAGTGATTGTAAGACAAAACAGTGAAGCTCTTGTCAAAAATCACAATATACCAAAAGGTTAGTGCAAACCATAGACCAAATAAAATTAGAGGAATTAATCCCCATCGTATCCATTTGTTTTGGAATAATGACTTATTTCTTTCTTTTGCCATTCTTAATTTTTCTAATACCATAAAAACCTAAATATCCTAATACTCCAACCAATGTCGTAAGACTTATAATCCCTCCAAGATACATATACGACTGCGGCTTAAAATACAATGTCATCTCTATATCATAGCTCCCGTCCTCATTTTGCACACAATTATATTCTTTACAAACCTCATTGGGATCAATATAAAATGAATTAAGCTTTGCATCATTTTCAATATGATTTTCATCAGGCAAAAAATAATTACTATCTGTTAACGTATTAAACCAGTTAAAATCTCCTACACGCAATTTCCAGTCAGGATGAAAGCTTTCTGAAAAGTTCAAGTAGAGTGGATCAAATATATTACCTAATGTAACTGTATATTCAGTAGGATTAATATAAGTATATGTAACCTCATTATATGGAACGCTTTCAGTTAATTGCTCTTTTTCATCTGTTACATAAATATGTGGTTTATATCCACTATTTTCATATATGACAGCTTCACTTGTTCCCATATCTACTCTTTCTAGAAAACTTAACTTATCTAACTCATTAATATAGTAATTTCTCGGCTTCCCATAGCTCGGAAAAAAATCGGAGTTAGGCTGATTATAAGGTGGAACAACTAAGTATTTTACTCCTAAAGCATCTAACAAGTAATTTGCATCTTCAAGATTTAGCAACTTTATAAATTGTTCCCCTTCTGTATATTTATACTTTTGTAAATCTTCAATGAAAGCAGACCACTTTTCATTTTTTAATAAGACAGTTTTCATGCTAATGGATTTATTGTTTATTCCACTACTCGTCCATGCTGTTTGATTAGGTATATACAAAGTTCTATGATATTCATCACTCTCTTGAGCATGCTCGTTAAGTACTAAGTAATCTACATGAATTTCTTTAGGGTTAAATATTCCACCAACCTCTCCGGTTATTATTGGTTTTACGTTCCATATGAATAGACCTAAAATTAGTAATGTTAAAGCATATTTGAAATACACTGGTACTCTTTTTATACCTGAAAATATGTATACGACAAAACTACCAATTAACACTGAGTAACCAAGAATTATCAAAATATAAAACTTACTTGCTTCACGAAACGCACCAAATCCAAATAGGTTATCAAACAGCCATGGATAAATTTTAGAAAATGGTTGAGATACTTGTTTTGTAAGAAAGATACCAATTAACGCAACTAGTCCAAAAAAAAGTATTTTCTGATTTTTCCTATTTATAACTAACCCAAGAATCGCGAAAATTGGTATGATCCAAAAATATGGCTTTATTAATTGAACTTCAAATACAGTCGGGGTCCCTCCTGTCCAAAAGGGGTGGTACAAAGTAAATGCATATAAGATATCCAAAAACTCATTTCCAAATAATCTTCTATCGAGAATTGGATTGCTAGTTAAAGACCCTGCATTTAAAGTAGGTAAAATCCAAAAAATATTTAATAGACCGAAAATTAGAAAAGGTATGATTATATTTAATCCTACAACCAGTAAACCTTTACCACTTTTGACCGAATTAATAAAAATAAAGTGGTAAATTGAGTATAAAAATAAGAGGAATACACCAATGTATACAATTCTAAAATCATACGTCCCCGCTATGAAAAGCGAAAGTCCTGTAGCTAAGTATAGTACTCTTTCTTTTCTCTCTATTGCACTTATAAATAATAATAATGAAAGTAGTATCCAAGGAGAAGCTGCATATATTAAAAAATGGGTATTACCTGTTATGTAGTAAGTATTAAAATTGAAAATAGCTGCACCCACAAACGCACCAACGTTAGATTTTAATATTTTTTTAAATAAAAAATATGAAAAAATAATACCTAAAAAAATAGTTGGCCAAAAAAGTATAAGTTTCTCAGATATATTAGAACCTAACCCAAAGAATGCAAAAAAACCATTAAGTAACGATGATCCAAACTTCCATAATAATAAATTTTCAGCACCGATACCTGATGAAGGAGACCATGTATAATTAAAAGGAAAATAAGCCAGCTCGTTAAAAAAGTAAAAGTCATAGTCCCCATCTGCAAAATAATTAAATGAAATCCACCTAAAATAGGTAATAATACTAATACCTAATAATATAAATATATACTTGTGCTGATTAAATAAACTAATCATAATTTACTTTGAAATTTTATGAATCTGAAATATTCATAAACTGTTATTATATTGATCTTAAAAATTTGGAATATAGAGTTTTTCACAATTCTTTTTTTATAATCTTCCATTGATATTTTCTTGATTAAACTGCCACGCTCAAAGACTACATGCTCAAACTGCTTGACAATGTTTGCTGCTTCAAGATCCTCTTTTGCTTTTTTAATATTATTATTTGATATTTTTTTATAGACTTGCTTATTATTTTTAAGATATATAATTTTTTCAGCCATTTCTTCTACAGAGTTTAAGACGTACCCATTTTTACCATGTTCTACTTGTTCAATCTGGCCATTATCTCTATCAAAAAAGGTAAACTCCATAAAATCTGTACTATTTGTAATAGTAGGCAATCCAAAATACATAGCCTCATTAATTGCAACGCTATTACATTCACCTATTCTGCTAGTGTGCAGCAAGACATCCATTATTTGGTATGTGTTACTAATTTCCTGCTCGTTGGCAGTTTCAGGTAATAAGACAAAATATTGTTCGATACCCATTTTTTTTATCTTGTTTATTTTCTCTTTTGGCATTGATCTAACCACAACTTTAAGTTTTGGAATATCGGGTATTAGATAAGGTACAACATTAATTATTTCATCACTCCATTTCCATATATCAGCTCGTCCAATCTTCCCAATAACAAAGTTATCTTCGTTTAAATTTAATTTTTTTCTATACTCTATTCTGGATTGCTTAGAGGTTTTTTTTGCTTCAAGCTCTTTGATATCTAATGGATTGTATAAATATGTATACTTATTAGCATCAACTATTAGTTTTCCATATTTCCAGAAAAACTTTAATAGATTTGCTTCAGACACGAAAATCCTCTTGTCCAAAAGTTGATCTACTTCACTGTTGTAAACTGAAAATGGAGAAGTTTCTATCGTTTTTATATTATTCTTCCTACAATATTTTAGAACTTTTAGAAACTTATGTAACTTAATCTTATCGTGAGATGGAATTGAGTGAAAATGTACTATATTAATA
>CAYVAJ010000012.1:0-36495 GCA_964448725.1 uncultured Gammaproteobacteria bacterium | reverse complement strand
GTTTATAATTACAAAATATGTCTAATATCAAATCAAGTTGGTTTCTTCCTGATAAACTAATCAAAGATATCATTTGGAATGATTTAGAAGAAGCAGCGAGATATTCCAAAGGATATTTACTTGATATAGGTTGTGGGAAAAAACCTTATAAGGAAATTTTTAATTCTAGAACTGCTAAATATATAGGTCTTGACCCTAATGAAAAGTCTGCAGATATAAATGAGGATTTCTATAAATCATCCATATCTGCAAATAGTTTTGACACAATCCTTGCTACTCAAGTATTAGAACATGTACCTTACCCAAAAGAATTTTTAAGAAAATGCAATAAAATTTTAAAAACAAAAGGTATTATTATTATTTCAGTACCTTTACTCGCAGGAATACACGAAGAACCCCATGATTATTATCGATTCACTAAATATGCACTTTCAAATTTGCTAGAAAATACAAATTTTTCTATCGTTTATATTAAAGAACAAGGAAATGTATATACATCACTTTCATTTATTCTTTGTTTTTATTTAGAAGAGAAGTTTAATAGGTTTTTACTAAAATACCCTAAAAAATTTCTAATAGCTATAATACAGGGTATTACGTACTTACTCTCATTTCTATCTAAAGACTTCACTATGAGCAGTAAATATCCACTAAATTACATCGTCGTAGCAAGGAAGTTAAATTGAGCATTAAGTAAACATTGCATCAAAGTTAGGAGAAGAAAACATATTTATAATTTTTTTCCTTGCTAGTCTACCATATGTTTCAATATCACCTTTTTTTAATTTTCTAATAATATCAACCAGTTCATTTTCTTTTCTATAAAGGATCCCATCTTTCCTATCATTAATAATCTCACTATTACCGCCTATTTTTCGAGTTATTACACATTTCTCCATCGCCATTGCTTCCAAAATTGCCAGTGAAATACCCTCTTCATGTTCTGTAGGAAGTAACATTATATCCATTGCATTTATATAAGGTCTAACATCATCAACAAAACCAGAAAAATAAAAATTAGATTTATATTTTTCAGTCAGTTCTTTAGCCGACATTAAACCGACACCATCTCCTACTATTACAAAGAAATAATTAGGGGAGACTTGCAATAAATTTATAGCTAATTGTACAAATCTATTTATACCTTTTTCTTGATTAACATTTCCTAAATATCCAATAATACATGTCTTACCGTCTTTGATATATTGATATCTAAACAGTTTTCTTACCTTTCCATCAGGTTTAAAATAATCTGTATTAATATTTATATATGAGACATCAACTAGGGAATCTTTTAATCCAGCTGATAGCAGGTCAGATTTTGTATCTTTAGATACTGCTAAAATTTTATTAACATGTTTGCTATTCAACTTATACAGATATTTTATTAACATAAATCGCGGAGTTCTAAACAATGGTCCATGTTCAATCCAATAAATCTTATAGCCCATACATCTTAAAATTTTTGTTAAAAGAATCTTCTCTGTCATTGACTGAAAAATAATGATATCAATCTTATTTTTGCCTTCTAGTTTTTTAATCTCTTTTAACATGTAATTTACGTATAATGGTATTTTTAAAATATGACGGAGAAACTGTCTTTTTGTTCCTAACTCGGGAATTTGAGGGTAAATAACTTTTGAATTAATACCTAAAGTAGTAAGTATTTCTTTTAATTTCAGGAGATTCGTAAAAAATATAACCTCATATCTTTTTTGATCAATTGATTCTAATAGATTTATATTATACTTTTCTGCTCCGCTAATAAAATCACCAACACGAATTATAAGGACTCTCATTGTTTTTGAAGTATCATGACAAATGCTTCTCCTTTAAATAAGGGAGTAAACCTAGATAATACTTTGCATCCAAAGGCATCTAAATACACAACTGGATACCACAACGTCTTTATCTCTTGCCATTTTCTCAAACCTAGTTTAATCATTACTCTATTAAAAAAATGAAAAGCTGGAGAGCTAAAATATGATAAATTCACAAGTCTAAGATCATTATCTCTAATAAATTTCATTACTTCATCAATTTTTACACCTTCTTCCATTGGGCTCTCTCCAGTTCCACGTTTAAGTGCTTCATACGTAGGTTCTCTCATCAAAATTAAACCCCCAGATTTTAGTGTTTTAAACCAATTTTTTAAGGTATTTGTTTTATTTTCAGCATGATGTAATGCTCCAAGAGATATAATTTTATCTGCAAAGTCATTATTAAACTTAACTGTTTCTATGTCATCTCTTATAAAATTCCCATTAGGAATATATTTTTTTGCATATTTTAATAGTTCTTCTGATATATCAACCCCTATAAAATTTACTTTATTCAATATATGCTGCGGAATTATATTTTTTATAGAAACACATGGTCCACATCCCATATCTATCACTACTTCATTTGTTGTGAATTCTACTTTATTAAATAAAAGCAATTCTTCAGGAATTTCCCAAATATAGTCCTTTTCTCGCCGTTCCGTATAGTAAGCTGCTGTCTCATCATGATGCTTTGCTTCTTCTTCGAGGTATTTTTTATGAGATAGATATTTCATATTTATATAACTTTGTTAGTTTAGCATTAGGATTGACTATTGACAATTATCATAATCCCTATAATACTGAATATAAGGTGAGATATATTAAAATATTATCTTGTTCCTTCCTTTTTATATTCATATTCTTCGTATGTAGGAATCCATTGTATGCTGAAAGCCAACCAGATAATTGGCAGAAAAGTGGTACTATTACTTTTATCAATTCATCCAACTGGAATAGCAAGTTTAACAGGACTCCCTCAGTAATATTTAACAACTCACAATATCTCATGTGGCATGATGGATATGATGGAAAAATGCTAAGAATTGGTTTTGCAAGATCCAATGATGGTAAAGTATGGGATAATTTTCCCACACCTGTATTAGACGGATCATCAATAAATCAAGATTATGCAGAACCATTTGTAATGTTTGATGAAGGTAAATATAAAATGTGGTTCTTATCAGTTGATAGAAATACAGGTAATACTAGTATTAAATACTCAGAGTCTGAAGATGGTATTAAATGGGACACTCCGGTGATTTCACTCGAACCCACAGAGGCATGGGAGATACAACACCTTGCTCATCCTCATGTAATTAAAGTAGGGAGTATCTATAAATTATATTATAATGGTCTATCAGGTAGTACATGGAGTATTGGTAATGCAACTTCTGTTGATGGCATAAAGTGGCAAAAAAATTCTAATAATCCAATACTATCACCTGACATTAGTGAAAGTCCCACCTTGGGTGGTCCTTATGTTACTTATAATAATTCTAAGTATCATCTGTATTATCACTCTAAAAATCCTTCTAAAAACATAAAAGTTGCCGAGTCACCTGATGGTATTAATTGGTCTAATAAAGAAATATTGATAAATACATCTCCAGCGGGGTTTGATAATGTAGCAATTATATCTCCATCGCTTGTACGTAACAGTAACGAAATAAGACTATACTACGCTGGGTTTAATGGGTCTCGGTGGGCTATTGGGTATGCTTCTCTTGCTGTTGATACACCAGTTGTACCGTTACTCAAACAGACTTCTAATCCATGGCAAGATGATGTGTATGATAGAGCAAATCTTTGGGCTTCTCACAATTCTAGTATTAATAGATGGGGGTGTGCTATAACATCTGCTGCAATGGTTCTCCAATATCATGGATATTCAAAACTCCCAAATGGAGAAGCACTTGATCCAGGAACATTAAATATCTGGCTAAAAAGCCAATCAGATGGATATGTGGGTAATGGATTAGTTAATTGGATCGCACTTACTCGATTATCTAAGCTTGCGGGAAATATAAATAATATAACTGATTACGAAGCACTTGAATTCAGTAGAACGGGAAGGAATCAATCTTTGCTGGAGGATGACCTTGCTAATAACCATCCTGTGATTCTTTCTCAACCCGGACATTTTATAGTTGCAACTCATAAGCTTACCGATACTATTGCAATTAATGATCCATATCATGACAGATCTACTCTAAAAGAAGGTTACAATAACAATTATTTAGCATTATATCGTTTTATCCCTTCCAACACTGATCTTTCATATATGATGCTCTCTTTACCTACTAATATTGATGCTGAAATAATTGATAAAAACGGAAAAGTTGTAAGTGAATCATATATTGAACCTGCAATTATTGCACCAGACGATCAAACAATTACGTCCGGCAATGATACAAAAATAGTATTAATAGAAAAACCTCAGACAGACTCATATACTTTAAGGATTAAGTCTAATAACCCACAAACATACTCACTGAAACTCTTTTTATACGATATAAATGGTAATCAAGTTGAACATATAATTACCGGAATGGCAGATAAAAAATATGATTCATTCAGACTCATGTATGACAAAGAAAATAATGGTAGTTCTGTAGTAAATAAAGAAGTCAGTTATGAATCAATACTCAATGATATGACCAATGCATACCAAAAAAAGTTGATGAGAATTGATGCATACAAAGCAATAGAATCAGTACTAAAAAGTGCCCAAAAAAATAGTAAAAAAAATAAACATTTTCCTGAAAAAATAAAATTACAGACAGCACTACAACTTACCACACGTCCATTTGATAAATCTATTGATAACTTTTTTAAATCAATCCTACAGCAGGATTTAAAGACACTACTTTCTTCGTAATTTTTACTACAGGACTTTAATTTTATTTGAAAGCTTCGTTTTTAGATTGATATATCAATCTTTTTTAAAACGGGGGTATGCCTATCACTTCAGACCGCAGAGTGCCAAACCTGGGCAGTCAGGCAAAAAATATTATTTCTATGCTCTTAAAATTAATTCTCGAAGCAAAATAAATTACTTCCTAACTCTATTAAACACTGTATGAAAATAAAATGCAAGTAGTGAAATAAATGTATAAAATTATGAGCAAAAATATATTTTGATAATTGACTTTATGAGGTAAATCGATGACAATATTAAGGTATGCCCATACTTCGAAAGCTCTATTCAATCCTTGTTGACCTTTTTGAAACACTCGTTATTGCTGGTGGAATTTTTGTAGTTATATATGCTTTTCTTTTCCGACCGTACCAAGTAAAAGGCGAATCAATGTTACCAAATTTTCATAATGGTGAATATATTTTAACCAACCTTATTACACTGCGACTAAATGAAGTACAAAGAGGTGAGGTCATTGTATTTAAAGCACCAAATACTGTTGAAGAAAAAGATTATATTAAGCGAGTAATTGCTATTGAAGGAGATTCAGTAAAAGTGGAAGACGGTAAAGTATATGTAAATGGACAGCTCATTAATGAAAATGAATATTTACCTGCTGATTTTCAGACATCTAACGGGCCTTTTATAAAAGAAGGTGAGGATATAATTGTTCCTCCTGACCATTATTTTGTGTTAGGAGACAATCGTAACTTTAGTTCTGATTCACGTGAATGGGGATTTGTATCGAAAGATGAAATAATTGGAAAATCAATGGTTGTATACTGGCCTCCACAAGAATTCAAGCTTATTCATAAAGCTAATTATGATCTATAGCTTCAAATAATTCGCTATTTACAACCTCAATGCCTTCAGTAGAATAAAAATTGTGTTCAATCATTGATCATTTATTTTGTACGTACACGAATTTTAGACAATATTTTTTGAGATAATGAGAATAGTAGGTATTTTGCGATTTTACTCTCGCATGAGTTTCTCGTAAATTTCTTTTAATTTTGGCCCTGTTTCGTCTTCTCTCCCTTTTACGGTAATAACAATTTTTGCAGCAATTCGTGATTGGTCAAAACGTACATCAGAGAATCCTTGACGTTCTTTTAATGCTTTTGCCATCTCTTCCTGTTCTGGAATATATATTTTATCTCTTTTCTTTTGTGGTTCTTTTTGCTGAATTTCAGATTTTACTTGGCGTGCAACTTCTTCAGCACCTCTCACGCTTATCCCTTCAACTAATATACGTTTAAACGCTGCAAGCATCAGCTTATGGTCGCCTATTGAGATAAGCGGACGTACATGTCCTTCTGTGATAACTCCAGCTGCAAGAGCATCTTTAATTGCATCTGGCAGTGTTAACAATCGAATACTGTTGGAAATATATGGGAGGGACTTTCCGACCCTTTTCGCAACTTCAGTAACAGATAATCCAAATTCATCAATTAATCGCTTATATGCTTGTGCCTTTTCAACAGGGTTAAGATCTTCACGCTGTACATTCTCAACAATAGACATCTCAAGCATCTGTTGAGGCGTAGTCTCTTTTACTACAACTGGGACTTTTGGAAGCCCAAGAATCTTTGATGCTCTCCATCGTCTTTCTCCTGCAATTATTTGATACCCAGCAGGTGTTTTAGCAACTACAATAGGTTCTAAGATTCCTTGTTCTCTGATTGAATTAACGAGGTCTGTGAGACTTTCTGGTGAAATTAATCCTCTGGGTTGAAGAGGATTTGGCTGAAGTAACGATGTTTCTAATTCAACTACACGAAGTTCATCCATTGATTACCTCCACGTACTGTTTTCCGCGAAGTGTCTTAAATGCTACTTTTCCTGGTTGTACTGCAAAAAGTGTGTAATCTTTACCAAGTGCAGTTCCTTTTCCTGCATGAAATTTAGTTCCTTTTTGGCGTACGATAATGTTACCAGCCTTTACGACTTGACCACCATATATTTTTACACCTAAGCGCTTTGCGATCGAATCGCGATTTCCTTTTACTGCTCCTGTAGACTTTGTATGTGCCATATATTTTTACTGTATATAATCTTGTCCCACAAATCAACTAGGACAATCTATCTTAAATTATTCGCTTTTAGTTTTTTTTGTCTCTTTCTGTTTGTTACTACCAACTTGTATATCAGATATTTCAATCTTAGTAAGGTTTGGTCGGAACCCAGTGACACGGCGATATCGGGATTTTGCTTGGAATCGTGCAACTCTTATTTTATCACCCTTGAAACTATCCACAACTTTTGCGGTAACTGCCGCATTAGCAAGGTATGGTGCACCAACCTCGACAGCTCCATCTGATACCACCAGAAGTACTTTATCAAAGTTTATATTCTCCCCTGCTTCAAGATTTAGACTATCCACATCAAGAACCTGTCCTTTAGTAATCTTATATTGTTTTCCACCTGTTTCGATAACTGCGTATTGCATAGGCATTATTGTATCAAAAAAAAACCGATCGGTAAAGCCCATAAGATAACTTACCGGATTTCAAACAATGTATGCTTGCTCTTATCACCGACCTGAGATATTATACCAAGAATTACAAAATTTGTAAGTAAGGAACTTCCTCCATAAGAAACAAAGGGCAAAGTAATACCAACAATCGGCAATATAGCTATATTCATTCCAATATTAAAGAATACATGGGTTAGAAAAAGAAAATAAAATGCGGACAGCATTAAATAAGTAAATGTATCATTTTGCGATATCATAAGTTGATATATTTTGTATAACATAAAGATATAGATTGAAATCAAAAGTATTACACCAATAAATCCTAAATTTTCTGAAATAGTCGCAAAAATAAAATCTGTATGTCGTTCAGGTAAAAACTGCAGTAATGTTTGAGTAGAATTTCCAAACCCTTTGCCAAATATTCCTCCACTCCCAATTGAAATTAAAGCTTGTATCGCATTATATGAAATGCCGTAAGGATCGTGCGTTATATCAAGAAATGCAATAAGACGATCTTTTTGGTATTGATGCAGCATCTGATAAAAAATGGGCAACGGAACTAATATCAGAAGCGCACTCGTAACAAAATATGATAATGGAAATCCATACATGAGCAGCATAAAACCAAAGCTTGATGCATATACTAATGCATTTCCCAGATCGGGCTGCTTTAACACAAGATAAAAAACTGGAGCAAAAAGTGCAAGCACTTTTAAAAACGTTCCAATACTTTTTGATTTAGTATTTGAGAGAAAATAGGCAGCAAAAATGAGGAAGAAAGGTTTAACGACCTCTGAAACCTGCAAATTAAAACCTAGAATTTCAATCCACCTTGCAGAACCACGTGCCTCAACTCCGATAAAGAAGACTATCAAAAGACCAATAATTCCTAAAACATATATGTATTTTGACAATAACCCGATTACCCGATAATCAATATGCAGTACAATTCCGTATGCAATAAGCGCCACAACAAGTGCAAATAATTGTTGTTTAAATATTTGAATATCAAGGATATAAAAAGACACTAATCCAAAAATAACCAATACAATGGCAGGAAGAAGAAGAGAAAAATTAATACGATTTTTGGAAACTTTATCCATTTTTCCGTGTCACTGCAAAGCTTGGAGATTGAGTGAGCGTATCAACCAATGCCTGATTTTTAATCTCATCAGTGTATTCTTCAGGCCAAGAAGGAAGGGTAACATCAACCCGCTCATCAAACGTAGTTCCAAGTAATTTTCTTTCTTGCTGAATCTTTCGAATGATATCCCGTACTTGCCCGGCTACTAAATCTTGATTTTGCTCATCTGTATCCCCACCAACAGAATACTCATCCTGTGCTTCTAGATACTCTAATTCATACGCATTTACTTCTGCCTTGATAATATTTTCAATTTCATCACCCAATCTTTTAGGTCCTGAGTAGTGAAGCTTTTTCAAAGGAATCTTAACTTTTACGCTATGCGATTTTCTCAATTCATGGAGTAAGGAAGTAACTTCCATTGCACTTCTCATATCATCCTCAAGCTCAGTATTGATCATTTCAGTATTAGCTTTAGGCCAGTTTGTTAAATGTACTGATTCTTCACGTGTTAAATTACGATATATCTCTTCTGATAAAAATGGAGTAATTGGTGCAAGTACTTGTGCCACTGTAGTTAAGACAGTATGAGTTGTAGTATAAAATGCTGCTTTATCAGCCTCATCTGTTGCAGTTGGTCCCACACGCTCTCTGCTTCGGCGAATATACCATGTAGAGAGATCTGAGACAAATTCATGAATTATCTCAATTGTTTCAACCGTATCATATCCATCTAGTGTTTTTGTTATTCTCTGGACACTATCATTTAGCCGAGATAGAATCCACTGGTCTAAAACATTTTGAGATTTGAAATTTGAAGTTTGAGATTTATCCGGATGCCATGCATCAAGATTTGCATACGTTACAAAAAAATTATATACATTCCAAAGAACAAGCATCATGCCTCTAACTTGATTACGGTAATTTTCTTCAGAAATTAAAATGTCTTCTCCATTCATCACTGGACTACTCATTAAATACAACCGTAATGCATCTCCTCCATACTTTTCTAACATTTCTTTAGGATCAGGAAAGTTCCTAAAGTTCTTACTCATCTTTCGGCCATCTGAACCTAAAATTACTCCTTCTACCATTACATTTTTTGCCAAAAAGTTCTTTCCATCCTCACGAAGCTTTAATGCATTGGCAATAACATGCATGACATAAAACCATGCACGAATTTGGCCCGTATACTCACCAATAAAATCAGGAGGGAAAAAGTCTTGCAGTTCTTCATTTCCTTCAAAAGGGAAATGACGTTCTGCAAATGTAGCACTGCCTGCTTCAATCCAGCTATCAAGTACTTCTGGTACTCTCTTTGCTTGTTCACCACATTTTGTACAAGTAACAGTAACTCTATCAATATCTGGTTTGTGTAAATTTGTAATCTTTTCCCCCGATGCATCTTCTAATTCTTTAATTGATCCAGGCACAAATCGTTCTCCACACTCACATTCCCATACTGGTACTGGTGATCCCCAATATCGAGAACGGGAAATACACCAATCAGGAGCAGCTTCTAAGCTCTTCTCAAACCTTCCATATTTAAAATGCTTGGGATACCAGTTAACCATCTCATTTGTTTTCTTCATGTCATCTTTTAATATTTGTACGTTCACATACCACGCATTTTGCGGCGCGTAATACAATCGTGTATGACATCTCCAGCACAATGGTACATTGTGAGGAAGTTCTTGATCATGGTAAATAAGCCCACGATCTGCGAGGTCTTGATTTACTGCTTTATTTGCTTTCAGGTAATACATACCGCCAAATTGTGGTACCTCTGGTTTTATTACTCCTTCCTCATCTAAATGCATAGCGATATGAATATTTTGCTCTCGCATAAGCTTCAGATCCTCTTCACCATATGCAGCAATAGTTACTACTCCCGTCCCTTCTTCTGCACTTACAAAATCTCCACCAACAATTTCAAAAGATTTTTCATCTTGCTTTATCTCATTTTTATAATAATCATAATGAGGAACAAATTTTTTACCCAATAATTCCTTACCTGAAATACGATCAATTATTTTATACGGTACATCATTTTTGAGGCTATCTTTTGTGCTTTCAGCTAAAATATATTGTTCCTCTCCCTGTTGCACTTTGATGTATGTTAAATCAGGATTTACTGCTAGAGCAGGAGTTACAATTTTATTCCAAGGAGTTGTTGACCACGCTAGGATATATGTATTTTCCTCATCTTCCAACTTATATTTGTATGTTGTTGCATGATCTACTATTTCTTTATAATTGTCTGCATCCATTGCGACTTCAAAATTGGAAATCGGAGTAGAACAATGCGGACAATATAGTGAAACCCGAAGCCCTTTGTATATGAATCCTTTTTCATACATCTGCTTAAATACCCACATAACAGACTCCATATACGGAATGTCCCATGTTTTGTAGGCATTTTTAAAATCAACCCATCTACCAATATGCTCAACATACCATTCCCATTCATCTGACATCTGATTTACATAATGCAGACAGCGTTTTATGAATTCTTCTACTCCAACCTTCTCCTCAATATCTTTTTTGCGCGTGATACCCAACTCCCCTTCAACTTTATTTTCAATTGGCAATCCATGTCCATCCCATCCCCATACTCGGCGAACGCGATATCCTTTCATTGTGTAATATCGACCAAATAAATCTTTAGGAAGGCTTGAAAGCAGACTACCATAATGAGGAAGACCTGTTACAAAAGGAGGACCATCTACAAAAGCCCATGGCTTGTCCTCAGGACGTAATTCAATGGACTTTTCAAAAATCTTATTCTTTTTCCAAAACTCAAGAATTGCATGTTCAAGATCGGGAAAATGTACTTTTGATGTAACGGGTTTAAATCCCGCTGAATCTGAATTAGTTGTGTCTTTTATTGTCTTATCTGTCATAGTGTTATTTACGCCGATTGTTATACCAGAATAAACCTAGACCAATTGTAACTTATACTAACAATATTCTCAAGAATTCCCTATATACCTGTGCTCATTTTTATATTTGATTCAGTTATCTTGACTTTATCTCTCATTCAACAGAGAATAATAAGTGTAGATGAATACTAGCAATTATTTTATTCGCAATGTATATCTTGGAGATCTTCTTGAAAATTTTCTCATTGCCTCAATTTCAAGTATCCTTTTTATCCGTTTCTTTTTAGCCATTACAGGCTATCCACAGATAGGGAACGGTGATTTCCATATTGCACACATGTTATGGGGAGGGTTTTTACTCATGATCGCGCTTGTACTTAATCTCTCATTTTTAGGAAATAGAATATTGCGAGTCTCAGCAATTATTGGCGGTATTGGTTTTGGAGTATTTATTGATGAGCTGGGTAAATTTATTACCAGCGATAATGATTATTTTTTTGAACCTACTATTGCGATTTTGTATTTTGTTTTTTTAACACTTGTATTCATTTTTCATTATATTGAAAAGCACCGCCCTCTCACAGAGAAAGAATATGTAATGAATGCGTTTCAAATGTTTGAAGAGGTAGTAAGTCATGATATGGATCGAGAAGAAAAGAAAAAGCTCATGCAATATATAAAACATGCAAGAAATTATCCATTTGCCCCACAGCTCGAAGCACTTGCACAAACGATAGAAGTAACACCAACTAAAAAACCTCATTTTTTTCAGAAAACATACACTTCTCTACTTGATTTTTTTGATTCATTCATTGAATCAGTTCTCTTTCGTAAACTTGTTGTCATCTTTTTTGTTCTGCAAGGAATCATAATGTTGGGAAATATTTTTCTGATTGCAGCGTTTAAAATAGATAATATTCCGTTTTTTGTACCTGTTATTCCTGAAGAATTATCATTTACCATATACGCAGAACTCTTCTCTATTATTTTGTCAGGAGTATTTGTCATTTTCGGAATTTTATATTTCCGCTTCTCTCGAGAACGAGCATACGAGATGTTTAAGTATTCTGTGATTGTCTCGATTCTTATTACTCAATTTTTTGTGTTTTACCGAGAACAATTTCAAGCATTGATTGGACTGACTATTAACATAGTCGTACTAATGGTATTAAATTTTATTATCAACCATGAAAAAAAACAAAAAGGAAAGATATCTCACTCTATTTAGAATGCAGTAAATTAGAGCTTAATAACGAGTACACTGGGGATAGGTCTCGTAGTTGGCTTACCAGTCTGCACATCAATATTTGACGGAACATTTACTGTTTCTACTTCATTATTCTCCTTTGATACTACTGCAACATCACCGCCTCCACAGGTAAGTCCAGCAAATTCTGCGTCTTTCATTTTCAAAATGTGAGCAAGTTGATCAATTGTTACACCAGCACTATTTTTTTGACGTCCATCCACTGCAACAACCAGTAAGCGGCCATTTTTGTCTACTCCATATCCCATAAGTGGCATTTTTTGTAAAGGCAATTGATGAGAACTTCCCTGATCTTCATTTCTACCCTTAGTAACCACTGCAAATCGCTGTCCGTGCTTCTCATCATTTTCAAAACGTAAAAAATCTAAATTATACTCTTCTTTTATTCTTTTTAATTGATTAAATTCTTCATCCGTTACTGCTGTTCTATTCACAATTGCATCGCCCCTAACAAGCCTCTGTGCTGCTACAGTTCTTGATGGCATAACTTTTCGTATAAGTGCAAAATATTCTGCAGGAAGACTATTTCCACCTCCAAAATCAATAACATTTCTGTAATCTGCTTGTAGTCTTGGATCATGTAATAATTCTCTTGTATCAACTGGTTGGGCATCTTTTACAATCAGAGGAGCACTAAATCCAATATCAATATCTTCAAGAATATTGGTACTTTCTTCTGTCAATGCCCCATCTAAAAAATCAAGATGTTCCGCGTACCATTTCCCTTGTTTTGATGCGATAATTTCAAATCTACCTGAAATCTTTTCTTCATCATTTTTTATAAGCTGAACCTCACCATTTCTAATTAAAAATGCGCCTTCCTGCCATCCATAGTGATTTAACGGGAGTACTATACCATTACTTCTATCTGCTATTGCATCCTCTGGTAAAAATCCTGCAGGTCTTCCAAGAAGGTCAGCAGTAGCTTTCTGGTCAATAAGAGAGCCTCCAGGTTCAGTAATTATTCCTTTCTCTATTAAATCTTTGTCATATTGCATAGTAAGTGAAGCATTTTCGCTCACAGTAACTGTCACTACATTTGATTCAGAACCCTCGATAATCATTCTTTCTTTTTCAATTGTCACAGTCCCTTTATCCTCTTCCTCACGAGAAAGAACCTCTACATTATGTGGAAAACCAGAATTTTCAGGATTAAACATGTATAAAGTATAACAAAAATTTAATTTGGGAAGATACCTTACTAGTTGTAAAAGTTACGAAACTCCCAACACAAATTGTTGGAAATTTTCTTGCAGTTTTTCAGGATTGTCATCCGCAATACAATTTGAAATAAAACGAGCAAGTGGTAATTCTACTCCTGCTTTTTCTTCAAAATAACTGATAGATGCGAGTGAGTAGTATCCTTCCACCGTTGAATTTACCTCTTTCAGGCTATTTGAAACACTCTTTTGTGCCAATAGTTTTCCAAATCTAAAATTTCTGCTCTCCTCACTATTACAGGTAAGGATTATATCTCCAATCGTCCCTGCTGTTACATCTGGCTCAAGAGAAAGTTCAAGACTTCTGCACAAACTGTACATTTCTTCAATCGCAAGCACGATAAATTTGACTCGTGTATTTGGTCCAAATTTCAATCCCTCTGCAACACCACAGCCAATTGCATAAATGTTTTTCAATGCACCAGACATCTCAAGTACCGTAACTCCTTTGGTAGGCCTCACACGAAAATACTCTGTTTGGAGAACATGACGTACAGTACTCAGTGAATTATATTCATTTTTATATCCAAGATTTACCAATGTTGGCATCTTATGCATAACATCCTTTGCAAAACTTGGACCAATGAGTGAATAATATTCAATCTCAGTATCCACAAGTTCAGCAACAATTTCATGAGGAAGTAAATGAGATGATAGTTCAATACCTTTTGCAGTATTTATGAGAATCATGTTTTTTTTAAATGATATCTGCTTTAATGCTTCACGGATTGCTTGTGTCGGTACTGATAGGACAACAATATCACTTTTGGGAACACTCTCTCCTTTACCAAAGATTTCTACTGAAGGAGTTGTGTTTTTGATAACAGAGAACAATGCTCTTCCCCATGAACCATTGCCCAATATTGAAATTTTCATCCACTATGCAGTATAAAGATATCTATAAAAAAAGTACAGTTACTCAAAGAGTTTTGCAGAAATAGCAGTATCTGCAAAAATTCCTGTTTGCCATTTTTTTGAATTTTGTAATGCACGTAAATATTTTCCTCCCTTTGGATCTTTCACAAAAAGATTTGCTGTTACAAGCAGTCCTCTCTTTTTAAGAAGTCTTTCAAAGTGAACAAGGAATTTCAAAGAAGGAGCATATCCATCAAAGAAAATGAGGTCATATATACCTGATAATTCAGGAAGGATTGCCTCTGCTTTTCCGTGATATGTATGAATTTGATTCTGGATATCTAATTTTTCCCAATTGTTCTTTGCCATTGTAATGTGGGAGTCATCCTGGTCAATTGTATCTATGGTCGCTTCTCTATTACCTAAAGCAAGACACGCAGTTGTATATCCAAGTCCTGTTCCAAATTCCAGGATTCTTTCAGGAAGCGTTGATGCTACAAGCGCACTTAGCACATATCCGTGCTCATATGGATATCCTCCACACTGGTGATCTTTTCGATGCGTTGAAGCATTATCAAAAATAGTTTCGAGTATTGTCTGATACATCAGTAGTTATTATATCTAAATTTACTCCCCTAATACAAAACTGTTATAATCTCATACAGCTTCTCATGTCCCAATTATATACTGCATTGCAACAATACTTCGGTTACTCTGGCTTCAGACCATTACAGGAAAATATTGTAAAAAGTATTCTCAATAACCAAGATACATTTGTACTTATGCCAACTGGCGGTGGAAAGTCACTTTGTTATCAATTGCCAAGTATTGTTCTCAATGGTACGACAATCGTCATTTCTCCACTTATATCTCTCATGAAAGATCAAGTAGATGTTCTAACGCAAAATGGTGTAAATGCAGCCTATCTAAATAGTTCATTACTCACTGATGAACAGAATGAGGTAATAGATAAATTGAAAAACAATCAATTATCTCTTCTCTATGTAGCTCCTGAACGATTAGTACAGGATAACTTTTTACAAATACTTAAAGAAACTTCGATTAATTTTTTTGCGATAGATGAAGCGCACTGTATTTCCCAGTGGGGACATGATTTTCGACCTGAGTATAGACGACTGAATATAATAAGACAACACTTTCCAGATAAGCCACTTATAGCGCTCACCGCAACAGCAACCCCACGGGTAAAAAATGATATTATTGATAAGCTTAATCTTCGAAAAGCACAAATATTTCAAGCAAGCTTTAACCGTCCCAATTTAACATACTCAGTAATCGATAAAAATAATCCGTATGATCAGCTCACTGACTATATTCATAACCATGCGAATGAATCAGGAATTATCTACTGTCAATCCCGTCAAACTGTTGAAACAGTAGCAGCTCATTTACAACAAGAAGGAATCAACGCGCTTCCCTACCACGCTGGATTACCTGATGCAGTTCGAGCTGAAAACCAAGAGCGTTTTATTCGAGATGACACCCAAATTATTGTAGCGACAATTGCATTTGGTATGGGAATTGATAAACCAAATGTACGATTTGTCATACATTTTAATCTTCCAAAAAGTCTTGAGCATTATTATCAAGAGACTGGACGTGCAGGCCGAGACGGACTTGCGAGTGAGTGCATACTTCTTTTTAATTACGCAGATAAATTTACTCATGAACGATTTATACGAGAAATGGAGAATGAAACTGAACAACAAATTGCATTACAACAGCTCTATCGGGTAATCGAGTTTTCTCAAAGCACACTATGCCGTCGCAACCAACTTTTACACTATTTTGCTGAAGAATCTACTCAAAACAACTGTGCATCATGCGATAATTGTATTTCACCAAAAGAAACATTTGATGCAACTATTATTTCGCAAAAGATTCTTTCCTGTATTTATCGGGTACGAGGAAGATTTGGCATTGCGCAGATTGTGAATATTTTAACCGGATCAAAAGCACAAAAGATTTTTGACAACAATCACCATACGCTATCAACATATGGGATTGTTACTGATTATTCGCGGAATGACATAAGAAATTTTATTTATGAATTAATTCATAGCGGCTACATTAGACAGAGTCAAGACCAATATGGAATTATTGGGCTGACTGAGAAGAGTCGGACAGTGCTGGAAAATAAGGAAAAAGTATTCTTAAGAAAACCAGCTGAGATCACCGTTAAAAGAAGAAAAGAGACAGAGCCAATTACGATAAATGCTGGGTTATTTAATACACTCCGATCGCTCCGTAAGAAGCTTGCAGATGAGGCAAATCTTCCTCCTTATATTATATTCTCTGACGCAAGTCTTAAAGATATGGCTGCAACAATTCCCAAAAATAAAGTAGAGTTTAGAAAAATTAAGGGAGTTGGTGAAAAAAAATTACAAGCTTACGCAGATATTTTTCTCTCAGAAATACAATCTTATATTCAACATTACCATTAGTATTCCTTATGCGTGAATTACAAACTCTATACCGAGTCCAAGTATACTTGCTAAAATAAGACAGACAAATCCATTCTTCTTTGTTACTTTAGAAAGAAAAATCATTGCAAAAAAGACAATCCAAGAGATTGGACTAATAAGTACATCTTCTCCAATACTCACAACTGATGAAAATAATATTCCAACTGAAGTAACTGTTATTCCTTTTACAAAGTTGTTTACTGTTGCAAATTCTTTCATCTTTTCATATCCTCGAAGTAACGGAATCATTAAAAATGAAGGTATAAGAATTGATAATGCAGAAAAAATTGCACCAAATATTCCAAAAGTTAAAAATCCAAGATTAGCTATATACATATTTGGTTGTCCTGGTGTCACCCGAGAAATTGCAAATGCGTATAAGAGCTGATCACCACTTAAAAAATGATGCTGTTGTACTAACTCTTCTTCTAAAAGAGGGAACATAACCGATCCATTACCAAATGTAATGATCGTATAGAAAAGAAATGTAGTTACTAGTTCAAGGAGTGACATCGAACTCCTTTACATACCGAAAAAGTATACTACTCAATAACCCACCGCAGATAAGAATAATAGCAGGACTAATTTTCAAAAAGAAACTTGCTATAAATGCGATACAGGCAAAAAGAATAAGTAGTTTTGAATGGTATACCTCTTTTCCTAAATTAAGTGCTGCCAATACAATAAGCCCTACTGCAGCTGGTAATATCGATATATTCAGTAATTCAATAATATGCGTCCCTTTGAGTAAGGTATAAAAAGCAGCAGCTATTACTGTCACCGTAAAACCTGGTAGTATCAATCCTAATAATGCAATACATGCTCCAATGGTTTTTTTATACTTATATCCAAACCCAACTGCTAACGCGCTTACTGTTCCACTTGGAACAACTCTTCCAATCCCATACATAGAAAGAAATTCTTTTCTATCAACTAATTTTCTTTTTACAATAAATTCCTGTTCAAGTATTGATAAAATTCCCAACCCACCACCGAATGCGCATCCTGCTTTTAAAAATATCTTGAATAATTCTTTATATGTAATTGTGTTAGATTTAGCCATAAATATAATTATACTACGATAACCGTCTGAATGCCTCCTTTTCGGCCTCATTGAGTGGTATACTGTAAATAATGAAAAACATTATTAATTGGAAAGTTTTCTTCATTTTACTCAGTGCATCAGTACTCAGTTCCCTTGCATTACTGCCGTACGCATTTACCCTTCAGTCTAATCTGATAGAACTGCTTCCACTCCCATTACATCTTTTTATCTTTCTACAAATAATCCAAACTACTATTCTATTCGCCATATTAATATTTGTAGGGTTATTCTTGGCAAAAAAAGTGCACTTTTCCACCCCTGTTCTACACGCATTAGTGGAGGGAAAGGACTATAAAAAAATATTAAAGTCAATTTTTCCTATTTCTTTGATACTTGGTATTGGAACAGGCTTTGCTATTGCAATTACTGATTGGATCTTTTTGCAATTAGGAGTATCGATTGAACAACCAGCAGTATCCCCTCCAATATGGCAAAAACTCTTGGCGTCATTATATGGAGGAATTACAGAGGAAGTTTTGATGCGATTATTTCTTATGACACTGCTTGTATGGATTGGTTATACCATTAAAAGAACAAAAGAAAATAGACCCACATCAATTGGTGTATGGATAGCCATTATTGTCTCAGCGCTTATTTTTGGAATTGGCCATCTTCCAGTAACAGCATCTTTTACAGAGATTACCCCTCAGATTATTACTCGCGGGCTTATTTTGAACGGAATTGGAGGAATTATATTTGGGTGGCTTTACTGGAGAAAGGGGCTTGAATCAGCAATAATTGCGCATTTTACAACAGATATCGTGTTATTAGTACTGATTCCTCTTTTATTTGCTTAATAATTAAGAGTCTTTTTGAAACTGCTCTTCTAAAAATTTAAAATCAGTATCGTGTAATGAACCAAAATAATATTTTATTTTCGCTTCATACCCTGATTTTCGTATTGCACACCAAGACTGCAAATATTCTCCATGAAATACTTCATATCGTGTACCATCAACTTCTAGCTTTTTTATTCCGTGTTCATTTGCAAAATACTCATTTATATTTCTTTCTTTCTGCACTATAGATTCTGTATCATGATTATCGAGCGGAATTGCACCTTGTTCACGTAATCCATCAGGATGTTTTTCTCCCAGTTTCGAGAGCCTACCGTTCATACTCATCCAATAAAGAAGCAGCACCAAGGAAAATACTCCTGAATCTGTCATAAAAAAATCTTTTACATAAAAATGACCAACATTTTCTGCTCCAAACTCAATTGTCTGGTCCTGTACGAGTTTGCGCACCAAAGATCTTCCTACTGGTATTGGGATCAACTCAATTGAATCTTGAGAGGTTCTTTGCAAATCTATAACCGTGTTATAAAGTGAAGGACCACACTCAACTGCATACCCTACTGATCGTGATGAAAATCCAAGCATAACAAGACACTGTATTAACCCACTTGCCAGGATTGAACCATTCAAATAAGTTCCATTTTCATCAACAGCCAATACTCTATCTCCATCACTATCAAAAGCAACTCCACAGTCGTATTCTCCATTTTTTACAATATCAATCACTTGCTGCATGTTTTTTTTCTCAGAAGGGTCAGCCTGATGAGGTGTATCAGCATCATAAACCTTTCGATCATTAAGACTTGTAAATGTAACCTGCGGAAGCAATTTCTCAAGTATTTTCATTGCTCTTGAAGCAGACCCATCCCCAATATCTACTGCAACACGGAGTTCTTTAATCTCCTGAAGTGGTATAAGAGAGACAATTTTTCTCTCGTACATAGCCTCAAGTGACTCAAGAAAATTAGTACAATGGTCTATGTTGTCTGAGGGCTGTGAATACTCAATTGACTGTGAATCATAGTAGTTTTCCACTACCTGTTGTACAACCTCACCTTGCAATGATTCTCCATTTTTTGTGTGTATTAACAATCCTGTCCAATCCCACGGATTATGAGATGCAGTAAACATAATTGAGAGGTCAAAATCAAATTCATGCGCTCCAGCAGTTACATAATCAATAGGTACTGTATCTAAATAACAAATCTCTATATCCTTTTCTCGAAGTGCATGTATGAAATTGAGTGCAAGAGATTTGCTTGATTTTCTGGTATCCCAACCAAGGAGTATTTTTTTTACTGAAAACGTTTTACAGAGTGCATGTGCAAGATAAAAAGCATCGATATCTTTTATATCTTTGTTATAAATTCCACGAAAATCAAATTTCTTCACAAATGGAGGATTTTGCATAGCAGTTATATCATTGTAGCATGACCGCAACAAGTATTTCTATTGTCATCTCACTATACAAGGTTGAACCTTATTTAGCCATAAATAATCCTTGTACAAGGTTCAACCTTTAATGTCATTCTTCCTCTAATACAAGTGATCCCAGAATTTCTTTTGGATCTTGTGCATAATTTTCAATGAATGATTTATATGAAATAACTGCAAGGTCTCTGCTTACAGACTGAAAATACTGCAAAATGTCCTGAGTCTGTATCCAATTTGCATACTTCCCGCCTAAAAAATATGCAAGACTTGAATAATTTCTGAAATCAATTTCTGATGAAACTTTAATAGGGTTCAAATGTATATATCTGCTCAAATGAAGAAGATATGAGTCACTTTCTACATTACATGCTTTATAAATACTTTCGAAAAGTGGACCTTTTCTCTCATATTTTGTATTGAAATACCGAACATAGGCAGTTATCAACCGCTTCATAAGCTTTGTAATTCCATCTTCTGTGTGTTGTTTGAGTAGTAAATGAAAATGGTTTGGCATCAATGAAAAAGATAGAAGATCAACCTCAGTGTGAAGGCTTTTGGAAACAAATCGTAGCAACCCAGGATTAGACTGAGATTGCAAAAGAAGATCCTCCTGGGGTGTTAGATACGTCTTTAGATAAAAAAGAAAACGTTCACAATCGTATTGATTAAGAAATATAACCCTCTTATCAACCCCTCGATTGTATACGTGGTAATACCCATCTTCGATAAAAGATTTAACAGTATTTCTAGAAGGCATACCCAAATAAGGATTTCTCTTTAGATAATATCATAAAAATACAGCAAACAAGGTTCAACCTTGATTGAAGCTAATAATTCATTTATAAGGTTCAATCTTAAATGAATACTTTTTGAGGCTATATAAGGTTGAATCTTGTTGAATCTTATATACAGGATCAAATTCAATAATAATTAAGGGATAATTTTTCTTAAGAAGCTATCAATATCACGAATTGTTCTAAATATAGATTCATACTCATTTCGAGTTGCATAACTTAATTGTCGCGATACATGATCAGGTCTGATATCCCGTTGCTCGTATTTTTCCACACTATTTCTATAGCCTTGTTCGTTGTCATACGGACTCCATTCTATGAGAACCCCATTGTACTGCTTCATTTGCTCAATCCACCATTTCTTTATTACTTCATCTTGAGCATCATGAGAAGTTGGAATATTATCTTTAGGGAGTATTTTAGTGAGAAGTCTCTCCCGTATTTGATTCATAGAGTCAGGTTGACCAGATGTATCCATACTTCTTCCCTCTTCAAGTGTTTTATTTCGTGAATCTGGACTATGCATAATAAATGTCTGTATGTTTTCATTAAAAGGTGCCAGATTATCAAAGAGAGTTTCTCCACGAGTATCTATCAACGGTGATTCAATCAATATTCTTGCATTACGATTAATGTGCCGAAGTGCAAATCGTGCCTGATATTCAAGCACATCAGAGACCATTTTTCTTCCTATTAGCGGTGTCTCCCCTTGTGGCAACTGGATAGTTGTGGACGCTGCAGCTGACACTTCATCATAAAATTGCTGATGTGTCCTGTCCCAGGTAGATACAACCAGTTCCGGAAGTTTTTCAGTAGGGATAACCTGGGCAAGATCAGCATAAAGGCTTCTTATTTCTGCAGAGATCAAACTTTTACCCATCCCTGATTCACCCCCCACCAATAATATATTCTTATCTCCAAATAAAAAATCTGAAAGTCGATCAGGAAGACTCGGATTTCTCCGTATCATATCAGGTAAAACTCCTGAATTTTCCATGGCAACATATAATAACTTTACTCGTTGATCATCCCAGTTATCTGGAGGGTTTTGCTGGATATCGTGTATATGCGGCGCAGTTGAAGATTCCTGTGAAGGATTCACATCTTGAGGTATCTCTTTATTTCCAGACATAGTTGCTAGTTCTTTTGCCTCAAAAACGCGGGGATATCAAATATGTCTTCATCTTCTTCTTTGGGCTTAGGCTGTTGAGGCTGTTGTTCTTCGTAGTTATTACTATTTCCTCCAAAATAGTATGATCTATCACGGCGTTCTTCTGGTTCTTCATTCTGTGATTGCTGTTCCTCATGTAAATCACGCGAAACCATCTGCTGTAATCGGCGTCTAGATTCATCAAATCCAGTTGCAATGACCGTAATCTTAATTTGATCGTGTAATTGCTCATCAATAGTCGCACCAAAGATGATATTTGCGTCTGGATCAGCAGACTTTGCGATAATTTTAGATGCTTCATCAACTTCAGCCATGGAAAGATCTGAACTTCCAGTAATATTGAAAAGTACTCCCCGTGCTCCGTCCATGGATACTTCGAGCAGCGGTGAAGATGTAGCCTGCTTTGCTGCCAATTGTGCGCGGTTTTCACCAACCCCAACACCAATACCCATGAGAGCTGTACCTGAATTACTCATAATTGATTTTACATCCGCAAAATCCACGTTAATAAGTCCTGATACGGTGATTAAATCTGAGATTCCCTGAACACCATGAGTTAATACAGAATCAGCTACCCGAAATGCCTCAAGCAGTGATAATTTTTTATCAACCACCTCAAGTATCCGCTGATTTGGGATAACAATAAGGGTATCTACCTTGTCTTTTAGTTGTTCAATACCTTCTTCTGCTGCAACCATTCTGCGTGTACCCTCAAACATAAATGGTTTTGTGACAACCGCCACTGTTAACGCTCCTACTTCTTGTGCAACTTCAGCAATAATAGGTGTAGCACCAGTGCCAGTACCGCCCCCCATACCAGCGGTGAGAAAAACCATGTCAGATCCCTCAAGAAGATCCTTAATTTTCTCTCTGCTTTCCTCTGCTGCTTCACGTCCCATTTCAGGATTTCCACCTGATCCAAGACCACGAGTAAGATTTTCTCCTATTTGAACTTTTGTATTTGCTTGTGAATTTAGAAGAGCTTGTGCGTCAGTATTGATTCCGATAAAATCAACACCCTGAATAGAGCCGCTATCTACCATAGAATTGACTGCATTATTACCTCCGCCACCTACTCCGATGACACGGATTTTTGCGAAACTAGCTGTTTGCGGCTTAATTAACATAGGGTAAAACTTCACTTGATCCTATCACAATCTAAGCCTATTTGCAATAATTTTATGGGATAAATTTCTTAAGAAGTTTGCGAATCTTTGTAGTAATATCATTCACTGGCTTCATTGATACACCACTAAGAGCTCCCTCTAAAAATGAACCAGATTCCATCCCTCGAAAGTCTTTTCCATACATCAATAATCCTATCGGTGTTGCATAAGAAGGGTTTTCTACATCATCAATAAGTCCAGTTATATTCTGAGGAGCACCAATACGTACTGGCATAGAAAGCATACGTTTTGCTGCTTCTTCTGCACCAACTGTTCGTGCGCCTCCACCAGTAATTACAATACCTGCTGGTGTTTGTGTGCCTAACCCACTCTTTTTAATCTCAAGCCCAATCATAGTGAAAAGCTCATTGAGACGTGGACGAATAATACCATCGACTAATGTTTTATACGATACTTTCTTCAATTCTTCAGGTATCCCAAGGCTTGAAATATCAATCTCATCAGATGGTTTCCCTTGTCCTGAGCCTGAAGAATCTCCAGATTCAGGTGTTTTGTGCCTGGACTGCTTCAACATATGTTGGGAAAGATACAGCTTGATTTTTTCAGCGCTCTCAAGTGAGATACGAAGACCAATTGCCAGATCATTTGTAATATGCCGTGCTCCAATAGGAATCACACTCGAATGAACAATAGTACCATCAACAAATATACAGATATTAGTAATTCCGGCTCCAATATCAGCCATAACAACACCTAATTCTTTTTCTGTCTCAGTCAGTACTGCCAATGATGATGCGAATCCAGAAAAAACGAGCGCATTCACCTGAACTCCTCCCTCTGTCTCTAGCACTCGCTGAATATTTTTAACAGATGTTGTATTTGCGGTGATAATATGCGTATCAACCTCCAGCCGTACTCCTGTCATACCTACCGGATCTTTAATACCTGCCTCTCCATCTACCGTAAATGTTTTTGGAAGCACATGAACAATTGATCGGGTGGTTGGGATGGAAACTGCACCTGCAGCCTCCAATACTCGGTCAATATCTGTTGGTATAATTTCCCCTTGAGGCTGAGAAATAGCAACTATACCTTTGGAATTCTGACTATCAATATGTACACCGCTAATTGATACAAATACTTTATCAATTGAGCTTCCTGCCATACGCTCCGCTACATCAAGCGATTGGTTAAGTGCACCTGCAGTATCTTCAATATCAACAATCTGACCTTTCCGGATTCCTTTTGACGGAACTTCTGCGACACCAAGAATATTGACTACCTCTTCTTGTGCTTGACCAATGACAGTTGCAATTTTTGAGGAACCAATATCTACACCAACAACAATATGAGAATCACGCATAGGTTTCACTTCAATATAGTATACACTAGAATTTCACAACAGGTTTTTCAAATCTAAAATCGATCTGCTTTGGCTGCTTATTATCTATTGTAAGCTTATAGATTATTGAATGTAAAGAGGAGATTTGCCAATCTATATCATAACTGCTTGAAAAAATAACAGTTGGCCCTTTTTCCAGCTCTACCGTAAGTACTGTTTTATTAGAAGATAAGTCTTTTGATACGACAGTCAAACCTTTTTTAACTAGTTTTTTTTCTACATCAATAAATTGATTTTGTTGGAGATACGGACTCGCAAATACTGTTTGCTCAGGAGTTACTAATTGCAAAATCTTTCCTCCTGCATATACAACTCCAGTCAGAATAAATAATACTCCTGCAATATAAAAAGGAATAATATATATCCGGGATCTACCAGTATTACTTTGTTTTATCTTTCGCTTTCTCATATTGGGCAGTAAGCTCACGTACAATACGGTTGGCTGCATCAGTATAAATATACGTATCTATTATACTCTGGGAGATATGGTAATTTTCAATATGTGTAATAACGGAATCAATAGTCTTGATCAATACCTCAGGAGTCAATGTATTTTGAGGCACAATCTCTCCTAATCCTATTTTTTTAATAAGTTTTGCATTTTGCATTTGTTCTCCTGTCTGCCCATGAGGTAGCGGAATCAATATACTTGGCTTATTACACGCAATAAGCTCAAGCACCGTGTTAACTCCTGACCTTGCAATAACTACATCTGCTGTTTTATACACATACCCAATATGAGATGGAAAAATAAATTTTTGTAGAATATACCGCTCCTGCAAGCTTGGGGATAATGTGGCTTTTGTTTTTTCAAGAAATGAAAAATCATTAAATGCATTATCTCCTGACTGGTGAATAATTACATATTTCGTAAGAAGTTGCGGTAATGCCTGTCCAATAATACGATTAATCGCATGTGACCCTGTACTTCCACCCGTAATATAGAGAAGTGGTATATTCTTTGGGTGAGAAAATGTTTTATTTACCGTATAAATACTTTTACGCATCGGGTTCCCTGTTACAACTACGTGTGGATGAGAAATCTTCTTTTTTGTATCAGGAAATGCTATGCAGACAGTATCTGCAATTTTGGCAATCACTTTATTTGATAATCCTAATCCTTGAGTTTGTTCATGAGTTACAATCGGTATTTGCTGCATACGCGCACTTATTGCAACGGGAAGTGCAAGATATCCACCAAAAGTAAGTACAACATCAGGCTTAATTTCTTTCAAAAGCTGGTATGCCTGCCTAAAGCCTGTGAGCACACTGAGAAGAGAGAGTATTGTATGACGAGTAATTTTACGCTGCAAACGACCTGTTCTTAACTCACTGAACGGAATTTTTAGTTCCTGACTAACCTGATATTCATATGAATAAGAGGCAGTGTCACCTTCAAATGGATATTTTCTCCCAACAATATGAATATCTGCATGTATTTTTTGCAACTCTTCTATTACAGAATACGCCGGTGAAAAATGTCCTCCAGTAATGAGTACTTTCATCGTCTTTTTCCTTTCATTGCTTTTTTCCCCGAAAACTGTGCAATAGACAGCATAATTCCAATTGCGGCAAAATTAATAAGCATTGATGAGCCTCCATAAGAAATGAACGGTAGTGGAACACCCGTCATTGGAACTACCACGACTTGTGATCCAATATTCAAAAAGGACTGAATACACAAAAATGTGATAATTCCAATTCCCAGTAACATACCAAAAGCATCAGTAGAACGTAACGCAATCAAGAATCCAAGATATAACTGAGTGCCAATAACTGCTAGGAGAAATAATGACCCCAGAAAACCTGTTTCTTCTGCGTACATGGAAAATATTGAGTCAGTAGTATTCTCAGGAACATATGCATATTTTTGCACTGAGTTCCCAAGCCCTACACCTGTTACACCGCCTGATCCAACTGCTATGAGTACTTGCCTCATATGATATGAGGTGGTTGAAAGATCATTTACATCAAAATTTTGGTATGCCATAAAACGTTCTACCCTATATGGTTCAAGTTTGATAAGCATAACTATGCCAAGAATCATAATTAACCCAATAATCGCCATCTCTGACACTTTTGTTCCGGCAAGAAAATAGACGATTATAGACATTGTTGCAACAACGAGTGCAGTTCCAAGATCTGGTTCCATTGCAACGAGTCCTACACAAACAAAAAAGAGTATTAAAAATGCCACAAGCCTCCCCTGTTCTTTTTGTGAAAGCCAGGCTGCCAGATACAACGTCAATGATATTTTGAGTAATTCTGATGGTTGTATGACAAAAAGACCTACATCTATCCAGCGATGAGACCCTTTAAGCTCAAGCCCAATACCAGGAATAAATACTGCGATAAGGAGTACAACAGTAGCGATTAAAAATGGTAGTGCTAACGGATATGCTTTTCTATAATCAAATCGTGAGATAATTATAGCGATCACCACTCCTACTCCCACCCACAGTAATTGGTTTTTTACAAAATGATATTTATCACCAATATTTAAAATTGCAGTATACGATGAGCTTTCATAGAGAATAAAAACACCGAGAAGTGACAAAAAAAGCGTAATCAGGAATAAAAGAATACCAAGCTTTTGCATAGTGCTGCACGTTCAAAAACCATGTCTTATTGTATAAATGCCATATATAACCCAAGTAGCGCAAACAATATCCCCATCAACCACGCTCTCATAACAATCTTCGGTTCTTCCCATCCTTTTTTTTGAAAATATAAATGAAGCGGAGCGATCGGTAAAGGTTTTCTTCCAAAATATTTTTTACCTAAAATTTGTATAAGCGATGAAGCGACCTCAATAATGAATATTCCTCCGATTACTCCCAGCGCGGTGATCTTGCCAGTCAGCAGTCCTATTACTGCCAAAACAGCGCCGAGTGACAATGACCCCACATCACCTAACCAGATACGAGCTGGAAATACATTAAAATACAAAAATGCCAATACCGCACCAAGTAGGATGGCAATAAAAATTGCTAAGAAAGTATCTAACATGCTGTGAGATATCACGAGAAACGCAATCAAACCGATCAGAAAAAGCCCTGAAGCAAGCCCATCAAGACCATCAGTGATATTAAATGCATTTGCAAAAGATACGATTACAAATGCCGCAAAGATAATAAATCCAATTCCAAGTGTAATTTGCCCTACCCAGTGTACATATATAAATGAATATCCAAGCTGAAAGTAAAAAATACAGCCAATAATAAGCGCCAAAAGCCATTGAATTATGAATTTTTGACGAAATCTCAGACCAAAAAATGTGGAGTCTGACTTAAATGTCTTTTTAATATCATCATAAAAACCAAGTATTCCAAATCCAACAAAAGAAAAAAGTAATATAAATAACTCCCAGAATTTCACCTCTATCCTGAACAACCCATATGCCCACAATGTTAATAATGTAACTACAAAAATTATAAGTAATCCTCCACCAATTGGAGTACCTACTTTCCATTTGCTCATCTTGTCAAATTCAGGAGTACGTTTATTGAGGGGATCACGAGTTTGCTGAAGTTGTCTTTGAAATTTTAATTTATATAAAAAATCAATAAAGGGAACGAGCAGCATTGCTGTGATAAAGAAAGAGAGAATTGCAAATCCAAATACTTTTTCCATAATTCTAATTATATGCTCGTTATATACTGCTTACAAGCCTACATTATGTATTTGCATATACAGGCGTGTGATCGAGCAAATCAAGTACTGCTTGTGACTCCTTTCCTTCAAATACTACTACATCTTTTTTCCCACATGTCTCTGCAATTATTTTACTCATCTTCCTTGGTGTTGAGACAATAACTGAACAAGTATTACCTGAATCTGCAATACCTTTTCGTATCTCTTTATTAAAATTTTTGTTCGTTAAGAACAGATGAGTGCAAACTTTTCCAATTTTTTTTGCAATCATGTAATGATCTTCTTTTCCATTTTTTCCTAACTCAATCATAGGCTGTAACACCAGTATTCGTTTTCCTTTTTGGTGGGAAAGATAGTCTACTGCTGATCTGACAGAGGCAGGATTTGCATTATATGAATCATCAATAAACAACGCACCTGTTTTGCTCATAAAAGGTTCCATTGTTTTATATAATGGCTTAATCGTACGCAGTGCATCAGCAATTTCAGATTTATTCATCTTGAGCTGCTGACCAATAAAAATTCCAGGCAGTAAATTTTGTATATGATGAGCACCCACCAGATCAACACGTAATTTTTTATATTCTTTTTTTCCAATCCTAATATCAAATGTAAGAAATGTTGGGTGTACATATATATTGTTCGCAACAATATGTGCTTTATCTACTGATCTATTCCCAGCATAATACAAATATTTTTTATGTTTTCGTGTTTTAGTAAAGAGGTCATATGTAATACCATTATTACCATTAAATAATGCCATACCATTGGTTGGAAGAGATTCTATCAATTCGTATTTTGCTTTTTTTGTATTTTCAATATTCCCAAATAATGATACATGCTGATCATTTACGGCAGTAAGCACACCAATTTTTGGTTGTACAAATTCACACATATCTGCTATCTCTCCAACCTTATATGCACCCATTTCTACAACAAAAATATCAGTACTCTTATTTAGATTGTTTAATATACTCCTCGCAATTCCTATAGGAGTGTTATGAGTTGATGGCGTTTTAAGCGTATTAAATTTACTTGATAAAATACTATACATATATTCTTTTGTTGATCCTTTTCCATAGCTTCCAGTAATTCCAATTACTAATAAGTCTTTATGTTGCCGTAGTTTAGTAATAGCTTTGTTAATTTGTGTATCTTTATAAAAAATCGAAGGAAAAGAAAAAATACCCATAAACAATGCAATTATCCAAATTACTAATTTATCTACAAACACCAGCCAAAAGAACTTATCAAGTAATGGGATTACTAACAAGAGAAACACTACTGCAGTTGTGGCAATTGCAATCATTACAAGTTTAGGAGTAAAAATTGGAAGTTTTACCTTCTTTTGCAAAATATCTCCTGCGAACCGAATGAGTTCATATGCATATATTCCAAAAACCGCAAACGGTACAAACATGTAATATTCAGGGTAAAAAATTGTGAAGAAGTAAAAAAAAATTATTGCAGTTTTTACTAATGGTTCAAATCCAAATAAAATTGATCGTCCTTGTTTTGTTTCTCGAATATGCACCAGAATCCGGTCGAGCCGATACTCTTTCATCTGCCATAGTGAAAGCCAATAAATAATACTCCGTACTAAATGTATGATAAATAAGTAGTACGTTACCGTAAAAACCATGTCCATAAGGGATATTCAACTATTATACCGGATGAGCTGCATGAATGAAAGAATAGGAGGATCTAGAAGTTAAGACGATATACATTTGTTTCCCGTTTTTGAAATCCTAACCGCTGATATAATCGATTTGCAGCTTCACGTTCTGGCCGAGAAGTTAATCCAATATACTCAAGCCGTAACTCTTTTGCTTTTGCAATTGCTTCACTCATTAACATCTCCCCAATTCCGTTGCCTCGATAATTTTCATCAACCACAACATCTTCAACATATCCACGGACACCGCTTGGAGTTCTATATGAAATTAGCGTAAGAGTACCAACAATAGACTGGGTATCATTTTTTGCAACAAATAACCATGTGTCATTTGCTTGTATTATTGCTTGTATCTCATCGGGGGTAAGAGATTTAATTGCTGGATTTAATTGTTTCATTAAACTGTTCAAAGAATCAGTAAGCTCTTCTGACCCTGATGTAACAGGTTCAATAGTAAATGTATTATCTTTCATATCATTTTTGCATAAACATACTTTCTGCTTGTTTTAGCTCATCAGGTGTATTAATACCTCTCCAGTTCAATCCTTCAGCTGTATATGTAGCAATTGGTGCATCTTCCTGTACTGCCATTTCAATAAGCGCAGTTATATAATACTCTCCTGTCACCGGACTTTTTTGCAGTTGTGGCAGTTTTTCTTTTAAGAAATCAGCAGAAAACATATAACACGCTGGATTAATTTCCTGTATTTCTTTTTGCTCAACAGTTGCATCTTTTTCTTCGACAATACCTATGACTTTTCCATTCGTGTCTCGCAAAATTCTTCCTAATCCTGTAGGGTTTCTCATAATTAATGTCAAAAATGAGACAGCTGCATGCGCTTTCATATGATTTTTATATAATTCACTTAAAATTTCAGGAGTAAAAACATATGAATCATCTCCATTTAGCACTAAAATAGTATCTCCATTCGGAATTTTCTCCATAGCCATTTTTACTGCATGTCCAGTACCAAGCTGTTCTGTCTGCTCTGCAACTACGATATCAGGATCTAAATATTGAAGAATGGAGTCCTTTGCAAAACCTACCACAACAACTATGTTATGAATTCCTGTATTACGAAGATTAGTAATCGTGTGAGAGATAATAGGTTTACCTGCAAGTGGCAGCGCAACTTTATTTGTTGTATGAGAATTCATACGAGTACCTTTTCCTGCAGCCATTATGATTGCCCATACATTTTTAAAAGAATTATTCATCATACTTTTTCATCCAACACATCAATCTGTGCACCGAGTTTTTGAAGACGTTCGTGAAAGTTTTCATATCCACGTTCAACTAACTCTGTTCCAAAAATAATACTTTCACCTTTGGCAAGAAGAGATGCAATAACCAGTGTCGCACCCGCACGAAGATCATATATTGTCATAACTCCTTCGTGTAATAGTGATTTACCTGTGATTCGCAGTCCTTGTTTGTACTCTTTTCCTGATTCATAGTTAAAATTATATACTTCTTGAGGATCTGAAACTTCAGGTGCAAACATCTCTAACTTTGCCCCCATTTTTGCCAGTTCTGTAACATAGGCAAATCTATTCTCATAAATTGTTTCATGTATTACTGATTGTCCATTCGCCTGTGTCATCAGAACAGACCATGGTCCCTGCCAGTCTGTCATAAATCCTGGATGAGGTTTTGTCACAACATCAACTGGTTTTATCTCTCCTTCACAATAAAATCTCACTGAATCACCTTTTTCTTCCCATGCCCCTCCCGCTTGGAAATATACATCAAGAAATGCCTGCATATCAGAAAGTTGAGCACCCCGCATTAAGATATTACCACCTGTTAATGCAGATATTACTGCAAATGTCACAGCTTCATTTCGGTCTGGCATTATGGTATGTGTAGTGCCATGTAAGGATTCTACTCCCTCAATTTCAATTGTACGAGGAGCAACTCGTTCGACTTTTGCACCCATGTTATTCAATAAAAGTATTAAATCATCTATCTCTGGCTCTTGAGCTGCATTGTGCAATACAGTTTTTCCCTTTGCAAGGACTGCGGCAAGAATCAACGTCTCAGTTCCTGTATGTGTGTTTTTTTCAAATGTGTACTCTGCTCCTATAAGACCATCTGTATGTGCGTGGAAATATCCATCCTCGCTTGCATATCCGATCTCAGCCCCCATTCGCTCAAGTCCTTCAATATGGCGATCAATGGGACGTGCCCCAATCCGGCAACCACCTGGATTTGGAATATGTGCTTCTTTTGCTCGTGCAAGCAATGGCGCTAAAAACATAGAAGATGTTTTTACTTTCGCTCCAATCGCAAGAGGAATTTGATTTTTTTCGATATTTTTTACACGAACTTTGACAGTATGTCCTTGAAGATCAACTTCCCCTCCAATAGCCTCAATCAATTCGAGCATGATTAAAAAATCATTGATGAGGGGTACATTTTCGAGTATTACCTCATCTGTTGTCAGACAAGAGGCAATCAATGCCTTTGTTACGACATTTTTTGAACCTGAAATAACGACTTCTCCTTGTAATGGAACTCCACCTACTATACGATATCTTTTCATAATATAGTTATTAATTTGTTAATAAATTTAGAACTTTTAGTTTTACGCTATAAGCTTTTCACTTATTTTATATATATCTCCAGCCCCCATTGTGATAACCACATATTCATCATCGATTGAGTTTTGAGTACAATATTCTAACACATTTTGCATGCTGGTCATATATTGTGAGGGCGTGTTTTGCATTATCTGATTATATAATTTTTTCTGTATATACTCATCTACTGCTTCTTCTCGAGCTGAAGCAAAAATAGGAAGTAGTAACAATGTATAAACATGGGTAAATGCATGAGAAAACTCATTAATCAAACTGATTGTACGAGACAATGTATGGGGCTGAAAAATACAAATTATTTTTTTTGTTGGATAGGCATCCTTTATCGCAGTGAGTGTCGCAGCAATTTCAGTTGGATGATGCGCATAATCATCAATAACAAGCGCCCCATGAGCAGTTTTACCTCTTATCTCCATTCTTCTTTTCGAGCCAGAAAATTTTTGCAGCCCTTGTGCAATACGTTCAGATTCAAAACCAATTGTATCGAGTAATGCTATTACTGATGTTGCGTTTATTACGTTATGTCGCCCAATAGTGGAGAGAGAAAATTCGCCAAGTACTACTCCATCTTTTTTTACCATAAATTTTGTGCTATCTGAACTTTGATGAAGATTGTTAATTCTATACATATTCTTCTCACCTTCTCCATAGGTGACAACTCTCACAGACTCATCTACAGCATGTATTAATTTTTGTGAATTTTTATCATCCCCATTCAAGCACAATACTCCGCCTAACTGGATATTTGCCGCGAACTCAGTAAATGCAACTGTTATATCATCAAGACTCTTAAAAACATCAGGATGATCAAAATCAATGTTGGTTATGATAGCAGCAGAAGGATGCTGATAATGGAATTTTGGCACTCTGTCATGGGTAAGATCTGAATGATACTCATCTGATTCCACGATAAAATATTTTCCACTCCCTAAATGACCAGCATCACCCAATGCACCCACTTCACTTGTTCCTATTAGGTACGAGGGATCCTGATCAAGTTCTGTAAGAACTGTTGCAAGCATTGCAGACGTGGTTGTTTTTCCATGACTGCCTGCAACAGAAATACCTTGAATATCATGTCTTCCCAGTAATGTACCATATTGAAACATTCCCAGTGCCTGCCCAAAGGATATTGTATCTATTCCTAATCGATTGGCATGAAGCACCTGTGGATTTTCCAAACCTCCATGTGCAGCAGATGCAATAACAAGCATTTTTCCCGATGACTTTTGTGCAAAAGAATCAATTAACTTTGTTTCAAATCCAGTATCTATTACAATTGCATGCTTTGATAACATACTGTCTGTAATAAACGTTTGCTCAACATCACTTCCTTGTACTGTTATACCCGCTTGCTTTGCAATGACCGCAAGTGATGCCATCCCAACACCTTTTATGCCAACAAAATATATTTTATCGTATGGTAATGCATTCATAGTTCAAATTTAAGATATATAGTGCCTATTATGTATTTCCTATCATCCTATTTTTTCATTCCAATCACTGTCATGAATTCTCCAAATGTTTCAATACTATCACCGCGATATGAAAAATAAGAATCAATATTACACTGAGTACATTCACCAAGTTTCATAATATTTTCTTTTTTTACACCATCTTTTACTAAGATATATTCAGCAACAGTCGATAGATCAAGAAATATTTTATCACCATGGAAACGAAAAATATCTTCCGTTGAAAATTTATTTTCGAATTGTATTAATCTTTTTTCGTCTATGTCATAACAACAAGAACCAATACACGATCCAATAGAAACAGTAAGCGTTTTATTGGATGCTCCTAGTTCTCTTGCGAACTTCAATAAATTTTGAACAACCCCGGCAAGTAGCCCTTTATATCCGGCATGTGCGACACCTATCACTCCAGATTTAAGATCAAATAATGTAACAGGAACACAGTCTGCAGTCACAACCCCCAAAAATATGTTTGGTTTGTCAGTTACTAACCCATCTACACTATCAATCAACTGCGTTGTGTCACCATTAACATAGGCAATATCACTTCCATGCACTTGCTTCATATAGTATGTTGCCTCAAACGGTATTTTATGTGAGTCCAAAAATCGTTGTACATTACCTTCTTGAAGGACATGTTTGTTCATCATACTTCCGTCTGATCTGTGAGATACTGCTGATACAACATATTGACTATTTTTTTTCATATTTTTCTACTGCTTTCTGTACAACATCATGATCACTCCAGCTTATTTCACCATTTCCCAAATTCATCGATTGTTCATGACCCTTGCCAGTAATCACTACAATATCACCTTTGTCAGCAATAGACAAAGCAAACTCAATAGCTTTTTTTCGATCTGATATTTCAAATACATATTTTTTATTTTTCTCAATTTGAACTTTGTTCTGACTTTCTTTTTCATTGAAAGTTACAAATTGAGAATGTGAAATTCCCTTTTTTATATCATCATTTATGTCTCCAACTTTTTCACTTCGTGGGTCTTCAGCAGTTAAAATTATACGATCTGCAAACTGTGAAGAGATTTTCCCCATCTCAGGTCTTTTTTTATAATCACGCTCTCCTGCGCTTCCAAATACATGAATAATACTACCTGAGTAATTCTGACGCAGTGATGAAAGTATAGCTTGAAATGAATTCGGAGTATGAGCGAAGTCAACCATAACCGTAAATGGAGAGTCTATAATAATATCTTGTCTTCCTTTTGGTGTTTTATACTCCTCAACCACATCTTTTACCACATCATACTCAATTCCTAGTTGTAAACAGACTCCAAGTGCAGCAAGTGAATTATACAGATTAAACTCACCTGACATCGATGGATTTAATGGATATTTCTCAGGATTAACCTCTGAATTATTCCCTAAACCATAGGTAACATATTTTTTATTGTGTAACGCTGTGTTTTTTTCTTTGAGTTCTAGAATATATTTGTAGGAAGTGTCATCATTATTGAGTACAACAGTATCAGACATAGCTATAATTTTTGTCTTAGCTTCAACATATTTTTCATATGTTTTGTGGTAATCGAGATGTTCTGAAGAAATATTAGTAATAGCACTTACAATATAATGAATTCCAAATACTCTGTTCTGATCCAACCCATGAGATGTGGTTTCAAGGATAAAATATTCGACCCCTGCTTTCTTAGCCATTAAAAAATATTTTTGCAACATAAAAGAACTCGGAGTTGTCACATGAAAACCAGTGTCATACGACTTGCCAGCAATTTGTGCTGATACTGTGGTGAGGATTGCCACTTTATATCCTGCCGCCTGCAGCATATCATGAATTAACATCGCTGTTGTTGTCTTACCATCAGTGCCAGTTACCCCAATTACACTCATAGAACGAGATGGGAAAAGATAGATACAATTTGCAATACATGCAAGACAGAGGTGAACAAAGTTCTTAATCGAGCGTATCATGTATAGTTAATGTTTGGAAAAAAAATTCCAGAGAAGATATCCTAAAAATATCCCAACGATCCCCATAATCCCAGCTAACGCAGGTGGTGCAGGAATTGGCAGTTTCAATGCAGAAAAAAGTATTCCAACAATGAGCCCGCTCACTAATGCTTTTACTATCTCAACCATGATTACCATTATAAAATGAATAACAATTTTTAGCAATGGAATGAGTATTACGGTTTAAGGGTGTAAGGTTTGTAAAGTTATAAAGTTTGTAAAGTTCATAAAGTTATAAAGTATAAGGAGTTAGTATTGATT
>CAYVAJ010000011.1:0-36823 GCA_964448725.1 uncultured Gammaproteobacteria bacterium | reverse complement strand
AAATAACCATTATTACGCAAAGGAGAATGAGAGATAAACTGACAAAGATAGTAAAATGTTTTTTAGAAAGATACATTTATTAATTATTTCTTTTCTTTCTTAGAGTAGTTTTTGTTATATAACTTGTCAAGTATATTGACAACATTATGAATCCCATGAAATGATATAAGTGTGGAAAATAGTCAATCAGCTCAAGATTTAAATCAAACTGTATCCTCTTCGGAAGAATATGTACAGTCCGCTACACAATCAAATGATAAAATATTTATACCTATCCCAATACTTATTTTAATAGCAATAGTCAGTGTTGTAGCTGTGTCAGCAAGTGCAGTCTTCCTTGGTCTTACATATAAGGAAAATAAACAATTAACAGAGTTTTCTACGCAACATGGAGATAGTTTAGAGAATACGATAAAGACAGAAAAAATTCCGCTTGTCAAAAATTATTCTGTACTGTTTTCTGTAAGAGCCCCTGATTATACCACTTCTATATATCAGTCTGATGTTGAAGGAAAGAATTTGAGAGTTATAAATGAAGAAATAAGTGTTCCTGTATTATTATCAACGCATCGAAACGCTCGAATAGATAATAATACGCAGCGATTTGTAACCGAAGATGATAAAAATTTGGTAACTTTTCCATTTTCAAATTATTCACAGGTTACATCACTATATACAATACCAGATGGAAAAGTAGGTGCTTTGAGTTATCCAGTTCTTTCTACAAATGGAAAGAACGTAGCTTTTACAGAAGATTTAAATGATATGCCTGCTACAAGATATTCTCCAGCTCAACAAGGAGAGAGCAATGTGTACTCAGTAGCCGTAGATGGTTCGGGACTTAAAAAGATATATAGCTTTATAGAACCGAATGGATTTATTGTGTTATATCGATACTTTAGTGAAACAAATGAGATACTTATGCAAAGAGATATTTTGCCAGATTTTGAGAAAGATATTTTAGAAGAATTATCTGTTATTCCTGAGAAATTAGAGGAGTATCTGACTCAAAAACAAGAGCGTGATTTTCCTCTTGAAATAATTGATGCTTCTACTGGTACTTTAAAAAAGACACTTGCCAATTTAGGTACCCCATTATTCGATAGCAAGTACCGCTTTACTGATAATTTGGATATGATATATCACCTTGCAGGTGATGAAAGAAATCTTCAGTTCATTGAATATTCAATCAATTCAGATAAGAATAGGGTGCTCTATACAGTTCCTTTAACAAATGGAAATAAAGACTTCAAGGACATACAAATTTCTCAAAATGGGGAAGAACTCTTACTGACCTATCAGGACACGCGTACCAATAAAGTATCTGTGCAAATTATTAATCTACAGACAAAGAAAGTTACTACTATTTATGATAGCGCAGAATATGTATTGAGGCCTGAATCTTGGTCCCCTGACGGTAATTATATTTTTGCATCACGTGCTGATAAACATGACAAATCAACTCATTATATTCTCGATAGAAATGGAAATGTAGTTGAATTTAAGCCTCAAACCAATGTTCGGTTCAAGCAAACAAGTGAAGGTAGGGTTTCTTTAGATGAAATTACCTTTTTAGGTTGGGTCAAGAACTAAAGTCATTAGTCTTATACTTCAATTATTGCGTATGGTTTGTTTTCATCTATTTTCTGCATGATTGGCATTGCTACGTTGTATACAGGAGTTCCTTTTGGAGTTTTTCCTTGGTGAGTTCCCAAATGTGCATGTCCATGAAATACAGCTGATACATTAAAATTCTCAATCGGTTGTAGTAATCGTGATGACCCTAAAAATGGCCAGATCTCGGTTGGTTCGCCGACTACTGTATGTCTGATTGGTGCATAGTGGAGCAGTACTACTTTTTTTTCTGTTTCAAGCGGTGCAAGCGCACGTTCTAATTTGAGCTGTTCATTTACTGCCTCCTGAACAAATTGCTTAATAGGTGGTTCACCAAACGAGTTAAGCATATATTTATCAAATCCTCCGGCAAATCCAATGCTTCCAGCAAATCCCACATCGTTAATCACAACATGATCCCCATCAAGGACAGTAACGAGATCATTTGTTAATTCCTGGAGTATCTCCTGGTGCTGTTCTTGGTCATAGTCATGATTTCCGAGAACTGCTACTACTGGGATTCGGCAGTTTGTTAATTCACTTGAAAGGACTTTGGCTTCCTCTGCGAGTCCACTATATGTCAGATCACCACAGAGTACGAGTATATCAGCACTATCTGATATATCACCGAAGAGATCTTTTAACATATTTTGTGATTGCATACCCACATGAATATCTGCCATTGCAGCAATTTTTATTTTTTTATTCGCTTCATTCATAAAAATATTTACTATTGATTAGTTACTATTTTGATATATTCCAAAATAGTCAATCGTAATTAGTCACTCGCCACTATTTTAACTCCTGTACTGGTTCAAATCCCCATTGTGAGACACCTACTTCATAGTCATTGGATAATAATAACCCACGTGTTATTCTGTTTTTTGTTGGTTCGTGCGAAATACGGTCTTCTAAGTTGAGTACTAAGTGTTCGATTACCCATTTCGGGATTACATTGCGTTCAGATGGGTAGATGAAGAGGAATAGAATGACCGTAGACATCAGAAGTTCCCAGTGTGGTTCCATTTTTTTCATGAGCATTTTCCAGTCCATGGTTTTCCCTTGGCGCAAAATGAGATGGACTATGTCTCCGCTGTCATCACGGTGTCGGTTACGGATGTAACATTTTGATCTGATCATTTCTTCAACTGGCTCAAGCTTTACATTATGTCCAAGCACCATTCCTTCACCAGCTCTTTCAAGCCATGATTCTTGTACTTTATACAATCCATTTCGTTCTGCATAAATAATATCTGTATAAAAACCGTCAGGATCGATTACTTTAGCAAGCCATGTAAAACCTGTTTTGGAAAGTTCAGTTTTATATCCTGCTTCGGACAATGTTTGCAGAACGGCAGGATGTGCATCATAGGGAGTTTTAATATCAATATCGCCAGTCTCACGTTCAATTCCGGTATATTCTTGAAAAGCGAATGTCCCTCCGATCATAAACGGTAGCTTTTTATCAGTCATCGTAGTTATCAATTTATCGTAAAAAGATTCTGCCTGTTCTTTTTTCTTTCCCGTTAGGGGTACTGACATATCTTGAAAGTATGCAATTTGTGCGTAAGAATTTATGCTTGTCGCAGGTAAGAGTTGGGTAAAGTGAAGTAGGAATGAGCGGGTCCACAACAGAGTCGGGACCCGCAAAAAACATAGGTTAGGCAAAGAGCGGTTCCCTGTTAGTAACAGGAATAAGTCCTTTTTGGACTAACATCTCTTTGTCTGCTTCGCACATCCAGAAGAGTGCTTGTTCGGTGAGACGGTACACCTTTTCCTCATCTGAAAGTGTTTCGTTTGCAGGATTGAGCCCACTAACCAGGTCGTTGAAAACCTGAAGATTTGTACTTCTCAGTTTCCAAAAGTGGTTTTCGACGCAATCCCATTCAGGGCCCATGTCATCAATACTGTGTGCAATTCGGCACACATACAAGGAATTTAGGCCAAGTTCGTTTCGTAGAGTCTCTGAAAAGCTGATGATTGCTGGTTGAGCTGGCATTATAACTCCTTATCTCAATCTCATAAAAACACCAGTGTAGGGAAAGGCAACACATTCTCAGCAGATCGACTGCTAATTGTGTCTTTTCCTTTCTGATGTTTTTATGCTATCAATGTGCAAAAAAGGACCTATGTAATATGAAAGTATCAAATTAAATTTTAGAAAGCAAGAATGTAACTGGATGGGATAGGGCGGGCCCCCGAAATAATCGAGGACCCGCAGAGATGGTATCTGAGAGAAGGAGCGGCATTACGCCTGCATTATGCGTTTGCCGCAAATTTGGGACATTTATTGTCCCAGTAATCTTTGGCTCTCTGTCGGGCAGTGGAAGGATCCATCCCATCTTCATGGATGAGCGCATTTGTCATGCGCATGATTCCTTCCTCATATTCTCGTCGAGAGATTTTTACTGGTCGGTCAAGATCCCTTCGAACCAAACTTGCTTTCATTTTTTCTTCAACGTCAAAAGCAAGGTCGAAGTTCATCGACTTTCCCCTTCCTGGGTGAACCAAATCTTGGACGTACTTCGTCCTGGAGAGAGACAATTGAGTTTATAAAGTGAAAATTTTTAAAAGCAGGAGGAAAATAGGCTTGATTATCTTTCTTCAGCACGGCCCAAAGTAGTCTATGTAAATGAGCAAAAGATAGTTTTATTAAGTGCAGGAATTGTAACAATCATAAATTCTATAGTCAAAATTTTAGTTTCGGTGAGTGTACTAATAATAGACTAAAATTGGCCAAATGTAAAGGAAGAATAAGATAAATGTATGAAAAAAGTAAGAAATGGTTGGTTGAGTAAGATGTGAATGCGTGCGGGTCCCGATGTTCATCGGGACCCGCTATTCAGTTGTCGGAAGGGAGAAAGTTAGACTTTCATGATTTTTTCCTTTCGGGAAAGATAGGCGCAGCATGCGCCTCAAAAGCTTATGCAGACATCACCTGACCTTCGGCCATTGGGTAGATGACCGTGAGCAGCCAAGTCTGGAATCGGTTGATGTTGTGCACATCATAGAGCTCGATCCCCTGTGCAGCGATCTCATCTGAGATCTCCAATCCTAGCTCTTTGCGGATGGCCGCTCTGAGCTGAGAAATAGGACGGCAGATGTAGCATTCTGTGCCGTTATCAGCACAAAAGCTTCTGCCGCACTTTTTGCAGACTGAACGTTGGCAGACACGTGGAATTAATCCACGCTCTACGGCCAAGCCATACTCAGTAAAGTCTGCAGTGCAATCTCGCATGGTAGAACCCCTTCCATAAATCAATCCGCCATAGGGGTAGGCTGGGGCTCTCGTCTTTATGAGGTTCACCTTTGAACCTCCGGAGCTTTCCTCCCCCTGCGGCGGATCGAAGTACAACTGTAAATGTGCATTTATCACTAAGCGAAGCCAGTAATAAATTGTGGCGAGTATAGCACATTATAGGACTAAAGTCAATACTATAAGACTAGGATAGTTTGTAATGTTATAAAGTTGAAAGTTTGTAAAGTAAGAGAAAATTAAAAGGGTATAGGCTAGATTAGTGTAGTCAAGAGAGATGAAAAAAAAGATGACATAAGGAATAGGGTTATACCGAATCTCGGTAGTTGATATAGTTATTGCATGCGCAAAATGCATGCAGAACCAGGGAACAATGCCATGAGAAAGGCAAAAATTCAAATACAGAAGGCCAAGAAGCCGATGCCGGGTAGAACGGCTTCTTGCACCATCTGTACTCCCACACACTACGGTGCAGGATAAAGGGAAGGGAAGGGGAGGAGTGTTCAGTACTCACCTGACACCATACATCGTATGGTCAGTTCGTTTGCACACGCTCCGTAAGTGCAAACAGTCAAAAAGAAAAGGCATACGGCTATTCCTCATCTTTCTGACTGTCTGCAAAATTCCTAATGAATTTTGTGCTATTCCTTATGTCAAAGAACTATGTAATATACACACAATCCATACGCAATATGTACAGTATGTGTGATTGAGAGTATTATATTCCTCCATAAATATGAATGCAAGCAAGGAGCTTATGAATAGAGAATTAAGAGATAAAATTGTTTTATTGCTGAATTGCTGAATTGCTGAATTGTTAAATTGTTGAATTGATGTGAAATTTAAAAGTCAGGAGTGAGAAGTTAAATGTGTAGGGTATTTGAAATCAAAGGAATACAGGATGATTTCGTGAACGACAAGGTTCTTGTGAGGTACGCGCAACTAACGCAAATTGTTAGTGGGTGCCAAAGATGGCCTTGTTTTCATATAGAAAACCGTTTTTCTCCTCCCAACTGAGAGGCCCTGTGGACGTTCTAGTGGGGGACAGTCTAGAACAGGGCCTCCCAGTCTTGGGGAAGGGAAGGGATTAGGGATATTATCTTATTGAGAGGTCAGACCCCGTAGGGTCTGACCATGCCTGGCCGGGCCGTGGCCTATTATTTCTTAATCTTGAGATTCTTCTTGATCCTCATTGTAAGGATCCTTTCTGGGGCCTTGTGGCCCCACTCATCGAACAAGTCAAATGCAATCCGGATGACTAGCCTATGCTGCCCATTCGAGGGCAGATCGAAACTCTTCCATCCGAATTGCGAATAGCGTCGTATTACAGCGTTGTGCCATCCCTTAGCCCTTAGGCTCTCTTCGGCTAGTGTTTAAGTCTCATGGTTGATCCTTTCACTAGTGACCAGTCTGCACGTTGAAATATATAGAAAATCTATACATATTTTTCCTACGGCGGTGATCGACTCACCAAGTATTCCTTCCCTATGCTTGGATTAGCAACCGAACTTCGGTTACAAGGACTTCCAAGCCAGATAGAGAAGCACAATTGGTGATTTGCGCCTCTGTACCTGGCTTGTCAGTATATCAAGCAAAGCCCTGCATAGCAGGTAGGTTTTCATCTTTTTTACACAAGTGTAAAAAAGATTTCCTGTATTCCTTTGTTAATGTACTTGTCCGCCAAGGCGAACCTTGGTGGACTTACCAAGCTTGTTTAGGATACATTTGCAAATAAATGTCCTAGCAAGCAATAATATCTTGGGATTATATATTACTATAAGATTTCTGTCAATAGGTAATTATATATTCCGTATGTGTATAGTATAAGCCTATTTATTCTCATATGTAAAGTTTACCTCTAAATTGGTATAATAATGGATAGAGGAGGTTATATGGCTACAGAAAAATCAAAGAAAACAACTCAGGAGACATTTAAAGTAAATGGCGAAGAGTTACTGCAAAAAGTGAAAGAATTGTTGCATGAAGGCAATGTTCGTAAAATTACTATATTGGATAAAAACGGCAAAGAGCTGATGCGGCTTCCTTTAACAATTGGAGTTCTTGGTACTGCAATTGCACCAGTACTTGCTGCAGTTGGTGCTATGGCAGCGCTCATTACTGAATGCACAATTTCAGTTGAAAAAGAAGAAAAATAGTATATATGGCAAAAAGTCCAAATACATTAGTGCGTCCAAAAAAAGGAAGAGTCGTTGCAGGAGTATGTCTTGCGATTGCAAACCGTTTTGGAATTGATGTAACACTAGTACGCATTTTATGGGTCATTCTTTTATTACCAGGAGGTTTTCCAGGTATAGTTCCCTATATTTTTCTTCTTATTATTATTCCCTCAGAAAAGTAGATCCCTATTTCCTTTACTCCTTGAATAAGATATGTATAATAAGGTGATGCGAAACTGGATTTTTGCAGGTATTATTATTCTAACTGCTGGAATTGGTGTGTACGTGTTATTTCAACTATTTACCAATGAAAATGTGGTGACTCCGATAGCAAGAACAGTAGATGAAATTACGGAAAAGCCGCTTGAAAAGTACTCATTTCAAAGACTGCGTGAAGCACAGATTGTTCCAAGTACTATCTCAATCGGACGTAAGCTCAAGGATGACCCTGACTTTGCCTCATATCTTTTTACATATACAATCGATAGAAATTTACTCAACTCAGACACTGATAAAGAAGTGAGCGGTCTGATGAATATCCCTAAAGAGCCTGGAGTTTATCCAGTAATCGTAATGTATCGTGGTTTTGTCCCTCGGGAAAACTTTACTACTGGTGAGGGAACACGAAGGACTGCTGAGGAATTTGCCCGCAATGGTTTTATTACGCTTGCACCTGACTTTTTAGGTTTTGGTGAGTCTGATAATGGAGCTGATGGATCAATTGAGGATAGATTACAGACATACCCGACTGCACTCACTTTGCTTGCATCAGTTCCTAATTTATCCCAAGCACTTCTGGAATTTGAACAAGCAGAACAAGAGCCCATTATTGATGTGAGTGCTGATTCGGAACATCTGGGAATTTGGGGGCACAGTAATGGTGGACATATTGCGCTTGCCGTGCTTGCAATTACTGGTAAAGAAATTCCAACGGTATTATGGAATCCTGTTACCAAACCATTTCCCTATAGCATTTTGTACTTCACTGATGAATATAAGGATGAAGGAAAAGCATTGCGAAAAGTAGTTGCAGATTTTGAGAGAGAATATGATGTATTTGCGTATTCACCAAGCAAGTATTATGAATGGATTAGTGCACCAATTCAGCTTCATCAGGCAATTGAAGACGAAGCTGTTCCTGTGCGCTGGAGTGATCAATTTGCTGACTCAATGGAAGGGATGGAAAAAGATATTGAGTATTTTAAGTATTCAGGAGAAAATCATAATTTTAATTTAGGTAGTTGGGATACTGCTATGACGAGGAGCATAAATTTCTATATTGAACAGTTTGAGGAAAATGAGTAATATTTCTTTAAGTCATTCTGGCTAGTCCAAAATCAAATATTGAAATTATTTTTTATAGTACTTTTAGCCGTAAAAGTACCAAAAACTCTCGCCAAGGCTATTCGCTAAAAATTTCTTCTTCACTCACTGAAGCTTAAAACTTCCCCGATGTACATCGGGGTCAGACAGTTAAGCTTCTAAAACGTTCATTCATCAAAATTTTATTAACGCTCACTTACGCAATTGGCGAAATATGGTATCAATTTATAGCTTCGATAATTCTGACAAATATTTTTTATCAGTATCAGCTATCAGAAGTATTCATCAAGAACTATAAACCATCCACTATTAACTAATAACACTAGCTTTCTAGCTAGATATTCATATTCATCTCATAGTTTGTGATATAATGGTTGCATGAGTGCAATTGAATCGCGAAGTTGGTATCATGATTCTGATTCGCCCCACGTTATTTTTTCCCAAAAAGAGCAGGATAGGGATAGAGAATCAGAACAGATAAAAGTTATTACTCCTGAGGGCAATTGGCTGTCAATATGCAGAGAGTATTATCCAAGTGCCGACAATGTACGGCTTCGAAGGATTGTTGCGCGCCATACTTCACCAAAATTACTTTCAGATGAACGAGTAATAAATCCTTGTTTTAAAGAAGAGGCTGATATGTATTTTCAGTTACGAAATAATTCGCAAAGCATTCATTATACAAAGGAGTTTGGGATACAGACAACTAAGCTTGATATATCTCCCACAGATTGTTTTATTTCACATTTACAGGCAACATATGTTACAGACAGACCATATGTCTCAATCACCATTTCTTCTGAAAAGTACGGATTTGGTACATCGATAACTGCTGACCAAAAGACAGTAAACCCCCTTTGGGATTTTGAGGTGACCCCTGATCTGCATGGTCGATATCGTGAGGAAGAAGCAGGTTCGGGTGAGTTACGCGATTTTGGAGAAGAGGCAGAATTGTCACAGGGAATCTATTGTATGGTTGACCGAAATCAAAATGGCGCAATACGATTAGGATTTTCAGATATACAGGATGATTCAAATACGCTGCATTATATAACACTCCCAAATACTGTAGATGTAAATCAAATGGAACGGTATGGTTTGAATGGAAATAGTACAGAGTGGGTGAATGTTTTACGAATTACAGGAGTAGATTACTCGGTATCTAAAAAAGAATAGCTATCCGATTTTTGTCCCAACAAAATCAATTTTGGGATATGTTTTACGCAGTTCATTCCAGTACTTATCTGCAAGATTTGATGCATATTTTCCATAACGGCCTCCCTCAGAGTTTGCACAGAGACGAAGTTCAAAATCTCGCATAATCTCCATTATTTTTGCACCTTTTGTATTGAATTCCTCTTGCCACTTCTCAGGCTGTTCTACATATTGGTCGTGAATATCCTTAAATTCTTCAAGCAGTTCTTTATACTGCGTATTCATCTGTGATATATATTCTTTATATTTTGCTTTAGCCATAAATCTGCTAGGGAAAATCAATCTTCTATTACCAATTTCCACTTAAGAAAGAGGACATTAATTGTATCAAATCTCTCTCTCTTTGTCGATTTAAATATTGAAATTTTCTTATTGTAGCATGTATGATTGATTACATGAAAATTAAAATAATAATTCTTATTACTTTAATTGGAGTTGCAATTCTCTGGATTTTATTTGAAAGATATGGGTTTTTACCAATTCAAAACATAGTCAAAAAAACAGTTGATACAGCGCACGAAGTAAGTGAAGAAGTAGGTAACCCAGCACACCCACTTTCCATTGAAGCACTCAGAAATGGTGAATATACAGGAAGCGAGATTGTTATCCACGAAGAACTTGAGCCAGGAAGTAATTACAGAAGATATATTGCTTCGTATCAATCAGAAGGGAACACTATATATGCGCTTTTCACTATTCCAAACTCTTTGGCAGGCTCAGAACAAGTTAAACCTGAATCAGGCTGGCCAGTTATTGTCTTTAATCACGGATATATACCACCTGCTGAGTATCGGACAAATGAGCGCTATGTTGCATATCAGGATGCGTTTGCCCGCAACGGGTATATCACTCTAAAATCAGATTATCGAGGGCATGGCAACTCTCAGGGTGAAGCATCTGGTGGGTATGGATCCAATGGATACACGATTGATGTACTGAATGCACTTGCTTCGGTAAAAAGACATCCTGATGCAGATCCAGAGCGAATTGGATTTTGGGGGCATTCGATGGGAGGGCATATTACCTTGCGTAGTATGGTTGTGCGTGATGATATTAAAGCAGGTGTGATATGGGCAGGAGTTGTTGCTTCATATCCAGATCTGATAAATAATTGGAGACGTAATTCACCTAATCCTTCACGTGAGTCAATGCGGAGAGTAAGCGGGTGGCGCTCGTTATTAGTTGAACAATATGGTGAGCCAAATGATCAAGACCCTTTTTGGAGAACTCTATCAGCAAATACGTATCTCTCTGAAATCTCAGGTCCAGTACAAATTCACCATGGTACAGCAGACACATCTGTTCCTGTTGAGTTTTCCCAAAAACTTGATCAACAGCTAAAAGAAGCAGGAAAAACAGTAGAATATTATGAATACTCTGGTGATGATCATGATATTACTGCCAACTTTAATACTGCAATACAGCGATCAGTTGAGTTCTTCGATAGGTACGTAAAAAATAACTAACGGCTTATTTCCTCTCTTATTTAGTTATTGATTCATCAATATTTCAGGAATATAATTCAATTTCCGGCATAATTATGGAACATCACGCTATTATAGATTTTGTATTATTTACGAGTGCATTTTTACTTGGAACTTCGATATTGCAAATTTTTGCAAATAAGATTTCTTTTCCGTATACAGTAGCATTACTTATTGTAGGATTTCTCTCACAAATTTTTGCTCATATATTTGGAATCAGTACTCACATTACGCTTTCGCCAGACGTAATTTTCTTTATATTGTTACCTCTGTTGTTATTTGAAGCTGCAATGCATATTAATGTGCATCAGTTTAAAATTCAGTTTAAAACAATTAGTTTTATTGCTACGTTTGGACTATTACTGTCCATTTTTACCATAGGGTTTGGATTAACCTATCTGATAGGGCTTCCGTTTGGTGTGGCGTTATTATTTGGTGCAATCATTTCATCAACTGATCCAATTGCAGTGCTTTCTCTTTTTAAAACACTTGGAGCGCCAAAGCGATTAGCGCTTCTTGCAGATGGGGAGAGTATGTTTAACGATGCGACAGGTGTTATCTCATTTAGGATAATCTCTGCTTTTGTTGTAGCAGGACAGGCATTTAGTGCTCAAAAAGTTCTGGGAGGTTTTGGATCATTTTTATATGTATTTATTGGAAGTATTATTTTAGGTTTAGTAATTGGATATATTGCATCAGTCTTATTTTCAAAAGTAAAAGAAGAACGAGTACTTGTAGCTGCGCTTACTACTGGTCTTGCAATTGGGTCATTTGTGGGAGCAGAGCATTTCTTCCGCTTATCAGGAGTAATTGTGACGGTTATTGCTGGAATTATTTTTGGTAATCTTGGAAGAACACGGTTAACTACAAACGTTACCCATTTCTTAGAAGAATTCTGGGCTTATTTTGGATTTTTAGCAGTATCGTTAGTGTTTTTCTTCGCTTCGTATAACTTAGATTTAGAACTTTTTAGTCAAGGACTTGGCATATTTGCGGTAGTAATCGCAGTGGTACTTCTAGCACGGGCTTTGTCTGTATATGTCTCAGCTTTTATCTCAAACAGACTGTCATTTTTTAATAATGAACCAGATATTCCTATGCGGTGGCAGCATATTCTCAACTGGGGAGGTCTGCGGGGCGTTATTCCATTGGTATTGGTTTATTCTCTCCCAGATACGTATGAATATAAAGAACTTATGTTGCAATTTACCATGGCAACCTTATTATTCACTCTATTTGTAAATGGCCTTACAATCAAGAGCATGCTTACGAGACTAAAATTGCACTTACCTAAGAAAGAAGAACGAATTATTGATGATGAAAAACGAATTTTTGATATTGATGCTGCTCGGGTACGACTTAAAAATTTGGATAAACGGCAGTTTAATCAGGAACTTGTGAAGTCGATAGATAAAGACTTAAAAGAGCAGGAGATATATTTCACGAAAGAACTAAAACAACTTTCAACCCCTGCAGAGTTTTTACGAAGCTTACAGTTGGAGTCTTTAGAAGTAGAGCGAAGTACATTAAAGCAATTGTATGCAGAAGGCAGATTTACTGAAAGTGTATTCCATGAATTTGATGCAGAGCTTGACGTACAGCAGGACACCATAGAGTATCCAGAAGTATATCCTACCAGAGGAGTTGATAAAGATGGTCGTTTAACCTCAAGTACTACCCTACGAAAGCGCTTAATCAGATTACGCCGTTTTGCTGCACATTATCCAGTAATTAGTAAACTCCTATCATTAAACGCGGATGGTCTTATCAGAGAACGATATGGGTTACTACGGGCACGGTTATTTACTTCGTATGCAGTATTAGATTACTTAGAACGGGTAGAAAAAATATTTGGAAAAAATGGTAAGAGAAAAGCAATTGCAACCGTCAGATCTACCCAAAAATCATATATAGTTGCCAACCAAAAGGAAATACAGGAAATTGAGGAAAAGTACCCAGAAGTAGTTGAAGAATATCAAAAGAAAAGAATTGATTCACTTATCTATCCTCCTATTGCCCATGAGGTATAATCCTCTTGCATCAATTGCTCCACAGTATTATAATTTCACCCTGCGCTTTTAGCGTGTACTTTGACAACACGGTGCAAATATACATTTTCAGTGTAGTCACATTAGATGTGTTCAGTTGTATGGTTTACACAGGTAAACCATAGAATTGGGCGCGTCTGAATGTTTGACGTGCGAATGGAAGGGGAACATATGAGTGACCATAGCGGATCAGTTGTCCGTCAGGGCAATTTGGTATCTCTGAGGCATTTGAAATTCTTTGGCATCTTCATCTTCTATAGCTTTGGTCTGCTGATGTTTATGGCATCACTAGGCTGGCTAAGTCATGGAATCATCTCAGTGATCCTCGTGGCGTTCCTACTGCTTGCATACCCATTTTGGATTCTGGAGCATTGTTTGCCCTTCAACAAGATGGGACCGACTTTGCTTGCAGCTATTATGGCGTGGCTTCTTCTGGGTACAGCTGCGAACGGTGCTGAAGTAGATCATATCTGGGAAGAGTTCCAACATCACTTCCTGGATATATTCCTTATCTTTCTCTATGTTCTTATTGCGCTTACACTTGTGAAGCGGCTTGCTAAAAACGAGGGCTTCACAGGATTGCGTTATTGGCTCATGGAGAAGGGAGGAACAGCCACACGTACATTCGTATATCTGGGAATGATGACATTTCCCTTGTCGGCGATCTTCGATAACTTGACCGTTACTGTTATCATGCTGCAGATTGCAGTAGTGATTTTCCGTGGTCAGAACCTCATATATGCGACTGCCATGATCGTGGCAATGGCAAATGCTGGTGGAGCATGGAGTCCTATTGGTGATGTAACTACGATCATGCTTTGGCTAGAAGGGAAGGTCTCAACAACAGAGATCATCACACTTGGATTGTGGCCATCTCTGGCGTATGCTGTTGTCTTCATGACACTCATTACCAGAAAGGTTACAGAAGACGAGTGGGAAATGGTGCAGAATGGTCGAGTCACGCTCACGCGTGAACAGCGGATTATTAATCCGATCATAGCAGGTTCATTTCTGTTGCCACCATTAGTAGCGGTGACACTTGGTGCTCATCCAATCGCTGGATTGATCGTTGCGCTTGCGGTTGTCTATATCATCACCCAGTATCTCAACGAACAAGTCCGAGAGCAACTGGTGGGTGACACCATAGACGATATACAAGAGGCTCAGATCGATCGTGAGATTGATCATGACTCTCTTGTTGGAGATGTCTATGCTCCTTCTCATTCTTCAATGAGTCTACATGTTGGTGAACTGTTAGATGAAGAAGAGTGGTATGGCTTATTCTTCATTGCAGGAGCCTTATTACTTGTGGGGGCATTCGTCACACATGGACTCATCGGCGATTTCGCAACTTCTGTGTTCACAGATAATCCATCAAATGAACGGATCATGGCAGGTTTTATCTTCCTGCATCCCGTTTCGGCTCTCATCGACAACATCCCGCTGACTGCAGCGGCAATGGATATGGTGGAGAGTAGTTCTGCCATGCTCTGGACATTGCTTGCGCTCAGCGTAGGGACGGGTGGTACACTCACTCCCTTTGGAAGTGCGGCGGGAATTATAGCCATGGGTATAGTCCCGACATACAATGTTGTGAACGGGTTCAAGGCAACGTTCATACCTGCAAGTGCTGCAGGTATCGCAATGTTTGCTGCCTGGTATGTCATGTGGGTCTTTTTCTAGACCCTTCAGTTGTCTGCGGGGAATAACCTCCGCAGACAACCCCATTTATGGAACATACCTAAAATGATACAAAGTATTCTCGGTTTTGATTTTCATGCACTGTGTTGTTTTACTTAATTTTTTCCTATTTTTGTTTGAAAGACTGAGGAGTGCGTGGTAGAATAGCAAGCGCTCATGAAAAAGAAGCATATTATATGTATTCTGTTGGTTATTTTAGTGATCTCGGCAATTTCCGTGTATGTATTACGTGGAAAAGAAATTTTTCAAACAGTACAAAATAATGTCGTACCTATTGCATCTCCAAAGCAGACAACGTATCGTGAGGTAATAGAAGAATCTGAAGCTGATGTAAATACACCTCCCACAAGTTATGTGATTCCTTCTGCTTCCTACGTATCTCAGACATTTAATAATTGTGGCCCAGCATCTCTTTCTATGGCTATGTCATACTTTGGCACAAATGTTTCTCAAGACGAACTGCGTGAACAGATGCGGCCTTTTAATAATCCAGCTGGAGGAGTTGACGATAAATCCGTTTTTGCGCCTGAATTTGTAGAACATGCAAAAAAATATGGATTTGAAAGTTTAGAGCGTCCAAACGGTACAGTTGAACTGCTCAAAACACTCATTGCCAATGATATTCCGGTCGTGCTGCGTACATGGTTACATCCAAATGAAGACATTGGCCATTTTAGAATTGTACGAGGATATGATGATAATCGTAAAGTTTTTACACAAGACGACTCATATGAAGGGAAAAATTTAGAGTATTCATATACAACATTTGAGGAGATGTGGAAACCGTTTAATTACGGATACATTTTAGTATATCCAAAAGAAAAGCAAGAAATAGTTGCCTCAATTTTAGGAGAAAATATGGATCGTACAAAAGCGTATGAGAATGCAAAAATACGAGCAGAAAAAAATTTAGAGAATAATCCTAATTCTTCGTATGATCTTTTCAATCTCTCAACAGCTTACTATCATTTAGGTGATGCACAAAAAAGTGTAGAGTATTATGAAAGGGCACAGAGTAACTCATTACCACCCCGTATGATGTGGTATCAGATCGAGCCGTTACAGGCATACCTAGCTGTTGGTGATTATGAGCGAGTATTTGCGCTCACTGACTGGATAATTCGAAATAATAATATTGCGTTTTCAGAAATGTATATTTTGCGCGGAAAAGCCTACCAAGCACAGGGAAATATTGATGCTGCACGTACTGAATTTGAAAAAGCAGTATATTACAATACTAAATCGACTGCTGCACAGCAAGCTCTTACTTCCCTATAGCCTCATTGTGAGAGTTTGGCAAGAATTATGTAAAGTGGGTTGATTTATGGGTCGCAATTTGTGTAGTCTTGTATTTATGAAAATTTCTTGCCCGCAGTTTTGGAATAAAAACGTATAAATCTCCACCGACTATTAAGTCGGTTTTTTTGTGTCTGAATTTATTTATCTGTGAGTGAAAGTACGCAAATTTCAAAAAGAAGGAGGTGAAAAAATGAAGAAAATTTTGGCAAGTATGTTATCAGTTGCGGCAGTTTTTGTTTTTGCAGTTACTGCACACGCAGCGAGTATAACTTTAGAGCCGTGGACATTTGATCCAGACAATACGGGAACTGTAGTGTCTGAGGTAGACAGCAATGGAAATCTTCGGCTTGAGAAAAACGCTCCTACATCTACTAATTCGTCTGCAGGAGCTGAGCTTGGAGGCGTAGAAGGACTTTCTACGACTGGCATGACGCTTGGTTTTGATGTAGACGGGTATTGTGGAGCAGGTGCTCCTCGTTTCAATGTCTATCTCGAAAATGGTTCAACCATTTTCCTTGGCTGTGTACATGGTGATGCAGATGCAGACGGTACTGTAGTCTTCGAGGCTGGGCAAACCTATGGGGGAGTTCTCTTCCCAGAAGGTGAAACAGTCACTGGAATTGACATTGTGCAAGATGAAGAAGGACAAACAACTCTCTCAAACATTGTCGTAAATGGCGAAGAGGTAGTAGTTCTGCTTCCAGCACCAACCAATAAAGATCAGTGTAAAAAGGGAGGATGGATGACATTTAATAATCCAACCTTCAAAAACCAAGGACAATGCGTAAGCTATGTCCAAGCAAATGAAAATGCTGGAAAACGAAACTAGTTTTCTTGAGTATTTTACGCACACCCTCGCAGTTACTCTGCGGGGGTTTTGCGTATTAGGGTAGCTTTAGTATAATACAGACGGTATGTTTACTATTTTATTGTATTACAAATACGTTCCTATTGAAGCTCCGGAGGAGCTTATGGAAGCGCAACGTGCATTGTGTCAAAAATTAGGGTTAAAAGGGCGGATTATTGTGGCAAAAGAAGGGATAAATGGAACTGTTGAGGGAACAACTGAGGCAACAGAGAAGTATATTTCTGAAATGGTAAAAGACGCGCGATTTGCGGATATTCACTGGAAAAAAAGTGAAGGAATAGGGGATGCATTTAAAAAACTGCGTATTCGAGTCCGGGATGAAATTGTAAGTACTCATTTAGCAGAACGCGATGTTGATCCTCGTGTTACAACCGGAAAATATCTCGAGCCTGAAGAATTACATGCATGGATTCATGGACCGAATAAACAGGAATTTTACATTATCGATATGCGCAATGACTTTGAGTACGCAGTGGGGCGATTTGAAAACTCTATTTTCCCAGGTATGGAGTTTTTCCGAGATCTACCAGGAATGTTGCCGAATATTGAACATCTTAAAGACAAGAAAGTATTGACTGTATGTACAGGTGGTGTGCGGTGTGAGAAAGCCTCTGGATTTTTGTTAACTCAGGGATTTTCAGATGTGTACCAACTCAAAGGTGGAATAGTATCCTATATGGAAAAATATCCTAATCTAGATTTTAAGGGAAAGTTATATGTCTTTGATAAGCGAATGATTATGGGATTTAATGTTGAAGATCCAGCTCATGAAGTTGTGGGAAAGTGTGTGAAATGCGGTGTATCCTCAGAGCGGCTTATTAATTGTCTTAATGATGATTGTTCACGTCATTTTATTTTATGTGAGAACTGTGCTGATCCAGTAACTGGACGAACATTCTGTCCAATGGGGTGTCGTGTGCCAGAAGCATCTGTCTCTGGCAACTAAAATTTCTAAGCTACATAACTTTTTTGTATCCGCACGCAGTAACAATACCTGTTTTTATATCAAAGGATTCAGTAATGCAGTATTTGATTGTGTGAATATTTTCTTGTTTTGTGATTAATGTATTACCACATTTGGGACAGGAATCTGAAGTTTCTTCAAGTGATTGTTCAATAGGATTAAGTATTTCCTTTTGCATTTTATCTACTATACATCTTTGCATTAAAAATACCAAGATATAATTGATGTATTGTTATATTGCTGAATTGCTTGGAGGTAAGAATCATTTTGTATGAAATGATAACAATTAAACAAAGTAGCAATCAAATAATAATCTCAAATATTGACTTATATCTCTTTCTTTAATTCCTCCAGATATTCTAGAGTATCTGGGGCGTTTTTGAACTGCATGAGGTTTTCTCTGATCTCACTGGCGTTTTTAAATCCGCTGATATAGACTTTATAAAATTTTTTACTAATATTAAAATCTTTAGTGTTTCCCCATGTTTTGTCATACAGTCTGATATGTTCTTCTAAATACGCTAGTCGGTCTTTTATCGATATATCCTCAGGATTTATATGACTATTAAATACCCAGAAGTTATAAAAAATTCCTCTTCCGATCATAATGCCATCTACACCATATTGTTCATGCATTTGTAGTGCTTGGTCACGTGATTGAATATCTCCATTTCCGATAATAAGGGTATCTTTTTTCAGAGTATCTCGGATGGTAACAGCTTTGCCAATTTCGTCCCAATGTGCCGGAACTTTTGACATTTCAGCAGCAGTTCGTCCATGAATAGTCAAAGCAGGAAGATCATGCTCAAGCAAAAATGAAATCCATTCTTCAGTTTTTATTGACTTTACACCAATTCGCGTTTTAACGCTGACAGGTATGTTATTTTTGTGAGATTTAGCTCCTTCTTGCGTTGCTTGGATGATTTCTTTGGCACGCGAATGATCATCAATAAGTGCAGCACAACAGCCTTTTTTGAGTACTTCACGATCAGGACATCCCATGTTAATATCAATACCATCAAATCCCATCTCAGAAATAATTTTTGCTGATTTATAATAATTTTCAGGATCAAGTCCCCAGATTTGCGCAACGAGCGGACGCTCTGTATCAGTATAAAGTAAGCGTTTCATAACATGCTCACTTCCTTGAGAACATATTCCATCTACATTGGTGAATTCGGTAAAGAACACATCGGGAGCACCTGCTTTTAGGAGCATTTGGCGTACAACAGTATCAGTTACTTGTTCCATCGGTGCTTGAACCAGAAATGGTCTTGGCAGTTTTTCCCAAAAATTTGTCATACGGTGTATTATACGGAAATACACCTAAAAGCTCAAAGTGAATTTGGTCTTTAATTACCAGTTTGCAGTTGATAACTAACTCTTAGTTCTGAAGTGTATGTTACAATAGCTATTGTGAAATTAAATAAGCTGGTACTAAATGTTTGTATCGTTCTTTTGGTAATTATTGCGAGTTTTGTGATAAGAGGAATGATACAAAACACACCTCAACCTGCAGTGTTATCTGAAGAAAAAAAGCAGGAAGCATATTGGTTTGAGTTGCAACGAAAATCAAATATAGAAAATCTATACCGTGGGGTTCCAGGAGATAAATCACAAAGTACTCATATACGCTCATTTAGAGTAAAGACAGGAATTCCAGGAGAAAGGCCAACCCCGTTACCAAGTCTTGCCGGACGTGAATACTGGATAATAACTGAAAAACACGCAGAACCAGATAATCCAGAGACTGCACCGTATTTTATCACCCTTGATATTCCTGCACCAAGTGAAGCCCCATTTGGTCCGGTTCCTTATACAGAGTGTAACGGACAGCAATGTGACTGGATTTTGCCAGGTTCGTTTGGATTGCATGGTACGGGTGGTAATCCAGAGAAACTATCTGATCTGGATCCTGGGAGTAGTGGGTGTATCAGACATACTGATGAGGAAATAACCTACTTATATAATCTGCTCGATCCCCAAAAAGAAGAAATACGCTATTACGTAATCGACAAATAAGATGATTATGGATTCACAATAGGTATGATATCCTCGTCATCATCACTTGCCACTATTGTAGGAGTAGGTGTAACTGGTCTCGTTGTTGGAACAGGTGTGCTTGTCGGCTCAGGTCGGCTTGTTGGGGTAGGAGTTGGCTGTTCTTCCTCATTATCATCATCACTTTCAGGAGTTGGTGTTGGTGATTCTTCTGGAGTAGGTGTAGGAACATTACATGATTCCTTAGGTATGGTTCCAGGTAAGAAAAATTCTGGATAGGCACTGCTTGTCGCAATCTCTGCTCTCAGACCATTTTCGCTACATACCTCGATTCTTATGATTCCGTTTGGTGGGGTAAATTGCACTACTGGTTTTCCACGCAGGAAATACTCCATGAGTTGCCGCCAAATTGGAGCAGCTCCAAGGCTTCCGGCAATATTATCCATCTCTGAATTGTCATTATTTCCCACCCATGCTCCTACTACAATTTGTGGTGTATAGCCAATTGTCAGAGCGTCACGATAGTCTTCAGTTGTTCCTGTTTTGACTGCTGCTTGACGTGAAAGAGTGAGTGCATTCCCAAATGTGTCAGCTCGTGCAGAATTATCCGAAAGGATTGATGAGATCTGAAAAGCAACATTGCTTGGCATAACCCGTTGGGATTTTGTCTCATGAGTAAAGATCACTTGTCCTTTTTTATTTGTAATCTCAAGAATTGTAGTTGGCTCTGCTTTAACTCCTTGATTAGCAAACACAGCGTATGCGGCAGTCATTTGAGTAAGCGGTACTTCAGCAGCGCCTAAGACAAGCGATAACCCATATCGGTCTGGCTCATTTAGAGAGGTAATTCCCAAGCTCTCAGCATACGTAACTGTATCTGCAACACCTACTTTTTCCATTACAAGTACTGCCGGAATATTTAATGAGTTGGCAAGCGCGTATCGTACAAGCACATCACCTCGAAAGCTTCTATCATAATTTCTCGGTTTGTATCCACCCGGAAATGTGATTTCTTTGTCTTCAATGACAGTAGCAGGTGTTATCAGCCGATCTTCTAATGCTTTTGCATATACGATTGGTTTGAAAGATGATCCTGGTTGGCGAGGACGAACAGCCATATTAATTTTTCCATTATTTTCATCTGACCAATCATGGCTCCCGACCAGTGCTAAAATTTCACCTGTATTAGGATCCATAACCACTGCAGCACCATTTGAAACATCGTTGTTTTGTAATGCTCTGACACGATTTTCTACAGCCTGTTGTGCATATTCTTGCCCTTGCAAGTCAAGTGTAGTCTTGACTACATACCCTGATTGAGCAACACCTTGTTCGCCATACTCTTTAATAAGTTCTTCCTGTACCATCAGTGCAAAGTGGGGGGCAGTCCTATTAATTGACTGAGTAGATGGGTTGAAGGTGATTTCTTCATTTTCAGCAGCCGCTCTTTCTTCTTCAGTGATATATCCCTGTTCCTGCATAAGCTGTAGCACGATTTTTTGTCTGGCAAAGGCACGGTCTTTACTTCCTGAAATAGGGGAATATGCAGACGGTGCAGGTAAAATTCCTGCCATAAGTGCGCTTTCTGCAAGCGTAAGTTCACTTGCATCCTTTGAAAAATATGCTTGTGCTGCATCTTGGATGCCAAATGCTCCTTCACCAAAATAGGCAGTATTGAGATACATCTCTAAGATATCTTCTTTAGAAAATCTGCGTTCAAGTTCAATAGCCAAAAAGAGTTCTTGGTATTTACGTAAAAAATTCTTGTCTTGAGAAAGTAATGTATTTTTAACTAATTGTTGAGAAAGTGTTGAGCCACCTTGGGAAAGACGCTCATTTTTTATGTTTGCAACGATTGCTCGGCCGATTCCTTCTAGTGAAAAACCACGGTGTGTATAAAAATCTTTATCTTCAACTGCAACTACTGCGTACTGTGTGTCTTCAGATATCTCGTCAAATGGCACAGTATTTTGAGTTTTAGCTTCATATAGGGTAAAGAAAGGTTTTCCAGTTCTGTCCTGTAAAATTACTCCCTCGTTTTTGCGAGTAATAATACTTTCTTTGCTTGTCATATCGCGAACAAAGTATAAATACGTGAAAATCGGAGTTAAAATGAGCATCAAGATGCCCAGTCCAATAAGATACAAGATCGGCTTCTTTCCATTGTGCCAGAGCTCAGATATAAGTTCTTTCATAGTGGGTATAAATCCATCTTCTTTAATAGAAGACCTAATGTTTTGTATTTTTAATTTGCTTTTTGTAACTCCTTTTTTGACCTTTGTGGCCAAATTTATACGGATGTTCTGACGGCTAGCGGGTATTTTACTATTATTCATACTAAAAGTATAGCAAACAATTAAATCTCCATACAATTTATTTAGTTTTGTATTCGCAGTCCCACCCCAGGGGTGGGACTAACACTTGTGCTGTCTCAGTACGGGGTGAATGATATAGGTGCTTGGAAGGGTTGTGATATCATGATAAAATATTCTTAATGACAAGTTTAATTAAAACAATTGCATTTCTTGGAGTCTTGAGTGTACTGCTTATATTTGTGGGTGGATTGATAGGCGGACGTCAGGGTATTTATATGGCGTTTTTCTTCTCACTTTTAATGAATGGTGGAGCATATTTTTTCTCTGAAAAAATCGCATTAGCTGCAAGTGGTGCAAAACCATTGAGCAGATCGCAGAATCCTGAACTATATCAGATGGTTGAGGAGCTTTCCCATATAATTAATATTCCAATGCCGAAATTGTATATAACACCTGCTCAGCAAGCAAATGCATTTGCGACAGGCAGAGGGCCTGGACATGCATCTGTTGCGGTGACAAAAGGTATCTTGGATGTTCTTTCCAAAGAGGAACTACGCGGAGTATTGGCGCATGAGTTAGCTCATGTAAAAAATCGTGATGTATTGATTGCGTCAATTGCAGCTGTTATTGCTAGTGCAATCTCCTTTTTGGCAAATATGGCATTATGGGGCGGAATGATGGGTGGCAGTAATGATGAAGACAGTAGTCCTGCATCTGGAATTTTGGGGCTATTACTTGCGTTACTCGTACCAATTGCAGCAAGTATTATTCAGATGGCCGTCTCTCGTCAAAGAGAGTATGCTGCTGATGAGACCGGAGCAAGAACAATTGGGAATGGTAAATCGCTCGCTGATGCGTTGCTTGCAATTCATGATTCAACCAGACGTTCACCTCAAAAAGTAAATCCTGCATATTCCTCATTATATATTTCAAATCCATTAGGTGGATTAGGTGGTCGTATGATGCATCTTTTCTCAACCCATCCTCCTGTTGAAGAACGGGTAAAACGACTGCGAAATATTACATAACATTTCATCTGCTTGACTCGATGATAAAATCTCCCTACACTAGAAGTATCAGATAAAATTGTATCTGGTTAAGGATGCCTGCCACTCCGTAGCTCTGTACGGAGGATAAGAAATTATTGAATACAAATGGCAAGCTGACTGATAGACTATATCTTTGCAGAGCGTGGGTGGTGAGAATTTATGAAGACATTAAAAATGCTTGCTTACCTATTAGTAGTAGTTGGCGGATTGAATTGGGGACTTTGGGCACTTTTGAATCTAAACCTTGTCGAAATGTTATTAGGATCTGTCCCAATGCTTGAAAAAGCAGTATATGTACTCGTTGGAGTATCAGCAGTGTGGTTGTTAGTCGACTACGATAAATATAGTAAGGTATGGGGAAAGAAATAATTCTTTCTCTATGATCATATATTCCAGGCGCCTGGATAGGATAAAATTATTAACATGTTATACAGTTAACGGGTTTTAGCCTCTTAATAAATAACCTGTTAATATATGTTGCCTTAAATTGTATGGATACGTATATTCAAAAATATGAAGATTTTATTGATGAGTGGTTACCAAAGGTGATTTTTCCTTTTGCCCGCTTTTCTCTTTTTCTCGTTTATTTTTGGTTTGGTGCGACAAAATTATTTACTGTCAGCTCAGCAAATGCACTTGTTGCAGCCTTGCTTGAAAAAACCATGCCCTTTGTCCCTTTTGACATATTTATCCTTTTCTTAGGATTTAGCGAAATGATGATCGGATTATTGTTTCTTGTTCCGCGTTTTTCAAAAATAATGTTTGGAGTAGTCGTACTCCATGTCATAACAACAATGATGCCGCTTATATTGCTTCCTGAGGTAGCATGGGAAGATTTTCTCAATCCAACACTTGAAGGGCAGTATATGATCAAGAACCTCGTGCTTGTCTCCCTAGCCGGAATGCTCGCACTCCACACTTCTGTACGTAGTAAGTAAATTTAGGTTTCTCAGGAGCTTGACAAATATCCTATAATAGTTTATAATTCGCACTTAAAGTTATGAGATTCGCTCATGACTTGAGCACGTTTACAGAGAAGTTCCAAGTTCTAGGTTGGAGGTTGAAGGCTTTTATAAGTTTTTCATAATCCGACTTAGGTTTGAGTGCCGCTAACGCGGATTGAGTGTCCTCAATGGCACTAGACTGGTAGTGTCCTTTTTACTCTAGAGAGGGGAAAGAAATGGCTCGATACCTTGCAAACTCATTTTCGTTGAACATGATCAAAGGGCGTGGATTATTTCAGTCCGAACCAATCACCCTTGAGGCGGCTCGCCGTCTCTTAGGTGATAAAGAGATCATCAATGCAATCGGGCATCCAGAAACGGATGCAGTAGTTCGTGAAACGCTAGGAGAGTTTCTCCCAGCTGGACAGCGAATTTCGTTGGTCCTTCAACCAGGCGATGAGTTAATAGTCGCACAATACCGGGGTCCTCGACTTCCGGAAGGAGCAACTGAGTTGCCTTTAGGGGCAATTATCGAGTTCATCTTGGTTTATATCCACGCGCCAGTTGCGTGGGAGAGAAGTGCTACCGGGTACTCTGATTATCCGTTACGGAAGTTTAGTAGCGCCAAAGAGGCACTAGACATAATGGATCTTGATATTGAGATTCATTGCTGTACTCCACCAGTCCTAAAGGACTTGGGGGGAGCTGTCATAAGAGCCATGTTTGGCTCTCGACAAGTAGAAGAGAGATAATATTTCTCTAAACTAGGAGCGATGAACTCTCCTGGCAAAATTTCTAGCGACTGAGTTAGGATGGAGGCAATTCGGTTCATATTTGTCTTGTAAGAGTTTCTGAGGGATTCTCTATAAAAAATCTCTCACTTATTTTGACTTCTGATTCTTCAATTATTACTATAAAAAATCTTCAATCCATAAAAAGTAAGTACTTGTCAAATCTATCTTGTGTGATATATTTAATTACTGCCAGTTTACAAAAACTCCAATAATGAAGCATAATCTTCCTACAATATTTGTCATCTTTGGTGCGACAGGGGATTTAACTGCTAAAAAAATTGCACCAGCGTTATTTCATCTCTTCATCGCAGGAAAATTGCCTAAAATGATTAAGATTTATGGTTTTGCACGAAGAGAGCTTTCCCAAGATCAATTTAGAGAACATATTACAAAAGTACTGCAAAAACAAAAAGATTTTGACCAAAATAAAGAATATCTCCCCAAATTTTTACGTCACATTTTTTACCAGTCAGGTGATTTTGAACAATTTGATAGTTATAAAGATCTAGCAGTTACGCTAGGGCGAGCTGATACGCAGTGGAATGTGTGCGCAAATAAATTATTTTATTTAGCTGTTCCGCCAGAATATTACAAATCTATTTTCCAGCACTTATCAGATTCAGGACTAACTGAGCCTTGTAGTCCTGAGGAAGGATGGACTCGTGTCCTGGTTGAAAAGCCGTTTGGGAAAGATCTGAAAACAGCAGAGGAATTAGACAACATGCTTGGATCGTTATTCCGTGAAGAGCAAATTTATCGTATTGATCATTATCTGGCAAAAGAGATGTTGCAAAATATTCTCAATTTCCGGTTCTCAAATAATCTTTTTGAACAATCCTGGGGCAATCAACTCATTGAAAGTATTCATCTGAAGTTATACGAAACAATGGGAGTTGAACACCGTGGAAAATTCTATGACGGGGTTGGTGCACTACGTGATGTAGGACAAAACCATTTGCTGCAAATGTTAGCGCTCATTCTCATGGAGCAGCCGCGCAATAACTCTCCTGAAGAGGTACGGAAAAAACGGGCTGAAATTTTGCATTATCTACCTGAAATGTCAGAGGAGCAGATCAGAAATAGTACGTATCGTGCTCAATATGAAGGATATCAATCAATACAAGGAGTTGATCCTAAATCTCAGACAGAGACATACTTTAAAATTAAGACACATGTTACGCACCCCCGTTTTTCAAATATTCCCGTAACCATTGAAAGTGGTAAAGCAATGGCAGAGCAGATTAAAGAAATTGTGATTACGCTTAAACATCCGGAACCGTGTCTCTGTCCCCCAGGTTCTCATAATCAAAACAAAATTGTCATCGGGATTGAGCCTCAAGAGACAATTAATATTCACTTTTGGAATAAAAAACCAGGACTTGAAGGAGGAATTGTCCCAGGGGTACTCAACTTTTATTATCGAGATGTGGCAGATCGTGTACAGTATGTGGAAGAGTATGAAAAATTACTGCTTGATTGTATTTATGGTAATCAGATCCTCTTTGTCAGTACTGATGAAATCCGTGCAATGTGGCGATTTACCGATCCTATATGGAATGCCTGGCAAAAAAATGTTGTACCGTTGAAAAAATACAAAAAACGAACATCTGAACCTGCTGAGAATTCTCAATATATTGATATTCTTCCGTTATATCCAAAATTCAAAAAACAGATTGGTATTATCGGCCTAGGAAAAATGGGGGGAAATATTGCACTTCGGTTAGTTGAGAAGGGATGGGATGTAGTTGCATATAACCGCACGAGTGAGGTAACAAAACAATTTGAAGAAAAAGGAGTCATAGGAGCATATTCATTAAAAGAATTATCTGAAAAATTAGAGGGTCCACGAGTGATATGGGTAATGCTTCCAGAAGGTGACGCACTGGACACGATGCTGGGCGATAAAGGAATTTCAAAAGTATTATCAAAAGGAGATATTATAATCGATGCTGGAAATTCACTATATAAAAACTCTCAAAAACGCGCGAAAGCCTTAAAAAAGAAAGGGATACAATTTGTCGATGTTGGAGTATCAGGAGGTCCGGGAGGTGCGAAAGATGGTGCTTGTCTGATGGTAGGCGGAGATAAAGAACTCTATGAAAAACTCCTCCCGTTGTACACTGAGATCGCAACTGTACAAGGAGTGGATCATTTTGACGGAGTGGGAGCAGGGCATTTTGTGAAAATGATACATAATGGTATTGAATACGGCATGATGCAGGCAATTGCAGAAGGCTTTACAATACTTAAGAAGTCTCACTATGACCTTGATTTAACAAAAGTCGCAGAGATCTATAATCATGGAAGTGTGATTGAATCACGGCTTATTGGTTGGTTACGTAATGGATTACAATTGTATGGCGAAGAACTATCAGAGATATCAGGCACTGTGGCACATAGCGGTGAAGGAGCATGGACAGTTGATACTGCAAAAGATTTGGGAATAAAAACAAAAATTATTGAAGAATCTTTGCAGTTTCGTATTGATTCTGAAAAGAATCCAACCTATACCGGAAAAATATTAAGCACACTTCGTAATCAGTTCGGTGGACACGAAGCGAAAACTGAGGATTTGAAACATACAGTGTAACGCTACACTTATTAGAAACTAGAAATTTTCATTTTAAACTTACTTTTTGTTTTTGATACAATGGAGAAACGTAAAAAATTATGACAGGAAAATTAACTCACAAACGTGAACTAAGTCTAAATACATTTGAATTTACTTTTGAACTACCAGAGCCACTTTCATTTAGATCAGGACAGTATGTTTTTGTTACACTTCCCCAGCTAGATATACCTGATGATAGAGGACCACGGCGACATTTTTCTATTTTGAATGCGCCAACTGATGTTCCGCAGGTAAAGATTGCAACACGTATTCGGGAAACTGGATATAAGCAAACACTCAATGCACTTGCAATTGGTGAGACGGTTGATATCAGCAAACCATATGGAGAATTTGTATTACCTGATGATATCCAGAAACCACTCGTCTTTATTGCAGGAGGGATAGGAATTACCCCATTTATGAGCATGCTTAACTGGATGAAAGAGAATGACAAAAAAACACCTATTACACTGTTGTTTTCAAATAAAAGTAAAGATACTACACCATTTTTTACTGAACTTGAGTCTTTAACTCGTGAACTTTCTGACTTTCAACTGATTATGTCAATGACTCAAGATGAAGCATGGACAGGTGAAACAGGCAGAATTGATGCAGCAAAAATTCAAAAATATGTATCTGATCTTTCATCTCCGATGTTTTATATTGTTGGCCCAGAAGGGATGAATCAGGCTGTTGAAGATATTCTTAATGAACTGAGTGTTCCTGAAGATCATATAAAAAGAGAAGATTTTACTGGATACTAGAAGAATAGGTACTAATTATTATTTATTACTTATTATTTATTATTGTAAATTTAAAGCTTTTAGTTTTTCATAAATCTTTAATCTTATGTGGATGTAAGAATTAGTTCTTGGCAAGGGATATTTATTATTTAACAATTTGTTTTTGAAGGGGGGTGAATAATATGGAAGAGACAACAGAGAAAAAAGGGAATAATAGTATGGCAATAATTGCAATGGCTATTGTTGGAATTCTTGTAGTTGGAGGAGGACTTTTTTTCCTTAATCAATCACCAAATAATACTGGTTCAAATCAAACTCAGCAGCCTGCTCAGCAAAACACGATAACAGAGACCCCTAATAATGCAAACGGAACAAGTGAGTTAACAGAAGATGAAGTGAAGGAATTTACGGTAAGAGGTAATAATTTTGAATTTGATGTTACTGAAATGCGAGTAAATAAAGGCGACACTGTGAGAGTAACTTTTGTAAATGAGGAAGGCATGCATGATTGGATGCTTGATGAATTTGATGTAGGAACACCAATATTACAAGCAGGCGGATCAGAAACAGTTGAATTTGTTGCTGATCAAGCAGGAAAATTTGAGTACTACTGTAGTGTCGGAGATCATCGACAAATGGGAATGGTCGGAACACTGATTGTGGAAGAATAAACAAAGGTAAAAAGGTGAGGTGGGAAGGGTAAGAAAGAATGTCTTCCTTCCCCTTTGCCCTTGACACTTTACGCTAGTAAGAGGAGGTGATTATATATGTGTTATAACTGTGGATGTGGGATGCCAAATGATGATATGGGGCACCCTGATAATATTACAAACGAAACATTTGATAAGTTAGCCCAAAAACTGGGTATATCAACTGATGAGGTAAAAAAGCAGATGGATGAGTATATAAAATCAAATGCAACAGACAATGCAGCGTTTGAAGAAGTATTTGCAAAAGCATCGCAAGCTTGGGGACAAAGTGTTGATAATGCAAAAGCAGAAACGCTAAAATTATTAGAGAAAGGAAAATAAATGATACAAGAAATTCGCTCTTGGTTCTCAAATACCCGATTTTATGTGCTAGTCATAGCAGTACTCATATCACTGATTGAGTACTGGTATATTACGAGCTCTACAAACTCTCGTGGATTGGCAGTGCACAATCTTGCACAGACGTACGCGTTTACGTCTATTTGTTTCCTGTATCTTGCATTGCTTGCCGGACCTTTTGCAAAGATGACTCGGTTTTCCTGGAGAGGAAAATATGTGCATGCACGCCGTGCGCTTGGAGTGTCTGCGTTTTACTTTGCTGCATTACATGTTCGATATGCATATTTTGATATTTTAGGTGGATTATCTGTAATACTGAGATTACCGCCTGCTTCGTTGTTCGCTATATTGTTAGGGCTTGTTACGTTAATTATTCTTTTTTTAATGGCTATTACCTCATTTGACAAAGCAGTTGATAAAATGACATTTCCAAGATGGAAACGGTTACATCAATTTGTGTATCTTGCAGGACTCTCAATTTTCTTCCATGCATCAATTATGGGTAGCCATTTTGCGAACAAAACAGGTATTATTCCGCTGGTATATTATGCTGCGACAATGCTACTTTTAGGAATTCATCTGTATGGTTTTTATAAAAAGCGTCAAATGCAAAAAAGATCTTCTATAAATTCAAGGTAACTATGATACAATAAGCGCGTGCATTTTGTGTCTACATAAAGTATTCTTTCTATGGCTCAAGTATATACAGTTTTGTTAGTTGCTGCTGCAATTAATAATTTAGCGCTTTTGTATTTACTCTTCAAAAGACCAGAACGATCATCTGTCGTTATTTCTTTCACGCTTTTTTTGCTTGCCATCACGGTATGGGGTGTGCCGCAAATCTTCATTAATTGGCTAGGTCTGTATCAGGATTTGTATGTACAAGTGGATCGTATATCAGCACTTGGATATGTAACACTTCCTTCCATTTTTTTTGTTTTTTCTCTCGCATTTTCAAGAAAGCTTTCTATACTTAAGAATACATTGGTATCACTGTATGTATTTATCCCTGCAATTATTTTTCTCTACCTTTCATGGACTACCTTTCTTATTGATAACCACAGCGAACAGGCGATTATTATTAACGAATGGGGGTATAATTCTCAGCCAGGTGCTTATTTTGCCTACTTTTTATTTTGGCTTGAATCACTTATGGTGGCATCTATCGGTATACTTATTTCATTTTATCGTTCAACTGCCAATTATATTCAAAGGAAGCAAGTTATTTTACTCATAATTGCAGTTTTAATTCCCCTAATTTTAGGAACGATTACTGATGGAGTACTCCCTCTTTTTAGTATTCATATATTTCCATCAGCAGTTCCATTAACAACTGTTATGGCAATTGTTATTGGATATGCAATTTTGAAATATGAATTATTTGATTTAGAAGCAGATACTATTCTTGCAAGTATTGGTGAAGGAGTTTTGACTGTTGATATAAATGGAAAAATACAAAATACAAATGCAGTAGCAGCCAAAATGATAGGAAAAAAGTCAGATGAAATATTTTTTAAAAAAGTGTCTCAAGTAATTAGTGCCGATACTAAACAACTGAGAGAACGGCTACTGAAGGCAATAGAAAAAGGGAAAAAATTTACTTCATCTGAATTTGTGATAAAAAACCGTCAGAAAGGAATACCTATTTCGATTACTGTTACTCCAATTGAAATCAATAGAAAAATTGTTGGGACAACTATTCTTATGAAAGATATTCGTGAAGATAAAAAACGAGAGAAAAGTAAGGATGAGTTCATAAGTATTGCTAGTCATGAGCTAAAAACACCAATTACGAGTATCAAATTATATGCTGATATTTTAGCAAACAAAATTTCACAAAATACTCCTGAACATACTCTGGTATATAAATTACAGGATCAGGTAGATCGTATGTTGTCACTTACAAATGACTTACTTGATCTCTCCCGTATTCGTACGGGAAATATGCAACTCAATTTAGAACAATTTAATATAGTTGATCTCCTTACAGAAATAATTGACACAATGCAGAAAGCAGAACCAAAAAGAAAAATAACACTTCATGCGAATCTAACACAAGATGTATATGCAGATAAGAATCGTATTAGTCAAGTTATCTATAACCTTATCACAAATGCCATTAAGTATTCACCGCCTACCTCACGAATAACAGTGACCTGCACAATGGAGGATTCAAAAGCAGTAGTACATATTAGGGATTATGGACAAGGAATTCCCTCCGAACAGCAGAATAAAGTCTTTGATAGATTTTACCGAGTCAATGGAACGACAACTGATCAAACAAGTTTAGGAATTGGCCTGTATGTTTCAGCAACGATTATAAAGAAACATAAGGGCAAAATCTGGGTCACATCTCGTCCCAAAAAAGGATCTATATTTTCATTTACTCTTCCTCTTGCAGATTCACAGCAGAAGAACTAGCGCTTGGGTCTGGAATTTGTAAAAGCTGCGCTTCAATTGTTGCAATTGTTGAGTTACCAAATGTGATCAACAGTTTATCCATAGGATTAATTACAGATTCAAGAACGTGAGGATCTTCTTTTCCGTTTATAAAAAATCGTAGCATTCCATTATCTCCATCACAGTAAAGTTGTCCTGTGCCTGTCGTTAAACATGTTGGTGAAATACCCATAGGGAGTGTACTGAAAAAGTCTTGCCAAGTAACAGGAGGAGATTTTACATGGACAATAGCGGGATTTTGATTTGTGATATAAACAGACTCTGACAAATTGTGATACATGGATGCTGAAAAATCACGTTTTAATCCATGAGTAAAAATAAGAAATGCAGCAGTAAAATCTGTATTTTTCTGCTGTTCATTAGATTGAGGAAGTGGTGCATTATTTTCATTTTGAGATGAGAGATTGTCATTTCCAGCAAATAGCACACTATATACTGCGACAAGTATGATAATAAAAAGGATGATGAATGGATATTTATGCACGTTTCAAGTTTAAAGCTTACAATATTTTGTGTAAAGGTACAATGAGAGGATATTTTTGTTATTATAACTTTTCAGGATTTACCCGTATAATGCGGTCGTCATTATTATCTGGTACACCGCGTCCGTCACGGTTACTCGTTGTAATATAGAGCATCCCATCAGATCCAAGTACAACTGCTCGTATTCGTCCGAGTTCCCCCTGGAGATGAGAAGTAAGCTCAACTGCATCTCCATTAATTGTTGCTTCATACAGTGCATTACCACGTAAACCACCAAAATATACTTTCTCACCAATACATGCAGCCCCTGCCGGTGCCCAAGTAGATGTGCCGCTTTGTATAAGAGGTGTCTGCATACCATTTTGTGTTTCGTCTCCTTGTATCTCTGGCCAGCCATAATTAACTCCTGGTCGTATAAGATTTAACTCATCAAATCCTGATTGTGCTCCTGATGGTCCGTGTTCTGTTGCAAGGAGTTGATCGTTATCATCCCAGCATATACCTTGAGGGTTGCGATGACCATAGGAATACACTTCGTTATCAAATGGGTTGGTATTCACTGCGGTCCCTGTATCAGTTACACGCAGAATTTTTCCGGCAAGTGAATCAGTATTTTGTGCAAGACTTGGCTGTTGTGCATCACCTGTCGTAATATATAAATGGTTATCAGGTCCGAATTTAATTCTTCCTCCATCATGATTTGCCGCACCTGGGATTGCGTCCACAATGGTTGTTTCATCGTGTAGTGTATTATTGGTATATAAGAATCGAGATACTCGATTCAGGGTTTGATTGGTGTCTCCTGCATAGGTGTAATAGACATACACGTAGTTGTTTTCTTTAAAATTAGGGTGGAGTGTGATCCCGTGCAGACCACCTTCACCAATCTGCTTAACAGAAAGTGTTGCAACAGTTGTTGCATTTCCGGTCTGAGGATCTATGTGGAGTACCTGTCCAGGACGTTCAGTTACGAGCATTGTACTATCTGGTAAAAATGCGATTTCCCAGGGTACTTCAAGATTTTGTGCAATTGTTGTAAGGCGGGGTATATCTTTTGGTTGTTGCTTTTTGCTTACTTCCTGAAGTGAGGGAATAGTATTATTTCTTTGAAGATAATCAGTAAGCCACAAAATGCCAGCAATTCCAGCCAGAAGAATCAGTACAATCGCAGATATACCAATGCGCTTCATGGCCTTATTATTGATCATTCAAAATGAGAATGCAACTACAGGCATTCATCTTGAAATACCAGCATATCCTCTTGCATACTTCTTACGGCTATTTTGTTTGATTTTCATTCGAAAAAGTGAAAATGGCGTTTATGGATATATCGAGTACACAAAGACCACGGTACTTTCTGTGGGGTGGAATAGTGGTGGTAGCAGCAGTATTACTTACTGGTATTTATTTTTATCGGGATAATGGATTTTTTGCTGAGGAAGATACGCGATTTGAAAAAATTGCAGAAAACCCCCAAAATTACCTCGGACAGCAGGTGAGTGCTGTTGGTGAAGTGACAGATATAATTGGAAGCCGTGCAATTGTCGCAGAGAGCACAGAGCTTGAAAGCGATGAGATACTTGTACTTAGTAAGCAGCCGCTTATGCCGGTAGGTGGTGTTGGAGAAGAAAACTTTCTCTATCAAAATGGCGATAGGATAGCAGTAAAGGGTACAGTGAGAGAGTTTAATATACGTGAAATAGAAGATGAGCTAGGTGTTGATCTTGTTGATGAACAATTTGCTCAATGGGAAGGACGATCAGTTATTATTGCAGATAGTATTGAAACGGAATTATGATGAGTATAATTATCCTAATTGTCTCGTAAAAGTCAAAATTACTTTTGCAACTTCTTTCTCTTTTCCATCAAATCCATGAGTACCATCTTTAATACTTCTTGAGTGATAATATCTTGAATTCTGATGAGTGTCAAACCATTGTATAATCTTTGAAATTGGCCTGTCACGATATTCATCATTGCTTCCGAATAATACGAGCATAGGAATAGTCACACGCGAGAAAACACTCTTTTTTTTATGATCATAATATGAGAATATTTCTTCCTCACTCATAGGTGTCGCAAGACTTAAAAATCTTTGTGCGTCAGCAAGCTGTGGCCAAATGGTTGTTGGCAACAATTGATGCGGAGTACCTTGCATTACAAGTGCTTCTGAAATTTTTAATAAATTTTTGTAGTCATGAACATCGAGTTGTTTTAGTATTCCAGCAAAATCGCTCAGTGCACTGAGTAGTACTACTCCTTGTATTTTTTGCTGATTACCTTTTTTGGAGAGGTAATAAATAGCTTTCTGGCTTCCCGTTGAGTGTCCGACAAGTATTATATTTTGAGCTCCTTGTGTTTTTGCAAATTGTACTGCACCTGCAATATCATCGACACATTCAGTGAAAACTTCATGCGCAGCACCGCCAAGAAATGATGTAGTTCCTTTCTTTTTTCGCTTATCTATCTTTTTCATTCGGCAAATAAGATCATGCCCTCGATTGTTAAAAAGCAGCACACTTGATGAATCGTCTACTAATAACTGTGCAAGTTCACGACTAGAGAAGACATTGCCACCAAGCCCATGGATAAAAATGTAGCATGTTTTAGACTTTTTATTGCCAATATGGAGTCCTGTTAAGAGTACTTTTTCAGGTGTTACAAATTCGACTATTTGAGAAGTCATGGGGAAATTATACCAAAAGACAGGAAAGAATTGGTTAGTTTACAAAAGGAGTATAATATACATATATGAATAATTTAAAAAATATGCCTAGTACCTATTGGAAAGAGAAATTAACTCCTGAGCAGTACAAAGTATTACGCGAAAAGGGAACAGAGGCACCATTTACCGGAAAATTAAATACTAACTTTGAAACTGGCATGTATGAGTGCGCTGCTTGTGGACAAGAGTTATTTTCGTCAGACACAAAGTTTCATTCTGATTGTGGATGGCCATCATTTGATAAATCAATTGAAGGAAATGTAGAGTTTGCTGATGATTGGAGTTATGAGATGCATAGAATTGAAGTACTCTGCAGCAACTGCGGCGGACACTTAGGACATGTATTTGATGACGGACCCAAGGAAACAACAGGAAAAAGATTCTGTATAAATTCAGCAGCGCTTCAGTTTAAAGCTCAAAAATAATTAATCCTCTTTGAAATAGCGATAACATTAATTGAAAGTACAGTTCTTAACCGTGTACTCATTTTATAAAAGTTTCTTTTCTTGAAGAGTTTTGTAGTAGGACCCTTTGCTTGAGAGTAGAGCACCAAGGCCAAGAAGCATGGCTATAAAGCTTAATATCCAGCCTATGACGGGTATTGCTGAGAGCAGGTAGAATAATATAAGTCCTGCCGCAAATACAACTCCTTTTGCCCAGGTAACATTGAGCACATCTGCGGCTTTTGTACCGATTGCATAGGCAACAAATAATTTACTGAAATAAAGAGCGACAAAGTACATAACCATTACAAGGAATGAAAGAGGAATTAGTAACAGTGTTATAAATAGGAAAAATGCTCCTATCGGGATGATAACCAGTGCAATAAATCCTACCAGGAGAGATCGTCCAGGTGTGTTCACAATAGCCTGGGATGTGTTCTCCAGAAAGCGTGGGGTGAACTTAACTAATAACAATCCTAAGATTAGTGCTGACAAAAAGCTTGCAAGAGTAACTCCAACACTTATTGCACTAAAGAATCCTTCTGCAGCTTTCTCTGCTGCCTGGGTTGAACCTTGAGGGGGCCTTTCTTGCTGTATTGTTCCTGAAACAGAAGCTCCTGGTGCAATGTCTGCCTCATTTTCACTCCAGTACTGGATATTTCCCGCAACTTGTGCATCAGGAGAAAGGGTCATTTCCCCAACTCCTGCCGCAATATCTCCTCCTACAGTATTCCCAATTACTGCATTTCCTGCCCCAATGGTTATGCTACTTGCAACAGGCGCAAAAACCTGCAAATTGCCTGTCCCTGCTACTAAAGATCCTGATAGTGAGGCACTGTCAGTAATATCAACACTTCCTCCCACAACAGTTGTATTTCGTCCTACATCAGAAGAAATAATAATATTTCCACCAGCAGCTCGAATATCTTGAGTGACTGTTCCACGGATAGTCACATTCCCTCCAGCGACTAACAAATCGCCATTAATAGTTCCGTCTACTAATACATTCCCACCAGCAACATATGCATCACCATTAACAGTACCGGAGACAGTTACTTTATCTCCTGTTGCAAAATAATTACCATTTACTGTTTCATTTCGTGGAAGAGTAGCAGACTCACCACTAGTAAAAGTTTGTGCTATAACGGGAGCAACATTTACCAAACCAACAACCAATAATAATATGAATGTGAATAATTTTTTCATATTTAGATTTAAATCATACCTGATATTCATATCATATAACAACTATGTAAG
>CAYVAJ010000010.1:0-37165 GCA_964448725.1 uncultured Gammaproteobacteria bacterium | reverse complement strand
GACCCGCGACCTCGTTCTTACCAAGAACGCGCTCTACCACTGAGCCATCAGGGCACTTTCATACTCATGTATTACCCGAACTGGAAAACTCACAGTATATACCTAAAATTTGTGCCTGGACTAGGATTTGCACCTAGGTAACCCAAACGGGTGCCAGATTTACAGTCTGGTGCGATTGACTACTCCGCCATCCAGGCAATGCTACGCCAACTCGGCAATATCAATATTTAGTATTTGGTATTCAAGTATCAAGAAGGAGTGTTATTATCATTTATTTTTCTATACATGACATGATACATAATACTAGCTACGAAATACTAATTATGTATTTTACTAAATTTAGAATAGAAAGGAAAGCAATCCTCATTTTTATGGTATTAGTAGTCAATCATCACCATGTACAATCCCATAATCATAAATTAGCCTCAAATCTGCATTTTACTACGGGTCTGTGGATTCAGTGTGGACAACTTAATACTACAGGACTCATTGTTTTACTATGCGATATTGACTATTTGATTTTCTATCTTTTTACAGTCTACTTCACGAAGATATCATGTGGATGGGATTCCAGTAGTGCACTTGCAGTAATTTGAATAAATTCAGCTTTTTGCCATAATTCAGTAATATTTTTAGACCCACAATAGGAAAAACCTGAACGAACTCCGCCTGCATATTTTCCGAGAAGCTGACTAACAGGACCATTATAGCCTACCAGTCCCTCAACTCCTTCAGGTGAATATTTCTCTACATCCATAGTTACTGATGTGTCTTTTTCTTTCCGATCTTTATTTGCCGCAGTTGAAGCCATACCTCTGCCTAATTTATACATCTTTCCATCAATCTCTCTGAGCGGCGCAGGAGATTCATCGCATCCAACAAGCTTGCTTCCCAACATAACTGTTGATGCTCCTGCTGCCAAAGCCTTTACAATATCTCCACTATATCTGATACCCCCATCAGCAATAATAGGAACACCCTTTTCCTGGGCAATCTCTGCTACATCCATAATCGCCGTGAGCTGAGGTACTCCTGCACCTGCTACAATACGGGTGGTGCAAAATGAACCTGGTCCAATCCCTACTTTTAGTCCATCTGCGCCTGCATCAATAAGATCTTTCGCTCCATTAGCTGTTGCAATATTCCCTGCAATAATTTGGCTCTCTACAAAACAGTTTTTAAGATTCTCAAGCGCTTTAAGCAGCTGTATACTATGTCCATGAGCAATATCAATTACTAATACATCACACCCCACTGCAAGAAGCTTTTCTGCCCGAGAGAGGTAATCATCCTTAACCCCGACTGCAGCACCTACCAGCAAGCCTTCTTCTTTCACTTTTTTAACTTCTGATACTTGCTCCTCAATTGAGAGGAACCGGTGAATAATCCCAATACCACCAATTTTTGCCATCGCGATTGCCATATTACTCTCAGTAACAGAATCCATATTAGCTGAAATGATGGGCAATGAAAGTGAAATCTTGGGAGTTATATACGTAGTAAGGTCTACTTCATTACGAGAATACAGAGGGGTTTTTTGAGGTACCAATAACACATCATCAAATGTTAACCCTGCACGAATAGTGTTCATGAACAGTACAATAGTATCACAAATTGAAATTTCTGCAATAAAGGAATTTCAATACATACCTTTCACTGGGATAACTTTTGAAGGGTTTCTCTGACTTTCTGGAGCCGAAGGCGGGATTCGAACCCGCGACTTGCTGTTTACAAAACAGCTACTCTACCACTGAGTTACTTCGGCATTTCACCAACACAAACATGCGAAGAATGATGCTGCATGATTGTAGCAAAAATCCTCCGCAAATTCTATGCGTCATTTTTCACTCTTTAGAAGATCCCGACTTCATATCGAGACTTTTTTGCAGGAACTCTGATTTTCAGAGTAAACTTATCTTGATTTTAGATAAGCGAAGTTTCTTTGTTTTACAAAGTGACGTATCTCGTCTCCCCTACACAGCGGTAGGTACAATGTGCAACGGGTATTAGTATCACCGGACTCTTTTCTATCTTAGATCAGAAGAGATAGTTATTTGGGGAGCCCGAACTTCTCCCCAAATAACTCGATCCTGTTTTAAAAGCGTTTTGTTTTTATGTGTATATCGAAACTCCTGCCACGCGATATACGAAAGCGGACATCTCCTGCTCTTATCAATTATGGAACAATGATCCACAACTGGAAAAAGCCTGAAACGTCTGCCACACGGCGCTTTAGAAAATTTGTGAACAGTACATGTAGTTTTTGCATATGTCTTAGTTAGTATTTTTAGAGGACTTTGTGAAAAGTTAGCCTCGTATAGATAATTAACCATATGTCTATATGCTTGTCAATAGGTATTTTGCCCTTTTGTACTATTTTTGTACACATTAATTTTAACTATTTTTGAGGCTAAATTTAATTTAATCGTGCTAAATGTAAGAGTTTATGCAAACATCAAAAAATCTAACCAATTTCCGAAATAAATACGAACACCCGTGAAAATGAGTGAACCACCACGCGCCACCATGTAATGGTAAGTCCTCTTGGAGTGAAGTGGGTAGCACCCCTAGGGTAAAAATGGCAATAGTATACGTTTGTGAAAGCACCAGTAAAAAAATCTATCGTGGAAAGGGATATAGTTATAGTAATTGTTGAACAAAAAGAGATCCCGTCTTCTGTAGAATGATTTCTCAAAAGACGGGATGTGTCCATATATCAGATAGGAGGATTACAGTATTGCCATTTCCCAGCCTCATCGAGCTTAAACCACGATATGGAGAGAGCTAAATGTCCCTCTGTTCGTGGGAATTTGCCATAATCTTTCAATACCTCTCGAGCCTCACTCAGATCATCGCCAATCCACAGATCACGTTCCAAATGATACGCCTCTTCCGACTCACCGAGAATATCCTGTGCAAAACGGCGCACTTTGTAGACTTGTTTAGCCATTTTCTGCTCCTTTACGTTAAAGAACGGACAGCTGACTGATTAATCTACTTAATCCTCCTAACCTTACAAGATTGATCACAAATAGACGGCTCGGCTACACTAGTCTTACACGTTACTAATCATGGAGAGTCTCCCCTCATACCGTCTAATATTGTGGATGGATTATACTATATATTGAAGGAAAAACAAGTGTTATAGGATATTTAAGTGATTGAGCCGAAGGCGGGATTTGAACCCGCGACTTGCTCTTTACGAAAGAGCTACTCTACCCCTGAGTTACTTCGGCAAATACCGCATTATTTTAACAAAAAGAGCGCTTAGAACCTAGTACATAGTGTCTAAATACTAAACCCTACACACTAATCCCTAAACGCTCAAATATGAATAAATCCAGCTCCTAAGAGGGTCAGACTCATGGAGATTCCCCTGTACTTTAATCAGGAAGATAGTGATAATACTCCACAGAGTACTATGCAATCTATCTCGTCTCCCGATATTCATCGGGATACCTCAAGTTCAGAGAAATATGTAGAGGAAAACATACCATGCTTCCTCACACCACTTAAGAGCGTCTCCAGTATAGATTTGACCACAGTCGATGTCAAGAACTCCAATATATATCAAAGTATGTATTAAGGTTAATTAACGAATCATTTAGATTATCTTACTAAGCTATTACATATACATATTGTCTATATAATTAACAAGACATTCACATTCATAACCTTGTAACTCAACATTTGGAGAATAACCTCGCATAATTCATACTTGATACTGTATACTACATATTATATGGATATCTTGGATGTGTTGATTCTCTCAATTGTTGAAGGGATTACCGAGTTTCTTCCAATTTCCTCTACAGGTCATTTAGTGCTCACTGCACGACTTCTTGATGTTACACAGACTGATTTTGTAAAGACATTTGAAATTGTCATACAGCTTGGTGCAATTCTTGCCGCAGTTGTACTGTATGCAAAGACACTTTATAAAAACAGACAATTACTGAATAAATTGATAATAGCCTTTATTCCGTCTGCAATTGTCGGATTTCTTGGATACAACATAATTAAAGATGTCCTCATTGGTAATGAATCTATTACAGCAGCAGCACTTTTATTAGGAGGTGTCGCACTGATCGTGCTTGAACGCAAAATAGGAGAAGAAAAAGGCACAAAGATTACGTTAAAGTCTATGACTATCCGTGAGGCATTCCTTATTGGGCTTGCACAATCGCTCTCTGTGATACCGGGAGTTTCTCGAGCAGCGGCAACAATTATGGGAGGATTATTGGTTGGTATGAATAGACGGTCAGCAGTTGAATTCTCTTTTATGCTTGCGATTCCAACCATGATTGTGGCAAGCGGCTATGACTTATCACAATCTGCCTCTTCATTTACTCAGCAAAACTTAATTCATTTACTTATTGGCTTGGCAACATCGTTTGCTATAGCACTCGTTGTTATGCGCTGGCTGTTAAAATTTATTCAGACAAATACATTTATTCCATTTGGAATCTATAGGATAGTGCTCGCAGTTATTTTTTTCTTCTTTATTCTTCGTTAATCCGACTTATCCATAAATATTAAAAACCCATAGCATTCATTCTACTATTTAAATTCTTTGGCACACAACCTATGCATGACCTGTGCAAACCTTTCCATTCACGATCAAATTAATCAATTAATATTTTTTAAAATATTAACCATACCAATCAAGCTCTGATACATTGCAATCCTATATGTATTCTTGAAGTAAGATGTATAAATAGATAACCGAAATTGATGATTTTACTTATAAGATATAGTGGTCCCGGTTCTGCATTGCAGAACCGGGAATTGAACATGCGATAATATTACGTTGTGTAATCTAGGATACGATGAGCCTTATTCAGGTCACCTCCCACCTCTCGGAGCAGATTTCTTGCCCGCCCAAGGTACTCTTTTTTGAGCGGGCCTGGCGATTCCCAGCACTCTTTATCCCAATGTTCAAGGGATACATGGAGCGCCCTATAGATATGTTCCGCTAACAAATATTGCTCTGAAAGCGGGACGTTTCTCGCAGGAAATAGCCAATGCATTAGCTTCTTCATATCTTCCCCTTCGTTCTATCCAACCAGATCCTCTGCTGGATCACTCTCAATCGAGTCAATCCGTACAGACTTAACTGGCACAGAAACAGCAAATCCATGTATGTGGTCAAAGAATTTGCTGAGCACATGATCAGGACGATCCGTAGTAAAATCCCAGACTGCTCGCAGCACTGCAATTGTCCGAGATTCATTCCACGAAAGAGACTCATCGATATCTAAATCTACAAGCCATCCTCCTGTATGCACTTGCCATGAATCTAGAGATTCTCGGAGTACAACCTCAGCCTCTGATGTTACACTCCTTGCACATCGGAGTGTAACTACCAATAAAGATGCTGACTCCGTTTCTATTGCAGATGCTTCCACATCAGGATCTACCTCAATAGGAAATTGCTGTGTGGAGATAATAAGCATGGGATACTCCTTTCAGATCTGATACTACCGCACGCTGTTAATGAACATAGTAGGTGTGTAATACACCATAGTAACCAAAATACTATCATATTTCTCCCCTAAACTCAATGTTATAGGATACTTATGTTTTTTATATTAAAATATCAAACTATATACTAGTTAAAACTAATGCATCATATTTAATAAAAAAAGATAGGTGAGATATGAAGTAATAAAAATAAAAGAGGATACTATCTAAGAATAATAATCTAGAGTCCACTCTTTTGCTGGATTCCCAAGAGGTATAGTACAGCTTCTTTCTTATAACGGCGATCGCCGCGAGAATTGATTCGGATTGCAGGAAGTTTGCCTCTTTTACCCCATCTTTTTATAGTAAGTGGTGAGACACGGAGAAGCTCTGCTACTTCACGAACAGTAAGGAGATCTGGTAAGTCTTCAATTGATACTTTATGATTCGGCATAAAAGATATTAAATATACTTAACTATATACCAGCGTAGCAAAAACCATCGATCGTTGTCAATATGTATTGTGTAAGAAAATATAAAGTACGGTAAAAGTGATCATCAAGAAATATATTTAACGAAATAGTACCCTAATAAATATGGCTGAGACTTTAGATGAATCACATAACAAGAAAGCTTGTCTAGAATAGAGAGGAGGATGTATTTTATTATATTAGGTTAATTTAAGGAAGATACTTTTCTTTTAAAACCAGCCATACGAACTCAATTAACCTAAGCTGTCTTTTCCATCGCCATGGTTGAACAATAAGCCGCCAAAACCATTCAAGTCCTACTTTCTGGAAAATAACTGGAGCACGCCGCACTCGCCCACTAATCATGTCAAATGCTCCTCCAACTCCCATCACAACTTTAACCGGCAACGTATCTAAATGATCACTAATCCATTGCTCTTGTTTGGGAGAACCTAGGGCAACAAAGAGGATATCAATTTTAGCATCAGTAGCCTTTTTTAGATCCCAAGTGCTTGAGGCGTATACAATTTGAAGTCCGGGGTATTTTTTTAGTAAGCAGTCAGCTGTCTTCTCTGCTACACCATCCACAGCACCAAAAAGTCCCACCGTAACAGGCTGTTCTGCAATCTTTTCACATAGATTTTTCATGAAATCGACCCCTGTTATCCGCTGCAAATTCCTTTTTTTGAGAACTCTGCTCGCCCAACCAATACCGATACCATCAGGGAGGCTAATTTGAGCTGAATTAAGCACAGATTGGTACTCTGGAATATGATGAGCAAGCACTACCAGCTCTGGATTTGGGGTCACTATTACGGTCTTTTGGCCCTTTGATAGTAGTCTTGTAATAATATACTCCAAGACTTTACCTTCTGGTTCCGTGGTAAATTTTATTTTTAATATTTCTGTAGAACCTCTCATGTTTCAATTTACTATATCCAACATTCAATGAATATTTTATCTAAATTGATGTTTCTTGTTCACTATTTTTACTCTTAATATTTCTTTATATAACAGTAAAAACTGTTGACGCTCTCTATATTTTAACATTTTTATGCAAACTTATTATAAGACTCGAACTTAAAATTTGTATTTCGCGCTTTTGTGAAAAATCGTGAAAAATGCAATTATTAAATTGCTGTTATAGTGATGTTTAGCTCTTGCTAATTGATCGCTTATAGAGTTCAAGATTCTCTAACGCAACTCCTGTTCCCCGTACTACACAGTACAATGGGTCTTCTGCCACATATGCAGGCACACCAGTTTCACGTGCAACATATTTATCAAAGTTACGCAGTAAAGAAGTACCGCCAGTCAATACAATACCTTTATCAATAATATCAGAGGCAAGTTCAGGAGGTGTTTTTTCAAATGTTTCTTTTATTGCACCCACAAGTGCTTTAAGTACTGGCTCTAGTGCTTCAGCAACTTCATGATCTGAAAGTTCAATTGAACGAGGTAAGCCTGTGAGATTATCACGACCACGGACTTCCATCTTTAGTGGTTTCTTTGGATCTGGTAGTGCGTTGCCAATATCGAGTTTTATTTCCTCAGCAGTACGCTCACCAACTAGGAGACTGAAACGCTTACGAATATAATTGCTAATTGCTTCTTCATATTTGTTCCCAGCAATGCGCGCTGAGGTATGTACTACTACTCCTCCTAAAGAGATAACTGCCACATCTGTTGTTCCACCACCACTATCAAGAATCATATGTCCAGCAGCTTGGGCAATAGGTACTTTAGCACCAATTGCCGCAGCCAATGGCTCTTCTATCAAGTATACTGCCCTTGCTCCCGCAGCCATTGTAGCATCAAGTACTGCTCGCTTTTCTACCTGAGTAATACCTGAAGGGACACACACCATTACTTCTGGTTTAATAAATCGAGATTTTCCTGCGACCTTGTCAATAAAATACCCAAGCATAGCTTGTGTAATCATATAATCAGCAATTACTCCATCACGGAGAGGACGAGTTGCCACAATATTACCTGGAGTACGACCAAGCATTTCTTTTGCGTCTTGGCCAACAGCTACGACTTTATTATCCTCAGCACGAACTGCAACTACAGATGGCTCGTTAAGAACCACACCTTCACCAGCTACATACACGAGCGTGTTAGCCGTACCTAAATCGATTCCTATTTTTTTTGAGAACATACTAAAAAAATGTAAAGCTTAAACTATATCCAACTATTACACAAATATATCAAATTTAAGATTCCTCTATTTATTATAGACTCATGAAGACATCTCTGCAATCATATAGAATAAGCAATGATATTAGTAGAAAAAGGAATCCTACTCTGTAGGATTGCACTTATACTTAGAACAAACTATAATTAGTTTATATGCGCAAAGTAGTCATCAGCTCTGTTGCAGTCATTTCCCTACTTATTATTGTCACTACAATTGCAGTATTGTTTGCATCTGGGTATCGGCTTACTCAAGAAAACGGACATACATTTGTTGAGGGGACTGGTGTTATTGTATTTACCAGCAAGCCTGATGGTGCCCGAGTATATGTTAACAATCACTTGACTACCGCAACTGATAATACTATTAATCTTCAACCCGGCGATTATGATGTAAGAATTGAAAAAGACGGTTATTTTCCGTGGAAAAAGAAAATTAATGTTAAACAAAGTGAAGTAAGTCAGGCAAATGCTCTCCTATTTCCAAGTACACCTACTCTTGACCCACTCACTACAACCGGCGCATCAAATGCAGCTGTAGATGATACCAATACCCTGATTGCGTATACTGTGAATAGTACAACGATACGTAACAATGGTATATATCTTATGAACATGAGTTCACGCCCAATTTTGCCAATTGGCGGTCTTTCAACACAGTTGACAGATAACACGATCGCTGATTTTTCAAACGCCTCACTAAATTTTTCACCTGATGGTGATCAGCTCATGGCATCTATTTCCGCTGAGTTTGGTACTGTACTGTATGTGATGGATACCAATACTTTTAATGAAATTCCTCAAGACGTTACAAATACTATTTTACAAGTACGTGCAGGATGGGAACAGCAGCGAGCAGAAGAACAAGCACGCCAATTGAGAAGCCTCAACACCAAGCTCCGCCCTCTATTCACTGACCATTTTGAGAATGCTAAATTCTCTCCTGAAAACGATAAAATTCTCTATACAGCAAGTGGCAGTGCGACACTTCCTGTTATTAAAACCCCACGCTTAAAAGGCACCAATTCTACTGCTGAAGTGAGGGAGATTAAAGATGGCAACATTTATACATATGATATTAAAGAAGATCGTAATTATCTCATCTGGGAGAATAATTCAGAATCTCAAGAGGCAACTGCAAGTGCAATTCCTACCTTTAACTGGCATCCGGGATCAAGACATCTCTTTTATAGTGCAGAAGGGAGAATAAATATTATGGAATTTGATGGACAAAATAATACAACAGTGTATGCTGGTCCATTTGCCGAAGACTTTGTAACTATATGGCCTGATGGTTCAAATTTGGTAATTTTGACGAACTTAAATATTCCAGGTGCACCGTATAACCTCTATAAAATCAGCCTTAAATAATCTGTGATTATATACACTGCTGTCTTACTCATGTTTATTGCGAAACAAAGATTTTTCGTGCATACTGATTCTATCGCATGCATTGAATGCGAATAGTTGCAATGAGCAATCCGTTACGAGTTACACTAATAAAACAATATATTCTTGATCATCCTTCCCAACAGCTGGAAGAGATCCATGCATTTGCTCAAGAATTAGGTGCAAGTGAAGAAGATATTGAAGAAGCACTCCTCCTAGTCGCACATGAAAATAGTAATGAAAACACTCCAGCTGATCCAGCTTTAGCACCACTTCCGCAACAATCAATTAACCAGTCTTCTTCTCTACGCTCCTTTACGAGTAAAACATTCCATGCTATTCCGAAGAAATATCTCTTTTCCCTATTGATACTCATTATTATATCTACTGGTATTTTACTTAGCCTTTACAGGGATACCTTGCTTGATCCTGCTACCCCACTTGCAGATCAAATTGTACAAGTAGCGCATATAGACAAGTCGCTTGAAGCGCTCGCTCCTCCAGTGTATGCCAATCAAACCCCTATGAGCGCAGATACCATATTTTCTTTCCCTGCGACAGAGATTACTCTACGATATACGGGACAACCCAGTCGAGAGATTGTAGGTTTTTTTCCTTATTGGATGTTGGAGCGTGAAGAAGACATCAATGTACAGGGACTTACGAGTGTGAATTTATTTGGTCTTGAAACAGATGGACAAGGTAATATTATTGTTTCTCGAGGAAGTGAGGCAGATGGCGGGTGGGAGATGTGGAATAGCCCCAATCTCAATACATTTGTAAATAGAATGAAAAATAAGAAAGTAAAAGTTCTGATTACGATCAAAGCATTTGATAATGGAAATATTGAGCGCCTAGTAGCTTCAGATGATGCACAACGTAGGTTCATTGCAAATGCCATCCAGCTGGTACAAAGCAAGTCATTAGATGGCATTAATCTAGACTTTGAATATGTTGGAGTAGCCTCAGAAGAAACAAGACTAGAATTCGTTCGGTTAGTAGCAAACTTACACCAAGAACTCAAAAGACAACATCCTGAAGCTCTGCTCACCGCCGATACATACGTAACTGCAGGGGCACACAATGATTTCTTCGAAATTTCGCTGCTTCAAGAGTCTTTAGACGCATTTATTATCATGGGATACGACTTCCATACGCCACAAGGTACTATTGGCCCTGTTGCGCCATTAGAAGGCGAATATAGCTTAGTTGGATTTTTACAAAGTTATCTGGAACGGGTCCCTGCTGAAAAGCTTATATTAGCTGTTCCCTACTATGGTTACGCATGGCCTAATAATGGAGCTCCTGGCAAAGCAATTTCTTATGCCGAACTCGCTAATATGAGCAAAAAGCTCTCTATTCACTGGAATAGTACTACACAAACTCCTTATTTTTCATATAAAGATACTGAAGATAATCTTACCTATACCGCACATTATGAAAATGCACGTTCGCTGGGACTTAAATATGACTACGTGCTTAAAAAAAATTTCCAAGGAGTTGCAATCTGGGCACTAGGATATGACGGGCTCAATCAAGAACTCCAACAAGTACTTTTAGAAAAATTCAGTTACTAGTAAGTTGAAACCAGATAATAGGTTTAGTTTAAGGAAGGAGTGATATCTTGAGGATGAGGCACATCCTCATCAGCCTTTAAATTGAGGGGGATTGAGAAGCTGACAGTCGTACCTTTCCCTTCCACCGAGTCCATCCAAATACGCCCTCCATGCGATTCAATAATTCCACGCGATATATATAATCCCAATCCTGTTCCGTCACGCCGAAATGCACTCTGCATCTGACTAAACGGAACGAATAATAGATTCTGTTTTCCAGCTGGCACTCCCATACCATTATCTATAACAGACACTACCATTTCTGCATCCTTCTTCTCTGTTTTGATTGTAATCTTTCCATTTGCCTGGGTAAATTTCAAACTATTAGAAAGCAAATTTGTAATAACTTGGTCAATACGCAATTTATCAAAGTTACAGACTGGAATTGTAGAATCAATAGAAATATCAAGTTCAATTTGCTTGGTGGAAGCCAGATAAGAAAAGCTATCTAGCTTTGCTTGCACTATCTCATTAATATTTGCCGGTGCTGGTGCAATAGCAAACTTTCCAGCTTCAAGTTTTGCTGCATCTAAGAGGTCATTAATTTGGTGAAGCATCCGCTCTGAAGAATCAGCAATGATATGCAGCATTTTTTCTTTGTCTTCTTGTGAAAGATTACCTTTCAGCAATAATCCCGCACCACCTTTAATTGAAGTCATCGGGGCACGAAGTTCATGGACTACCATATTAGTAAACTTCTCACGAAGTTTCTCTGACTCCATTTCAAGCGTTACATCAAGCATAGAAAGCGTTACTCCGACAACAGCATCTTGACTAATGGTATACACAGGATTCACATATACTTTGTAATACCTGTTTTTCAGTACTACTTCTTTAAGAAAGATGCTTTTTTCTCCACTGTATACATCCTCTATTAAATTACCTAACTCTATATTTCCTTCAACACTCCATACAATATCATCAAGTGATGGATTAGCTGGTAATTTTAAGATTTCAGTAGCAATTGGATTTGCTGCTGAAATCTTGAGCCTACCATCCTCTTTGGTGAACAAAATCGCTGGTGTAGGAAGACTTGAAACAAGGTTAATCATGCGGCTATTTTCTGACTGTATTAAGCTTTCTAATCGTTCTGTTGCTTTTTCCGCTTGACTTACTACTTTATATACCATCTCCATATCTTCACGCGTGAATGCATTACGATTACGAGATGAGATTGTTATTATCCCAAAGCACGTGTTATTAACTACGAGCGGAACAGTAAAATAGGACTGCGGAGATGGATCAAAATGTAAAGCAATGTAACTTTTTATATCTTTTGATTGCTGAACTTCAGTCGTCACGTGATATCCTTTACTTGACTCATTCAATGCATATAATGCCTCAAGAGAAATTTTATTAATACTGGTAACATATCGCTCTCCGACTGCTTCCTTAAGTAATGACCGTTGGATAATGGCATGATTTTCAATAAGTGCATACGTAATACAAGATAAATCATAAATATTTTCAAATGACTCAACAACCGTTTGGGCGACAGATTTAGTAGTGAATGAATAGCCAATTTTTTCAGAGATTTCTTGAAGTACCCGTGCCTCATAATACTTGCGGGCAGCATCTCTTTTCTGTGCCTCGAGCTCAGCTTTCTTCTGCTCATCACGGCGAAGTAAATATACCACTACTCCAGCAAAAATGATATTTGAGATGAAAAGAAGTCCTATGATAATTTCCATACCTACTTATATGGAACCTTAAATAACAGCAGGTGTCAAGCAGAGGTTTGAGAGGATTTATTGAGATGGAGGCGCGAAATAATATCTTCCTGGCTATTATTGAGTTGCGATGTATCAGGAGAAATATTGACTTGAGAAGCTAAGTGAGTACTTACAATATCATCAAGTGTTTTTTTTACCGCATACTCTGAGAGCTGACTCAGTTGTTCAGCTACTTCCTGCAAAATAGTCTGAGGATCGCCAACTATTTTTTTAACAACTCCATCTTTATCATACGTCAATCCTTTAATTCCATTGATTTTTGCATTCACAATTTGTGGACCAAAGATAACAATCTGGCGTTGTATTAATTCTGAGAGGACACTAGTGTAATCTGTCTGAGCTGTCTGAAGCATGGTTATCCGATCAGGCTTTTGACTTTCGTAACAATATCGTCACCTGAGACTTGGTATTTGAGAATATAATCAACAGCTCCGGCAAAAAGTGCTTCCTTTACCATAGTGTCATGGCCAAAGTTAGTAAGCATTGCTACTTTTACATTAGCTGTGGTTGCATCAGCCTTCAATGCCTTTAAGACTTCGTTACCAGACATATCAGGCATCATTTGGTCAAGCATAATGAGATCAAATACTTCGGCCTTCGCCATATCAAGCGCACTCTTTCCGTTAGTGGCAATTTTCACATCATAACCGGCACTACGGAGTGCAGCATCAAATACTTGGGCAAGTTCTACTTCATCATCAACTATTAATATTTTCATATCTTTATCAGACTATCATCAAGCTAATTAAAAATCAAGCAGTATTGCACGTTAGATCAATCTGAGAGATTAGATTGAATAGCAATTGCCCCTGTCTCATCAATAACCAAATGAATATGTCCATAGTGGTCTGTTCTCAAAATCTGAGATTTATGCTGTTTCAGCTCTTTGAGTACTGATTGATGAGGATGGCCATAGGAGTTATTTTTACCGTTTGAAATTACGGCTATTTTGGGAATTATTTTCTTGGCTGCAGCTGCTGTATATCCATTTTGTGAACCATGATGAGGAAGCATTAAAACCTCAGGGTTAACTCCTTTCGGTATAAATTTTTCTAAATCCTCACCATCACTGTCACCAGTAAGTAACAAATCAAATGTATGATAGGTGAGGTGTAAAATTAGCGATGGTGGGTTATCACTTTCTGTCACACCCTGGGGATTTTCTCTCTTAACAAATGGATCATCAGGTCCAAGTACCTGGATTATTACCCCATCAGAAAAAGAAAGTTTCACTCCCCGTGTAAGTATGCCTACGTCTGTTTCTTCATCTTCTACTGCTTGAGAAAATACAGTATATGCCTCAGAAGTATTAATTAATGGCTCTTGAAAGACCATACCTATCTTATATCTATCTAAGACATCAATAAGGCCCCGAAAATGGTCATAATGAGGATGTGAAAGGATCATTATATCCAGTGTTCGATCCCAAAACGGCCGATGTGCATCCAAACACGATAAGACTGCATTATTAGGACCACCATCAAGAATAATCTCTTTGCCGGACGGAGTACGAATAAATACTCCATCTCCTTGACCAACATCACAAAAGACAATATGCAGCTTCCCATCATGTAAGAAAGTAAGCTGCAGTATAACAAGTAGCAACAAAATTCCTCCCCCCACCACTATCACCAGCTTATTTTTTGTCATACCATTTTAGCTTTAGAAATAATATTATTGATAGAGAAAGAGAGTAATATGATATAGTCAAATAAACAGAATATTGTTCTATCGAAATAGTCCCTACCATACTCTTTACCACATCTATTACAGTTAAGAAAAAGACAGTAAAAGGATATGCTCCATAGACAAAAGGAGCTGCAAAATTGGGGTGGACAAGCGCACCAAGAGATCCAAGTAAACCCAAGATCATAATGATTGGCACTACCCATAATACACACAGATTGACCGCGATAGATAAAGGCGCAAAATTTCCAAAAAATCCAAGTATGATCGGAAGACTTCCCCATTGTGCTGCAAGGGTTGTTGTTAGGTCATCTTTGAGTATTATGAACTTGCGAAAAACAGTATCAAGCAGTGGTTTGAGCGTAATAATTCCTGCAGTTGCACTCACTGAGAGAAGAAATCCTACATTACCCATCATTTGAGGCGAAAGCATCAACATAATCCAAACAGTTAACACGAGCATAAAATAAGATATCTGCTGGCGTCCAAGCAACTGTGCACTGAGCGCAATAAGTGCCATAATACTTGCACGTACGATTGCGGGATCAAATCCTGCTAACACTGCATACCACGCAACAGCAGCAACTGTGATAAGTATGGCAAGTTTTCTCATTACAAAGTGCTGTAGTGAAAATAACAGCACTCCAGCAACAATAGCCACATTACTCCCAGAGGCTGCAACAATGTGTAAAATTCCCGTCTGGGTAAAGATATCAAGCATCCCACGGCTAAATTCACTGCGCACCCCAAGCGTAATCCCGAGTAATAATGCTGCTTCATGTACTGGTAGCAGACTTGTAAATATAGTGATAATACGCATGCGCATCCATACTGCAGCTCGGATAATTGCAGGAGATTCACTGATTTGAACCTGTGGTTGTTCTATTACTAACTCTGTCACTGTATCACCGGATTTGCTAATGAAGGTGTTTTCTTCCACAATTCCTTGTATGGCAAGACTATCTCCATACTGATACATCGGAAACTCGGGCATAATAAGTGTAATTTCTTCCAGCTTAACCCGTTGGATTCTTCCCAATCGCTGAGGATCATCCCATACAATACCACTAATAGTTACTTCTTTTCCCGGAATATATTCTGGCTCTTTTTGTGCGTAAATAAATAGGCGAACAGCAAGTATTACTGAGAGAAGAATAATTACTGAAACAATGCGATACATATTAGTAAAGAGAGATCTGTTCTTTTATTTTTTCAAAGACAGACTGAGATATCGCTTTTTTACTTACTAATTCCTCAAGAGTAGTGTATGGTCTATTGGTAATAATTTTATCTGCAGTTACTTCTCCTATTCCAGGAAGATCTTCCAACTCACTGGCTGAGGCAGTATTAATATTAATTAAGCTTCCCTGAGTATCTGAGCTTTTTATAACTGGATCAGCCTGTGCTAATGGAATAAAAACTTTTTGGCCATCTTGTAATACTTGTGCTTTATTTATAACCTGCGCAATATGGACAGTATCAGCCTCCTCTGTTATACCTCCTGCTTTTTCAATTGCATCTGAAATACGGCTCGAGGCAGGCAATGAATATACGCCCGGACGTACTACTGCCCCTGCCACATCAACTAATATGGCATCAGTATTTTCAGTAACAGAAGAATTTTCAGATATAACCACAGAGGTATCTGTTGTATTCATTTTGATTATTCCGAAGACAAGAGAAGCAAGTCCTGTAATGCCAAGGAGTATAATAAGGCCGTAATTTTTGAGGAAGGCAGTAGTCTGCTCGTCCATAGTATGCCGTAGTAGACTTAAGCGTATCAGGAAAAACGAGGTGCTGCAATATACAAAATAGACCTAGAGAACAAAATTGATAATTTTTCCAGGCACATAAATTACCTTCTTTGCTGGTGATTGCAAATACTTGGCGGCCACACTCTGTGCTTGCTCCTGAATTTTCTCCTGATTTTCCAATTCTTCCCGTGATACAACAACTTCTCCTCTACGTTTACCATTAACCTGCACAACAATGACCACAGTTGCATCCTGAATAAGGGATTTATCATAAGAAGGCCATGCAGAATGATGAATAGACTCTTTTTTATCAAGCACTGTATGCCACAACTCCTCTGTCATATGAGGAGCAAACGGAGCAAGCATTTGCAAGAATGCTGATACTGTATCAGGACTCAGCACAATCTTTTCATTCTCGTCCTTGCCCTCAGTGATCAGATTATACAGCTCCATTAACTTTGCAATCGCCGTGTTGTAGCCAAATTCTTCAAAATCTTTGGTAACTCCTGCAATTGTTTTATGACGAGCACGCGTAATAACTTCTGCTTCATCTCCTAATGTTGATCGATTCACGATTAAATACCAGATACGGCGTAAGAACCGAAACATTCCTTCTATGCCAGTATCATAAAAATCTCCTCCTTGATTAAATGGTCCTAAGAACATCAAATAAGATCGAAGCGTATCAGCCCCATATTTAGCAATATACTCATCTGGCACGATCACATTACCTTTGCTTTTCGACATCTTCGCACCCTCCTTGATAAGCAAACCATGGGCAAAGAATTTTTTAAATGGTTCTTCAAAATCCGTGTATCCTAAATCGTGGAGAACCATTGTCACAAAACGGGCATATAGCAAATGAAGGACCGAGTGTTCTGCTCCGCCAATATATATAGACACAGGCAAGAATTTGCTTCTTTGCTGTGAATTTTCAATTTTCAATTTCCAATTTTCAATTTCACTCTCACTTTCCGCTTTCCTCTTTCCCCTTTCCGCTAACGCTCTTGATGGAAATGGCATATCATGCCAATCAGTAGCCAAATAGCGTAAAAAGTACCAAGCACTATCGAGAAATGTATCAGATACATCAGTCTCTCGAACAGCTTTACTCCCACATTCTGGACACAATATTTCATAGAACTCAGGGTGATTAGCAAGAGGAGAGCTACCTGTACCCATTGGTTTAAAGTCTTGAATATCTGGTAATAATACTGGTAAGTCTGTATCGGGCACAGGATACCAGCCCGCCATATCGGCGGAAGTATCCAAATCCCAAATATCAAATTTCAAAATTTGACGTTTTTCTTTGTTATTTGATGCTTGTTTTTTGGTGCTTCGATAGACTTTCGCTTCTTCCGTTGTAAACCATGACTTTCCTGCTGTTGCACACGTTTGACAATAAATCATTGGAATTGGCGGTCCCCAATAGCGCTGACGAGAAATTAGCCAATCACGAAGATGATACTGTTCTTGAGGAATACCTATGCCATTATCAGATATGAATGCAAAAATCTTATCAGAGTCATCCTCTGAGTGATATCCATCTAACTTTCCTGAATTCTGCAACAAACCTGCTCCTTCATATACAAACTGATCATTCTCCAACCGCTCCCATAAGAGATCTATCTCTGCTGCATGAATGAGTCCTGGGACTTTTTTCCGATCAACCCACAGCACCTCATGCTTTGCTTTTTCTTCATCTATCACCTCATCACGCTCTTCGTTTTCAAGCTCAAAGTATAATCCCGTAAAAAACGCTCGTCTATTCTCCCCTTTATGCTTGGCATAGAATTCTGATTGTATTTGGCCACCGAGCTGTTTTATGAATTTGAGATTCTTATACCCTGTCTCTTCCTTTATTTCACGAAGCGCAGCCGTAACCACATCTTCGCCAGCTTCAACCCCACCGATCACAAGTGTCTTCCACCCCAATTCTTTCCAGTCAAGCATAAGGATTTTATCTTGCGTAGGATGCTTAATGATTGCCTGTACTGCTTGCCGTTCTACCATTTTCTCATCCGGATGGGGAGGATTCTTTGTATCTACACGAAGCGGCATAATTACATCGCAAATTGGTAGATCATATTTCTTTGCAAAATCATAGTCACGGCTATCGTGTGCAGGCACAGCCATGATAGCACCTGTTCCGTACTCAGCCAGGACATAATCGGCAATCCAGATTGGAATTTTTTTACCGCTTGCTGGATTGACTGCATATAACCCACTAAATACACCTGTTTTTTCACGATTATCCTCCATCCGCTCTGCTTCTGTTTTGTTTGCTGCCTCTTTTACATAGTTTTTAACTGACTCAAGGCTATTTTTGTCAATCTTATACTCTAGGCTTGTGATAGATGATACTATCGGATGCTCAGGTGCGATAACCATAAATGTTGCCCCAAAAATGGTGTCAGGACGAGTAGTAAATGCATCAATTGTTGGAATAAGTGCTTTTAGCACTTCCGACTCAGATTTTCCTCTAAAATGCGGCTCCTTTGCTTTTACTCGTTGTACAGGAACTCCCAAGTTGTCTGCAAGCTTCTTTGATTGTTCATCACTTATAACCGGATCATTTTCATCATGGAGTATTGAAATTTCCCTTACCTTACTCTGTATACTGCTCCAATCATATTCCCATGTAAAATGAGTACTGTAGGGTCGATTTACCCCATCTTTAAATGAGGGTTGTGCAAAACCACCGACCAATACTAATTTTTCAATTCCATGGGAAAGCTGCTCCAAAACTTTTAAGGCAATAACTGCACCAAGTGAGTGTCCAACAACTACGGTGTTTTCATCCATTTTTACTGTTTCCAGTACATATGTAACTTGTTCCTGCTCACGAGGATTATCTCGCTGAGGAAGCTCTGGCGTTTGCACCGAAAATCCAGATGCTTCTAATCTTTCTTTCAACCATGGTATAAAATTACGGTCTGCACCCCCTTTATATCCTTGTAACAAAACAAAATTTGGTTTTTCCCCATTTTTCAGTCTAAAGTCTGCAATTGGAAATGTTATCAGAGCACCTTTTGATCTGCCAATCCAGTTTGTTTGTGCCACTTTTACCTTCTGTGTCCAATCAAGTTTGGGAATATTATCGAGTAATCGTCCTGCATACTGGGTGATACGGAAGAACCACTGTTCAAGCATACGTTTTTCGACTATAGATCCGCACCGTTCACACTCACCAGCAATCACTTGTTCGTCAGCAAGCACTGTTTTACATGAAGGACAAAAATTAACTGAAGCTTTTTCTTTATAGGCAAGCCCAGCTTTGAACATCTGCGTGAAAAGCCACTGAGTCCACTTATAATATTCTGGATCATATGTTTCTACTGTACGTTGCCAGTCAAATCCGGAGCCTGTGGAATGCATCTGCCGATAGAAATTCTCTTCGCTTACTTGAGCTTGCTCTTTCGGATGCCTCCCTACCTTCATTGCATAATTCTCAGAGTGAATACCAAATCCATCAAGACCAATCGGTTCAAACACATCATATCCTTGCATGCGGCGAAACCGTCCATGAATATCAGCTCCTGTATGCGCATACATATTTCCTACGTGCATACCCTCAGCAGACGGATATGGAAACATCATGAGATTGTAATAGGGCCTTTTTGCTGAATCCATATCAGGAGAAAATGTTTTATCACTCTCCCATTTCTTCTGCCATTTAGCCTCAAAATTAGCTGGTTTAAATTTTTTCGCTCCTGATTGCATAGCGTTAGTATAGCATAAGAAAACAGTATCAAGTAACCATGCCATTAACTAATTATGTATATGCTATGATAGATATATGAAATGGAAACTAAGCATGACATTGTTTATATATCTTTTGATGCACTTAAGTAATATTCAGACAGTATCTGCTGAGACCTCTGGTAATGCTGATATCCTTCTTGAATTAGAACAAATTACTCCTACAACTGTGCCAATAACGACACCCCAACAGAACAAGACTACTCATGAAAATTCCGTAAAAAAAGAATTCGAATCGCTTAGCCTCGGATTTTCATCTCCGTATATTTCATTTGGATTTCTTGTTCCTGGAGATCCTCTTATTCGTACAGATAAAATATATATTACCAGTACAGATTCCAGAGGTTATAGCGTCTTTATAAGTCAAGATCATCCTCTACAGGCAGACAATCATGCAATTCCTGATACGACATGTGATTCAGGTTCATGTACACCAAATATAGCAAGTTTCTGGGAGAGCCCACTCACTTTTGGATTTGGTATTCAGTGTAAAAACTCTGTTGCATGTAGTAAAGATTTTAATGCTCAACATGCCTATCGCCCAATAGCTTCATTATCTAAATCTGAAAATCCAGCGCAGATTCTTTCATCTTCAGAATCTGTGGCAACTGCTGAGATTGTATATAAACTAAATATCTCACCAAATCAAGAACCCCTTCCCTACACCAACATTCTCACCTACACACTCATTCCACAGCTATAAAATCGAGTGTTTCATTTTAGATTGAATTATCAATCTAAAAACATCACTGTATCTGTTATCATTCAACTAGATTATCTGCTAATTTTAGGTGTTTTTATGGTGTGTATTTAATGATACAAATTGATATAGTTTAAAATTAGGGAGAAAAATCAAAATCAGTCATATATTTTCGAGAATTTTTCAGTATTTTCACTCATCAGATTCTGTGAAATATTACCGCATGACCTTAAATATCTCCATTCTTTATTTTTTCATACTGTTCCACTACACTGAATATATGAAAGTACTTGTAACAGTCATATTATTCCTCGTTCTCAGCGTATCACATGCTCATGCAGCGAGTGAATTTAGTGTAAGTCCTCCAATAATTGAGCTTAAGCAGCAAACACAGACACAGATCACCCTCAAGAACACCTCTGAAGAAGAAATTACTATTTCATACCGATTTCAAGTACTGAGATCAGATACCCAGGGGATACTCACACCAATTCAGAGGAGGACAATTCCAGATTCAATGTCTATTATGGGTACAGATACTGATACCACGATCGTTATTGCACCAAATACTAGTCGTACTCTCACCTTATCATATACCCCTTCAGAGGCACGTGAAAACAACATACTCGGCCTTGAATTTGTCAACGCTCCTAAAACACCCCCTACAGATCGAACTGCAAGTAAAATTGAGTCATCCATTATTATTCCTTTGATTATTTCCTACCCTAATGCATACAGTGAGCTCTCAAATATTGTATTCACTGCCCCTTTTTTTATAGGAAACAATACAGTGTCATTTGATATTAAAGCTAAAAATGCCGGTGAAAACCCACTTAAAGTACAGGGTCAGATCGTAATCCGCAATATACTACAAAATACTGTTGAATCATTTGAGATTTCACCGAAGTACCTCTTGGCCGGACATACACGCACATTCCTCAGTACAGATGGAAAGCAAATAACCTGGGATCCATCATTATTGATAGGCTTCTATCAAGCAGAGTTACAGTTACAGTATGAAAATAAAGAAGTGATAAAGAGACACATTCTTGTTGGTATTCCAGTAAAGCAGACAGTTTTCCTCATATTAGCTGGAGTTATAGCATCAGGTATTTATCTTAGAGTAAAAAAATATCGCTAATTATATCCCGTTTTTCTCTTAATATTCTCCCTAGCCTCATCTTGTGAAAACTTATAAAAAGAGATCTTTCTTACAAAAAATCATATACTGAGACATCTTGATATTTCAATCTAAATAGAGCGTCAAGATCGTTATCAGTCAATGAGTCATAGTGATAATTTTATCATTCTAGTGTAAATATTCCTTACATTCTCAGTTATCTCACCTCATGTAGCATACGTATAGTAATGCACTATCAGATAGTGCAAACATCTGGTTTTAATGCTTTCATGTTACTGATTTTACAGTGAATAAAAATACCATTAATCACTTGATAGCAATTGATATAGTTTAATATAGTCTTCATGCAGGAAAATTTCTCTCTGATTTCCTTGAAAACATTCTTAATTTATTTTCACAGGCACGGTATTTCGTTTCACAATTACTAAATTGATCAAATTTAATATATCAAAGCATATCATTTGACCAATTTACCCCCTTGACACATGATTCTCACCTTCTCTAATCTATATACAGGGGAGAAATAATGCGTATAATTCGTATAATTTGAGGCTAAAACCCATTGCGGTAATAAATATTGCGAGTAAATACATACTCCCGAATGATGCTTTATGGATATACAATCACTATTTAAAAATTTATTACTTAAACAATCATCCCCGCCTCGTCCCAACACCGTGAAAAATTATGTTGCTGACATCCGGTACTTTACAACCTGGTTTGAGAAGACATATAATCGCCCATTTACACTCTCTGAACTGACTTCCTCTGTAGTTGAATTATTTTCACAAGATACTGCTGTTTCTCCTCGTACGAAAGAACGGCATAATGCGTCTTTGAGAAAGCTTATTTCTCTTCTAAATGAATCAGGAGAATCAATTCCAAATCCATTTCCTACTGTTTCACACACTACACATGCAGATACATGGAAGCTACGCGAATTCAAACACTTTTTATACAAGCAAAAAATATCAGCGGTAACCGTGAAAAACTATATGAGTGATATCGCACATTTTACAAAATGGCTAGATGCTCAAAATATTACTCCAGAAGATATAAAAGGATCAAAAGATATCACCTCATCATATGCAAATACACTTGTCCATGTACTAAATCTTTCACCAAAATCAGTTAGCCGAAAACTCTCTTCCATTCGTAAATACTGTGACTATTGTGGCTTACGTAATTCAGCACAAGGAACTCCACAGCCTGTGAAAACCATGAAACAGGCAATTAGTCATAGTCAAGGGAAAAATCTTACTGCACTCGAAGCCTTCCGCGTTCGTGAACAGACCTATTCTCGTATTGCTCCTATCAGGCTGCTTCAGCATTTCGTTTATGCGTATGGAAAAGCTGAGGAGAAAGCTGCATATCATTTCTCTCACCTCATTTCTCGCACTGATATTCGTCCGGTTATAAAACGACCGGAGTTAATAAATACGGTTAGGCATAGTCGGCCTAAATGGTACAAAAGATATCATTCATACTCAATAACCCGTTATATTCACATTGGAGTTCTAACTATCTTTAGTTCTGGACTTCTCCTTTTGGGATATGCCCGTTATATTGATGTACCGAGCAAAGGAGATGTTTTAGGGACTGAATACCAGAATAGACGTGTTCTTGTCTATTCTGGAAAATTGGCAAAAACTGATAATACGCCTATTACAACTCCTAGCACTCTCACTTTTAGCATATACCCTGATCAGACTGCTAACACAACAGTGCTATGGAGAGAGACTCATGAAATCAATCCAAACAAAAATGGCAGCTTCACTGTTCAGCTCGGACGAAAAGAAATACTTTCAGATAGTTTTTTTTCTGATAATCAGAACCTGTATTTAGGCATGAAAATAGGCGGCGGACCTGAACTATTACCCCGTAAAAGATTGGCAAATGTCGGATATGCTGAAGACAGCAGTCTACTACAGGGGATGGCACCTATTACGCAAGACCCTGCAAATACGAGTAACTCAATACTAGCACTTGATTCTTCAGGGAATCTCGTAATAGGAGGTAGCGCAAACCCTGTATTTCAAGCAACAGGCGGAGATTTCACCTTCAGTGGTACTACTACTATCCTCACAACTGCCATGGGTTCAAATGGTGATATAATCCTCAATCCTGACGGCACAGGAGTAATTGATGTGCGGAATCCATTGGCTAATAATTCTACTGATGCATCATCATCTGGGTCAGTTGATTTTGCAGATGAAGTAGTCATTGCTTCAGACTCAGCTAGTTCACTCTTTACCGTCCATAACACAGGATTATCAGGCGATATTATGACTCTTATGTCACAAAATATCACACGAATGATAGTTGATAACGCAGGAAATGTAGGTATTGGGACTGAAACTCCTTCCCAACTTGTTCATATTGCTGGAGACAGCTCTCCTACACTTTCCGTTGAGAACAAGAATACATTAACTCGAATCGATATGTCAGCCTTAGCAACACTAGCGACACTAGGAACATACTCAAACACCTCGCTTGGATTTAAAACAAATGACCTTGTACGAATGAGTATTAGCCCGACAGGCAATGTAGGAATCGGTACATCTTCTCCTACTGCGTTGCTTGACGTTGCTGGATCTGCAAGTATTGCAGGCACACTTACTCTTAGCGGTGCAACACCAAATATTCAATCAGCTAATAATAGCAACCTAATTATTGGAGGAAATAACACTGGCAATCTCATCTTTCAACCGCTAAACAACAATGGGTTTGTGGGTATTTCGACAAATAATCCTCAGTATAAGCTTGATATCCGAGATAACCAAGCTTCACGGTCTGCAATGCAGATCTATAACGCAAGCACTTCTTCTGATGCTGATGGCCTCATGATCCGCCTGGGTAATAACTCAGCATCTCTCTCTGCCACAAATACCTTTGTTAATTTTCAAACAAATGGGCTTGGAACCGTAGGGTCAATTACAGGAAATGGAACTGGAGTTGTATATAACACTACAAATGCAGATTTTGCTGAATATTTTAAAAAGGATATTACTGAAGATATCCCCTATGGAACAATTACCTGCATTACTTCTTCTGGTACGGTCAGCGCATGCTCTCATGAAAATACCCAGATCATAGGAGTAACCTCTCAAAATCCTGCCTTCCTTGGTGGTAAAAACCTTGGAACAGCTTCTGTTGCTGTCGGGTTAGTCGGACAAATAGAGACATGGGTGTCTACACAAAATGGGTCAATTACAGCGGGTGATCCAATTACTCTTTCTGCAACACCCGGAACAGGAGTCAAAGCAACCACTGCAGGAATGATTGTCGGACGAGCACTTCAAAGCTACACAGGAGACACTCCAGGTAAAATTTTAGTGCTTGTTCAGCCATCCTGGCACGAACCTAGGACAATGTTTACCACATCAGGTGAACTGGTAACGACAGAAATAGCCTCAGTAGAACTTGATAATAGTACCTATGACGCAGTTGCATACGCACTAGCACAGTCTACTGCTAAAGTCCGCCGTGAAAATACTTGGGTATCAGAAGTCGCCTCGTTTGCATCAGCCACGATTGGCAAAGTTAAGACTGGTCTGCTAGAAGCACAGAACGTACTCGTTTCAGGCACAATTGCTGCACAGCATATTGTTGTTGAGCAGTTAGATGTAACGAATGATAATATCCGTATTAATGGACTTTCCCTGTCTGAGTATATTGCCTCAATACTACCAAATGATAACGCGACTCCTGAAGTCGCAACTGCACAAACAATTAGCAGTAACTTTATTTCTCCGCTTGCAGATGACTCAGATATTTCGATAAGTCTTGAGAACTCCCAACTCTCAATTCATAACTCTGCCCACACCACAGGATCAGCTGTAGCATCAATTGATAATGAAGGAAATGCAACATTTAGCGGTTCGCTTGCTGCTGAAAGCGGACAATTTAACGATCTAAGCATTAATCACTTGAATAGTACTGGTGACGCTTCTATTGCCGGTACGCTCTCTGCTGAATCTATCCGTGCAAATACCATTGAAGGCTTAGACGAAAAAGTGGCTTCTTATGCTGCAAATTACTTGAATGGCCAAAAAACAGAAAATGACACCGCAAACACTCCAGAACAAGAAGATATTTCCCCTTCATTCATAACGAGCAACTGGCATATCCCAACTGGTAATTTTATTGATGTAAGCACAATGTCAGCACAGTTTGCCTTATTCCATGAAAACTTATTGAGCTTAGGTACAACAACACTGCGCGAAGCAACAGTAATGGATAGCTTCTCTATTGGCACAAACTTTATTTTTGGTCCAGAATCGGTTGATGTACTCGGAGCTGATTTGCAGATACAACCGTTACGGCAAGGAGGCATTTCATTCTTAGCTGGACTTGTTGCAATTGATACCAATGGTAACCTAGCAGTTGGCGGAGATGCAGCATTTGCAAAAAACGTAACGATCAAAGGAGGACTTTTTGCAAATATCATTTCACCACTTGCCGATCATGATCTTGATATTTTTCTCTCCAACAAAAATGGGACTCAGAGTGCGCAATTCCGTGTCATAAATGACGCAAAAACGCCTGTTTTAACGGTTAATGGGGATGGAGATGTATACTCATCAGGGTCTGCAAATTTTGTCGGTAATTTAGTAGCTTCTGGAAGTGCATTTCTCTCAAAGCTCAATATCTTCAGCCAAGAAGCACAAGCAGTATCGGAGAATGATTTAGTGGCAAGTTCCTCTGCTGGTACAGCAGTACTCAGGGCATATAAACGGGAAGTAACAATTCATAGCCCATATGTGAGTGGTGATTCACTGATTTATATAACCCCAAGCACTGACACAGGCAATCAAGTTCTCTACCTGCTCAGGCAAAGTGAAAACGGAAGTTTTACTGTAGGAGTAAGCCAGTCATTGCGCCAGGATATTCAATTTAACTGGTTTGTGGTGAATTAAGAGGTATGTTGTTCAAATGCTTCTACTCCTAGAAAGATAGTTACTTCATTTTCATGTACTCGCATTACACCTCGCTGTACAGGAATATCTTGTTTCTCACCATTGGTATCATAGATTATTAGCTTTTCATGAATGAGTGTAATGAAATTTTGGTGTGCGGATAATACATCAAAGGGGCCACGTTCATTCACTGAAGATACTGCTTTTGCCTCGCCTTCGTATATTGATTTTTCAGGTGTTCGTACTTTTAACTTTAATAATGTGTGAGTAAAGTCTGGAGCTGCCATAATATAAAATTTCTAATCACTAATTTGCGTCTATTTCACATCAACAGGTTTTTCTTCTACTGGAGCTTGAACTTCTGTAGTCACTTTTTCATTGTTTGATTTCTGCTCTGTAGAGCCATTTTTCCGTAGTGTTCCAACATACATGAGTCGTTCAGGTTCGATCGTATCATATGCTCCAGCCAAAATATCATTGACATCTGCAATTGTATCTGCACGTTTTACATACTCTCCAGGACGACCAGTTTGACTTTCAGTGACAAAAAAACTTTGTGTCATATAACTTTTGAGTAAGCGAGCCCGCTTATACGCTACCTGATCATCTGCTGGAAGCTCAGATTCTCCAATCAAGGATACAATACGTTCAAGAGTTAACGCACGCTTAAGCAGTCCTTGTGCATCAATAAATGATTTATAATGCTCTTCTCCAACAATATCAGGACTCAGTGCAGAGGATGTGGATGACAAAAAGTCAATTGCCGGGAACCGCCCTTCCTGATACACAGCACGTGAGAGAACCACACTTGAGTCAAGATACGGAAATACTGACTGTACACCATAATCAGTCACATCATCTGACGGAACATAGACAGCCTCCATTGAGGTGATGGAGGCATTTTTTGTTGATGCTAATCGTTCATGAAACTGTGCCATCTCAGATGCAAGCGTAGCCTGATAACCGCCTTCACCTGGAATTGTATTCATCAGGGTTGAGAGCTCATAACCAGCTTGTGCAAAACGGAAAATATTATCTATAAAAAAGAGCACATCTTTCTGTTCTTCATCACGAAAGTGCTCAGCAAGGGAGAGACCTGTCAAAGCTGTTTTAAATCGAACGGCAGGATTTTCACCCATCTGACCAAATACAAGAGCCACTGAAGGAAGCACTTTACTCTCTTTTAATGTCTCAAAAAGCTCTTGCCCTTCACGAATACGCTCTCCCACACCAGTAAAAATAGAAACATTATTCTTTTTTGCCAGCACAACGACATTATGAATAACCTCAGTGAGTAAAATGGTCTTTCCAACACCTGCACCACCAAATAACCCAACACGTCCTCCTCGAAGCAGTGGCGAGAAAAAGTCAATGGCTTTAATACCCGTTTCAAGCACTTGTGATGGGACTACCACATCATCATACTCAACAGCATCTGAAGTAATAGGCTTGTGCACAGTGCTTGTAATTGGCTTTCCTCCGTCCTGTGCGTCACCAAATACATTCATGATACGTCCTAATACATTTGGACCAACTGGAATTTTAATTGGCTCACCAGTATTAATAACGAATTGGCCACGCTGCAATTTTGAATTCGGTGAAAGTAACAAGCAATAATATACTGAGTCTGAAGCTGAGGCAAAGACTTCAAATTTAATTGATTTATCGTTTTCTAGATACACCAAGTCATGGAGATTTGGCTGAGAATCAGTAAACTCAACCTCAACTACCTGCCCATAAATCGCGATAATTTTTCCTTTTCCGTTCATACTTAAAACTTAAAAATAAGAGTAAATTAAGATAAAAATACTGCTTTATTAACTTTACACTATTTACTTTGTGCTTTGCATTCTGCTTAAAAAGTACACACTTGTCATAACCTCTAGCTGTTTTTTATTTTGTAATGATCGTTTATATATTCGTGATTCACGCCTAATTTGCGGTTCAAGCTTCTCAATATTACCCAATGCCTCTTCCATCGCTCGAATACGAGAAGCAAGGCGAGCAAGTTCCGCTTCGTTTACTGTTTGCTTAAAGAGTGAGACAAAAACTTGATTTTCAAAAAAATCTAAGATTTCCTCCATGCTCGGTTCAAATGCATACTGCACTACTTTTTCAGGAGACGTATCTTTTGTATCTAAGATGTCTTGTCCTGACACGTTTGACATGGTCGGCAACTGATTAACCATGTTAGAAAAACGACCATAGTACACATCAACTTTTTCATACTGCACAAGCGTATCAACAATTGGCTGTAAATCATCCATTTCTACTTGTCCATCAGGAAGATCAAGGTAGAAATAGTTTTTCTTAAATTTTGACCCCTCCATTAGCTCTTTTCCCATCTTTCCGATAATCAACACATCAGAGTTTTTTTTCTGGATATCTGCTATAAAGACATCAAAAATTCTACGTACAATATCGCCATAGAATTTGCTATTTGCAGAGAGGAAAACAGAAAGAACTTTTCCATTGTGATTCCTTGTTGAGAATGTAGTATCTGGAGAGTATTTTTTCTTATCAATCAGCTTTTGAATCTTAGAGCCATAGTTACGTTTTACATCAACGAACACACTTGAGAGGCCATCTAAAAATTCACGCGTAGTAAGCACTGAGCCTCGCACTTTCTGCATCTTGAGTACTGAGACCTCTTCATATGCCTCGGCAAGCATCTTAAGTGTTCCTACTAATTCTAAATCTGAAGCTGTTTTATTCTTGTTTTGCATATTCTGATTACTGGATTGTTATATTGCTAAAAAAACCTACTTTCATCTCATTTCCAGACCAATTTACGAATCAAACTATTATTCCTTCTTCTCCCCATCTTTTCTTTCCTCACTTTTCTCCTGATCTGGATTCACTGCCTCACCATCTTTTTGTTCTTGTTGGATCATCTGATCAACTTGACCAATTGCTTTTTGAGTGCTTGAGGATGGCTGAGCATTACACATAATAAGCAGTTGATCCCTGTATTGTGAAATCTTACCAAGCAGCTCGTTAAATGTTTTTGAGTTTTGCAGAAAATTATCTATTAACTGCTTGTTTGATGGATTTTGATATGCTTTACTGAGTGCATCTCTGTACTTTCCTATATCCTCTTTACTTGCTTTATCAAAGAATTTCAGCCATAACATGGAGAACAAAATTATCTGAACTTCAAGCGTAATTACTACTTTATAAGGCTGCTCAAAAAATGCATATACCACCTCACCAGTGGATAATACCTGCTTCACCGTATCACTCAGCTCTGCACCAAAATGAGAAAGATTTTGCATTTTGTCATACAGGGCAAGAAATGCAGTTAATTCTCGGTTAATACTCCTTGTTAGATCATTTTGTGCCTGTCGTCCCACACGAGTTACTGACAAGGAAATATTGACTGCAGGCCGGATTCCTTTATAGTACACATTGCTATCAAAATAAATATGGCCGTCAGTCATACCCATGAGATTGGTTGCAATATACCCAGTAAAATCCCCCTCGACTATTTCAGCAACAGGCAGAACCGTAAGTGAACGATTTCCCTCTTTATATTTAAAATTACCAGCACGCTCAAGCAGCCGTGCATGAGTATAAAAAATATCTCCTGGGTAAGAATCACGACCAGGGAAGCGATTTGCCAAAAGCGAGACTTCCCTATAAAATTTTGCATGAGTAGAAAGATCATCAAGTACTACCAGTACATTATGCCCCTGTGCAAGAAAATACTCACCAATTGTCATAGCACTATATGGAGTAAGAAAGATAAGACTTGGGGAGTCATCTGATTCTGTAGCAACAATTACTGTACTATCAACTAATCCTTCTTTCACAAAAAAATCTTGTATCTTTTTAATATCGCTTTTTTGTTTTGAAACTGCAGCATATATTGCAATAGTCCCCTGCTGTTTTATCTGATTTTTAATCGTTGAAAGCAAAAAAGAAGTTTTTCCAGTCTTACGATCTCCAATAACCAACTCTTTTTGTCCGCATCCAAGCGGTATCATCATATCAATTACTGCAGTTCCCGTAAAAAAGGGTTTGTCGATCTTTGCACGCTCCGAGATTCCCGGTGCAGAGATATCAATTTCTTGTTCTGTTGTTGGCCGTGTATACGTTTGTTCTGCTGATTTCTGGTCACCGAGTGGGGTAATAATTTTTCCCAGTAACTCATCACCCACTGGTACAGAAATCGTTTTATTGGTACGCGTTGCTCTTGTTCCTACTTTGATAGGATTGGATGAGAACACTTGTACTTGTACTTGGTCACGCTCAAGCATAAATACTTCCCCTACTTCTCCTGTCTCAAATACAATGATTTCACCGATATGAGAGCTTGCAAGACCAGAAAGTACCACCAATGGTGGACGTATCTCTGTTGCTACTCCATACTCTCCTGATTCTGATAATAAGTTTTCGAAATTATACATAGTGTAAAGTTATAGATTATAAGCTTTAATTTTTACGCTGTAGATTTAAGTTCTACATTCTGTGTTTTTATCTTTTCTTCTATTGTCTTCTTCAAACTATAATCCAAGTATTTTCCATTTAGTTCTATAGATACTCCCCCTATTAGCTTTGGATCTACTATATAGCTCGTGATTACTCTCATTCCACATTCAGCATCAAACCATTTCGAAATAGAGCTTAATAGATCATTTGAGGGCGTGAAAGCAAGGCGAACAGTTATCATAGGAATTGCTTTTAACTGGGTCTGCATATTCTGTAAAAATTGCTGGATCGCACTACTATCAGAAAGAGAGATCTTTGCAGATTTTGCTGATTCAAGAAGTAGCTCTGCCATAGAAAATGATAATTTTTCATGCACATTTTCTTCAAAAGTAGATTTAACCGAGAAAGATGACTGCTCTAGCTGCTCAAGCTTATCAAGCAAAAAAGATCTATCTTCAAGTGTATAAATATGGGAAAGTATGGGCAGATTCATAAAAGAATTATTATCGTTTGGTGCTTGGTATTTTGATTTGTTTAATCATACGTGTAATTAGGTTAATTTATTCCCAATAGTTCCTTCATTTTTTGCTTTTTCCAGTGATTTTATTACAAGTGATTCTTGATCGCTCTTACTCAATTTCTTTCCTAGTACTTCCTCAAGCACACTACTGGTTAGTGTTTGCACTTTTTCTTCAACCTCTTGCATACGCTGCTGTTTATAGAGATCTACCTCTTTTTCTGCTGCTGCGAATAAGTCATTAATACGATTCCCGAGCAGTTTTTGTGCTGATACTGTCTCTGTTTTCAATATCTCTCTGAATTCAGTAATCTCCTGCTCTGGAATTTTTTCCAAAATCTTGAGTGTTTCCTCAGCTTTCACAAGGTACTCTTGTCTTGTTTCTTTTAAGAGTTTTGTATATTCCTCATCAAATTTAAGTGTTTCGGCTGTAACGCTTTTGTGTGCTTCATTCAGTACTTGTTTTACCTCATTTTGTAGATCAGTGTGAAACTCTTTTTTCAAATATTCTACTTCTTGGAGCGCACCTCGTGCTTCTTCCAGCATTTTTGCATGCTCAACTTGAATTGATTCAAGCAATGTTTTATATTCACGATTAAATTCGACTGCTTCTTCACGAACCATTTTCACCGTTGCATCTGATACATTCTGTAAATTATCTTCAAGATCTTTAATGAGATCCTCTCGGATATACTCTGTCTTCAATAACGTATCTTTTGCACGATCAACAGCACTCTCAATAATATCTTTTGCACGTTTATGTGCATCTTCAATTGATCGTGAAGCATCAAGATGCAATGCTTTTCTGTCTTTATCGAATTGTTTATCGTGCAGATAGACTGAGTACATGAATACCAGTAAAAATGCCATCAGCACTAGATTTGCAACTAAACTAATTACTAAATAAATATCCATAGTTCAAATTTAAAGCGTAAAATGCAAAGTGTAAAATTAGAATTAAAAGTTAAAAGCTTTTACGTTTTGAGCTATAACTCTACATTTTAAGCTCTACACTCTCCGCTACTTTTATAATCGTAACACAAAGTATGCCATGACAACACCTGATGCAATAATTGCTACCGTAATCAGTACATTTAACATAATTCCAAGCTGGATCATGCGACCAGCGAGCGGATTACGGCCTAAAGCTTCAATCCCTGTATTGGCAATACGACCAAATGAAAAGAAGCCAATAACAAAGGACAAAAGAAGAATCATGCCTGCCAGAAAGTATTTGAATACTGTTGTAGGCTCTTCTGTTGTTGCAATAGCGGTGAGATTCAGTATATCAAGTAAACTCTGTGACGCCTGTGTTTTAAACGAGTTATAGCGTATGTTAAGTGCAATATTTATTTTTTTTACTTCATTTGTATTCGTTGAAGTGAAATCTTCTAATGCACTGCCGAGAATATATCCTGATTTTGCTGCCTTCATACCAATGCCTGGCTGCTGTGATGTAGTAATAAGATCACCTCGCTTAATAGGTCCATTTTTGGTTGAAACAAGGACATACGCATTACCGTTTGCAACCACAGGAACTTGATCTCCTCCCTCAACTTCAAATACAATTGCTGCATTCTGAGATACAACCCCAATCATTTGTGAATCATATTCTTGCTTACTGAGCTCATATCTTCCATTCTTTGACACAATAATTGCACCATCTTTGACATCATTCTCAACTATCGGTAAATAATTTGCCACTCCAAATGACGTGTCAAATGTCTGGGCAAAGGATGAGGTGACAAGAAATACAAAAGCAAGAGAGATAAATCCTGTTACGAATATAAGTTTGGGCAAAAACTTTTTCATATATTTTTAGTTTGCACGAGCTGGCACTCTACATCTTCCTAATATAGTTCAGTATAACCATGCTTGAAAAGGAGTGTCAATAATAAAAAAACAATCAACTACTATAACATTAACATTTCTTAATCAATTAATAAAACTTAGGTAAAAGAGTTAAAAATAGGTAAAAGTTTTATAAAAAAACACTGAGTTTTAAGTTACCAACTTTTTCTTTATATTTTCTATTTTCACATAAAATATAGACTAAAAACTTCTTTGCAATAAAACAGATATATCTTAGCTTATACACGAACATCACCGAGATTGTTTTCTTACATTTCTTCTGAGCCTCAACCCGTGTAAAAAAAATGATCAACTAGCGTATTCAGCACTTGACACAAATGTGAAAAGGATGCTTCAATAAATATAGGTATTGATTGATCAAAACATAGATTTTTGAACCTGAACTTATACATCTATCACAGTACCTCTCAAAATGCCCGGACACCTGCCTAAACAAAAAAAATATATAACGATTGGTGATGCTTCTAAAATCCTTGGCGTGTCAATTGATACAATACGCCGCTGGGACAAAAACGGCAAGCTTACTTCTGTTCGATTGAATGGCAAAAACAGGTATTTTATTGCTGAGGAGTTACGTGTACTAAAAAATGCTCTTCCTCTGACCATATCTCAAACAGCAGCTAAGCTTGGTGTGTCTGCTTCAACACTTCGAAGACTTGAACAAAAAGGTTTGTTATCCCCAACGCGAAACAATCGAGGCGAGAGACTGTATGATCCATCAGAGATACAAAGCTATATTGATTCATTAAAAGAAAAAAAAGAAGAAAAGAGAAAAAATCTGCACAACAGAATCCACAATGGACAGTCCACAATTCAATCAAAATCTATACCATCGAGTACTATCACTCCCTTGTCTCAGCCAAAAATCAATAGTAATCAAGAGAAACCATCTAGAGATATTATTACTCCTCTTGATGTAGCAATAACGCCTGAAAAAGTAACAGAACTACAGGCAAGTCCCCTTATTTCGCATGGAGCAAGTGAACAGCCAAGAACAGTACTGTCTAATTATATATATAAGGAAGACCAGGCAGAAAAAATAGCTATTGCTTCTCCTAGAAAAACATACTCACCATCATTGCCACACTTCTTTCATTCCCGCAATTTTCAAAAAATTCAAAAGCCAGGTATTTTCTTCGCAATCTTTTTATTTATGATAGCAACCTCTGTTGCAGCATATACAACATATTCCAGAAATAACACGTTTCAGCAAAATCTCACGCACAATAAAGCTACGGTATCTCCTGCTCAAGTATTAGCTGAATCAACAGAACAAGTTCGTGCAACACTAACATTTAATATTAATTCACTTTTTAACGGAGATGTAACACTGTCAAGAAATCTTTCTGTTGCTGGAACTTCACTATTTGCCAATACACTTACCATCCAAGACGCTGATCTTCTTGTAGAAGGAGGCAATGTTGATGTAGGTGCAGGCACTGTTACTGCATCTAATCTCATATACTCTATTACCGCAGGAGATAATGTAATAGTAACCGAAGGACAAAACCCTGTTATCTCAGTAGATCTCTCCGACAGTGTACTCTCATTGCAGGGAGAAACAGGAGATATAGAATTCAATGCAGGATCAGGAATTGCAATTGATGGGCTGACTATTGCCAATACTGACTCAGGATCTGCACAAAATATCTTTAAGACAATCACCGTAGATGGGACAGAGATAACCGCATCATCAAATTCAGATATTCTACGTCTTGTTGCGGGTGCAGGTATTGGACTTACCACTAACGCAGGTACTAAACAAATAACAATTAACAGTACAGGAATGATACCAGGATGGGTAGATGACGGAACAGCAGTAAGGCTTGAAACAAGCTCTGATTCAGTAGGTATAGGCACCACTACTCCACAAGCAAAACTTGAGTCTCAAGCAGCAGGCACTTCACAGCTTCGTTTATCATATGATGGAAGTGCATATGTAGATTTTCAGACTAATGCATCAGGAGACCTTACTGTTTCAGCTACAGGTTCACAAATAAATTTTCCTGGTAAGGTAATTTCAGCATCTGATTTTTCTTGTATAGACTGTCTAGATTTCTCAGAATTATCAGACATTCTCACACTTGATGCAAATCTTGTTATTTCTCCTTCTGCTTCAAATTTCTCTGTAAGCATTGATGGTTCAACTTTTTTTGTTGATTCAGCAAATAACCGAGTTGGTATCGGTACTTCTTCTCCCACACATGCATTAACGGTTAATGGAAATGTACGAATAACCGGCACCACTTCTTTTGGTCCTAATGATGTCGCCCTAACCTGGCCTTCATCTGATGGTTCAAACGGTTATGTCCTTGCAACGAATGGAGCTGGGCAACTATATTGGGCTGATGTATCCGCATCGGTTGGAGGCTCTAACTACTGGAATGAAAGTACTGGATTAATTAGCCCTAAGAGCACTACTTTTGATTTTGCTATTGGTGGTTCATCTACTGCGAGCGCTACATTTGCAGTTACCAATGTAGCAAGCGGTGTTCCTCAAATAACTCTTTCTGACGGTGCAAACTCAATTTACCTTACTGCTGACGGCACACTGGCAACAACAAATAATGCAGATCTCAGCTTGGGTTCTGCATCAACTGGTGATGTAAAAATATTCGGATTTGGTACAGGAATACTCCGCACTGATAGTAATGGTGTATTATCAAGCAGTGCAATTAATCTAGCGGGGGGGGCAACAGAAATCACAGGAATTCTGCCTGTTGTCAATGGTGGTACAGGTAGTAATACGTTAAATGATTTGATCACGTTAGGTACTCATACTACTGGTAATTATGTTGCTTCCTTGACAAACGGTCATGGAATAAGCGGAGCAAATGGTGGATCTGAAGGATCAAACCTGACATTAGCAATAAATCTGACTACCTCAGGCGATTCTGCTCTTTCTGCTTCAAATTCTGGTCTTGAAGTAAGTGCTGCTGGACTATCTCTGCTCAGAGGCTGTGATAATGAGTATATTCTCAAATGGAACGCTAACTCACAATTATGGGAATGTGCACCTGATGTAGGAGGACTCAGTAGTGCTGTCGTTACTATTCAAGAAGGTGATGTTACTGTCACTAACACTGCTGATACACTTGATTTTACTGCAGCAGACTTTAATATTACTGAAGCTCCTTCTGGGGAGGTAAATGTTGCAATTGACTATGCTAATTCTGGACTTACCCGAAAGAATCAAAACGAGACAATATCAGGTAATTGGACATTTTCTAACCTACTTACTGGTGCCACTCTAAATGCGACCACTGTTCTCCAAACAGCTGGTATTAACAGAATTGATTCATCAGGTAATTTATTAAATATTGGTACTACACAACTAAATGGAGTTACATATACATGGCCAGCCACATCTGGATCAAATGGATACGTACTATCATCTAATGGATCAGGAACGTTGTCATGGATAGATTCTTCCTCTCTTGGCACGAACTACTTCCAGAGAAATCTTGGTGCAGTTGCTCCGCTTGCCATTACCGATGATCTTCTCATTGGTGGCAA
>CAYVAJ010000009.1:34217-43703 GCA_964448725.1 uncultured Gammaproteobacteria bacterium | reverse complement strand
AGTTCCTGTTGCAGGTGATTTGAATAATCCTAATAATGTTACTTTCAAAGCATTTAACTCAGCTTTAGAGAGTGCAGCAATTCCTCAAGGTTGGAAATACACCCAAACAATTGATAAAAACGGTACTATATCTGACAATCCTGATTACGGTAAATACAATGTAACGGCAGCACATTTTGATGATGTTACCAATCATAATGTTGCATCTAATTTTTGGGACTTTATGAACTCACGAGGACCAGTGATTATCAACGGACAGCGAGTAGAAAATCAACCATTATTTCCAGATCCATATTTTGTAACAGGAAGACCAGTAACTGAAGCGTATTGGACAAAGACAGTAGTAGGTGGACAAGAAAAAGATGTAATGGTACAGGTTTTTGAGAGAAGAGTAATGACATACACACCAAGCAATTCAGAAGGATGGCAAGTAGAAATGGGCAATACAGGTCTACAGTATAAAGAATGGTTATTCCCAGGTGAAGGTGGCATTGGTGGGGGAAGTCCAGAAACTCAAAATCCAGAAGAATATGAAATTCGTGAGGGAAATGGATGGAAATATATGAACGATGCTGATAAAGCTCCAATAGAACTTCACCCGAAAAGCCCAAATAGTCTCGACAATGTCGCAAATATTATTGCCTCTGCTGGAGATCCAACACTTGCAGGAGCTAGAGTGGAGATTGTGGTACTTGAGAATGTTGATCAAGGAGTTCAAGATTTTGGTTTAAATGCATCTGATTTTAGCACATTGATCTATCGTGACAGAAATGGCACTGATAAAGGTCAAATCGGATATATATGGGGAAGATACGATGGAGTGAAACCAGGGCCATTATATGTTTCTTTGAGACCGGATGTTTTAGAATATCTTGGCAACGATACCGAAGGACTGAAAGAACGTTTGATCGGAATGGGGATTGTACAGATGCTCGGTACAGAACGATATAATCAGCAAAATAATTTCAACATGTACCAAGAACTGTCATCCTATATGATAGAAAATACAAATCTTCTCCCTAACCACTAGTTGACTTCTTATTTCTTGATTGATACGCTTAAAGAAAGGTATCTATGTCTCATCTTCGATATATTTTGCTATTATTTTTCTCGTTTTTTTTGTTTTTACTCGTATTTCAACTCAAAACATCTCCGGTTTCTGCAGTTAGTATACCTACTACTTGTGACCAATGTGTTGCTCGAGGTGGGACATGCGACTTCAATAATGTGCAGTGGGACTCAACTTGTCGTAATGCCCAAGCTGGTCAATGTGGCTGGAATTGGGGATATCAATACGAGTATACAAGATGTATAGGAGGAGGACATGATGGACTGAATGCGCAGACTGGAAAAACTCAGTCTTGTTGCGCTGACCCAAGTGGCTGTCCATGTAGTAATACATGTAGTTCAGCATGTCAAGGAGATCCAGGCTGGGATGTGGTCTCATGTACAGGAGGATCGCAATGTGTTGGATGGGGAGGAAATACGTATTGTCATGGAGGTTCAACTCCCGCAAGATATTGTCAATCAGCTACCGTTTACTGTTGTATTGATTTAAATCGTGGAAATCCAATAGTTGATCTCCCAAGCTATGGGTGCTCTAGTCAGTCCAATGTATGTCCAGATGGCAGTACTGCGTATCCTAGTTCGGGAGCATGTCTTCAGGATCCGAAATGTGTACCTCCAACTCCTATTCCTACGACACCTCCTCCACCTCCACCGAGTGGTTTTTCGTGTTCACTGAGTACAACTACCGCTGCACAAAGTAACTGCGGTAACTCAGGTGATTACTGTGTCAGAATATCTGTCAGCTATAGCGGGAGCTATTCAACACCTGTCTCACAGAATTGGAACTTCGGCAATGGATCAGGTGTCAATGATTCAACATACGTTACTTATCGCAATTATACTCGGCAAAGCAGTAATAGAAATTACACCATAACTTTGAATGCAAATGGCGGATCATCAACATCCTGTTCAAGAACAATCACGGTTACCGGTACGGGATCTACTGCCCCAACCACACCACCAGGTGGAGGAGGATGGCCACCTTATCCTGACTGTGAACTATACTGCCATAGCTGGGGTAGCACGTGTAAATCTGGATACTATTATCAAGATGCCCGATGCCCTGATAGAAATGGGGATGGAGACTATGACTACTACCAACAATGTAATAATGCCTGTCCGGTAAGCCAACCAAATCCACCAAGTACTCCTACACGAACGCCAACATCTGGTGGAGGGGGTGGAGGTCCATATGTCGTGTCACGCTGTATTTCTAATGCATGCACACAAGTTATTAGTTCTACTCCAGCTTCTAATGAATGTTCTATTCTTAGTCCTTGTAGTGGAGGTCCTGCACAACCTACCCCGACAACTCCAGCTGGTGGGACATACCAAATTCTTGCAGGAGTATATATTGATGCAAACAATAATGGAACAAGAGACACTAATGAAGAAAAATATGGAGGTACAGTGGTAGTCTTGAGGAGGGGAAATGGAACATTTGTTGCATCCCAAACAACAAGTAATGTGCCTGGTCCCGCTTATGGACTGACCAGTTTTTTGAATAATTCACCAGGAGAATACATCCTTCAATATGAAGTACCTGAGGGATATGTACCATCTAATAATGGTTCAAATACCCATACAATACAACTTACAGCCCCGTGGGGAGATGACGAATTAGGCATTATTCCTGCTACAGATGAGGTGACAACAATTATTACCGGAACTATTTTAGAAAATACTACAGGCGAATGTACACTCACTGACTCTTCTCCTGTATCAGGTGCAACCATCACTATTAATTCACCAACTGCTCCTAATCCATGGAGCGGAACTTCAAATGCATCAGGAGTATATACGATATCAGTAACTGATGATCCTAACAACACGAATAATCACTACATATCTCTCTCCAATATAGATGGAAGAACAATCTGCGGAGTTAGTATCGATAATGGACCAGTAATTCCACATACGAATTCAACATACGGACCATTTGACTTTACCACCCAAAACAATATTCAGTTCATTCTAAACACGAGTACTCCTTGGTTCATGACCTCAATTGGCAGTGTCAGGCAGCAGAGTATTCAAAACAGTGTACCGGGAGGTCAACTTCCAACACTACTGAACGATTCTTCATCTGTCTTCTACAGCACTGTCCAAAATGCACAACTTGGCGCAGCTAGTACAAATCTAAATCTTTGGATAGTCGACTCTGAGTACGACCAAGTACCTGCGATAAAACGTGAAGGAAATGCATCATTTAGCTTTTATAAAAACAGAGCAGCACAAAATGGTGTTGAGTTAACTGCGTTACCAGGATGTACTCTCAATGGAAACTGCAATTACACTGGCAATCCAAACGCGTTAAACAATAAAACAATCTACTATGTGAACGGAAACTTAACTTTTACTCCTTCTCAGCCATTTATCGCACCTGAAAAAACACTTATTTTCCTTGCAGAAGGCAATATTACAATTGATCGAGATGTAAAGCTGTATAAAGATAAGTCCTTAGTTATCTTTGCTGCAAAAGAAGATCTTATTATTACACCAAACGTTGGTACTACGAATCTTAGTGCTGCCCCTGTTGTCACATCGAACTCAAGCACATACAATCTTCAGGCAATCTTGACAGCAGAAGATGATATTATTATTCAAAGTAATGCAAACTGTTCAGCAACACCCGATAGAAGACTCAACATTGAAGGATCACTAGTTGCAAATGCTGATAATCCATTTGGTGTAGAGAATAGAGGAGATGAAAGTAAATTTGGGGAACTCATACAAGAGAGAACACTCTGTGCCAGCAACTCACAGTACCCAGCACTTTATGTACAATCACGTCTTGGATTTATAACTGCATTGACTGACTTTTACAAAGTATCCAACACATTCTGGAACGAAGTGGCACCATAATGTACACTAAATACAGATTATGAAAAAGATAAAGAAAAGGACACTACTATTAGTTGCAGGAATTATAGGAATCATTATTCTTTGTGTTGGTTATTTTATCTTCATTATTGGTGGAAAAGCTGATAATCCCAAATTTACCTATAATAATCTTAGTGAAAGCGCCAATATTATCATCACAGACGAAGGATTTTCTCAAGAAGTTATATCACTCAAGTTTTCTGAAACTACTCCTGCTCTGATTAAAGTATCGAATGAAAGTTCACAAATTGCAGAGATTGATGTAATCCAACCAAATAGAGAAGACCCCTTAATATCATTAAAAATCCCAGCAAATGAGCAATATCAATTTGTCATAGAAGTATTTGGTTCATTTATTGTTACCCAAAGAAACACCAATAATACTCTCAATCTTGATGTAGTACAGGAATAATCTATTTCAGATTGACTTGAGCCCATTCTTCATGGTAAACTACACGGGTATGGCACTCGTAATTCGTTTTGCAAAAATTGGTCGCCGCGGAGAGCGGAAATATCGTATTGTGGTAAAAGAAAAGCGCAGTAAGCGTGATGGAAAAGCAATTGAATTTTTAGGGTGGTATGAAAAGACCACACAAGGAGTAACAAAAGAAATTAATACTGATAAAGTAAAATATTGGCAAGAACGCGGTGCGCAACTCTCACCTGCCGTAAAAGCACTGTTATGAAAGACCTCCTCGCATATATATTAGAACAAACCATTCCTGAAGCAAATGCAGTAATCGAAGAAGAAGAGCAGGATGGATTTCTGCGGCTTCGCGTGACTGTTCCCCAAGAATATATGGGAAAAGTAATCGGTAAAGGCGGAAAAAATATTTCAGCAATTAAAAACATCCTCAAAATTCGTGCTATCAAAGAAGGAAAAAAAGTAGAAGTAGACGTTGTTGAAAAAAGTTAATAATCCCTCTGTAGCTATTCATATACCTGATTACCAATACTCACGTAATGATGAATTGCTATATTTTCATGTATAGAATTGTAACAATTGAATAATAAAGCGATATATTTATGACCATCTCCATCATCACTCTCTTTCCAGATATGTTTTCCGGTGTATTTGATCACTCGATCATTAAGCGTGCACAAGCTGATGGGCATGTTTCTATTCGTTTTTTTAATCTTAAAGATTTTGGTATAGGCAAGCACAATATAGTGGATGATACCCCGTATGGTGGTGGAGTAGGCATGGTACTGAAAGTAGACGTTCTTGACCAAGCAATTCAAGCTGCACGGCTACCAAACATGCATGAAAGAGTAATACTGCTTGACCCTAAAGGCACTCCCTATACTCAAGCTATTGCACAAAATTATACAGAGTATAATCATCTCATTCTTGTGTGCGGACATTATGAGGGATTTGACGCACGAATTAGAAACTTTATTGATGACGAAATTTCAATTGGTGATTATGTTCTCTCAGGAGGAGAAATACCAGCAATGGTTGTTACTGAATCAGTGATTAGACTCGTACCAAACGTACTAAAAAAAGATGAGGCACATCGGTTCGAGTCATTTTCATCAGAAAAAGGAGGCTTACTAGAACATGACCAATATACCCGTCCTCGCGAGTATAAGGGAGCAGAAGTACCAGAAGTACTATTGTCAGGAAACGCCGCTAAAATCGATGAATTTAGAGCAAATAATGCACAAGTAATTACAACAGCGAAAAGACCTGATATTGTAAAAAAATAATTAGGGGGTTCGCAGTTGTTGCAGAACTTCACCATACTCAATGGTATAGGGTGTTAAAGCTCCTCCATTTTCGATTTGATTCAAATCATACGGTCGATAGTAGAAAGATATCTCAATTGTACTTTCATTTTCCTGTGAACTTAACGTGTTAATTCGCGCAATAGGAAAATTTCTATATAGTCCATCTGAGAAAGTGACTAAATTTCTCTCATCAAGCGTTGTCACCGTAATAACTACATCTATGGCAGGAAATCCCGTAGCAGAAGTTATATCGAGTTGTATTGTCTCTTCATTAGATACATTTTTCTTATATAAATTTCCTACTTTCAGTGTAAACCCTCTCAGTTGTACATTTGTAGAAGTTGCAAGAGATGATATTGTAGAAAAAACTGCAATGACATCCTTGCTCGTTGGTAACGCAGTAGTTACAAGTTTCATATCAGAATCTATTTGCTCAGGATTTGCAGATTGAAGTGCATTCAGTGAAGCTTGCAACTCCTGTACCTCAGCTTGCTTTGCCGCATTTGCTGCTCGTTGCACACCAATATTTCCGATTTGAGGAATAATAACAAACAATAGTATTCCAATTGCCATTACAACTAACACAGCTGATAATAACTCTGTTGCATTAACTTTTTTTCCAAATAGGACATACTCTTTATTCATCCTGATTTCCTCCTTCATACTCAAGCTTCAGTGTCACAGCATATCTACCTTCTTGTGCTGTAAATGTATTAATGTCAACCCTCGTCACGTTGGAATTATTTTCTTGTAAAAAATTAGGTAAATCACGTTCTAAAATTCCATTCATAACCAATAAACTTGGTGACTCAAGCGTGAGTACTACTTCTTTTTCTTTCATATCAAGACTGGTTATATTTACTGAGTTAGGAAATTGCTCAACCAAGGTTGCAAATCGTTCATTTAAATTTCCTCGTGCAACAAGAAGCGACTGAATATTTTTTGATCGTTCAGAAATAACCTGCATTTTAACTTTTTTATCAGCCTGGTTATTGATTTGTGTGATCAGCTCATTTGCGGTATCTGAGAGAGAACCATGTTGTACTTTTAAGACAATGTTTATGACCATAATTCCCATCGCAATTGCGATAACACCAACAAACATCCCATATATATAGGGTGTATACTGTTTTTTTTCCTTCGTACTACCAGAATTTTTTTGGGCGAGATTAATTGAGGTATTCATCGTTATATAAAATCACGTAATGCAAGACCAACAACCACATTGTATCTACTAAAGTCCAGCTTTACCTGGTCAGGGACATTATCAATTGCATTAATATCCCAGCAATTTCCTAAAACAACCTGTGTATTAAGCGTATTCGTGAGATAGACATCAAGTCCAGGAAGCATTGCATTTCCCCCTGAAAGAATAACTTGTTTTATTTCTTCATTATTATTTTTCTGCCTATAAGAAAGCATCGCCTTTTTAATATCTCCGACTATTGATTCCATTATTGGATAGAGTGATTTTCCAACTTTTCCTTCAAACGTATCACGAGTAAGCCCATATGCACGCTTATAATCTTCAGCTTGTTTTGCATCAATTCCCAGATCAAGTGAGATTGCGCGAGTGATTGCCAGACCTCCCACACTGATCGAGAAGACCATATTGAGTAAGCCTTCTTTCACTACTGCGATGTCTGTTGTTGTAGCACCCATATGTACGATAATACTTGGCATGCTCGCAACCAATGGACGCAGGGCACGGTGTACAGAAATTATCTCCGTTTCTACATTTGCAGCGGTAAGATTTGCAAGCGAAAGTAATGTCTCATATTTATGTATTGTTGCAATAGGAGCGGCTACTAGCAACACATCCATCTTTTTCTCACCAGTCTCATTCTTCCGTAATATTTGCCAATCAGTTCGCACCTGATCAATAGGCATGGGAATATACTGTTCCATTTCCCACCGAAGCGCAGCAGCCAGCTCTTGTTCAGATAGAGTGGGCATCTCAATTATTTTTGTATAGACACTGCTCTCAGGAATAGCAAGATTCACTTCCTGTTCTTTTATTCCTGCTTGATTAAGAATATCTTTCACAGAATCAGCTAGAGCTTGCTGATCTATAGGAGATTCTGATAAGACACTATTTACTGCGACTGGAGCAAAGCCAACTGCATCGAGTACAAAACGAGAGTTTTCTTTTTTTAACGATACCACTTTAAGAGCAGTGGTACCTATATCGAGTCCAAATCGTATTTTCATTGTGAAATAATAGTATACGGAAATAATTCATTGGGTATTTGCGGATATGATTGAAAATAAGTGATTTTGCGTACAGTATCACCTGATGTACCAGTAGAAGTAATCACAGATCCTTGCGCAGGAAGTTGGTTTGGAGTACCACTTACATATGCCAAGCCTAATCGTGTTGAGTTATATATAGGAATTACTTTAATAATCATTGCATTTGTCATATTTCCACTGATTGGAAATATAGCTGAATATCGAAATGTTGTTCCTTCTACAGGATTACCTCGTGCATCAGACGCAGCTACGGAGTTAGGAGTTCTCGTACTCCCACACGGGTCATATACCTCCCGTAACAATTGAGGGTTATCTTCCCCACCATAGATTAATAATACTTCTAATGCAGGCGGATAATTATCTCCTGTATCAGTACATTCTTGGTCTGGCTGTCCCCAGAATAACCTAACTCTCCCTGTAAAAGGATTATCATAATTAGGATATTCTCCTCCCATCCATATATCCAAACCTACTGCACGCTGCACAATATCGTTACCGTTAAGTACTATCTGGTTACTTCTTTGTGTATCAATATCAACAGTAAAAGATGCGTTATTTTGTAAATCAGCATTGATAGAGCTGGTATTACCCCCATACAACTGTCTTGAAGCCCGTTCTAATCCTGCTTCAGCCGCCTGAAAAGCTCGCTGTGACTCCTCATTTTGCTTAGAAATTTTTAAATTTGAAATTGTACGCGAAGCAATTGAGAGACCTACTGTTAAAGCAACAACCATACTTAACACAACAATCAGCAAAATTTGACCTGATTGCCCTGAGCCAATCGAATGGGACTGGGATTTATGAGTATTCATTTCTTCTTCCATCATAGAATGATTTTTGATCGTATGTCAAGAAAACACCCTCAATTTATACTTAATTATTAATAAAATTTCTGCTGCTAATTTGAGTTTGAAATAACTCGACTGTATTTTCGTCAACCTCACCAGTGACTCCATCTTCTTTTCCAAGCTGAAACATAATTTCAACCCGAGGAGGAGTAAAACGAGAAGTTTGATGGCATTTAAAACTGCAGCTTCCTTCAACAATACTCAAATCATCTCCCGTAAGATAATAGGTGGTCTCCCCACTGCTGGAAGCAATTCGTTTCGTATCATTCTCACAAAACAGCACAACCTCTTTTTCTTCTGGCATTAAGAGTGTTAATGACTCTCCTTGTGGAGGTGTCTCGTTCACACAATCAACAAAATTCTGTATTTCTCCAACTCCTGTGACATTTTTTGAACGTTTCACTAACTCACTCATAGCTGATAGCGCATAATTCCCATTTTGTGCAATGTGAGTTTTTGTTCTTGTAGTATCAGAACTTCGAAGCGTGGAAATTAGTATTCCTCCAATAATTCCTGAAACCGCAACAAGTATTCCTGATACAACAAGTAATTCAATTAATGTATATCCTTCATTTTTTTTCATAATATATTAGTTTCTACACACGAAAAAGTTGCAATTATTACTGCAGCAATTAGCGTTACTGGTACAACCAAAGCTTCCAACAGGCATACATGATGCAGGTGGAGTAGGAGTAGGGGTTGG
>CAYVAJ010000009.1:0-34117 GCA_964448725.1 uncultured Gammaproteobacteria bacterium | reverse complement strand
GGAGTAGGAGTAGGGGTTGGGGTTGGCGTACGAGTTGGAGTAGGGGTTGGCGTTGAGACTGGAGGAGGAGTAGGAGTTGGAGTAGGCGTAGGGTCTTCGTCAGGCGCTATACCAAATAATGGTGGCTGTGAAAAACAGGAAACGAGTTGTGAATTATGACAAAAAGAATCAGTATTTACATCACATTTTCCGCTTTGCCATGAAACAGTAATACTTACCAATCGGGTATTCTCAGGATCTACATTTCCACAACGAGCAGCATCAGCAGGAGATACCATTACTCTGCGAATATATCTACCATCATCTAGACGGTAATTTGCACAGTCTTCTTCAATGCCTCGTGTAAAACCATCTCCCAAACAATATTCTGTACCTAATGTATAGGTTGAGATAAAATTTGCATAGCTTTGGTCTTGTGCACTGCGAAGATACTCCATTCCCTCTTGTGCATACTTATTTGCTTGATTTTGATTTTGAATAAAGCCAGCATTACTCGCGCTTGATGCAACAACGATGGCAATACCCGCAATTGCCAAGACAACTGCTCCAAGTGCGATAATTGCCTCCAGCAATGCAGACCCTGCTTGCTGTGAAAGGAAGCTTTTCTGAATATTCTTGATATTTTCAGAATTCCTTGAGTCAAAATGTGAGTTATTGTAACGTAACCATTCCATCGTTTTCAATAGTAATTTGTTGTTTTAACCCCTGTGCATCTGCATCATGATATATTTCAAATGTACAGGGAATTTGTGTCTCAGGTGCAGCAGGAGATACATTACCGTTAATGACTGTATACTTTACTCCTGAACAAGCAATAAGAGTACTGGTAACGCCCTTCATCTTTACATCTGAAGGAAGGTACTGCTTTTCACCAGCTGTTTCTGTGATACCTCCATTTAAACAGACCAATTCAACAGTATAATATGACCCGCCACTATCTTGTCCCAAGACAACCTGATACCCTAACAGGGTACTTGATGTATTACACGTACCATTTCCTGGTTTTACATTTGAAATTGCGTTATTTCTTGCTTGGACATATGCAAACTGTACATCATTCACTGCTTGGTGCAATGCTTGTGAGCGCGAATATTCAACAAATGAGAAAAAGCCACCTCCAGCAATCAATACTGATATTGAGATTGCTACCAGTAATTCAAGCAGCGTGAATCCGTCTTGTTGGAAATTGAAATATTGTGTGATAAGTTTGCGCATGCATTATACTACGGATTAGTAACTTTAAACCCGATCTCATTCCAGTTATCTGCCACAGCACAGTGGGTAGTTATAACTGCATCAGATATTGCAGTTTGGTCATTTTCGTTTTCTGCGCATGCATAGAGCACATATTGAAGTCGGGAACTTCCAACAGCCTCATAATAATATTGCTTTGTGGGTTCTCTAGGATCACACGGGATCTCTTTCATATAGGTAGTTGACCCTGAACTTATCGAGTTACCTTTAGGACAATCTGCATCAGCTGCAACACTATAGAGACTTGCAGGATATGATCCCACATCAGTCCTGTATGATTCTAACGAAAGACGAATCTGTTCTAAATCCTTTTTACGAACTGCATCCCGTGTTTTATACCGTACTTGCATAAAATTAGCTACAAGTACTGTTGAAAGGATACCAATAATTGATATAACAACAATAAGTTCAATAAGCGTAAAGCCTTTTTGAATTGCGCAACCACGCGCCACCATGTAATGGCAAGTACTCTTGGAGTGAAGTGGGATGTGCCCTTGGAGTGAAAATTGAGAGTTGAAAATTGAAAATTTGCTTTTATTTTTTTTAATATACCAAGCCATATTACCCCTTACTTTAATTTAGATGATCGAACAATTGATGTCAACATAGTGACAATTTCACGTGATTCTTTTATGTTTTCTCAATACTACTCACATCAATTAATTTAGCTTCTAAAAGCAATTCCAATCAATAGACAGTTTCATTTGCTTCACGTAATGAGATGCTCATTTTCTGAATAAAATCTTTCCGTGAAGATGTATTTTGTGCTTCAACAACATTTGCTCCAATCGATGTACTTGATTTAATAAGTTGCTGGGCAATTACAAACCCAGCGGCAGTTTTAGGAAGTTTATTGCATAAAAAAATAATTGATACTGAAAAGTCCTTAATCCTTTTAAAAAATTTTAATTTCCAGTCATTATTATCCATTCCAAACGTTTTCTTAATAATTCTCTATTTTCAACTTTCAACTCTTAATTTCTATGGAGATGTATTTGGGCTTGATACACCAAATCGGCATTCTCCTTGTACATCAACTGCTGAGGCACAAGCATTTGGAGTTGCATTTGGACACCGGGCACCTGAGCAAATATTCGGGTCACTATCTGTTTCAATATAGGAATATAATCGGTACATCTGTCCACCGTTAAAAGCAGTATATGTGTACTTATATTTTGAGTCCACAGGATCATTAGGGATAACTTCCATATATGTTGCAGTACTTGAGGAGAGATCTGAGAGCGCAGCTGGATAGCTATTATAGTCATCATAATATGTTTCTAGCGCCTGTTGTATTTGATTTAAATCATTTTTTCGCTGTGCATCCCGTGCTTTTGCAAGCATGGCTGTAGGATTCATAATTACCACAAGTCCTGCTGCAAGTGTACCTATAACACCCATTACTACCAGTAATTCAATGAGCGTAAAACCCTTTTGAATTGCGCCATCACGCGCCACCATGTAATGGCAAGTACTCTTGGAGTGAAGTGGGAAGTGCCCTTGGGGTGAGAATGAAGAATGGAGAATAGAGAGTTTTTGATAAACAAAATGCTGAGTTTTAACCAAAACTTGAGACCTTAATCTATTAAAAAAAAAGTGAAATAATTTCATTGGTATATAATGCTGCAATGATAATTCCTATTATTAAAAATGGGCCAAATGCGATTACGCTACCGCGTGCCTTTTTTTTACCTGTTACTATCAGTATGATCGAGATAATCGCACCTGTCAAGAAGGCAGCATATAACGATATCACCGCTGCAGGAAACCCAAGCAAAAAACCTATAATGAACGTGAATTTCACATCTCCAAATCCCATTCCTTTGCCTTTTGTAACGAGAAAAAGGAGAAGAAAAAATAAAAATGATCCAATTCCCGCCAGAAGATATGGTATCAATTCATGGTTAGAAAAAATGTGATAGAGAAGAGTAGTAAGTAATAAACTAAGAAGCAGAGAATCAGGGATTATTCGGTGTTTTGCATCAATAAAAAATATTGCAACCAAGATAGTACATACTATCAGCAGCAGTACAAATATTTTAAGAGAAGCAACAGGAAAAAGTACATAGAATAGAACAAAACTTATCCCCATAAGCAGCTCAACTAAAAAAATTCGGAGAGGAATTGATTTTTTACAATATCTACATTTTCCTTGTAAAAGGAGATATGAGACGAGCGGAAATAAATCATACCACTGTAATGTCCTTTTACATGATTCACAGTATGAGCGGTTTTTTGATAAAAATTTTTGAGAAGGTATTCTATCAATAAGTACATTAGTAAAACTTCCTATAATAGTCCCTAGTATAAACAAAAAAATATATACAATGAAATCAAGCATAGAATAATTATATGAAAAATTGAATAAATTCTAAAGTTATATTAGAAGGGAAAAGCGAATACAATTAGTTAAGAGCGGTAAGTCCAGGATTTACGTCAGCTGAACATACTAATCCAGTACGTCCTGCAGCTGAAGAGTACACAATATATGCTGATTGTCCGGTAGGGCAATTAGCACCATTATTTGCATTTAATTTTTCTGATGCGGATTCAGCAAGCGCGTATATCACATAATCATTATTTGCATTTTTCTCATAACAATATCCACCTTGTGCTCCCGCATTAACTGATGCAGTAATAGTACACCCTGGCGTAGTTGGGTTTGTAGGAACAACTCTAATCTCACCTGATGCTGCCAATGCAGAAGCAAATCCTCCTGAAGCATCATTACCATCTGGTAGTTCATGTTGTGTAGTGAGATAAGTGTTCAACCCTCGTCCCAATTCAGTAATTGCCGTTTTCTTTGAGACATCTCTTCCACGAGCTAATTGTTCAAGAGGATTGATTGCAACAAGTACTCCTGCGGCGAGTACTCCTAGAACTGCAATAACAACGAGGAGTTCGACAAGTGTAAAACCTTTTTGAGTGTTGGGCAGTGACAATTTCATATCTGATTTAATGATAATCACATTCATCAACACATGTCAATAGGTTGCTTTATTTTATTACAATTGTGCCTAAAATCGTATTTACCAACATATAATCATTAAAATTTTGGTGATTAATATCGAGGTTTACTACAGTTATAAAAAACATAGTAGTACGCACATTTGAAATAAGTAAATATGGAATATTAGAGAAGTAATTAGTTAAGAGCGGTAAGTCCAGGATTTACGTCAGCTGAACATACTAATCCAGTACGTCCTGCAGCTGAGGAATACACAACATATGCTGTGGTTCCAGCGGCACAATCAGTGCCATTATTGGCATTTAATGCTTCTGATGCGGATTCAACTGGTGCGTACACAACATACTCATTGTTTGCATCTTTTTCAAAACAATATCCATTTTCTACCCCTGCTGTTGCTGTATTAGAGGCAATATCATCACATTGTTGAGATGATGGGTTTGTAGGAACAACTCTAATCTCACCTGATGCTGCCAATGCAGAAGCAAATCCTCCTGAAGCATCATTACCATCTGGTAGTTCATGTTGTGTAGTGAGATAAGTGTTCAACCCTCGTCCCAATTCAGTAATTGCCGTTTTCTTTGAGACATCTCTTCCACGAGCTAATTGTTCAAGAGGATTGATTGCAACAAGTACTCCTGCGGCGAGTACTCCTAGAACTGCAATAACAACGAGTAGTTCAACAAGTGTAAAACCTTTTTGAGTGTTGGGCAGTAACAATTTCATATCTTGATTTATGATAACTATACCGATAAGCACATGTCAATAGATTGCTCAAATTTCTTACATTAAGGTCTGTGAATTGTGAATACTTGCAGATTCTATGGTAAATTTCGGATTGAGATTATTTTCTTTTATGTACTGATATTGACGATGCAGATAAGTTAAAAGAAGTACTGCAGAATAAACCTTGGTGTTATTCTTGCTCATAACTTGATCAATAATATTTCTCCTCAGAGATAAAAGAAATTCTTCAAATTGTTCTCGTGTTTGTATTGCCTGAGCTACCTCTAAAAGTTTTTTTTCAAATTGTGTATCTTGAAAGAAAAGAGCATCCCACTGTAACTCTGAAGTTCGCTCTTTCTGCTCTTCCTGAGAATGAAGCATCACAATTTGACATCGGGAAATAATAGTATCCAATAACTCATCTTTTGTATCAACTGCAAAAATAACAATATCGGAGTCTGCTAACTCTTCGAGGAATTTAAGCAGGGCGTTTTGTGCTGGAATTGTCAATGTTCCTGAAAAAATCACTAAACGCTTTTCATTTTGTGCTGCTTGAATCCGCATTTTCTTGAGAATCTCATGAATATCTGCTATTTTAATCGAATCTTCAAGGCGGGTAATTGAGTAAGAAGCAATACTATTGCCTGCAATAACGGTTTGGATGTAGGACTCACGATCTGATACCTGGCCAACTAGTACAAAACTCTGCATATTGACATTCTAGCATTATTTCACCTACGATTGAATATAAGTAAGTAATATTTTAATTTCTAATTATTCTAGTTACTAATTGACCTAAACGATTCAGAAACACTAAATTTTAATATAGATATTACATGAGTACTTTAATCATTTGTCATTTTTTGAAATTAGGGCAATTAGGTTAATTACGTTAATTTTATGGATAATTCTGCCCAGCAAAACAATGGACTCGGAGTGCAAGGAGTATTTGCACAAGCCAATACCAGTAATGAACGCTCAGTTACTGATATTGTATTTGAAGAACGTCTTTTGACCCCCGACCAATACTCAATGTTAAAAGTTGAGTCAGCAAATAAAGGAGTTCATATTGATCGTGTACTGCATGATGCACAGATTATCTCAGAAGAAAAGTATTATGAGGCGCGTGCAAAACTTATTAACGTCCCATTTATTTCTTTGACATCACTCCCTGCTTCTCCTGAAGCACTCGGATTTATCACGAAACCAATCGCCGAGAGATTCCGTATTATTCCTTTTGCTTTTGACAAAAACAGAAATATTCTCTCAGTGGCAATGGCAGACCCGCTTGACTTAGATGCAGTCAATTTCATCAGACAAAAGACTGGACTTGCAATTACGGCATATCAGGCAATCCCCAAAGAAATACAAGAATCAATTCAGTCTATGTACTCTGCGGGGCTGGTTGGTGAAGTTAAGGAAGCACTCAAAGAAAGTGAGCAAATAAGTAATGTTAAAACATTTGATAAAGAGAGTATTGCAAGTGTCATTAAAGATGCTCCTATTGCAAAAATAGTTGCAACGACTCTTGAGTATGCGATGAAAAGTCGTGCTTCAGATATTCACATAGAACCACAGGAAGACAGAATGCGTGTTCGATATCGAATAGACGGAATATTATATGAACGTCTGTCTCTACCAAAAGCAGTACAAGAAGCAGTTACTTCACGCATTAAAATTTTATCAGATCTTAAAATTGACGAACACAGGACTCCTCAGGATGGGAGATTTAATTTTAAATTCGGCAATCAAGAAGCAGATTTACGTGTCAGCGTACTTCCTGTTGCATGGGGGGAAAAAATAGTACTTCGCCTTTTACGAAAATCAGGCGGTGTCCCCACACTGAACGATTTAGGACTTCGCGGAAATGCATTGAAAAATCTGGAAGCATCAATTCTTAGACCGCATGGAATCATTATTGTCTGCGGACCTACAGGATCAGGGAAAACATCTACACTATACTCAATACTTACCAAGCTTAATACGACCCGTGTAAATATTATGACACTTGAGGATCCGATTGAATATCAAATTGCCGGTATTAATCAGGTACAAGTTAATGCAGATGTTGGATTAAGTTTTTCAACTGGACTACGAGCATTTTTACGACAAGATCCTAATATTATCTTGGTCGGAGAAATTCGTGATAAAGAAACAACAGAGCTCGCGATTCAAGCAGCTCTCACCGGACATTTGGTATTTTCAACACTCCATACCTCCAGTGCTGCAGGGACACTTCCTCGATTAATTGATATGGGAGCTGAAAATTTTCTTCTGGCTTCAACAATAAATGCTGTAATCGGACAACGTATTGCGCGTAAAATCTGCACCCAGTGCAAAATTGAATACACCCCTCCAAATGGAATCATGGAGGAAATAAAGCGTACCCTGGGGCCATTAATGCCCGCCACACAGGCTACAACTCCAGCAAAACTCTACAAAGGAAAAGGGTGTGACTTTTGTGGACAATCAGGATATCTTGGCCGTATCGGTGTGTTTGAAGTCATGCCAATTTCAGAAAAGATATCACGTATGATACTTGAAAAAGCAGATGCCCGTACAATTGAAAATCAGGCAGTACAGGAGGGAATGATCACTATGAAACAAGACGGATATCTTAAAGTGCTTGAGGGAATATCAACAGTTGACGAGATACTCAGAGTAGCACAAAGCTAAAATTGAGAGTTGAAAGTTATACGTAAACAATAAATAATAAGATAATGAAAGTTTTTTTTATTTCTCATATTTCACCCCCTGGGCACTTCCCACTTCACTCCAAGAGTACTTGCCCTTATATGGTGGCGCGTGGAGGCGCAATTTTCAATTCTTAATCTAATATCATGAATCCTAAATTACAAGAACTATTAGAACATACCTTAACAAGTAAAGCATCTGATTTACATTTACGAGTAGGCGTTCCACCGGTTATTCGCATTGACGGAGCATTACATTTTATTACCACTTATAACGCAATAACCACTACAGACGTTGAGTCAATGCTTCTATCGATTATCTCAGATACACAACGGGAATTGCTTATAAATAACCGCAGCCTTGATTTTTCCTATGACTATGGTGTAAATGAACTGGGAGAAGCAAAAGCACGTTTTCGTATTAATATTTTCTATCAACGGCAGACACTGGCTGCAGCATTTCGATTGCTTCCTGCAAAGGTTAAAACAATCGAAGAACTTTTTCTTCCTAAAGCATGTCATACATTTACTGCACTCAAACAAGGATTAGTTCTGGTAACTGGTCCGACTGGACATGGAAAAACAACAACGCTTGCTGCCATGATTAATGAAATTAATATGACGCGTACAGATAATATTATTACCATTGAAGATCCGATTGAGTACGTATACCCAAAAGGAAGGAGTATTGTTTCACAACGAGAAATCGGACATGATACGTACTCATGGGATGAAAGCTTAAAAGCGTTGCTTCGAGAAGACCCTGATGTTGTCCTTATCGGTGAAATGCGGGATGCAGATAGTATTGCATCAGCAATTACGATTGCAGAGACAGGACATTTGGTATTTTCAACACTTCATACCAATTCTGCATCACAGACTATTGACAGAATTATCGACTCGTTTCCATCACGTCAGCAAAGTCAAATCCGCACACAGCTGGCATCTACTCTTCAAGGAATCATTTCTCAAAGATTATTGCCTCAAATCACTGGGGGTAGAGCTTTGGCAACAGAAGTCCTTATTGGGACAAATGCAATCAGGTCAAATATACGTGAAGGAAAAACACATTTAATTGATTCTATTATTGAGACATCACAGGATACTGGCATGAATACAATTGAGGCATCACTTGCAGAGCTCGTTAAAGTGGGGAAAATAACACGCGAAATCGCACTACAGTACGCAGTTCGATCTGAAGCATTGAACAGACATCTCGCATAATACTCGTATATGGAATTCCAGTATCTCGGTATCAACAACAAAGGAGAAAAAGAAAAAGGACTTATTGAAGCAAACTCACAAAAAGAAGTACTTGGCTTTCTCCGTTCAAAAGAAATCACTCCGCTTTCTATTAAAGAAAGAAAAAATATTAATACATCGCTCAAAATACTTCAAAAAGTTAAAAAATCAGATGTAGTAATTTTTACCCGCCAGCTTTCTTCAATGATCCTTACCGGATTGACATTGCTTGAATCCCTGACAATCCTCAAAAAACAGTCAAATAATCCTGCAATGAGTTCGATTATTGATGATTTAATCGCCGATGTATCAGAAGGAGCATCTTTTTCAAGAGCACTGGCTAAACATCCTGAGACTTTTACAGAAGTTTATATAGCATTGGTTAAGGCTGCTGAAACAGGAGGATTACTCGATAAAGTATTAGCAAGGCTTGCAGAAAACTTAGAAAGATCAGAGGATATGAAAAAACAGATTAGATCTGCGTTATTTTATCCTTTTATTATTGTAATTGGTATGGTTGGTGTCATTATTGTCATGAATATTTTTGTTATTCCGCAACTTGGTAATTTATATGATAGTCTTAATCTTGAATTACCGTTCTCAACGCAACTTGTTCTGAGTATGTCAAAAATATTCACCACATTCTTCCCGCTTGTGATAGTAGGTGCAATTGGAGGATTTTTCCTGTTGAGAAGATTTCAAAGAACAGAAGCTGGTATGAGAACAATTGATAAAATAAAAATTAAGATTCCGGTTATTGGAAAAATTATTGAATTATCAATCGTAGATGAAGTTGCAAGAACTCTTTCGCTACTTATCGCATCTGGATCATCTATTATTCAATCACTCAATATCACCTCACAGGTTGCTGGTAACTATCACTATCGCCATGCAATTACTGCCTCAAGTATTTTGGTCGAAAAAGGAGTCCCGCTCTCAACAGCACTTGATAATCAAAACATCTTTGAACCAATTGTTATACAGATGGTCAAAGTAGGGGAGTCTACTGGTAAGATGGACGAAAGTTTACTTAAGCTTGCAGAATATTTTGAACGCGACATGAATCTCAAGATTAAAACACTCACCACATCCATCGAGCCAATCCTGATTGTAACACTTGGTCTCTCAGTCGGATTCCTCATCTTCGCCGTCATCACCCCAATCTACAGCCTCATTACGCAGATACAGTAACTAAACTCATGGCTTTCTATTAACAAGAAGTTGCTACATAGTCATACAGCTACAACTTCTTAAGAGCAACTGAGTGCATGCAACTAAATTATTGATACACTTCTGTTTATACACCCTCCAGGTGGAATACGTTCACACCTTTACTTATTTAGGATATACTAAGTCCATGCCAACTAAGCGTAAAATTGTCTTTACCACCGGATTTACTTATCATGTATTTAATAGAGGACTGGATAAACGAACTACATTTCATACAAAACGAGATTATGAGAGAGCGATTGAGACATTTCGCTTTTATCAAAATTCAAGTCCATCAATAAAATTTTCAACATTTCTCAATCTGTCCTTGGAAGACAAGATTCTTTACCTCAAACGAGCTGAAAATTTGCCTCAAAAAGTTTCCATAATAGCATATTGTTTTATGTCAAATCATTTTCATTTTCTATTGAAACAAAATGAAGATGGAGGTGTTTCTAAGTTTATATCTGATTTCACCAATAGCTTTACCAGATACTATAATACCAAGCACAGAAGAGCAGGACCACTGTTCCAAGGAGTATTCAAAGCTGTATATATCGAAACAACCGAACAGCTTCTTCATGTTTCACGATACATTCATTTGAACCCCTATGTCTCATCACTAATTGAAGTAGAGCAATTGCATACATATCCCTGGTCATCATATAAGTATTACCTGTCTGATATTCCTAATAGAAACATAGATACATTATCTGTTATATCAAACTTTAAAAGTAGAGAAGATTACAACAAATTTGTAACTGACCATATGGATTATGCTTATCAGTTAGAAAAAATAAAACATTTGTTAATTGAAGAAGAGGTGTGAACCTAAACCACCTGGAAGGTGTAATATTTTCTGATTGTGAGGGGAGGGTAGAATACTTAATGGGCAATAACTCAGTCTAAAGCCTTATTATCTAAATTCATCAATAGTGCTCTCTATGTTACTATGGGTTGATATTTATTCCAGTTATTGTATAATTTATAGTGACACTATTAATGAAATATTTTTATGTATTTTAGCGATGTGTCGCTCTTTAATAGCACACAGGGAAAATGAGCAAAAATCGCTTTAGTGCCTTTATGTCTAAATGAGGGTAGTGAGGCGGTTTTTGACTCGTAACAATCAAAGGGGGAAAAGGTGCGTTTTCCATACACATTCTCGTTTGGTATCCTCATATCTGTTCTCCTCCTATCAATCTGGAACCCTAGGTGGTTTTTACCTGCAATCTGCGGGTTTTACCTGGGCGTCGGTATTGGAAAAGCTCTGGTTACCATGCGAAAGATGGGCTTGGGATTAAATCCCAGGACCTTCATACGTCAAGTAAACAAGTATGGGAAGCATAACTGGCAATATATAGCACAGCTATATACAGGATTGATGCCAGCTCTCGTCCTATTCTTGCTATATCGCTACCATAATCCAATGGTCTTTTTGGCCATGATGGTAGTTGGAATATACCCAGTGTATTTCAATTCAAAGGTGATTGATCTTCGCTGGAGGTTTGATGATTGGAGGTTCCAACAGAAAAGGAGACCACGACCACGATAGTAGATTGGGGAGTTCTCCGCTGCTGATTGCGGAGATTCTCCCTTGATCAGACATCATCCCTGTGTGCTAAATTTTTACTTGACTCTCACTATTAAAATTCAACAATCTTTTTTAAAATCCTCTTAAATCCAGTAAATGGTATTTTTACAATTATCTCCTGATTTCTACTTAGCTAGTATGTACGTTATAAGCAAACGCACTGAGCAAAAAAATAACAAATCATGTATAGTAGTAGAAGATACGGAATTTAGACAGTAATGAAAAACAAAGCGTTCAATCCATATGTATCCTATATCTTACTCGTTGTTGGATATATTTTTGTACAGAGTGGGTATGGCAAAATTACCGGAGGAACATTTGTCAATGGTCTTGCGAAAACATTAGGCTATTTTGCAAGTGAGAATCCTTATCCTCCTGTTCAGTCTTTCTTAACAGACATAGCAATACCTAATTCTATAGTATTCGGGAATTTAACCATTTTAGGCGAACTTATTGCAGGTATCAGTATTATAGGTGCTGTAGTATATCAACTGTATAAAAAAAGACTTACATTTGTTGCATATACAATGCTCATAATAGGACTACTTGTGGGGCTTTTTCTCAATATAACATTCTGGTTATCATCAGGCTGGACAAGTCCATCAACAAATAGTGTAAATCTTCTCATGGCAGCGATTGAAATAGTAGCACTGGTATCTATCATAAAAACATTTCGTACCACACGGTAAAAAACAATACCCAACTCATAATAAAGAGAGTCGCGAGTATGAGTTGGAAGAGTAAATTATGGAGACAGCAGAATTAATTGAGAAATTAAAACAATTTTTAAAAGGAGATATTGCATATGATGAACAAACACTTTCGTTATATAGTCACGATACAAGCCTTTTTGAGATAAAACCCCAAGTTGTAGTATTTCCAAAAGACCGCGAAGATGTCAAACAACTTGTCAATTTCGTAACTACACATAAAAAACAATTCCCGAAGTTATCTCTTACTGCGCGAAGTGGAGGAACAGACATGTCTGGAGGTGCTATTAATGACTCAATTATTATTGATTTTACGAAATATTTTACCCATATTGGAGAAATTCAAGAAGAGGGGACAATTGTCGAGCCTGGTGTTTTCTACCGCAAATTTGAAAAGAAAACTCTCAAGCGTAAGTTACTCTTACCATCATATCCTGCATCAAAAAACATCTGTGCGTTAGGAGGAATGGTAAATAATAACTCAGGAGGAGAAAAAACACTTTCATATGGAAAAACAATTGAGTATGTTAAAAAATTGAATATGGTTCTATCAGATGGAAATGAACATTCATTTTTCCCTCTCACCAAAGATGCATTAGATAAAAAGATGCAACAAAATGACTTTGAAGGAAAAATTTATAAACGGATGTATAACTTGATTGAAAAGAACTATGATTTAATTAAGAGTGCCAAACCTGATGTCAGCAAGAACTCAACCGCATATAATATTTGGGATGTTTGGGATCGTGAACGTTTTGACTTAACAAAAATATTCGTGGGAGCACAAGGAACACTTGGAATAAATACAAGAACAACAGTACGGCTCATTCCTCGCAAAAAGCACTATGGACTTCTGGTTATTTATGTAAATGATATTAATGTATTACCGCATTTAATTACTGATGTAGTAAAACATAAACCTGAAAGTTTTGAAGCTTTTGATGATGAGACATTAAAGCTTGCTATCAGATTCATGCCTCAATTTGCAACAGTACTAGGACTTGCCCGAACAATTGAGATGGGTATCCAGTTCTCGCCAAACCTTGTTTCATTTGCTTTAAAAGGAATGCCTAAATTTACCTTACTTGCAGAATTTGACGGATCAACCACCCGCGAAGTTCATGAAAAAATCGCCGCATTAAAGTCTGATTTATCGATTTATAAGATCAAGATTGTAGAGGTAAAATCAGAACGAGAAGCAGATAACTATTTTGCAATTCGAAGAGAGAGCTTTAATCTCTTACGGAAAAATGTAAAGAATAAACATACTGCACCGTTTATTGATGATTTTATTGTAAAACCAGAATATTTAATAGATTTCTTTCCACGCTTAACTGAAATTCTCGATAAACATGAGGTTCATTCAACACTTGCCGGACACATGGGTGATGGGAATTTTCACATTATCCCGCTTATGGAAATTGAGAAAGAATCAGAACGGGAAAAAATACAGGTTGTTCAGGAAGAAGTTAATAACTTGGTTCTTGAATTTAAAGGATCAATTTCTGCAGAACATAATGACGGAATGATTAGAGGGCATGTCATTAAAAAAATGTATGGACCGGAAATGTTTGAGATTTTCAAAGAGGTAAAAAACATTTTTGATCCTCACAATATTTTTAACCCTCACAAAAAAACAGACGCAGATCAGCGATTCTCTCTCAAGCACATCCGCTCACGTTTTTAATGTCACCCTATATCAAATCATATAAATCTTTCTCAACTGTTCTCGTAATAATTCTTTTTCAGACCGCCAATTTAGGATAAATACATACGGACCAATTGACTAAGTGGTGTATAGTGTAGTATAACTATTACTTGTTGTATGTTTTGCTTGATTTAATAGTAATAACCTCGCAAAATACGCACAAATTTGGTATAATTAGATTACAATACACATGTCTGCAAAAGATTATTCCGCAAAGCAAATCCAAGTTCTTGAAGGACTCGAACCAGTACGAAAAAGACCCGGTATGTATATTGGGTCAACTGATGTTGTCGGTCTGCATGAGTGTCTCCGTGAAATAATTGATAACTCCGTTGATGAATCATTGGCTGGTCATGCAAAAAATGTCTGGATTATTATTAACAAAGATGGCAGTGCTACTGTAGTTGACGATGGCCGTGGTATTCCGACTGATACCGTGCAAGGGTATGGCAAAAGTGGTCTTGAAGTAGTTATGACCAAGTTACATGCCGGAGGAAAATTTGGTGAAGGCGCATATAAAGTATCAGGTGGTTTACATGGTGTTGGTGCATCTGTGGTAAATGCACTTTCTAATAACATGTGGGTAGAAGTACGCCGTAATGGTAAAGTATATCGGCAAGAATACTCACGTGGAATTCCACAAACTGATCTACAAGAACTAAAGATTTCTGAATCCCGACTTAATGATTCTCTGATCGCCGCAAAATTCAAAGGATTAAAAAATGGCACCACCGTATCTTTCACCCCTGATGACTCTATTTTTCAAACGGTTAATTTTGAAGATCCGATGATTCTGCGAATGATTCAACAACGCGCATTTTTGGTATCAGGACTTTTTTTCCACTTCTTTGACCTTCGAGGTGAAAACATTATCGAAAAGAATTATTACTTTGAAGGAGGTATTAAATCACTTGTTCGTAAACTCAATGAAAATAAAGATACAGTTCATCCGATCATTTATATGACTAAAGAAGTAAATGAAGTAATGGTCGAAGTAGCATTGCAATACAACGATGGTATTACTGAAAATCTTGAGTCGTTTGTAAATGTTATTAATACTGTCAATGGTGGCACCCATGTCACTGGATTTAAGATGGCATTAACCCGTGCAATCAATGATTATGGGAAAAAACAAAATATGTTCAAGAATGACAATGAAACTATTACCGGTGATGACGCCCGAGAAGGACTAACTGCGATTGTATCTATTCGAATGGAGCAGGATAAGATTCAGTTTGAAGGTCAAACTAAAGGAAAACTAGGTAATTCTGAGATTCAAACTGTTGTTCAATCAGTCGTAAAAGAAGGACTAGACACCTACTTTGAGGAAAATCCACAAGATGCCCGTGGCGTTCTCGGAAAAGCAATGCTTGCAGTCAAAGCACGACTTGCTGCACGTGCGGCAAAAGACGCAATTTTGCGAAAAGGAGCATTTGAGGGTGGGTCTTTACCAGGTAAGCTTGCTGATTGCCAGGAAAGAAATCCTGCATTATCAGAACTATTCCTTGTTGAGGGAGACTCAGCAGGAGGATCTGCGAAAATGGGTCGGGATCGTAGATTCCAGGCAATTATGCCTCTAAAAGGTAAAATTTTGAACACAGAACGTGCCCGTATTGATAAAGTAATGGAACATGAGGGATTAAAAGATTTGATTATCGCACTCGGTATGGGAATTGGTGATACCATGAATTTAGATAAATTACGGTACCACAGAGTTATCATCATGACTGATGCAGATGTTGATGGCGAACACATTGCAACATTATTACTCACCTTCTTCTATAGATACCTTTATCCAATAATTGAGAATGGATATCTCTATATTGCACAGCCTCCATTGTATAAAGTAACCATTGGTAAAAATTCCTGGTACGCATACAATGATGAAGATCGAGAAAAAATCTTAAAAGAATATGGAAATGGCAAAACATTCAGCATCCAGCGATATAAAGGTCTTGGGGAAATGAATCCAGACCAACTTGCTGAAACAACACTCGATCCAAAAAATAGAGTATTGAAAAAAGTAATGGTAGAGGATGCAGAGGAAGCAGACCGCGTCTTTACCATGCTTATGGGAGAAGAAGTTCCACCACGAAAAAACTTTATTCAAGAAAATGCGACTCGCGCAACCTTGGATATTTAAGATTGTAAACAATTGTTCCGTAGTCTCGCACGGAACATATAAAAATATTTTGCGAGACAAAGGATGGTGATTACTATACTATGAATTTAGCAACAGGAAAAAATCCGCCACATGAAGTAAATGTGTTAGTTGAGATTCCCAGTGGAAGCTCAATCAAATATGAACTTGATAAGGACAGTGGTCTTATTATGGTAGATCGTTTTTTGCATACAGCGATGCATTTTCCTTTTAACTACGGCTTTATTCCAAATACGTTGGCTGAAGACGGTGATCCAACTGATGTGTTAGTATTATCAGACCAATCAGTGGCACCAGGTGCGGCAATTCCAGTACTGCCAATCGGCATGCTAGAAATGGAAGATGAGTCAGGAATTGATAGTAAAATTCTTGCTGTCCCACCAAGCAAAATTGATCCGTTGTTTGGAACATATTCTGATGTATCAGAGTTACCAGAAGCACTCAAAGCAAAAATTAAAAATTTCTTTGAGAACTATAAAGCGCTTGAACCAGGAAAATGGGTCAAGGTACGCGAATGGAAAGGGAAAGACAACGCCATTGCAGAAATTGAGAAATCAATTGCAAACTATAAATAGTTTGAAGTTAAAAGGCAAAGGTCAAAGGAAAAAATAAAATTTAAGAATACTTTTGACTTTTGCATTATAATTTTAAATTTTGATTTTTAACTTTTTCATTAATTATGGAAGATATAGGAAAACTACAACACATTGATATATCGCAAGAAGCGAAAAAAGCATATCTGGATTATGCGATGTCTGTTATTGTATCTCGTGCATTACCTGATATACGAGACGGACTTAAACCAGTGCATCGCCGTATTTTATACGCGATGTATAGAGATCTTGGACTAACACACGATCATAAATACTCAAAGTGCGCCGGTGTAGTCGGAGAAGTACTTAAAAAATATCATCCTCATGGAGATATGGCTGTATATGATGCAATGGTGCGTCTTGCCCAAGAATGGAGCCTTCGATATCCTCTCATTGACGGACAAGGTAATTTTGGATCAATTGACGGTGATAGCCCTGCTGCATATCGATACACTGAAGCAAGACTTACTAAAATTGCAGAAGAATTATTGCGTGATTACCAAAAAGAGACCATTGCATTTACTCCAAATTTTGATGGATCAGAAGAAGAACCTGTTGTGTTACCAGCACTCCTTCCTAATTTATTATTGATGGGAAGTGAAGGAATTGCTGTTGGTATGGCAACAAAAATCCCTCCCCACAATCTCACCGAGGTTATTGATGCAATTCTTTTCAGTATTAACAAAGCACAGCGAATAGAAGGACTTGCAGCACCAGACGTAACAGGAGAAACAGATACAAATGGTGAAACAACAAATATTCTAAACACCCAGGAAGTATATTTTCCATTTACTTTTGATACTACAATTGATGACCTGCTTGAGCATATAAAAGGTCCAGACTTCCCAACTGGCGGTGCAATTTTTGATGCCAATGAAATAAAAAACATTTATAGAACCGGCCGTGGACGTGTACTCATGCGAGGAATAGCTGAGATAGAGGAGCTTAACAATGGAAAAAGCGCAATTATTATTCGTGAACTTCCATATCAAGTAAATAAAGCAGTGCTTGTAGCTCGCATTGCAGAACTGGCAAAAGATAAAAAACTTGATGGTATTTCTGACCTCCGTGATGAATCAGATAGAGCAGGCATTCGGGTTGTTGTTGAATTAAAGCGAGATGTCGCACCGAAAAAAATCCTTAATAACCTGTATAAACTTACGGCATTGCAAACATCATTCCCTGCGAATATGGTTGCCCTCGTAAATGGTATACCACGAACCTGTAACTTAAAACTTATCCTTGAAGAATACATAAAACATCGTTTTGATGTAGTAACCAAGCGTTCACAATTTGAGCTACGACAAGCACAAGCACGACTGCATATCCTTGACGGACTCTTAATTGCTGTTAACGACATTGATGCAGTTATTCAGTTGATCCGTAACTCAAAGAGTGCAGATGAAGCACGCACTAACTTGATGGAAAAATATAAGCTCTCAGATATTCAGGCGATTGCTATTCTTGATATGCAGCTTCGCCGCCTCGCTGCTCTTGAGCGTCAAAAATTAGAAGAAGAGTGGAAGAGTGTTAAAGCAGTAATTGACTATCTTTTATCTATTTTAGGTGATCCAATCAAAATGTTAACAGTAATACGTGATGAGATAAAAGAGATTAAAAAAGAATATGCAGACGAGCGGCGTACTCGCGTATACACCTCAAAGGCAGATGAATTCTCAGACGAAGACTTAATTCAAAATGAGCCAACTGTCATCACAGTTACTAAGACCGGATATGTCAAACGCCAAAGTATGGCATCATTTAAAACCCAAAAACGCGGAGGTAAAGGGGTCATGGGAATGACAACTAAAGAAGATGATATCATTGATCACATTCTTTTCTCTCAAACTCATGAATATATTCTATTCTTCACAAATAAAGGAAAAGTCTATCAGACTCGTGTATTTGAGATCCCTGAGAGTTCACGTATAGCCAAAGGACAAGCAATTGCCAATCTATTGAACACAGAGTCGGGCGAAACAATTAGCTCCATTCTCACATACAATCCGCAGCAAAAAGAAGAAAAAGAGTTTGTCATGCTTGCAACAAGAAAAGGTGAAGTGAAAAAAACTAAATTAACTGAGTTTGCTAATATTCGTAAGAACGGTATTATTGCTATTAAAATTGCTGATACTGACAGTCTGACATGGGCACGATTTACGAGTGGTGACGATGATGTATTACTCGTTACGGCAAATGGAAAAATCATTTGTTTTAATGAGAGCCAAATAAGAGCAACAGGACGATCGAGCATGGGTGTACGAGGAATTAAACTCATTGGAGATGATATGGTTGTCGGAGTCGATGTAATCTCAAAAGAAGACAAAATGGCTAACTTACTCGTAATTGCGGAAAATGGGCTTGGTAAAAAAACACGCGTTGATGCCTTTAAAAATCAAAACAGAGGCGGTCAGGGTGTGCGTGTTGCAAATATTAACGAGAAAACCGGACAGATTGTGTACTCAGCAGTACTGCCAAGTGATGGAAAAGAAATTATTATGACCTCTCAAAAAGGACAGGTAGTCAAAATTGATATTGAATCAATCCCATTATTATCTCGTAATGCACAGGGAGTAATTCTTATGCGTTTCTCCAAAAAAGATGACAAAGTAGCAGCCGCTACTTGTGTCACAGAACAGGAAGAGTAATATCTTCGTTCATAGTTATTAGTTCACGGTTCACAGAAATATATAGTTATTTTTAACTACTGTGGACAAATAGCCTTGGACTGTGAACCTCATCGACATCTGGTATAATAATCAGATGGAAATTTCAGGAAATGTTCTTGCTGACCAAATTCGCCCACTTATAAAAGCAGAGGCTGATAAGCTTATATCCAATGGAATCAGACCTCATCTGGCAATTATTACATTAGGAGAGGAAGAAGGCTGGCAAACATATGTTAATCAAAAATTAAAATGGGCTGAAAAACTCTCAATAAAAGCAAGTCATTTCAGTCTTGAAAACACAACAACCGATAAAGTTGTCAACGCAATTGAACTTCTTAATGCTGATACCACAACGCATGGAATCATCGTACAGCGCCCATTACCAGCAGGTATTGATAAACAAGTGATCATTGATACTATCCTTCCGCAAAAAGATGTCGATGGATTTAGAGCTGATTCACCATTTCAGGTACCTGTTTGGATGGCAGTAAAATATATCCTAGAGTATATATCGACTGATTTTGAAGACTCTCTTATCTCATTTCTCAAAGGCAAAAAAATTAGTGTCATAGGAAAAGGAGAGACTGCAGGCGCTCCCATAATTAGTGGTCTTCAAGAAATAGGAACAGAAGTACAGATAATTGATACCAGTACTCAAAATCCTCATGAATTGATCCAAAAATCAGATATTGTTATTTCATGTGTTGGAAAAAAACAGGTAATTAAAAAAGAAGATATGCATAAAGACCAAATTATTATTGGCGTTGGAATCGGAAAAGAAGATAAAAAACTTCATGGTGATTTTTCAAATGAGGATGCAAAAGAAAGCGAAATCGTGTTCACACCAACTCCAGGCGGGGTAGGACCACTCAACCTAACATTTTTACTCCAAAACGTGCTCCAGGCAGCACAGTTCCAACGATAAATTTCAATCAATAATCAATAATCAATAATCAATAAATTATTATAAATAATAAATAAATTCTAGCGGTCTTTCCATTTTCTTACCTGCGCCATATGGTTTTATAAAGCATGCTTGGTATGGTAATTACAGTGATTCTCCATAACAATGTTGGAAAGTGTTATGAAGAGGACAATGAGGAGGTGAGATTATGGCTAAATCAAAAGGAAGAGGATGGCATGGTGATCCTGAAGGGCATAAAAAAGCAGGGAAGAAAGGCGGTATGGCAACCGCTCGTACCCATGATTCAAAATTCTACTCTGAAATAGGAAGTAAAGGCGGGCGAGCAAGTACTGGAAATTTTAAAAATGACCCTGAGCGTGCACGAGAAGCAGGACGCCGTGGCGGACGAGCATAGGATGATTACTATTCATGCATTCGCTTAACAAACAGATAGTCAAGGTCTATCTGTTTGGTATTTATTATATCTTTTTTCTTAACATCAGCGCTTGCAAGTATAGTCTCAAATAACAATATTGAGCGTGAAATTGCGTGAATAAACTGATCATCATTTGTTTTATTTCCTGAGATTGTGATATGAAAGATGCCTCGGGCATCCTTTTTCCAATTCCAGCTAGTCCAACCTGAAAATTTTACGCATTTTTTGCCTGCTGCCACCTGTTCCTGACATAAATATTCAAGTAGAATATGCTCAAAAAGGTGTGCTGTTTCTGTTTTTTTTACTTCTTTTGTAAATGGCAATTTTTTACTATTAAAACACTTTGATTGCAATATACGCGGCTCAAGTTGAGAAAGCAGTGTATGTGTTGCTGGAAGAGAAGATGTATAGAGTAGAGTTGACGGTACATGCATATGAAGCAACCTATTATGATGTACATCATCTGCGTGGATAGAATAATTCCAACGATCAGAATGATAATGAGGGTAGGGAACAGCAGGAATACTCATACAGGCATTTACAGATTTCTTACAGTATTATCACTATACACTAACATGAAAATTTGAGTCAAGCAACCTTTATGCCTATTTTTATACTTATGGGATAGCATTTGTGCTACACTAGGTATATGGGAATCCTTGCTCAAAAAAGAAAAGAGCTTATTATATCTGGGATTCTCTGTGTTGTTTTGTATCTCCTCAGTGCAATTTTTCTGATTCGCCACAAAGGCATAATTAACACACAGAATCCACCTACGGCATTTGCACAGGAACAACACATTCGTGGTGCACAAGCCATGAAAATGAATAAGGCAACTCCATCTGCCACTTTCACCCCGCATCCCAGTATCAATATCAACAAACCGAAAAATGCTTCTCCAACAGCAATCATCAAACGCATAAAACCACCAACAGCGACACCCACACAACCTGTTACAGTAGTGCAGGAGTCATCTGTGAGTATTACTCAACAACCAGCTTCTGTTCCCTCCGCAACTACTGTCCTTCAAGCACTTAATGCCTATCGGCAAAAGAAAGGTATTGGTCCACTGACTCTTGATACAAAACTACAAGAATTTGCTCGAAGCAGAGCAGAGCATTTTGCTTCAACAGGCAGTATGGATAACCATGCTGGTTTTCAAAGTATGATGAATGATGACGGGTTTGCCAAAATGGGATTTAACGCGCTCGGTGAGAACTCAAGTTTTGGACCATTTGGCAGTGAAGAAAATTTGATCGAACATATCTATGCTGGACATGCACCACATGATGAAAATCAGCTGAAAAGCGAATGGACACATGTGGGAATTGGAATCAAAGATGATGCAACAGATCTGGTATTTGGAGGAAGAAAAATTAATTGACAACATCTAAAATTTCCAGTTACAATAAAGTGTGACCACACCGAATAAAATCAAGTATCTCCATTATGTTATCCAACCTCTGATAACAGTCGCATTTCTTATCATAGGAAGCTTTCTGTATTCAAAAATAGTAGGACCAGTAGCAATTAATATTAACAACGGGAATGACCGAACATTTACAGTAGATGGAATCGGACGAGTCGAAGTGAGACCTGATACGTACTTTGCTGATATTACAGTCAACGAAGTAGGGGATACCCAGGCAGAAGCAACAGCTCTTGGTAACGCAAAACAAGCATCAATTGCCGCACTATTAAGCAGACTCGGGATCTCAAAAGAGGATATAAAAACAACCAATTATAATGTCTACGAGAATTACCGATCAGATCCTGTAACTCTTCTACCACCTGATAGGCTCCCTGCACCGAATGGATATGTAATCACCATTATGACTGAAGTTAAGTCAAAGGATAAAACAAAAATTGAGCAAGTCATTGAAGAAGTAAGCAAGCAAAATGTATCAGTAAGCAGTGTACGATCAGGTGTTGTAGATACTCGAAGCGCCCAAGATGATGCACGAGAAAAAGCAATTTTAGATGCCAAACGCAAAGCTGAGAGTTATGCAAATGCAGGTGAATTTAAATTAGGCAAAATTGCGTCAATACAAGAAGGCTCAAACATGGGTGTTGCCCAACCAATACCACTAATGGAAAGAGCAGCACCAGATACAACAGTCTCATCACCACCACAGATCAATCCAGGCACTCAAGAGGTCAGTGCTTCAGTTAGTGTTACCTACTATATTAATTAGCACTATTTTATTTCTTAATAAAAGAGATACTATCTAGATAATGGAAGTTTTTCAATGCCTGCAAGAACTACAGATAAGAAGGGGAAAGGGAAATTTCTTCTTTTTCTTTTTTTCTTAAAGTACACTGTCGCCAAGTCCTTCACCCACGTATACTGACCATGAATTGGACGATTATTTACTAACTGTACTGATAAGAAAAGCCAGCACAGTGCATTTGACACAGTTAAAAAGTCCCGATTAGCAAATCTTTCAGCTGCATCACACATCTTCTTATACAATTTTTCATTGGTAAATAAATCATAGAGATGATCAGCAACACCTTGAGTATCTCCAGCTTCAGGTAGAAAACCATTTACTCCTTCTTCAATCTGCAATGGCATTCCTCCTGCACGATATGCAATCATTGGTTTTCCTTTCATTAATGCTTCAGTTACTTTAATCTCAAATCCTTCTTTATGAGAAAGCTGCAATACTGTATGACTTCTTCTAAGCAGAGTATTTAACAACTGATCAATATGCGGCAACCGAGCAACCTTTATATCTTTGGCTAGATGAGCATATTTTTTTGATTTAAGCATCTCTATTGTTGCGGTATAAATGGGAACTCCATCTGGATCATCAATTGAGGCATTTCCAGCAATAACTAACTGAGGAATAACAGCACCTTTCTTTGACAGCATCTCAACAAGAATCCGGTATGATTCAATGACATCAGGAATACCTTTTGAAGGATCAAATCGTGCAATTTGCACAATATATGGTCTGTATCGGTCAAGTGGTGTTTGACCCTCTTGAACAATAAGCAGTCGATTAAATAATCTCATATAATAATCCATCTGTTTTTCTTTTAACGGCTTATTTAGTCCATCAAGAGGATCAGTCGTTGCAGGCATATATACAATTTTTTCTTTGGGTACATCACTGGGAATAAACTCTTTGATAGGATGACTAACAAACACATCAGAATGCTTTGCACGGTCCCAAATAAAGCTCCAAGTCTTACGTTGAGGAGTACCATCAGTACTTGCAAGCTTTCCGACAATCTGTATATGGGATCTGAATATAATTTTTGCATTTGGATTGATTTTTTTAATATAGGGAATCAACCCGCTTGGCTGAGGATCATCAACTACAATTACATCTGCTGTTGAAAATACCTCACTAAATTTTTCACTGTTCTCCTGAACCCAGGTGTCATATATTTCTTTATCATCTTCTGTTAGCTCAACACCATCTGGTGCAACTGCCTGTAGCACATTATGAAACTTAGTTTTTGTGACCGCAAATGCCTCACTTTTTGGAATCATCACATACCATTTGGCATCAACACCTAATAGGTTATAAAATCGAATCAGAGCATGCCTCATCAAGGCTACTCCTCCTCCTTGTGGAGTAGCGTTCAGAAAAACAAGTTTTTTTCCTTTAAATTCCCTTGCAAGCCTTTGCGCCATCTCAAAATCTTCAGGTGAGCATGTATCACGATAATCTTCAAGTGATACCAAATCAGCAACATCCACCTCATTATTAGGCTTTACCTGGATATATACTAAATTATCTTCATTAAAATAGGAAAGGACCTCACGAGCAGTATCATACACATCAGAGCTTTTTGTTTTTTTGTCTTTTTGCACATACGGTACAATATCTTCATCAAGCCATAAAGAAGATTTTAACCGCTTCAGATGATGATCGCCTTCTACATCAACTGCAATATATTTAATATTTCTTTTTTTTGCTTCATTTTTCAGAAGTGTTACAACGCTTTCATCAGGATCACGAATAAGTAGCTCGTTACTATATTGAAGTCCTTTTTCCCGATCAATTTCTGCAATATCAATTGTATCACGTGATACCTTAACAGCTGAGTAGAGTGGGGAGGGGATATTAAGATTTTGAACTTGATTTTCTACCTGGGTGTTTTTTTTGACTAGCGTTTTTACCTGAGCAGTAGTGCTACTTTTCATATGCTTGCCATTACTATAGCGCGTTTACGAAATGCTTGTCAAGCCAAAGAAAAATGTCAGGATAATGTCTGAAATAACAATCATCTTTTATTCCCTTGGTGAAATTTTTTATGCACCTCTTTCAGTTTTGGATTTGTTACGTGAGTATATACCTGTGTTGTTGAGATATTTTTATGTCCAAGCATTTCCTGTACACTGCGTAGATCAGCTCCGTTTGAAAGTAAATCAGTGGCAAAACTATGACGCATTGTATGAGGAGTAGCATCAACCGGAATACGTGATTTTTTCACATACTTCTTGACAATCCGCTCAACACTGCGGGTCGTAAGTCGCATTTTTTCTCCCTCATTTTCATAGTCTATATCTCGCGCGTACCGTATAAATAATGGCTTAAATTTATCAGTTCTTGCCCCGAGATACTGTTGGAGCCAGAATACTGCTGAATCTGACATAAATACAATTCGTAGTTTACTCCCCTTTCCAACTACACCAAACTCCCGAGTCTCAAAATTAAGCTGGTCACGATTGAGTTTAACTAGTTCTGATACCCGAAGTCCTGTTGAAAACAATAGCTCTAGAATTGCCCGATCACGAAGTCCCCGCTCATCGGTAGTGTCAACTGCTGCAAATAATTCATCAAGATGCTCTTTTTCTAAAAACTTGAGTGACTGTGATTCTCCTTTAGGGAGATCTATTTTCTCAGGAGCCAGTGTTTCATAATCGTTACGTACGAGATACCGTAAAAATGAACGTAAGGCAATGATATGATACGACTGTGTTACTCTTTTCAGAGTAATTCCTTTGTCATCTTCATAATTGGACAAAAATACTCTGAATTTACGGATCACGTCACTTGTCACATCCTCAATCACCGCATTAGGATGCGTACGAGAGAACCATTCTTTGAAGCGAAAAAGATAGAAGCGATAATTACGCACAGTTAGCTTTGAGCAATTTCGTTCAATTTCAAGATATTCAAGATATTGATCGATTAATTTTGCTAAATCTTTTTCCATATATATCTATGCTTCCAAAATTTCCTTCTCTGGTAGGAGAAGGGTAGGAGGATGTCTATTAATAGTTAAGCAGGAGTAGCGCAAAAATGCAAGAATGTGCGACATATTGGTAATTTTATTTCAGAATAATTACTCTATAAAGTAGAGTAGTAACAGAGAATAATCATATCTATACAAAGCACCCTATTCTATATTCGTACCCATTTCAGTAATTTTGTTTCAAGTGTCTATATTCACCATTTATTAATGGTATAGGCAGAAGATTATATTATGCGACATGACATACATGGCTTATGGCTTATGGCTTATGGCTTATGGCTTATGGCTTATGGCTTATGGCTTATAACGGATTTTAAATTACATTGTTTTTGTTTTCATTTGGTATTGTTTAGGAATTACATGTTAGTAATTAGAAATTAACCATCTATACCCAAATCCAGCTGTTAAATCACTGCGTTAAAGCCAAAGTTAGTCCTTCAAATTCCGAGGCTAAATAAGCCCTTCTAGAATGCGATTTAAGGCCTGTTAAATAAAGAAGAGGTATAGTTACATACCCTAAGTCTAATAGATCGTTTGGTTTATGAGCAAAAAATAGGATATCCTTCAGTTGTTCATAGTGAAAACGGTCTGTTATGTCGCAAAATGTATGGAGGAGTATCTGAGGCTAAAAACAGATCCAGGACAAGCCAAGCAGACCAAGTATAAATATGCATAAAATAGCTATAAAAACAGTAATTTGAATTTGAGAAATTCGGATACACATTTTAGAGAGATTTCTGCCAGCTTGACCACTTCTCCAAATGTCGCAAAAGTATTATTGTGCGACATGTTTTATTGAGGTTTAGGACTTGGGAGTAATAGGATCAAAATATGCGTATATTGCAGTTTTTCAAGCTTGTTCAATGCGTAACACTGAATTTATCAAATAAATTCAAGGCAGGGAACTACTACTACTCTCGAGTGGAGGGATCTAATCATTCTGTTCGCTTTTTTTTCGTTTTTGTTTGATAACTCAAGCAAATCTTTGATCTTTGAAGCTAAAACAATGTAAGAAATTCGTGAAAAGTCACTTCCACTACTCTGTGAAAAGGTACATTTTATTATGGGATAATTATTATGGGATAATTTTATGCATCAAACTATATCATTTGAGGCTAATTACTCTACTTTCTTTCCAACGAATTACCTATTTCCCCCACTTCATAATTTAATTCATTGAAGTATTATACTCCACATAATGTACGTAGTTATACATATACGGAATTTATTCTGTCCGTTATATCAATATAAAACCACTCCTCTAAAAAATGCCATAATTTAGCCTCATTTAGCCTCGAATAAATCGGCAAATTGTTACTATAGGTCTAGGATTTTAAATTTTGAACTGTATTTTTGAGATTTAAATTTTAACTTTTGACGTGTCCTTATATCCCCCACTTTGCGAAGACAAGAAGAATAAAAACAGAAAGAAATCCAACCCAGACATATTCCCACAACACCCCTTTAAACAATCTCTTTTCAAACCAGGCATGAGAAAGACCTGAGTAGGTGTAAAAAATACCAGTGAGAAAAATTGAATAAATCGATGCATCTATTGGCCATATACTCAAAACAAACGATAACTGCATAAGTAAGAACCCAATGACTACCGAATAGGTAACCAGTTCTTTAATCTGTGATTTCTCCAGTACATACACCCACAACGACTGCATATTAAGTAACCCTCCGGTTACCCCAATTAAGATTGGGGTAATATATATTGGTAAACGAAGCGAAAAAATAATATTGACCATCAAGAAATGTACAAGAACTGTAATTACAAACGAGACAATTCTGGCGCTACGCAATAAATTAATAGTCTTTACACTTGAAACTGCAAAAATATTTTGTGTCAAAAATAAAGAATATAATCCAAATGCATAAAAGATCGTTAGAATAATGATTGAAAGAAGACGCGATGGGATGAGTAGATAAAATATGCTGACTGACAAAGTATAAAAAAAGGGAAGCACAAACAACGGATAATAAAATGAATTTGCCAGGTCTTTACGCAATATGAGATATAACACAACCGTGGTGAGTATCGATAAAACAAATCCAATAAAAATATGATTAACTCCAGAAAAAATTTCAGATGTAAGAAGACTAAGCGTAAGAAAGATCGTTGCGATAACTAATTTTTGGCGTTTTGAAAAATTTAGTTTCAGAGGAAGGAATTTCATGGATTGTGAACTTGCTAGTCGCTACTTACTACATTACTATACACTTTTTGCACATCGTCATGCTCTTCTATTTTATCCATGAACTCCTCTACTTTGCTCAACACATCATCTGCAACAGTAATTGTTGTAATTGGCTTGTATACTAATTCTGCATTTTCAATAGTATAGTTTTCAGATTCGATCACATTTTTTACTCTCATGAGATTTTCTGGTGAGGTGTATAGGAAAAAAACTTCATCTTCTTCTTCAATATCCTCTAATCCCGCATCAAGTGCTGTCATCATAATATCATCAACAGACCTTCCATTTCGCGTAACAACCAACTCACCTCTTCGGGCAAACAGATAACTTACCGAACCAGGGTTTCCCATTGCTCCACCATTTTTCTCAATGAGGTTTTTGACTTCTGAAGTAGTACGATTTTTATTATCTGTTGCAGCTTCAATAATGATCGCTACACCACCAGGAGCAAATCCTTCATAGACTACTTCATCAAAGGACTCTTTGTTACTTGCTTTTGCCCGTTCAATTGCCCGTTCAATATTGTCTTTGGGCATATTCATTGCACGTGCCCGATCAATTGCTAATCGTAGTTTAAAATTACTTTCTGGGCTATCTACTCCCCCACCCTGTCGTACTGCAAGTGTAATTGCATTAGATAACTTGGTGAACGCCTGTCCACGCTTTGCATCAGCAGCACCTTTTTGTCGTTTAATTGTTGACCACTTACTATGTCCACTCATATTTCAACTCCCTATTATACTGCTTATTCCTTGACATTTTCAAGAAAATTGCCTAGAATGATTTCACGTGTATATTGTCAATATTGACAATCTAAATAAATAAACACATGGCCTCTCCTCTGAAAGATATCGCAATTAAATATGCATTAGAAAATAAATGGGATCAAGCAATCGAGGCAAATTTAAAAATAATTCTCGATAATCCTGATGATATTGACACTTTAAACCGTCTTGGTTTTGCATATATGCAGGCGTCCAAAATCGAAGATGCACAAAAGACATATCAACGGGTACTTGAAAAAGATCCAACCAACCCTATTGCAACTAAAAATCTAAAAAAGACTCAAGCATATTCATCTGGAAATGGCACAACAACTATACCACGCTCCCTTGATCTGAGTATCAATGATTTATTTATTGAAGAAGCTGGAAAAACCAAAACAGTTGAGTTAAAAAATATTGCTGATAAAAAAACAGTTTCTGCGTTGCAAACTGGTGAACACGTGTTGCTTGTACCAAAACGATCAAAAATATATATTCAAAATCAAGACAAAACATATATTGGTATGTTACCTGACAGCATAGGTATGCGTTTGACTGACTTCATTCAAGGAGGAAATGAATATATTGCTTGTGTAAAATCAGTAGCTGATAAAAGTGTTGTAGTATTTATAAAAGAAATTAAAAAAGCAGTAAAGTTTAAAAATCAGCCTTCATTTATTGCAACACAAGTTTCGACTCGTGCAGCACGGTCTCGCTAAGACTATGCTTTAAATAATATTTTCTCTTTCTGCAGTTCTTTTTTTGCGTGTGCTACTTTCCCATGAGTTTTATTTTCTTTACGCAGTGCAACATATGCCCACAAAAATGCGACTATAAATAATCCAATAATAATACCGACAATCATAGACTCCTATTATATCTTATTCGTGCAAGACGTCAGGACCGACCACAATTCGCACATCAGCTACTGCATTTCCTCTTTTGGTAGTTAAGGGAAATTGAAATATTTGCTGTAGTTGTAAAAGCGTTACAGAATCAGGTTCTGTTATCTGGATTTCAGATTTCTGCAAATCACTCGATCGTATTGCAACGACATTATATCCTCCATTTTCAAGCATGCGACTAATTGAAGTTGCAAGTCCACTTACTTGTGTAGCATTCACAACTTCTATACTTGTACGTTCGTTAATTACTGTTGGGTCACGGAATAATTCATATAACTCATCTTGTATTTGTCCCAATACTCCGGTTGCATCAATGTAATTATCTATTTCCTTTTGTGATATATTTTCCCGTGGAACTTTCTGTGCCAGATATATAAATTTTAATACATCAAATTCATTCATCTGAGACATTTCAACATTGCCTTGTATTAAATTCCGTACCATAGTTCCAACTGAAAGTATAGAGTCAATTGACTCACCTTGTTGATTTTTTAGTATAATGCCTGCCTGAATTGGTATAGCAGCTGCTATACCTGCACGTGGTATGTTTTGTGCATCAAGCTGAGAGTTCTTTATATTGAGTATTGAAAGTGTTTTGTTGCTACGGTCAAGTCGTACTATATATGGCTCATCAGTGGTAATAAGGACAGTAAAACTATTTGTTATAAAATGTGAGGATTGATAAAGCCGCACTCCTCGAACAGCAAGTGAAATGATGATCGCAAGAAAAAACAGGAGGAAAAATCCTACAAGATATGTCCCATTACCTCTTTTGAACACTGTAAATAAATGAAGTATCTTCTTTGCCATTACCTAGGTTTCGAATTAGGAAACTAATTCAGTTTAGTGAAGGAGAGAGAGAAAATCAACCAATTCATCAGGAAGCGGAGACTCAACAGTAATTCTTTTTTTGTCGTGTGGATTAGTAAAAGAGATTTTGGCAGCATGCAAGAAATGACGATCTAAATATTTTCTATCACGGCGGCTAATCTTTCGACCAGCATATAAATGATCACCGAAAATTGGGTGATTTAGATATCGCATATGCACCCTAATTTGGTGTGTTCTTCCTGTTTGTGGAAATGCATGCACAAGCGAGAGTGTTTCTTTTTCGGGAGAAACAAGTGTCTTTTCTACCCGATACTTAGTAACTGACTGTCTTCCTTCTGCGATAACTCCAAATTTTTTACGGTTCCATGGAAGTCTTCCAACTGGTACATCAATGACACCCTCAACAGGAGTTACTGCTCCATGACAGAGCGCGATATACATCTTATCAACAGTTTTCTCTTTAAACTGAATCTGTAGTGCATAAAATGTTTTTTCATTTTTGGCGATAATCAATGCGCCTGATGTTTCCTTATCGATCCTATGCACAATCCCAGCCCGTTTATAAAAATCAGCTTCCTTATCACCAGTGAACTGTGAACAAAAAACTGTGAACTTACTTTCTACCCAATCCTGTAATGTAACCATGTGTCTTGTAGTATCTGCTCTATTCACTACCATTCCATAGGGTTTGTTTACAACAAAAAGGTCATCATTTTCGAATAATACTGTGGGTGTAGGTACATGCATGTTATTTTTTCCTAAAGCGGACTATCCCTTGATTGTGAATAAGCAATATCGCAGATATTGCAAAAAAAATTACAGCACTAATCTGGGATAATGAAAGAGAAAAAAGCAATGTTGGGTATTCACTCAAAAATCCATTGAGAAATAAATCAACTGAAACAAGAAGAAAAATAATTAATGCAAGGCTTCCATCTCGAAGTGTGTAATTATGAAAAAAGGTAATAAGAATAGAAATGATACATATACCAATTACCGCAAGTGCTATTTGAATAAACACACTTGGAATACCCAGTGAATACGTACGAGTTGCAAGACTCATAATAAACAGCGGCAATATCGAGATAAAAAGAATATCATATACCCGATGTAATACTTTTTTTTTGCGCAAAAGCCAAAACAAAGGAAAAACAACCCCTACAAAAAATCCATAGAGTGAAAGTCCGGGAATTTTAATAAGATGGAAAAAACGAAATGGATGAAACCAACTCCACTCTTGCATATCAATGATAAAAAATACGCGGGCAAAAAGAAGTCCAACTGCCATACTTATAATCACCACATCAAATAATTCGTGCAATGACACATTTTTTCGTAACAACACAAAATCGTTTTTTGACAATGTAAAAAGTAAAAACATTGAAAATATGACAGCAATAATAACAAAGATAAATTGGATCATAAATACTTTATACGCAAAATGCCTATTACTACTATTATACATCCAAGCAATAATAATACTGAACGAACCCCAAACACATCAGCGATGCCTCCGCTTATGAGAACAGGAATAAGAGATACTGCCCCGATTAATCCATACAGTAGTCCAAATATTTTTGATCTGGATGATTCAGGTACCAGCTCCTGTATAAATGTTTGGCTTGGAACAAAGATAAATGAATTTGCAAAACCAGCAACAAAAGCAAGTAGCGGAACAAGCGTTGCAGACGTTATCGTAACATACGGTAACTCATTGAGTGATTGTATGAACGGAAGTTCAATAAAAAGAGAGATTGCAGGGAAACAGATTAACACCATTCCTGAAATAAATACCCCAATATCCATGAGCAGATTCTTATCTTTATTTTGCAAGATACTCGCTATTAACACTGCTGACACAATCATACCGAGTGCTGCTGGTGCAAATACCAACAATGAAAGCTGTTCAACTGGAACACTTAATACGGTCTCTGCATAGCTTGGTACTACATTTGCAAGAACTAAAATGACTACCTGTGAGAAAGCGAGCAGGAAAAAACTATTACCGGCAGCACGAGTATATCGAAGTAATGTATAGAGATTATGGATCTCTTCTTTCAAGGACTTCCGAACAAATTGAGGAGAATAATCCTGTACCACTACTCCATCAGATTTTTTAGGAATAAATGCAGCAAGCACTGCTGCTAATGCGTACAATACCCCAATCATGATAAATAATCCTGTGTGAGAAAATAGCTGGATAATCGGACCAGCAAGCACATATCCAATGAGTGTTGAACCGAATAGACAAATTCCAAACACAGAATTTGCCCCTAACAAATTCTTTCTATCAACTAGATGTGGAATTAATGGTGCTTCAGCTGGAACATAAAATTGAGTTACCACTGAGACAATAAGCGCAACAAGATATACCATAACCGTAGAATCAGATGTTCCTAACAAAGGGAGAATAATTAATGCTCGTAAAATATTACCAATGACTAAGATATGCTTTTTATTTTGCAGATCAGCAACAATACCTCCAATAAAACTTAATATCACTTGAGGCAACAGGATAATTAAGATGAGCATTGATACAGAAAACGCTGATGAAGTAAGTGAAAATATACGGAAAATAAACCCAGCATACATCATGTTAAATGCAATTTGAGTAAAGAGTACTGAGAGAATAAATATGCTAAATGATCGGGAAAATAAAAAAGGACGCAATGACCGAGAAAATGAAATAAGCAGTAAATTTTTCATGCACTAAATACACACAGGCAACGTAACTGATATACCAAAATATTATGCACGTTTTGTATAGCTTCCGTCACGAGTATCAACAACAACCTCATCTCCGCTATTAATAAACAACGGAACTCGAATATTCATACCATTTTCTAATGTTGCATCTTTATATACATTACTTGCTGAGTTTCCTTTTACCCCAGGAGCTGTGTCTGCAACTTTCAGAGTAATTTTTGGTGGTAATTGTAGTGCAAGAGGCTCATCCTCAAAGAGTTGGAGAATTACTGTACTTCCTTCTTGTAAAAACTCACTTCCAGAAAGTTTTGCAAGCGGAACTTCTCGCTGTTCATATGATTCAGGATCCATAAAGAAAGCATTTGTATCATCTTTATAAAGGAATTGATATTCTCGATTAGTAAGTCTTGCTGGTACAACTTGTGCACCACTTGTGTATCCTTTTTCTGTAATTGAACCTGACCTCAGATTCCGAACCTTGACTTTAATATTTGCAGATCCTCTGCCCATTTTAATATGTTCATAAGATAGGACAATAAAAATCTGTCCGTCTTCTTCAAATGTAGTTCCTGCTCGTAAATCCTGTACTCCTATCATAGGGTTATTTATTATTTATTATTTATTAC
>CAYVAJ010000008.1:0-58150 GCA_964448725.1 uncultured Gammaproteobacteria bacterium | reverse complement strand
ACCTAAAGCACACCGCCAGCGTTCATCCTGAACCAGGATCAAATTCTCATAAAAATACATTCGACTATGCTCAGTATTTTAGACACTGAGTTTTATCGAAGTGTAAAAAGAATTACCATTTTTCAAAAAAATGGAGAAAAAGGACCCTGACAACAGGTTATGCTGTCAAAAGTTTAGAAAGTTGTTGTCTTACGACAACGTCTTCCTACCACTTTAAATTAATCTTATCTGCAAATTTTTAAAGAACAATGTCTATGTGATTTAATAAAACGAGAAGAAGCGAAGAACACCGAAATGCTCTCGAAAAGTTATTTTAGATTAGCAGTATGAAAGAAAAATTCATGTATTGATTCACTTGCTAAGCAACTCCAACGCGCTTCTACGCTTTACCGTCTTCATATGATACTCAAATTAGGCACGTATGTCAAGCAGAAACTTAACTATTATGCTTTAAGAAAAAGAAGCAAAAATATATATTGTCAGATCACAGCATTATTCTTTTGAGTCAAAATACTCATACACATCTTTTGAGAGTTTTGCCGTGCGTATAGCTGCAGTGGCTGGATCTTTGCTATCAGATAACACCACTATTATATAATCACCAAATGGTGCAAAGACAATACCTGCATCATGCTTGTATCCATATAATTCTCCTGTCTTATGAGCAACCTGTACACTTTCAGGTAGTTCTTTAGGAATCCGATCATTTAACCTCTGTCGTTTCAGAAGCGCCATCATCTCTTCTGAGTAAATATCATTGACAATTTTTTTTGCATATAACAGTTCATAATATTTCCCAATATCTGCTGCAGTAGTTTTGGGGAGATCACTACCTACTACTGATTCAGTAAGCCCATAAGTGCTTAAAAAGTTCCTTACATTGGAAAGTGTTATACGTGAAGTAAGAAGTAATGCAGAATAATTATGTGATATGGTAATCATCTGCTCAACTGCCTCATCTACTGTTCTATTAATACTCCCTTCTGTCAACTCTGCCTCATCTGATGCAATATTAAACTGCTTATTTAACTCTTCGACATTCGCTGAGAGTACATCTGTTTTTTGTAACTTCCCTTGCTCAATCAGAGTATATACTGTACCCATTGTCCACAGTTTATATAAGCTTGCAGAAATAAATTGTTCATGTTCATTTACTGCATAGTGTTCACCTGTTTTGAGATTTTTTATATATATTCCATATGTCCCGTTACTTTCTTTTAGAGAATTCTCAACTGTATCTTTAAGTCCTGAGGAAAATAGCATGGTAAAACCCTGAATTGACGTATCAACTGATTCCTGAATAGGAGCAACAATTGGAGACAAAAATTCTGTGGACCTACTTTTTGCAAAAAATAATCCTGAGAGTCCGTATAGCATCGATGCGATTACAAAAAAGAATACTGAAATTACAAAAAATTGACGCACACGGCTTCTTCTGTTTCTGCGTTGCTGTACCCGAGACACCCGAGAATAATCATATACCATTGAACGGGTGTAGCGGTATTTATTCTTCTGAAGATTAAACATAATTCATTGAGATTTCTAACTTAATAGTAAAACGTAGTCTAATTTTCAATTTACAATTTGAAATTTTCAATTAAATCTAAAACATTTTAATTTTTAAAAATTGAATTATTGAAAAATTCATTAAAAATTGAGAATTAAAAATTTATCATCGCAGTCCTCCGGTTACTTTTACCCGGCTAAGCATTGAGTCATCCTCGAGGAGTCGTGCAGTCCCGCGAACTACTGTGGTGAGAGGATCTTCTACATGAGTAACAGAAATCTTTGTCCGCTCCATCATTAACTCATCAATTCCAGGAAGTTGTGAACCTCCACCAGTCAGTAAGATACCATGTTCTAGAATATCACTGGTAAGCTCAGGAGGAGTTTCTTCTACTACTTCCATAACTGACTCAACAATTTGCGCAATTACCGGACCTATTGCTTCCCGTACTTCCTGCTCGCCTATCTTGATACTTCGAGGCATCCCTGTTTCCAGATCTCGTCCACGAATTACTGCAATTTTTCCCCCGGCTTGATTTCTTTTATTTTCAGCCGCAGGTTGATCATCTTTTGGATGGTTTGCTTTTTTCTCCTCAGTTTTTAATTTTTCGCTTTTAACTTTCCGCTTTTCCCCGTATGCACTACCGATCTGTGTTTTGACCTCTTCTGCAGTCGGTTCACCGATTATAAGACCATGACGAAGCCGAATATAATGAACAATTGCATTATCCATCTCACGTCCAGCAACTTTTAACGATCGATTGACCACAATCCCACCAAGCGAAATAACTGCTATCTCAGTAGTACCGCCTCCAATATCAACGGTCATAACACCAGTTGGTTGAAATACAGAAACTCCCGCTCCAATAGCCGCTGCCATAGGCTCCTCAATTAAATAACATTCTCTTGCTCCTGCTTGCAAAGCTGCTTCCCACACTGCACGACGTTCAACCTCGGTTACCCCACTTGGAATACCAATGGCAACTCGTGGGCGTGCAAGCATTCCGATCGGCGACTTAAATTGATGGACATCACGAATAAAATAGGTGAGAAGTGCAGCAGCTGCGTCAAAATCTGAAATCACCCCATGTTCAAGCGGTTTGATCGCTTCAATACTTGCAGGTGTTTTCCCAAGCATTCTCTTTGCTTCGGTACCAATCGCAATCACTTGCTTTGTTTTGGAATGACGAGCGACTATTGATGGTTCACGAACCGCAATCCCTTTTCCTTCTACATGCACAAGTGTATTTGCAGTACCAAGGTCAATTCCTAAGTCGTGAGAAAACATTTTGAAGAACTTATCAAACATAATCTCCATTATACAAAAAAAAGAGTACACTGTTATGAGTTCACCGTTCACAGCAAAGATTTATACAGTTTTTTATACAGAGACTCTTCCGTGAACCGTGAACTGAGAACTAATTCACTAATTCTTGTAGAGAATTGCCTCGTATGCTACACTCTTTGATATGTGGCTCAAACATATTGATTCTGCAATACGATACAGTTTTTATTTCCTCGCAGCAGTTGTACCTTTGCTTATGTGGCGTTCGACATCTGAGCTATTTGAACTTAATAAAATGTGGGCAGTCTGGGGAATGTCATTATTTATCCTATTTCTCTGGATTGCTAAAATACTCCTTACAAAGAAATTTCTATTTCAACGTACCCCGCTTGACATACCAATTGCGCTTTTTTTCCTATCACAACTAATATCTACGCTATTTTCCATGGACCCTTACGTATCATTTTGGGGGTATTATTCTCGTTTTAATGGAGGATTCCTTTCGTTATTGTCCTACATATTTTTGTATTATGCATTTGCTACTCATGTGCTTAACGATAATCGCCGTCATACTATTCAAGTAATTGCTGCAGCATTTATCGGAGGAATTATTGTTGCACTTTGGGGATTTCCATCACATTTTGGCTATGACCCAACATGTCTAATGTTTAGAGGCACGCTCGATGTATCTTGCTGGACAGAAGCGTTCCAACCAAAACTTCGTATTTTTTCAACACTTGGACAACCAAATTGGCTCGCAGCATATCTTGCCATCTTAATCCCAGTTTCTCTTGCGTTTGGTATGCACAATATCAGTAAATTTTTACATGATCGAATAGACGAAAAAAATGCCCTTTTTAAAGGTCTTGCATGTTTTGCAGTTGCACTCCTCTTCTATGTTGATCTTACTTGGACTGATTCGCAGTCAGGATTTATCGGACTCTGGGTAGGATTATTCATATTTACTGCAATTACTGTACTCACATTGCTACGAAAAAAGATAGAGAAAAAAATACATAAAAAGAATCTCTCAGTACTATTTGGAATACTCGCCATTTTTCTTCTCACAAGCGTAATTCTAGGTACCCCGGTTGAACGACTGAGACAATTTTCACTTGCTACGTTTACGCCTGAGCAAACTGCACCTAAAACAGAAACTACACCGCAAGAAGGTCCCACACTTCCCGCACTTGAATATGGAGGCACTGACTCTAGTAAGATCCGTCTTATTGTATGGAAAGGCGCACTTGATATTTTTAAAACAAATCCGATATTTGGGAGCGGAGTCGAAACATTTGCATATGCATACTATAAACATCGGCCAGCAGAACATAATCTCACATCAGAATGGGATTATTTATATAACAAAGCCCATAATGAATATCTTAATTATTTGGCAACCACTGGTCTTTTTGGTCTAGGCACTTATTTACTTTTTATTGGTTGGGTAATTTTTCTATTTATGAAATGTATCAGATATCATGTATTACATAGTAAGCACAGCTCTGATGAACCTATTAATCAAACCCCACACTTTATACTCTCTGTTTCTTTATTTGCTGGCTGGATCAGTATTTTAGTATCTAACTTCTTTGGATTTTCAGTCGTGTTGACCAATCTTTTCCTCTTTTTGTTACCGCTTTGGATTCTCCATCTTGCCTATCCTAAATTTCATGTATCAGAGTCAGCACACCCTGACCGCATGTATCATTCAACAGGCAGAAAAATTGTACTTGGACTCCTTATCCTCATATCTCTCTTGCTCATACGAGTGCTATTCCGCTATTGGGAGGCAGATAAAGACTATGGCCTGGGTAGTAACTTAAACAAAGTTGGTGATTATGTAACTGCTAATCCTTATTTAATATCAGCAGTTCAACAACGACCACGAGAAGATATATTTAAGGATGAACTTGCAGTCAATGTTTCTACACTTGCACTTCTCTATCAACAACAAAATGAAGCAACTCAGGCAGCACAGCTTGCCCAGCAAGCAAAGTTCCTATCTGATTCAGTCATTTCCCGCCATCCAAATAATGTTGTGTTCTGGAAATCGCGCACTCGTATTATGTATTCACTTGCACAGATCGATCCATCGCTTTATTCCTACGCAATAGAAGCAATTGATACAGCAAGCAAACTTGCCCCTACTGATGCGAAAGTACTGTATAATAAAGCACTCTTATACGATCAAGGTGGACAGCGAGAACAAGCATTAAAGTTACTTACACAAACAATCAAACTTAAACCAAACTATCGTGATGCTTTATACGCAAAAGCACTCATTCATTCAGAGATTGCAGAAAGTATTACAGCCACTAACTCAGCCCAAGCCCAACAAGAACGAAGTCAGGCAATAGAGGATCTCCAGCTCATCCTCAACCATATTGTCCCCAACGATACCCAAGCAAAAGAGCTTTTGGAAAAACTCCAGTAAATCATTACATTTACATTCATCCTGTATTCCATTATAATTTCCGCATTGTAGTTGGGATAATCGAGAGGATCATCAAATGCTAGGCATACTGGATTCACGGCCAATTTCCAATAATTGGTGGCAAAAAGGACATCCAATGCCGCCATCAACGTTCCGAAGAATGCTTTCTTACAGACAAGACAACTGGCAACTTCTCCAACAGTGGGGAATCGATGTCGAACGTTTCGTCACAGGCCCAAACAGAATCGTACTTAGATTCAGCGATACAGGTAGCATTCTGAGAGCAAATATCGGGGCAATAGTCTCGATAGGTTCAGAGACTTTCTGTCCGGTTTTTGCTACTTCAGACGAAGAAGGTTTGGTAGCAGTGGATCCTCGCGGTTTCAACGAATGGGAGCCATGGGTATCATTCATTGCAATAGTACTCTGGCGCAGTTAACTAAACGGAGACGTGGGAAAACCACGTCTCCATGATATAATCAGAGCAAGTTATTGCTTGATTACTCTTAACAGTCCAACAATCGCATTATGAAAATAGTGACAACACCAAATGATGTTCTCACCAGTGTCTCTCAACCTGTTGAGAAATTTGATAAAAAACTTAAAAAAATAATTTCTGATATGGAAGTAACGCTTGCTCACACAAGCGACCCTGTTGGTGTGGGACTTGCGGCTCCACAAGTAGGACTTCCGTTACGTATTTTTTTGGCACGTCCGACTGAGAAAGCACCCACTATGCACTTTATAAACCCTGTTATCGAACATATTAGTGATCATAAATCAAAAAAAAAGAAAACTGATGAAGATAAAAAAATATTGGAAGGATGTCTTTCAATACCAAATATTTGGGGACATGTTGTAAGACCACAAAAACTTACGCTCTCCTATCAGGATCAAACCGGCAAGAAATTCACTCAGACATACACGGGATTTATGGCAACCATTATTCAACATGAAGTAGATCATCTAAACGGCATACTTTTTACAAAGCATGTACTAGCACAGAAAGAAAAACTCTACCGATCATACAAGAACACAAAAGGCGACGAAGAATTTGAGGAAATCAGTCTTTAATGATTATTTATTAGGTATTATAGATTATTGATAATGCAAGCAACAATCAAAAGCAATGAATTAAGGAGTAAATTACTTGATTTTGCAATAAAAACTATAAAACTCACTAAATCACTCCCTCGAAGTCCGGAAAGTACAATAATTACAAACCAAATTATTAAATCCTCCACATCTATAGGGGCAAATTATTCAGAAGCGATGTTTGCACTAACAAAGCCAGAATTTATACATTGTATAAATATTTGTAAAAAGGAGACAGGAGAGACTCTTCATTGGCTCGAAATACTTTCTCGCATATATCCAAATTTAACTGATAATATATCGCAGCTTCATAATGAGTGTGAATCCTTTTTAAAAATCTTTATCGCAACAGTGAGAACAGCACAAAAAAATAATAAATAATCTATAATCAATAATCACTATGTTCAATCGTCAATCTATAGTTTTCTTCGGATCTGGTGCATACTCAATTCCTGTCATTGAGATGCTGCAACGGCATGGTCTACAACTGGTGCTAACCACAGAAATTGATGGACCACTTATTTCATACTTACAGAAGAACTCTATTCCATTTGCTTCAACCAAAGTAACCGGAGATAAAAAAATTGCCAGACAAGAATTATGGCAAAAAGTTGAAGAAATACAACCAACACTCGGAGTTCTCGCTTCATTTGGCGCAATTATTCCACAACATATCATCGATCTTTTTGCACAAGGAATCTGGAATATTCACCCTTCTTTACTCCCTAAGTACAAAGGCCCAAGTCCTATTCAATCTACGATTCTATCAGGAGACACCAAAACTGGAGTCACAATTATTACACTGGATGATCAAGTTGATCATGGACCGATTTTAGCACAGGAATCTATTCCTTTATTAGGAACTGAAACAACTGAGCAGCTTAAAATTGATTTATTTGCAAGAGGAGGAGCGATGATTGAGCAATTACTTGTCCTGCTAAAAAAAGAAGGAAAAGTTAGTGGAGAACCACAGAATCATGATCACGAAACGTGGACAGAAAAAATCACTAAAGAACACGGAAAAATTGATTTAGAAAAAGTCCCTTCACCTGAAACACTGGACCGTATGATTCGAGCGTATTATCCCTGGCCAACAGTATGGTTCTATTGGACACAAAAAAACGGCACTAAAAAATTAGTAAAGCTACTTCCTGAAAACAGAATTCAAGTTGAAGGAAAACGAGTAATGAGTTACAAAGATTTTATTAACGGGTACCAGAAAGTGGGAAAAGCATTAATTGATGCACTGACTAGCTTGTAAGTGTCTCTGCAGTTGCGTCTGGAGCAACAGCTTGAACTTTTGCTGCGTCACGTTCAATTTTACGCATGAGTTTAATACAATTTGCACACAGTTTTACCCTTTTCATTACGCCACCAACCATAATTCGCTTATTTTGCAAATTTGGACGAAAGACACGGTTAGTTCGTCTCTTTGAGTGAGACACATTGTGTCCATACATTATTCCTTTGTCACAATTATCACATTTAAATGCCATAGGAGGCTATTATACCAAATGCGTACACAGTGAATCAAGGCTGAGCTTATGAGCCTATTTTAACCACTGATGCTGATGCAAACAATCCTGCCCCAAATCCTGCTAATACAGCAAAATCTCCTTGCTTTAAGTGCCCTTCCTCTAGAGCTTTTTTCATTGCTTTTGGAATAGAAGCTGAAGAAAAATTCCCATCTGCTACATCTTTCATAACTGGTAAGTCAGACCTTCGAGCAATAACATCAACCACAGGTCCACTTCCTTGATGAGGTATTTCCAATGTAATTTCTGTTGGATCAATACCAGAATCATCAATCGTTTCCTGAACAAGCTCAGGTACATGTTTTGCAACTGTTTTGAGAACCATACGCCCATTTTGTTCAAAATATCCACTCTGTGCATAAGGAACAGACCTGAGAATATATTCAGACTGAAGATTCTTAATTAAATCTTCTCTTATTGGCATTCTAATAGGATTTTCTTCACCTTCTGGAGTTGGAATAGGTCTATGATGTGCAGACATCACAGTTAAATCCTTTCCATATGAAAAATTTAATGCCATAGCACCATCTGAAAATAATTTTTGTGCTCTGGATGGATCTATATCACGAGCATTAGGAAGATCTTGATCAACAAGTGTCGGAGAATAGAGTTCTGAGGAAACAATCAATATATTATTATGTCGCTCAAAATAGTCTTCATTTTCTTTTATAAAAGATAACGCCTCTGCAAATCCACTACACGCAGCATATACATCAAGCGCAACACGTGGCTTAATCATTAATTTATCCGCAATAGCGGTCGACAGATGTTCTCCTGTTGGATAACTTGTTGTTGCGATCAAAAGATCAAGATTACTTCTTCCCTGCATAGCTTCATTTGCTGCATATGCACCCATAAAAAGAGTCGTTTCAGAAGGTTGTGCAACAAATCGTTGCCTAATTCCTGTCCGTTCAAATGAATCAGGGTCATTTAAGACAGTATTGTCAGGAAAATAGTGACCAAAGGTAAGACCATCAGGCCGTTGTTCTAACTCATACGGATTGTATCTTCTTCTTTCGATCATAAAATTATTGGTTGTTCTCTTAATACAAAAAATCCCCGAGCCTTAGCATGGGGATCTTTTGTAATGCCCGATGAATCCATCGCGACAGATGAGTTTTGAAAATTACTTCAACTCGACGGTTGCGCCTGCTGCAGTAAGTTTTTCTTTAGCCTCATCAGCTGTCTTTTTGTTGACTTGAGTTAATACCTCTTTTGGAGCTGCATCAACTAAATCTTTTGCTTCTTTCAGTCCAAGTGTTGGAGCAAGTTCACGAAGTGCTTTAATAACTTGGAGTTTTTGTGCTCCAGCATCTGAGATCACCACATTAAATATGGTCTGCTCTTCTGCAGGTTCTCCACTATCTGCTGCTCCGCCTGCTGCTGGTGCAGCTGCTGCAACTGGTGCTGCTGCTGTTACACCAAACTTTTCTTCTAATGCTTTTACGAGTTCTGAAAGTTCGAGAACAGACATATTCTCAATTGCTTCCATAAGTTTTTCTTGTGTTAATTTTTCTGCCATATTTATCACCACCTCTCGGGTCAAATTTTTAATTTTAAATTCTCAATTTTTAATGAATTTTCAATATTTTATATCTTAAATTTAATATTTAGATTTTATTGAAAATTTCAAATTTTAAATTGAAAATTATGAAGCTGATTGCTTCTTTTCTTCAATTGCTTTCAATACTTGTGCTAATTTTGAAATATTTGCATTGAGTACATAGACAAATCCTGAGATAGGGGCATTCATACCACCAAGTAATTTTGCGAGTAATACCTCTTTTGTAGGAAGATTTGCAATTTCCAGAATATTGTCAGTCGTTACAACTTTACCTTCAAAAACACCAAATTTAATTTTTGGCAAATCATATTTTTTATTAAACTCTTTAAGGATTTTAGCAGCTGTAATGCCGTCACTATAGGCAAAGAGTGTTGCGGTCGGACCTTGGAGTTGATCGGAAACATCAATATCTTTTGCTTTCAAAGCAATATTCATGAGAGTGTTTTTTGCAACAGCAATCTCCGCGTCATTATCACCAAGCTCACGCCGTGCTTCTTCTAACTGTTGATGGGTTAGTCCTTGATAATCAACCACATACATAGCAGTTGATTTATCAACTTTTTCTTGTAGTTCTGCTAATTCTTTTTGATTCTTTAGTGATGGCATAGATACCTTTCTTTCTGTCATCCTGAATCTGATTCAGAATCTGTCCAAAAAAAAACACTCCAGAGGAGTGTTGCTGTATAACGTTACAAACTTGTAATTTTATAACTAACTTTCTCCTCGGTAGGGCTTATTGAAATGCCTACTGTCTTTGGACATCTGCAAGTGTATCATAGACACCTGAAAATGTAAATAGTATGAGCCCCCGAACGATTTGGTCCGGGGGCAGAAGAAAATAGCTGTCTTTCATGGACTACGGCTCTTCCGGAACAAACTCCGTACTCTACCCATAATCCTGGCAGCTAATTGAGCAATACCCTCTCCAATCTGGAGAATTATAAGAAGATATATCATCACCACTGCCATAATCAGCAGGAGTATATATCTCCAAAGATACCCTATCACCTCAATGAAAAACCTGATTGACATGGTCTTTGCCTTTCCTCATCCTGTCATATCTTCAGCGAGATTGAACGTATCTATCCCCCATTTCTAACAGTAAAGAGCGATCGCCAATACTAGTGGTAATACAACCAGCGTAAACGACATCAACGTTCCAATCCGAGAACTGAATATATGAGGGTCCATTCTGACAAGCTGTCTTCTGAATACCATCGCTACTAGCGAAAGGGGAATCATCAGAAGCAAAACATCTGCAAGCGAACACGAGCCCATAGTTCCCTCCTCTTGATTCAAAGGACACGTTAGATAAAAGTATTATAGCAAAGCAATAATTACAGAAAAGGAAAGCGCCCTTGTCTGAAAATTAGACAAACCACCAGAGAGGTGATTCCGGAAGAAAAACCGAAAGGGCGCAAAAGAACAAATTGGTTAGAAAATTTGGCAATTAAGCCATCTGACTGGAGAAATAAATGATCAATCCTACAGTTGTGATTAGCATGATTGCTACCCACAGTCGTTGGCTGGAAACCTCATTATCCATGCTGCTCAGCCTCCTCTTTTTTCTTTCCATAGACTACAACGGGACACACAGGCATCCCGCCACGTGCGATAACCGCGTGATTAAAAGCTGCCCGTCTTCTTTGTTCCTGAGAAATTGCATCCTCTCTGCCAAGAGCAAAGAGGAGAACCCCAGTACTTAGGAAACCCAGGATAAACGCGATCTCAACGCTGATATCTGTTAGCGCAAGATCGCGCATCGGAACGCTGCTGATCCACCAGATATAAATGTCAAAGGCAAGCAAGATAATTCCGCCTGCCATTAGCCCCAATCCGGTTTTCTGCAGACCATTACAGCTCTGAATAAAAGCAAGCATGCTATCCTCCTTATCTAACCAAACTGTTAATGAACTAATGACCTGATAAAAAACGCTGAGAATCTCTCACCGCATACCAAGTCACTTAGTGACCATAATTATACCACAGATACAACTAAAATCAATTACTATGAGACCTTTTTGTGAAGTTTAGCCTCTTGGATTTCCTGTTCCAAGAGGCTATATAAAATCGGATGTCAATCGTCAAGTGTTGACAGTACTATCAACATAGCTACTGGATAGCAGACTATGCCCAGAACGGTCAGCACCATCGACACGGTAATCAGAATGTCACTACTAATAGTTCCCATTACGAGACTCTCCTTCTCCTCGAGCTCTCTTAAGACAATTTTCTGCAAGCAAGAATAGTAGTAGAGCCACCACAAAGACGATCAGATCTTCCCTCGTGAATTCAATAATCATAGTCTGCAGTGATACCCTACCCCAGAGTGAGATACTCTCCCTGATTACCATCACTATAGCCAGTACGTGCAAACTAACTCCAATAAGAGCCAGTGTTTGATTCCTCACTGTTTGTCCCTTTCTTGGTAACAGTCTGACCAGTAGATCTTCCTATGATCACGGTCCTTAAGGATCAATCATGTTGCGTAACACTATTGCAATTGGCAAGTAAACCCCCAAACACATGAACAGAACCACAATAGCTACTGAAATCCATATGTTACTTTCTCCTCTTATTCCAATCCAGATTGTGAGAATAAGGAAAGTTACTCCAATAATCACGAGAATCAAATTATAGTTATTCATCATCGCCTCCATGTATTCAGCTAATCATCGACATTGCAAGATAACCCATCGGTATTATGAGCAAGATTAGATATACTGCAGTTACTGCAAATATATAGACCTTAGGCTTTCGCTCATCCAATCTACTCAATCTCCAGAGCCTCATCAGATATACTGCTGAGATGATAGCAGCCACTGCAATTAGGGTATATATGAGACTCATCTTTTTTCCTCTCCTAGATGACATCCGTTTTCAATGTTCAAGCATAAATGCTTTGGGAAATTATACCAAAAACTCTACAAAAACTCATCACTATAAGATTGATATTTTTATTCTTGCATTTTCAATGAAGAGGAGTATAATTCAAAATTGTCAGAAAAAATTTATGACAGAACAAGGCGCATACATAGATATGGAACCCAAAATAGAAATGTCACCTCTTGAAGCAAATCTAGAGTCATATTTTGGCAACCTCTACAGTCGGATGAACCCTGACCTGGCGCAAGATGAAAGATTTTTACAAGAAATCCAATCCCGCTCTCTTGCAATTATTAACCGCAATAATAAAGTTGCTGAAATTCTCAAAAGCCCATTCTATAAAGAAGTGATAGAAAATGATAAAGAACTCAAAGGACCTTGTGCTGTAAATGTTGATATTTGTATTGATGGTAGAATTCCTGATATTCATCTACTAGGCCTGACTGGTAATACGTGGGAGACTGGTGCAGGCATCATCGGACTGAGAGAATCACCACTTGATGGTCAAATGGAACTTGAAAGTTCGCGACTTACTGAAGCAGTTATTGAAAGAACAGAAAAAGAAAATCCCCAAATGATTCAAATACTCACTGCGCATACAAGTCTCTCAGAACATAGACGTTTAGCACAAAATAATTTTGAAAAATTACCAGATCATGGATGCGGTAAAATGAAAAAAATGCATCTAGATGGTGAAGTTACCAACCGAGATCTTGTTGCTGCGAATCTGGAAATTCATGAACAAAGCGCACAAGCATTCACCGACCTTTACAACAGAGCAGCTGAAGCAAACAATGTTGAACCACTGAGAAAAGTAGCAATTACTGCAGTCTATGACACTGACACGATGGGACTTATGTTAGGATATGGCACTGATCATGAGCTCTTTACCACAGATATTACTCGAGGTATTGTAGCTGACCAAAGAATCAATGAAGACTTAACACGTATTGCTGGAGAGCCAGGGTCTATGAAAGATACTTTTACTGATGTAGATAAAATTATAGACCTTGAAACCCAAGTTATGAAAACGACTGAATACCTTATGAATGATGATACATTTAAAGGATCTTTTGAAAAATATAGCAGCAGCTATCTTCAAGACTATACTGATGAACAAAAACACGCACTTTTCTATACCCTTACACGAAACATTGCATTTCAACGAACATCTGGAGTATATGTTGAGCAAGATTCTCATGACCATGCACATCCATTTGTACATCACGGAGAGGGTTATCAATCACTTTCAATGGATGGTGCAATTGTCGGTGAATTTGATCCTGAAGTCCAAGTATTTGGTGCAATGGTTTCTACCGATCAAGAAGCTGTGGGTCATATTAAAATCCAAACCGGTCTTATGGAGTCTATTAAAGCAACTGAACCACCATATATTATGTTTCTTTCAAATTCGTTAACAAACGGAGCTACACCTGAAGTACTGGAAAGGGCACGAGGGCAGTTACGAGAACTCTATAGAACAATTAAAAGTGATACAGAAATTATGGATTGGATCAAAACTGGAAAACTCGTACCCGTACCAGTTTTGATTGATAGTAAAACCCGTGAGATCCGCGATGTTGCAAAAGAACTAGCTATTTAGCGATTATTACTCCCTTTATTTTATTCTTTTTCTTATGTTAACTATTGATTAATCTGATAGTTATAAGGTTTAATCATAGTATCGATGGAATTCTTTGAATCTCAATTTGTATCCAAAAATATTGTTTTAGCTAAAAATGGACGTAAATGTATCAGCGGACGATATAAGCCTGATGATGAAAATAGCGGGATGATCGCACGACCTGGTGCCGATTTTGGGTATGTGATAGCAATGCTTGGATATAATCATGAACAAAAACTAGGTCTTACTGTTGAAGACTGTGTAAAACGTGTTTATGAGGCTGTAATGAATCTTGATGGATCATTTTACCTGCATACAGATCATAATACTGATACTACTCTTCCCTATTCAATTGGCTGCAGACATGCTTTTCAGCCGACAATCGCAGAAAACGCAAATCGTTATGGACTTGACGCAGTAGATGTACAACATGCTATAGAGTTGTGTAAAACAAATCAGGATATGAATATCACAATGATTGAGCTGTCTGGCGATCACAAAGAAAAGGGAGTTTTTATTATCAATGATATTGAGCATACCCTTAATTCACAAGATGATGAACACATGTACTTTGTGTATGACAAAAAACGTGATGACCTTTTTATGAAGCAACTCATTGAGACAATGGGAATGGAAAATGTGATATATGAAGACTTTCAACGGGTTTCGACTATGCAGTTGGGAGTTACATTACAATTATTGGCAAAAGATTTACCTCTTTTTGAAGTTGACTTCAGTGACCTTGCAAGCCCTCATGTGAGACATATTGGAACTGTCTAAACGCATTTTTCTTGACTCTCACAATTTATTGTACATACAATAGTAGATATGGATGAGTTGCAGCAATCTCCTAGATTTCGTTCACACCTTTTCTCTCCGAGAAATATAATTATTTTTCTTGTCGTAGCACTTTTAGGAGTTTCTCTTTTAGTCTTTAGTCTTTCACGTAATAACAATGATAATAATTCTGATTCTGAACAAAAAAATAATACATCCAACACACCAATGAATATCTCTCCTTATAAAATTGTGTATGGTGCCTGGACTGAAAACAACTCTGTTATCAAAGCCTATGATCTGATGGATGGAAAGGAATATTTGCTTGCTTCTCTTCCTTCAAACATTAAGAAAGTGACTGTGTTGGATCGTGATAGGCTTTTATATATAAATGACACAGATCTACGTGATCACGGACAAGACCTTTCGGTATATACCCTTCAAACACAGGCTTCAACCCCAACGGTACTTGCTGCAGACTCTTTTGGCATCGATGATTATGTTGTTTCCCCAAACAAGCAGTACGTTGCTACCTGGGAAGTACAGGTAAGCTCTGAATCTGGTGTACTTCTAGGAGGTAGATCAAGAGTATATACAGCAAATCTTGCTAACCCCTCTGAAAAACATTTGATTTATGACGAAGTTGCCACAGAAACTACTCCTGTTCACTACCCTCGTGCAATTCTTGATGATGGGACTGTCTTTATGGATACTTTCCTCCCTAACTCAGGTGCTGGATGGGCCTATGGCATGAGTGTCTCTAATTTTACTGGCACAACCAAAGAAGATCTTGCCAACATGCAAAATGGTACCTATGGCACTCAACCCGTTCTCTCTCCAGATGGCCAATTCCTCGCCTTTGCCGGGTATGAGGGATCATCTGCCTCAGGAGTTGCTGAAATTGATGGCTTTAGACGAGCACTCGTCACTCCCAATACCATCGAGCTTCTCAATACTAAAACTAGGGAAAGAACCAAACTCATAGGCATTTCCAATCAGAATACGTATGTTTCCGCTGAATGGAACGACACAGGAAGTATTCTGTATACACAAATTGCAGAAACAGATAATACTGGTCAATACATATATGATATAACCACATCTACTTTTAATAAAGTTGCAATAATAGGTGATAATAATCTGGCTTTAATTAATCAATTTTCCACAAACTTTTCCTTGGCAGGAGAAATAAATGTTTCTGATACAATGATGGGCAATTTGGGAGAAACATATGGACAATCATATAACAAACTTTTCATACTAGATGAGTCAAAAAATCAAAGTACGCTACCTCTTACAGATAGTATTATTCAATTTATCGATAATGTTCCTGTTTCATATCTCTCATATTCGCATGCAGAAGTTATTGATTTTGATAAAGACAAATCAAGAGATGAGCAAATACAATTAAAAAACTTTACTCTCAAACCTTCCCTTGCTCAAGTAAGAGAGAGCCAACAATCAGAAAGACCAGGAAATAAAGAAGGTGATAATGAAATCGTCTGCACATCCCCTACGAAATGTGAACGTCTACCAAAATGTAAAACCTTAAGTAAGTCGCAATGTAAAGGAAAGTCTACCTCAAAGAAAATAGGAGAAGACCAAACAGATAGTAGTAAATGTGAAAAAGAGGTGAATAAATCACTTCGAAAAGAAGGGAAATGTCAAGATTCCCCTCTCTATCTCTATGGGAAACCGGAACAACAGGTAGAGGTAAAAGTACATACACCTTTGTTTAACTCAAATGCACCCTATTTAGATGGGTATACTGTAACTCTTTTGTCTGATGGGAATCTTTCAGTCAATGGAAAAACAGTTGCAAGTATTGATTACGATTATATCTCGGCTCTAAGAAAGATAAGTGCCCCAACAACAGGATCTATTGTTACAACTAATATCCTTGAACAAACATTACGCACCTATGCTCAACGTTTAGGACTTAACGAAAAAGAGACAATTGATTTAGTCAATTACAGCAATGAAAATATACTCTCACCCTATGTATTTGTATCTTTCTATGATCATGAAACATCACATGCAATCTTGCCTATCACCTTTGATCCACAACCTGACACATATCGAAATATTGTCTTTTACTTCAAACAATTATCCACACACCCTGGTTTTACCCCAGATCTTCCAGAATTTGAAAAAGTTGAGCGAAAAGGATTTACTGCGATTGAAGTATCCGGAATTGTAGAATAAAAATTGACATTCGTTACTCTATATTCATATTATAAATATAATGGATTCTCTCAGACAACTTGCTACCCAACACAACTCTCCTAAAAAAATCATTCTCTTTCTTATCGTTATTCTCCTTGGAATCTCGATTCTTGTCTATGGACTTTCACGAAATAGTAATACTAATACTCCTAACAATAATATTGATACTCCACAAGCCACAACCCCACTGAATATTTCTCCTCATAAAATAATTTACGGTACTTGGTCTGCCAACAATTCTCTCATTAAAGCTTTTGACCTTATGAATGGGAAAAGCTACTTAGTCGCCACACTCCCTCCTGATATTAAAAAAATTACAATTGTGGATACTAATACTCTTTTATATATAAATAGCACTAATAATGCAGATCAAGGGAAAGAGCTTGTAAAATACTCTACCGTTGATAATGTTGCTGAACCAATTGTACGTGCTTCAGACTCATTTAATATAGATAATTATGTTATTTCTCCAAACAAGCGGTATGCTGCACTTTTAGAACTTGAATTAAATCCTCAGACAAATACACTTTCTGGAGGAAAATCTCGAGTGTATACAGTAGATCTATTTAATCCTTCTGTAAAACATCTCATTTATGACGAAACTGCGTCTTCTTCTACTCCAATTCACTACCCAAGTGCTATTACTGATTCTGGAGAAGTCTTTCTCGATACTTTTTTAGCTAATAGTGATAACGGATGGGCATATGGCATGAGTGTGTCAAATTTTGAGGGCACACAAAAACAAGAACTTGATAATATGAGAAATGGTACCTATGCTACGCAACCCTCTCTTTCACCTGATGGGAAATACCTTTTGTTCACGGGATATGATGGTGCACAAGGTAATGGCACAGATCTGATCGGAGAGGATGTCCAATATCGCAGAGCACTCGTTATCCCAAATAAAATTGAACTCCTTGATACTAAAACGAAAGAAAGAATCGCACTTACAAATCTGCCTACTACTAATTCTTATACATCCGCTGAATGGAGTGGCTCAGATATAATTTATCGCCAGATTTCTTCAAATGTCGATATGATCGGCCAATTTTTATATAACCCAATAACAAATACCTCAACAAAGCTCAACTTTGAAATTACACAGTTTAATAATCCTCAATACACAGCAACACTTTCCAATAACACACTACTTGTCGCAGACCAGCGCAATTCACTTTCTTCACTGACAAATCTTGGAGATAAATACTCTCAACCAATTCTTCAGTTATCTGCCCTACAGGGGGAATCTCATAGAGAACTACCAATTTCCGATTCTATGATTCAATTTGTAGCAATAACTCCCAATTCATATTTTGTAAATGCACCAGAAAACACCACTCCTGTCGGAGAGGAGACAAAGCAACTCCAACTTTCTACGTTTGCATTCAAACCAAAGCTAGAACCTGCTAGAAGAGAGGCCATCAGCAAACCAAAAACAGATTTAGCTGCCCAGCTTCCTCAAAGAGAATGTGCACCAAATTGTCCGACTGCAACACCCCGACCGACTAAAGTACCCGATGAAAATGAGCTTCCTTCTTGCTATAAAATATCAATGGATAGATGTATCGCAAAAGGGTTAAAACCTAATCCACATGACCCTACCTATCAAGCATACTTAAAATGTTGGGATCAAGAAATGGCCAGTCTACAAGGAACAGGCACCTGTGTAAATTGTCCACTCTACCTCTATGGACAAGAAGGGACAAAAGTCACCGTTACTGCACACACTCAAACCTACAATAATTTATCAATTGCCGATAATAACTATCCTGTTACTCTCTTGGGAAACGGAAAAGTCTCCCTCGATAATAAAACACTTGATAGTATTGACTTTGATTATATTTCTGCGAGAAAAAACATAGCGCCTCCTGATACAGGATCAATTATTTCTCTATCTCACCTTGAAAAAAGTATACGCGAATATGGTGCAAAACTTGGTTTAAATGAAAAAGAAACAAACGATCTTATAGACTATGGAAAAGCACATATTCATAGTCCGTATGTGTTCATTTCTTTCTTTGATCATGCAACCTCACACGCAATTCTTCCACTTACATTCTCTCCAGAACCTGACACATATCGAAATATTGTCTTTTACTTCAAACAATTATCGGCTCACCCTGGATTTACCCCAGATCTCCCACACTTTGAAAAAATTGAGCGAAAAGGATTTACCGCGGTTGAAGTATCTGGAATTGTTGAATAATATTCACTTTTAATTATTACCATCTTATGATTAAAGGAATGGACTCTATCAAAAAATTTACTGATTCTCAGAATAATTCTAAGAATATTGCAATATTTGTTTCAGCTGCCTTATTCAGCATTATCTTGATTACTTCTTTTATATCCTTAACACTGAACGAAAATAAAAAAGCAGATAATTCTGATAATACTAACATTTCCAAACCTTCTCTTAATATCTCTAACCATTCACTTATATACGGAACATGGTCCCAAGACCACTCTCTTATTAAGTCATTAAACCTTCAAACAGGCACAGAACATCTTATCGCCAAACTTGCTCCTAATATTAAAAAAGTTACCGTGCTAGACCAAGATAGATTTTTATACATAGATGAAACAAATATACGAGATCATGGGACAAAACTCTCTATTTACTCACTTTCTGAGCAAACAAGCTCTCCTATCGTAGAAGCATCTGAGAACTTTGGTATTGATGACTATGTTATTTCTCCAAATAAGCAATTTGTCTCTCTTTGGGAAGTACAGGTAAGCTCTGAATCTGGTGTACTTAGTAATGGGAAATCAAGGGTATATACTGTTGACCTTCAGAATCTTCCCACAAAATATCTCCTGTATGATGAACAGGCAACACCGACAACACCTATTCATTATCCACGAGCCATACTCGATAACGGAGACACCTACCTAGATACCTTTCTTCCTAATTCAGGAGCAGGATGGGCGTATGGGATGAGTGTCTCAAACTTTACTGGTACAAAAAAAGACATACTAAATTCTATGCAAAACGGTACATATGGAACTCAACCGTCTCTTTCTCCTGATGGAAAATCTCTTATTTTTGCAGGATATGATCAAACACAAGGCCCCGGAACTAATGACGTAAATGGCTTCCGAAGAGCTTTGGTATCACCAAATACTATCGAGATTTTTGATACAGCTACTCAAGAAAGAAAAAAGTTGCCAGGTATTTCGTCAAATAATACCTATACCACTGTAGATTGGGATCCTCTATCAGGAAATATTATATACCACCAAATCGGTCAAACTACTGAAGCATCAGGAATGTATATGTATGATATTGCGAAAAATAGCATCACACCAATTGCATCTTCAAACAATCAAATGCAACGATTTATTGCTCAACTCTCGGATGAGTATCTGTTATCAGGGAATCAAGAATCTTCTTTATCAAATGGCGCAAATCTCGGAGCAGCAATAGACTATCAAATAAACAACCTTACTGCCTTTAACATGAAATCACAAAAAGAAATATCTATTGCCATCACAGATCCACTCATCCAATTTATTACTGTCGTACCTAATACTTCTTTCCCTGACTTTGCAGATTTCGCGATCACTCAAGATAACCAATCATTTGAAATAATAGACCCTAATTTAGATAGAGACACCAACCAATTACAACTCCTCACCTTTGCTATCAAACCACAATTATTAGAAGAAAGAATTAAGCAACAGAATGGCCCAAATTGCACTCAACTTCAGTATCAGATGTGTTTATCTCGTGGTCATACAGAAGAATATTGTAAAGCTATTCCTGCCGATTCAAAACACTGTGCAGGATGTCCTCTTTACCTGTATGGAACAGAAGGCCAAAAAGTACGAGCATTCATTCACACACCTACGTATACTCAAGGCAAAAAAGGCTCTAATGAGTACCATGTCACACTTCTTGCCAATAATAAGATAGCAGTAGATGGTGAAACTACAGACCGAATCTCATTTGACTACAGTCCTGCACTTCAACGAATAACTCCTCCAACTACAGGAAGTATTGTTCGAGTATCAGAACTTGAAATCACACTGAGACAGTATGCAGCAAAACTAGGACTAAATGCCAATGAAGCAGATGATCTCATTGCTGATGTACAACAATCAATAACTTCACCATATATCTTTGTGTCCTTCTTCGATCATGAAACATCACATGCAATCTTGCCTATCACCTTTGATCCAAAGCCTGATACTTACCGCAATATTGTCTTCTACTTCAAACAATTATCGGCTCATCCTGGATTCACCGCAGATCTTCCAGAATTTGAAAAAATTGAGCGAAAAGGATTTACTGCGGTTGAAGTATCCGGAATTGTTGAATAAGTTTTTGTATAGCACAATTATTGACATTCCTACCCATAAGTTACTACTATAGATAAGTAATGGATTCCTTCAAACAATATGTCTCTCAATATAATACTCCCCGAAAAGTTATTCCTTTTTTAATCGGAGCTCTTCTCCTTATTTCTCTCATTGGGTATAGCTTCTCACAACTTAGTACGCAAGAAAATACAGATAGCGAACAAGATTCAGATATTGTGTCAGTACAAGCAGATCTTGCAACTCACACGCTTGTGTACGGCACATGGTCAAGTGAAAGTTCACTGATTAATGCGTATGATCTCATGTCTGGGAAAGAATTCCGAATTGCAGAATTGCCCTCAACTATCAAAAAAGTAACAGTACTTGATAGTGAGCGATTGTTATATATAAATGACACAGATCTACGTGATCACGGACAAGACCTTTCGGTATATACCCTTCAAACACAGGCTTCAACCCCAACGGTACTTGCTGCAGACTCTTTTGGCATCGATGATTATGTTGTTTCCCCAAACAAGCAGTACGTTGCTACCTGGGAAGTACAGGTAAGCTCTGAATCTGGTGTACTTCTAGGAGGTAGATCAAGAGTATATACAGCAAATCTTGCTAACCCCTCTGAAAAACATTTGATTTATGACGAAGTTGCCACAGAAACTACTCCTGTTCACTACCCTCGTGCAATTCTTGATGATGGGACTGTCTTTATGGATACTTTCCTCCCTAACTCAGGTGCTGGATGGGCCTATGGCATGAGTGTCTCTAATTTTACTGGCACAACCAAAGAAGATCTTGCCAACATGCAAAATGGTACCTATGGCACTCAACCCGTTCTCTCTCCAGATGGCCAATTCCTCGCCTTTGCCGGGTATGAGGGATCATCTGCCTCAGGAGTTGCTGAAATTGATGGCTTTAGACGAGCACTCGTCACTCCCAATACCATCGAGCTTCTCAATACTAAAACTAGGGAAAGAACCAAACTCATAGGACTCTCAAACCAAAATACTTATTCAAACATTGGCTGGGATGATGGCATCAATGATATTGTATATACACAAATTTCATCTGATGCGAATTCAAGCGGACCATATATTTACTCGCTGGATTCTCAACAGACACGAGCAGTATCTCCTCAGCACTCAGAATATGCACTGATTAGTTCACTAAAACCAAACAAACTACTCTTAGGTAAACAAAATACTAACAATTCTGTGCTTGGAAACTTAGGATCAGTCTATGCATCTCCACTAACTGATCTTGCAGTTGCAGAAGAAAATTCAGACACGCTTACCCCTTTAAACGAATCTGCAAACCTTATTCAATATATTACACTCGTTCCGACAGCATACTTTACCCCAGAAACAATACCAAACTCTGATGGTATTCCAGGAAAAACAGAGAATCCGCTGCAACTCGGAGAGTTTAATATCAAGCCAACACTTGCACCAGTTCGGGAAGAGCAACAAAGTGAAAGACCACGCAGAAGAAGTAGTGGAGGAGGATCAAGAGGAGACCTGGGATCAATGCTTCCCAACGGAGATGGAGATGGGCCTCAAAGTAATGTGCCCACTGATAAACCAGCTTGCTCGGATATTACCTGGTCGAAGTGTTCTGCCAAAGGTAAACCAAGCGGCACTGAAGAAGGCGCTAAATGCTATAAAGAAACAAATAATGATGTGAGATCAAAAGGTAAAGCAGATGGATCATGCTATGCTTCTCCCCTCTATTTCTATGGAGAGCCAGGACAACAGGTGTCAGTAAAAGTACACACCCCTTTGTTTAACTCAAATGCGCCCTACTCTGATGGGTATGCCGTAACTCTTTTGTCTGATGGCAATCTTTCAGTCAATGGAAAAACAGTAGAAAGTATTGATTATGACTATACTGCTGCACTCAGACGAGTAATTACACCTAAAAAAGGAGTTATTACCACAAAGGAAAATCTTGAAAAAACCCTTAACGAGTTTAGTAGCAAATTAAGACTTAATACAAAAGAAAAACAAGATTTAGTGAATTATGGGAAGAAAAATGTTGCTTCTCCTTATGTTTTCGTTTCTTTCTTTGATCATGAAACATCTCATGCTATCCTCCCTATCACGTTTGATCCACAGCCGGATGTATATCGCAACATTGTCTTTTACTTCAAACAATTACCTTTCCACCCTGGTTTTACACCTGATTTACCACACTTTGAAAAAATTGAACGAAAAGGATTTACTGCAGTTGAGATATCAGGAATTGTTGAATAAATATTATGAATGAAAAAATAAATTCACTTAAGTCATTTACGGCTGCAAATAATTCTACAAAAAAAATCCTGATTTTTTCCTTTATCGCACTCTTTGTTTTAATACTAATTGCGTCATTTTTTTCATTTTCATTGAATCGTAATACAGACTCCACTCAAGATGATACTCAAACTACATTAAGGACACCACTGAATATTTCTAATCATACTCTTGTGTACGGAACATGGTCAGGAAATAATTCGCTTGTCAAAGCGATTGATCTAAAAGTAGGCAGTGTGTATCTCCTTGCTTCACTTCCTTCAAATATCAAAAAAATAACCGTTTTGAACAATGACCAGCTTTTGTATATTGATGAAACAAATGTTAGAGATCAAGGAAAAAGAGTATCTCTCTATACTATTTCCACACAATCATCTACTCCACTTGTAGAGTCTACAGAAGAATTTTTGATTGATGATTATGAAATCTCACTTGATAAATCAAAACTTGTTCTATGGGAGACACAAATCAACTCTGATACAAATACATTAATAGGTGGAAAATCAAGAGTATATGGAATTAATCTTTCTTCTCCATCCGTAAAACACCTCATATATGATGAAATCCCCACATCCTCATCCGTTATTCATCAGCCCATTGCGGTTACAAATAATGGCAAAGTATATTCTGATACTTTTGTAGCTAACGCAGGTGCTCAGTGGGGTTCAGGTATATCTATAGCAAATTTAGATGGAAGTGAAAAAAATGATCTTGAAAATATGAGCATAGGGACGATAAGCACTCAACCAGTTTTATCACCAGACGGAACAACTTTTGTTTTTGCAGGTTATGATGGATCACAAGGAGACGGGAAACAGTCAATCGATGGGCAAAGAAGGGCAATTAAACTTCCGAATACTATAGAATTACTCCATACTGCTGATAACAGGCGGGAAAAACTCAGTAATTTTTCCAATCAGAATCTTTACCCAGTTACTTACTGGGACGTAACATCAGGAAAAATTATATATATGCAAATTCTTCTTCCCACCGTTAACCATGGGATGTATGCCTACGATATCAACAATAGACTAGTAAATGAAATTGAAAAAAATAACGATCCCTCATTATCATTTGTAGCATCTCTTTCTGAAAAAAATATATTAACAGGAAAGAGACTCGCTACTCTTTCTGGAATGGGGAATTTAGGCAACTCATACTCTTATGGTTATACTGATTTTTCTGTTCTCTCCAACACAGGGGAACAAAAATCTTTAGATACAGGAGATAGTCTTATGCAATTTATTTCCCTTGTGCCATCGTCATATTTCACTCAAGTCCCAGAATCTTTGGAATTACTTTCAACAGATACCGAGAATAGACAGCTTCAGCATCTCACATTTGAATTAAAACCTTCGCTAGCCCCTCAACGATTACAGCAACAAAGTGGTAGAACGACTTTGGGTCAAGGTACTCAAGAATGCATGGAAACAGTAGGTTCTGCCTGCCCTATGCCTCCTTCTACAGAAGACGGTGCAGCTAATATTTCTCATGGTCAATGCATGGATGAATATGTCAGTAATAATCCTACTATGCTCTGTCTAGGACACCCACTGTATCTCTACGGAGCAGAGGGTAAAGAAGTTAAGGTCAGTGTCCATACGCCAGTGTATGATGATTCACCAGAGTATACAAATGGCTATCATGTAACACTATTAGATAGTGGGCTCATGAAAGTAAACGGAGAAATTTATAATAAAATAAATTTTAGCTATCAACCTTCTCTGAAACGAATTATTCCTCCTAGTAATGGGACAATAGTAAAACTAAATGAAGTTGGAGATGTATTACAAGATTATGGCAAAAAGCTTGGGCTTAATGCAAAAGAGATAAAAGATTTGATTACATTTGGCAAAAATAATGTTATGAGTCCATATGTATTTATTTCTTTCTTTGATCACACAACATCCCAAGCCATCCTCCCTGTATCATTTAGCCCTCAACCTGATGTATACCGCAATATAGTCTTTTATTTCAAACAATTATCCGCACACCCTGGTTTTACCCCAGATCTCCCACACTTTGAAAAAATTGAACGAAAAGGATTTACTGCGGTTGAGATATCTGAAATTGTTGAATAAAAACGTTAAGTCTCTGCAGCAAATATTCCTTGTCCGTTATTTCTCACATATCCTTTTAACTCAAGCGTCATCATAATCTTGGAAAGTACGGTAATAGGCAACTTATTTTTCTTGCTCAATTCATCAAGAGTCATCGCTTCTTGATGCAAGAGTTTTAACACATTTTTTTCTTCATTTGAGAGAGGAAGTGAATCAATATCAACCATTTGATTTTTTGTTGTGGCAGAGAATATATTCAAATATTCTAAAATATCTTTAGGTGCTGTAACAAGAATCGCACCTTTTTGTAATAAATATGCAGTACCGATTGATTGTTGTGAAGTAATTGGCCCAGGAACTGCAAAAACAGGTATTGTGAGTTGTTGCGCAAACGCTCCAGTAATAAGTGCTCCGCTTCCCTTTCCTGCTTCTGTAACCAAGACTGCATGAGTAAGTGCTGCAATGATACGATTGCGTGCAGGAAAACTTCCTTTTGTTGGCATGGATCCTGGTGGGTATTCAGATAGTATTAATCCGCCATGTTCAAAAATCTTTTTGTAGAGATGCGCATTTTCCTGAGGATAGAATATATCTACTCCATTACCAACAACTGCAATTGTGCTTCCCTTGTTCTTAAGTGCTGCAGCATGCGCAACTGCATCAACACCGAGTGCCAGACCAGATACAATTACCACCCCTGATGCAGCCATTGATCCTGCAAATAAATATGTCACACTCTGACCATACGCAGTAATCTTACGACTTCCAACCACAGCAATAGCAATACGTTCTTTTTCAAGCAAAGCTATATTTCCTTTTGCAAATAGTCCAATTGGAGGACTAGAAAGCTTAAAAAGTGATTTGGGATATAGCTGATCAATCTGGGAAATAAAGACTATATTTTTGTTTTTTAATTCTTCTTTCTTTTCCTTAATTGAAAATTCTGAGTGTGACCGATATACATCAAACCTCTCATATATTTTTCCTTTTATTCCTACTAATTCATATTCATCTTTAGTACCAGACCATGCATTTTTAGCTGACTTGAAATAGGTAAGTAGAGTTAAAAATCTTTTGGGGCCAATACCTGCAGCATACGAGAACCTGAGATAAAAATCAGATTCGGACATATGATTAGAATACCATAAATAATAAATAGTTTATGATAGATCAATCTGCTTGCTTTTTACTATCGTATTCCATCATAATGAATATATGGATCAAAATAATCAAACACCAAAACCAGAGGAAGAAAAACTGCTAGAAGCACCTCCTGAAGAAAAATTACTCGAACCACCTGAAGCAGAACAGTTATTACCAGAACACACCTCTTCACCAAAAAATGGGAGCATTATGAAGCTACTCTTAATTATACTGGGTGCGTTAGTAGTCCTCGCGATAGCCTCAACAGTTTATTTATCTTTAACTCAAGAGAGTGTACCTACATTATCTGAACCTTCTGTACCTACCGAAGTCGAAATTCCTTCAATAGAAGAAACCACTCTTCCTCCACAAACTGAGCTGGAAACTCCTTCTACTGATAGCGGAGACCAGGTCTTTTGCACCATGGATGCCAAAATCTGCCCTGATGGATCATCAGTAGGAAGACAAGGTCCAAATTGTGAATTCGCCGCATGTCCTGGGGAATAGCAATTTGCTCAACAAATACTCATTAAACTTGCTACTTTTTCCCCTCAAAATACGCTCGTAATATGTTTTCTGCAATAGGGCCTGCAACTGCTGACCCTTCACCTGCTGTCTCAACAAGTACTGTTACGACAACTTCAGGATCATAGTACGGAGCTATGACCGTAATCCATGCATGCGGCAACCTACCCCCTCCTGATTCAGATGTTCCAGTTTTACATCCAACTGTTACTTTTGTCATGAGACCGCTTCCAGTTGCAAGGACTTCAGTAAAATCTTCCCCATCAAGCGGTAGTTTTTCATTGTCTACCTTAAAGTCAAAAAAAGGAAATGCAACACCTCCATTTGGATGGCAACTCCTGCGCATTCCTTCCCGTACTGCTTCTATATTTTCATCTTTTATAAAATTTCTCCTGATTGCTTTCTCTTGGCCCTGTATTAAATGCGGTTGATACAGAGTTCCACCATTAGCAAATGGAAGTGTGAACATATTCACCTGTAAAGGAGTCGCAAGCAGGTATCCTTGCCCAATTCCCATGTTGTAATTATCACCTAAATACCAGGGTTCTCCAATCACTTCCTGCTTCCATCCTTTATCTGGTACAGTCCCTGCTTGCTCACCTCCAAGATCAATAGATTGTTTCTGTCCCAAACCAAACTTCCGTGACCATTCAGAAAGCTTTTCGATTCCTGTCTCCTCAGCTGCAATATAAAAATATATATCATTAGAGCGCTCAATAGCCTTTACCACATCTACATCACCATCTGTTTTACCATATTGTAGATAATACCAGTTACCGAAAGAAAATTCTCCCACTCGTAAAATTCCTGTATCTTTTATAGTAGTGTCAATATTCATCGCACCTGTCTCAAGTGCTGCTGTAGCACTCACGAGCTTATACGTAGAACCTGGTGGATATACGCCCCCAATTGCACGGTCTAGCAACGGCTGATTACTACCATCAAGCAATACATCTTCTACTGTTTTATAGTCTCCGACTGGAGTGTACTCTTTATTATGAGTAAAAAGGTTTGGATCAAATGCTGGCTTGGAATAAAGCGCGAGTATTCCACCAGTATGGGGATCTGAAACTATTACTGCACCTTTAGAAGCATCCTGCATACTTTCCTGTACTGCTTTTTGTAATTCAATATCCAATGTTGTGTAAATGTTCTTTCCAGCAATCGGAGCATCTTTTCCTAAAAATCGTATTTTTTCACCCCTTGCATCTACTTCATACAACTCACGTCCATTGCGTCCATGAAGCACCTGTTCATACTGCTGTTCGAGACCCATCTTCCCTACAAAGTCGGTTAAGGCATATCCTTGAAACTCATGCATCATGAGTTCTTCTTGTGATATCTGTCCAATATAGCCCAGTACATGAGCAAATGCATCAGCATATACATACTCTCGCTGAATATCACTCACTATTTCCTCTCCTTTGGAAATTCGATCTAATGCCTCATGCTCCTCCAAAAAATGGACTTTATCATGCTTATCTAATATTTTGAATGCTGGCGTATTATGTACCAAAGGATTTCCATTCCGGTCAAATATAACTCCCCGAGGGGCAGGGATAATTGTTGTTCGAAGCCTGTTTTCATCAGATAATCCACGGTAATAATCACTTCTCAGCACTTGAAGATAAAAAAGCCTAACAAGAAAAAATCCTAATACAAGCACCAGACAAATAAGTGGAAGTACTGAAAGTATTTCAGGAGTCAAAATACCTTGGGTATCTCGGCGCCGTTTTATCTTTCCAGTGGAGACTGAATCTGAAAATGCAGGACCAATTCGTACTTTTCGCATAGTTATTTCACAAATGGACCAAACGGAGAATTGTTCGTCTGTTTTTTACGATGTACTGTGTAGGCTACCATAAATAACGCAGTAAAAACAAGACTATGCAGTATCATATTTATTGGATACTGCGCAACATAACTATATCCAAGCGTTGCAAAAAAACATGCCGTAAAGACTAATAACACTTGCCCTAAATGGAGACTGCGGTTATAGAGAAATAATATAAAAAATAATCCAAACGAAAATAATGGAGTAATGCCAAGAGGAATAACCCGTAGACTATCCAACATACTACCAATCACAAGAACTATTACAAGAGTTCCAATTGTCTGATACCGCATAAAAAGCAGAAAAAGCAGGATAAAAACAAATGGATATGCAATTAATGTAGACTCAATCATCAATAAGATAAGCAGTATAACAACAAAAATAATTCTTGCAAGCATGGGATTATAATATGATAAATACTTGAGTAAGTTTTCCTATATCAACAAGACTTTTAACTTGCGCACTCTGAAAAGGCTCTGAGTCAACCTTCCTAACTGACTCTACTTTACCCACGATTAAATCAGGAGGGATTCCGACAGCCTGTTCTGATACACTTCCCCGAGTTAATACAGTATCACCCTTCTCTAACTCTTGCGTAATTGCAACTCGGTCAAAAAGTAAAAAATCACCTTCTCCTTGTATAACTCCCAGAGTATCTTGCCTGCTCGTTTTTGCTACGGTTGAGAATGACTGATTCGTTATTACAGTAACAGAGCTATATCGTTCACTAACATGTCCAATGATACCTATAAGATTTTTACCAACAATCACAGCTTGTCCTTCTTGTATGTCATCTTGTGCCCCACGATCAATTACGAGCACCTGAGGGTTTGCTATAGACCCTTGATACCCTACAATTAATGCTGGTAACAACGTATCTGAATCAATATGTCCCTCTTCAAATTGTGACTTAAGTGCTTCATTATCTTTTCTAAGATGGTCAATCTCAACTAATTGTGCATGAAGATGAGCATTTTCTTGTCTAAGAAGATCCAATTCATTCTTAGAATGAGCAGATACAGTAAAATTGTATAATGCAGCTTTTGGTGCTAGATATACTTTTTGTGTGATTCCTTGGAAAAAAAGTGAAAGAGCAGTATTACGACTAACTACAAGTATGAGAGATACAACAACACATATTGCGATCCCTATCAGAAGTTTTTTTCGCATGCATATATTGTATCATGTGTGGATTAAAGCTCCTAGCGACTAGAGGTCAGAGTTGTATTAAAAGTTAAAGAGATTTTTAAAGAAATCAACTATTCGATCAATAATTCCATTTTTTTGTTCTTCAACAGCATTCTGTACCTGAGTTTTAATCTCTTCCTGGTTTTTGTCAAATGTTTTCTTTACTTCGTTTTTTGCAGTATCAACTGTCCCTTGTACATCTTGGGTAACTGAATCAACAGTATTTTGTACCGAAACATCTTCATTTCCAGAGGCTTTTATATTAACCTTTGTTTTTCCATCAGGTGATTGGTAATTAACATCCTCACCATTACTTTCAAATACTTTTGTCTCACCATTAGTTGTTACTTCAACTCTGCTATGTGATCTTACAGTTGAGGAATTGCTGTTTGAAGAATTAACATTATTATCAATCTCAACTTTTACATTTTCAGCTGCTACTGCTGAACTTACTGACAGTACAGCAAGTATTCCAAGAATAATCCCTTTTTTCATAGTTTCTATTCTATACTTATGTATTTAAATTTGGGTAAGAAAATATTGAACCCCGCACGTCTGCGGGGCTCAAATATCCAGATTCTACATCCTGCCTATTTAGATATGTAGAAAACCGTATTTATAACCGGGATACGAGTCAGACCAGTAATTATGCTTTCCCAACTTATACTGATTCCGATCATCAAATTTACCGGACTTATTATACTTCCGGAAATTTCCCCTATCATATTTGGACTGATAGCACGGACTCATGTGATTGTTCTCATAGGATTTTACAAACAGTACTGGATAGTACTTTTTATCCTTTGAGTGAGAGTATCTATCATACTTACCGTTTTTATGATCACGGTATGTATCTTTGTCATAATCGTACTTTCTGTCATGTTTCTCAGACTTTTGATGGTCAAACTTCATATATTTATATGGAGTATATTTTCCATCTTTGTTTTTATAATAGTCTGAAGACTTACGATCTCTTTCGCAATCACAGTATTTTTGATCATGGTCACCCTTTCTCTCATGATCTTTCTTCTCGAAGTCGTGATAATCTATCTTATAGAACCTATACGGCCAGTATCGATTATCTTTGTCTTGTCTGTGCTTTGAGAAGTTATAATCACGATCTTTTTTGTGATCATAATCATATTTATCCTGATGCTTTTTCTGATCGTACTTCCAGTCTCGATCTTTCTTCTCATAATTTTTATCAAAATCATGAGATTTGTCTTTTTTATCCCAATGACGATAACCATCGAAATGATTTAGCCTATACGGCATGTATCGGTTATCTTTTTTATCATTATGGCCTTTGTCATAATCCTTGGTTCGATCAGAGTCTTTTTTCCAGTCATAAGACTTTTTATAGTCTTGATCTTTTTTGTACTCTCGATCATATTTATCTTTATCATGATCTGAGCCTTTTTGATCGTAGTCATAGTCTTTTTTTCCGTCAAAAGACTTTTTGTATTCTCGATCTTTTTTGTACTCTCGATCATATTTGTCTTTATCATGATCTGAGCCTTTTTGATCGCGATCAGAATATTTGTGATCTCGCTTGCCATAGTCTCCAAATACAGATAATCCGCCAGTGTTAAGGTTTACCTCAACATCATTATTTACATCCGTATCATTATCTTGATTCACCTCAAGATCATTATCGTTTGTAATTCTGACGGAATTCTCGGAAAACGCACCATTGTCTGATACTTCAACTCTGGTTGAATTGTCACAATTGTCACAACCCATATTCAGCACGTTAAGACCAGCTTTGGTTTCAACTTTCACATTGGCAGTAGCATCTCCGGTCCGGACATCAACATCACCACGTCTGTTTCCAGAAGCGGCAACATCTCCAGTATTTAAGTCAACCTGTATATTGTTGTTAACCGTTGTATTATTGGTTTGATTAACCGTAATATTATTGTTATTGTTCACAACAACATTATTTTCTGAGAACTTTCCGTTATCGGCGATCTCAACATCGGTACTTCCCACCGAGAGTCCACCCAAATCTAACTTGTTCATTCCGGCTTCTGTTGTTACTTCAATGTCTGCTTGAGCGTTTCCTGTATTTGCGGTTGTATCTGCGTATGCTCCGTTTGTTACAAATAGACCTGCAACAAACATTACAGTTAACACTGCATATTTTTTAAACATCCTTTGTCTCACCTCCTCTTTGTGCAAGATATCTCCTGTACAAAGAGATAGGAGCAATCGTAACGGGAAATAATGAAAGATGAAAGTGAAATAAATAAGAAAAAGGTAAAGGCAAGGAAATAAATGAGTAAGCATTTATATCCCGTAATAGGTATGCAAAATTTGCCCACAAAAAATACTACTGTTCACATGATCGCTGTGCTTCTGCACTACAATTGTCTCGTCCCGATCCGCCATCAGCCCTATCTTCACCCTCTTCACCATCAAGCATGTCATTACCTGCTCCACCGATTAATACATCATTTCCAGATCCACCAAAAATCATGTCATTACCTGATCCTCCTGATAAACGACTATTCCCCTGTCCATCAAACATTTGATCATTTCCAGATCCTCCTTCAATTGTATTGTTTCCGCCAATAGCTGAAAGAACATCGTGGCCAGATCCTCCATCAATCTTGTTATTACCTTCTCCACCTACTATACAGTCATGTCCAGATCCTCCTTCAATCTGATCATTTCCCTCAAATCCGATAATCAAATCATTCTTAGATGTCCCTCGCAACCGATCATTTCCTGAGGTGCCATATATAATATTTTGAATTTTAATATCCCCACATGCAGCAGGAATATCTGTAGTAATTCCAAATAACAAGTCAAATGTAATTATTTGATTTTGGAACTCATTTCCTGCATCAGTATCAAAGGTTACAGTAAAGACATACTGTGCTGAATCACCTGATGATATTTGTGATAATACAATTCCATTTATTGACTGTGAATCAGCAAAGAATGTTGATAGCTTTTTCGGTCCGTAAAGCGTATTCCCATTTTCAGATATCTCAATCATCAGTGCTTCATCAAGTACACCCTGTACGCTTTTAACTCCTTTTACACCCACAGTACGCGCAATTGAATCACCATTATTCGCAGTTACTGTTTTGTCTACTGTAAAACCTGGAACTATATTATTAAAAGTAAAAATAGGATCACCATTATTTACTCCCATATTAAATGTCAATGCGCCTGCAGCATCAACCCGATTATTAAACAGATTCGCAAAATTATCTTTGACATAGAGTACTACTCCAAATGAAAGAGCGAAGAGGGCGGTTAATTTAATAGTTTGGAATAATATATTTCTCATACTAATTGTTTGGTAAGCCTAAGGTAGATACACCTAATTCCCAATCATCAGATGTATCAGTATCATCACCATCATTTTTTCTTTGAATGGTTACATTTGCAGTAACTGGAGGTAGGGCAAAAATACTGGTATCATTTCCAAAACTAAGCTGATCAATCAGTTTATTTTCTTCATTTAACAGCCGTATCTTTTCACTACTGGAAGTTAATCCGTTTCCAATTGTGCTTGACTCACTCTCAATTCGTAGGACTCCTGTTGGTACAACAACACCACTACCACTTGCTACAATAACTGCAAAGCTTCTCGCAGGAATTGAGATCGTTCCAACTAATGCTTCAGGATTTACTCCATTGTCATGAATTTTCCATCCTGTTATATCAACTGGAACAGCCGAAGGATTATATAATTCAATCCATTCGTCATCACCATCACCATTTGGGGATACTTCATTAATAACTACCTTTCCTTCTTGTACAGTTGGCTCAGAATTAGTATTAAAATATTGTGCAGCGGTGAAAGAATTTTTAATAGATATTGCAGAGTCTGTAAAAAATGCACGTGTCAACACGTATGAACCACATGATAAAAAACTCATAAACATGATAAAGAACCATATATACTGTCTCACGGTCATACAGAGTTCAAACGCTCAAGTACTTTGCGTTCAATATTTTTCTCAATCTCCCGTTTTATCGCCCATAATTCAAACCCAATAAAGATAAGAGTAGGCAAGATAATCGACAACAAAAATCCTTTTGGAGTCTTGAGGAAATTAATAGCATAGCCAAGATAGGGCACAGAGAAGAGTGCTTTTCCAGTAATTTGTGACTGGTTCACAACTTGTGAATCTACAGTTTTATTGGCGTCCCCTTTGGTTGTGTATTCCATACCCTCGCTTCCGAGTCTCTCAGCGACTATTCGGTGAGTTACGGTCATACCCTGTGTCGTATTATATGTGACTATATCCCCTACGCCATAACTTGCTGATGGCTGGATATATACCACAGCCCCTGTTTGAATATTTGGTTCCATAGAACCGGATAGTACAACCATTGACCGTATTCCGGCAATGAAGGCTGATTTTGAAGTAAGTAAGGTAAACACCGCCAATGGCATCACTGCCAAAATTAATAGAGTGAGTTTAATATGCACTATTTTTTTACTAATATGTGCAGTCTTTTTTAAATGTGATTTCATAATGTTTATATTTTTAAAATATTTCTTGGTATTCTTTAAGGCTTGCTCGGGGTGGGATTTTTCATACCCAGCCCGAGCAAATATACCATTATTACCATCCAGGATTATTATCCTGTGTAGCATAAAATGTCATGTTTCCTGACCAAGACGTACCATTATAGGTATTATCAGCATCTGGATCCATTTCTACTTCTATTTTGTAGACTGCTGCCCATTTTGGCTCAAACGCATCTACTGTTGCTCCCCCTTTTACCCAACGAAGTGGAGTTGTTTCTGGGTTCAATAATTGACTAAAAGGTACTGGATTATCAGATGAAATTAATACTTTATCAGTTGTTCCTGCAAGAGTATATCCAACAAGATCCCCATATCCATCAAAATCAGATGGATGAAGCACCATGCTCTTGATTCGAAGAGCACCAAATAGGGCTCCACCATCTCCCCCAGTAATATATGCTCTCCATTTCATATCTTCTGTTCCATCATTTGTAATCGTGAGATAACGGACTGCAGTATCTCCAGGCATCATACCCTCAACATCAAACGGGGCATTTAATTCTTCACTGGTGTCTTTTATATTGATATCAAGACTTCCAGCTGCAAAAGTATTTCCAGTACTTACCGCTGTATCTGTAAAGTACGCGAATGTTGCACCGCCTGCAATGGCGAATGCACCTGCGATTGACATAAGACTTGTTGCAATTTTTTTATTTATCATTTATTTTTTCACCCCCTTTCAAAATTAAATTTGCCTAGTTTTCACAAAAAAACCACTTCTGGACATTACATTCCGTTGGCGGTTATTTTTTGCATTAAATAATTTATTATAGGACATTTCATAAAAACGAGATCATATCCTGTTAAAACACAGGAAATGACAATATTATAATTAATTCGCACTTTTTATTTGGGATTTCTATCTTGGAAGCGGAAAATGTTTCCAAGAGGGTCCCTGCCATGTATATTTGCTGAATTATTTAATTATCACTATTATGGGTTATAATAACGAAACTGTCAATTGGTGCAAAATATGATAATTAGCAACGTTTCTATATCAATTTTCCTCTCGGATAAGAAATATTAAATCTTTAAGATATACAAACTATATCAAGTGAAAGTAGTATGTTTCCACACGAAGTTTTCTCTAGGATATTATGAGGCTAGATTATAATAGACTACTAATTTACCAACTAAAGGCATTTTTTAATGCTAGCTTAGGAGATGGAGGGTCTCCGTATGCATTTTTTTCCTCTTCTCCTCTACCAAGTAAAATATATATATAAAATATTATATTTAACAAAGGAACAATGCCTAGCAATATATACCATCCACTATTGCCCAAATCATGAAGTCGCAATGTACTTAGCTTTATGCCATATACTAAGAATGGTATTGTAAGAACTATCTGATATATTGCTAATGCTTCATCGGTTATATCTCCTGTTATCAATGCGTGTATAAATCCAATAATAAATGCACAAAGATAAACTATCACCCACAATAAGACTGCACTTATTAGATATGTTTTTCTATTTATCCTATTTATTTTTTCGCCTGTTGATTCAGAATTAAATACATCAAAATTTTCCTGGATATTAGACTGTTTCTCAACAAGTTGCTTACCGCAAAAGTTGCAGAATTTATTTGATTTACTAATTTTCTTTCCACACTGTGTACAGTACATATTAATTATTTACCTCAGATATATTATAGACCCACCAATAGTCTCCTTCTGGATATGCTGTTAATGGCACTTCAAAACTAAAAGCACCATACGGTTCTACGCTTCCTACAGTTACTGTTCGAGTATCAAATTGGTTATTGCCTTCTTCATCTCTATAAAAATCTATTCTAACCTTTACCTCATTCACTGCTTCATATCCTGTGTTTTTTAATATACCGGTAAAATACAGCTCTTCACCATACCATTCAAGTTCTGCATCTTCTACACTCACATTTTCAAACGCCGATACTTCTGATAATGCAGGATCACTTGATGCAGAATCATATAGTACTGCCAAGAAAATCACGGCAACAATCACTGCAAAAGAAAAAAGTACAATTTGTACAACGCGCTTAACACGGCTTCTTTTCTTTGGCCGAAATATAATGTCATCTATATCATTTTTTAATAAAGCATCAAATTTTTCTACACTTGATTCTTCGTGACTTGATAATTTCTCTCCACACTCCTGACAGTATTTACTTCCTTTTTGATTTACGAATAAACAGTTTTCGCATGTGTTATCTGTTAGTTTTACTTTTTTCTCCAATGTATGACCGCATTCTTTACAGAATTTGCTATTTTTAGGATTTTCGCCGGAGCATTCAGGACATTTCATTTCTTGTAAAATTTTCTTTCCAAAATTTATAACTGTTAATTATTCTATTAGATGTCAACGGATGGCTCAATACAAGCTCGCTTAGGGTTATTGATACGCCTTGGGCCTTGCGTAATTGAGAAATATATCCCTCAATATTTAACTCTTTATACAATACTCCTCCGATAGTTAATTTTATCAATGCAGAAATACAAGAATCAATATCTTTAGTTAGTGTTAATCCACATCTGTCGGACGTATACTCGCATTTTCTCTGCCAAATACCAAATACTAATGTACTCAAAATATTATCCTGACCCAATGGAGAGATGAGCGTAGAAAGCTTAGTGTGCCCAGCTTTAAAGTGACCGAGCTCATGCCCAATGATAAATGATAATTCTTTCATACTAAACTGCTCCACAAGTGCTGAAGTCAAAACAACTGAGCATGTATTATAACCAAGAGCAAAGGCATTTAAATTAGGATCTTGCGTAATATAAATATTAGCTTTTCTTATTTCCAACGCTAATGCATGCTTTTTAAATATATTATATATTTCTGGGGACTGTGCTGAATGAAGTCTAATTGAGTTTCCTAAATAATGAGTCTGCTGGAGCCTTATATAAATGAGTCCGAGTATTACCAAACCAATAAAAATATAGACATTAAATGTAGAGAACACCACCCCTACTCCAACAAATAAACAGATGCAGATAAAAAGAGCAAAATACTCACCAGGATACCTAAACATCCATGTTTCAATGCGCCTATCACTCATACTCCGAGCTTATAATGAATTGCTTGTTTCGTCAAGAGGTCGATGTAATTCTGGCTGTACAATAACTTGCCAATCCTCTTGCATTGCCTGCAGAGCCTCTTTTGTACCATACTTCGTAACATAGTGATCTAGAGAATCAAGAAATCCAGGAACATAGGCAGAATCAATATGTGACACAAGCTGATTCCATTTTGTTGATGGTTCAGAGTCGTTATTTTTTTCATTCTCAAAATAGGCATCATACAATATTTTTTGATCTAATTTATAAGAACCTTTTACCATTAGTTCCCCAAGCAGCTCAATCTCCGTAACGTATGATGGATCCTGTTGTTGTAGCATCTCAAACACCAGTGCCTCTGTTAGTGATTCATTTAACCAAATATATCGAGGTATTAATGTACCATTCTCATCATATTCTCCTCGCAATAATCCTCTTTTGTTAACTTCTATATTCCCTTGCTCACCTTTCATAAGTATTTTTCCAGATGACTCATGCGATAATTCATGGAAAATAGTATGTTTACTATCTTCTTCTCTCATTCTGTTACTTATTAGTACTACGGGTAACACAATCTTACTAACTCCTAAGCAACGAGGTTCTAGAACTCCTCCCATTGCATCGATCAAATGCACCTGGACCGTATTAACACGATCAGCAACTCTTTCTTTCTCAACATCAATACCTAACCGATCAACAAATTCATCTAAATATCTCACATATTCCTCTCTATATGTTGGCAAAATTTTCTCAAGTCTATCTGATCTGTTACGAAAATTATCCCTATGGGATTCAAGTATTTGCTGAAATAAATCATTATCGATTATTTCTGTATTCATAAATATCTTTCCAATTGACTGTTCATCTGTGTGTGGAATAGTATCTAGCTTTTCTTCAAGTTCTGGTAATATATCCGCATATTCATTTACAAAATAATTAAGAAGCCCATGATATTCTTCCTGTTCACCATATGACTTCAATATCTCTCTTAACCCTTCAAATTGATATACTCGGGTTGCTTCCCAGTCAGGATCATTTTGTTCATTCATACTCTGAAGATGATTGAGTGATCTTGCACCAAATACGGTATGCTGCAACAAGTGCTGTTCATTTTTCATACGAGATTCTACTATTTGTTTATATTCTTCACTATCTTCAGAAATCACACGAGGTGATTCAGGCTTCTCAGCCCTACCAAATGGCATAAAATTTCTTTCATTATTTTCCATATGTTTTGTTATTTTGGCTTTGCAAACACTAACATTCTCTTCCAGGTAGTACCAGGTGGCCAACATGTCTGCAATGTGAGCATCTCACCTTGACCAATGTCTGCCTTTAAATAATCAAGATTGTCTGCATCCACTATTTTTGTCTCTGTTACTACATAGTTATGCCGTTGATTTAAAAAGAAAACAACGATATCATCCCCTGGTTTTAACTCTTTGAGTAGGTAAAAGACTGCATTATACCGTCCCACATTCCAAAAACTGTCTGCACTGTGGGCAAAAATATACGTATTTCCTCCATAACCAGGAAATGAGGTACCCTTTGCATGAGCGACACCACTCATCAAGACGTCCTTGTATTCAGTAGCGTTTGATGGATCAATATTCTCAAAAACTTTTTCACTTGCACCAATTTTTGGAATTAAGAGAGAAAATCTGGTGTCTTTTGGCACAAGTATTTGTTCTTTCTCTCCACTCAAAACAGAGTTCATCAATCCTTGACTTGAATCAGCAACTTGTGGCTGTGACCTCTCGCGACTTCGGGTCAATATTTCTCCAAATGTCGGTTCCTCACCGCTATCTGCCACTGCATACTCAATCCCACGAAGATTTGAAATACGGAAAATAACTTCAAAATATACTGCTGGGCCAAATGTAGCAAAAAAACCAAAAAGTGTCAGCAATATAAAGAAATTCCCAACAGTACGAAAAATAAGAAATCGTATTTTTTCTCGCCGATTCATAATTATATTGTACTGTGAAGAATTATATATTGCTACACTAATGAATCTGATCTACTTATTGAGTTTCTTGTGGATTAAGGAGAGAACTATTATGACTAAAAATGCGAGCGCTGACATAAGAGGAATTGCATCAAATCCCCATATTTCAATCTGCTTTGTGGCACAACTTACCGCACTATTTACTGAACATGGCAAAACATTCGGGTTTAATTGCAGCAGGATATGATATATCGCAATTACAAAACCGATTACTGAAATAGGAAGAACATATTGGTACACTTTCTTATCATTTTTCCAAAGTGCAACACCAAATAAAATAGCTAACGGATACATTGCTGCACGCTGGTACCAACACAAATCACACGGAGGAAGTTGCATTATCTCAGACAGGATTAGACTTCCAGCAGTCGCAACAGCAGAAATCAATAATCCAAATGAAAGATAATTTTTGGAAAGAAAAATGAGGAACGGGTGAGAAGATTTTTTTGTGGCCATAAAAGTAAGCTCAAATTAGATTAATTTATTCTTGAAGTTCTGCATCAATCGCATTTTTGATAAAAGAATAGCTTCCTGATTCAACTCGTTTGCCGTTCACAAAAAATGTTGGGGTTCCCATAACCCCTAGACTCATCCCTTCATTTTGCTGCTCTGTTACCTTTTCTTCAAGTGCAGGATCATCAAGATCTTGTGTAAATTGCTGGACATTGAGACCTAGCTCTTGTGCATAGGTTGTATACTGTGTCCGTGCTTCAGCAACTCCAAGAGGAGACCATTCACTCTGTCGTTCAAATAAGAGATCGTGCATTTCCCAGAATTTATCCTGTTTTCCTGCAGCCTCAGCTGCAATCGCTGCACCTTTTGCATTTGTATGAATAGAAGTCAAAGGAAAATGCTTATACACAAACTTCAGTGTACCATCATATTCTTCGAGCGCCTGTTGGATAAGTGGCTCATTCGCTTTACATCCAGGACATTGAAAATCAGCAAATTCAACGAGAGTTACCTCTGCTGATTCTGTTGCACCCCTTGTCCATCCTGTATCTGCAAGCTCCACACGAGTATTTGCGAGTTGTTCACGCTCAGCTTTACGCTGCTGACTGGAAAAAATAATAAAGCCAACTAACCCAATAATGATTGTTGCCACAACTCCAAGTGTTAACCATTTCATAGTATCTTCTGATGATCGAGGAGTAGTATCAGCTGTTGTTCTTTTTTGCTGCTGTTCGCGTTCCATACGGCGGAGTTCTTTTAATTCTTTTTTTGTTGGTTTTGTTGCCATGAAGATATAATAATTTAATCAGAAAAAGAAGTCAATCATTACCTAAAAGTAAGCGCACAGGAGATATTTATTATTTATAATTTATTATTTATTATTTATTACTTTTTATTGATTAATTAAATCATCGTATACATCGTAGCTTATATCTATGCCATATACCTTACGCCTGATACCATATACCTCTTTAAGGTTTACATTTCATGCTAAAATGTACACAAGCCGCTGTAGCTCAATGGATAGAGCAATCCCGTCCTAAGGGAGAGGTTGGAGGTTCGACTCCTCTCAGCGGTACATAGCTCTACGAGCAAAATACACGAGCACTCACCAACTGAATACTCTCAATCCTGTATAATACTGCTCATGAGTGGAATCATAGCAATTAACAAGCCAAAAGGCATAACATCCCATGATGTGGTCAACCGCGTTAGACGGATTACCGGAATAAAACGTGTTGGCCATGGAGGAACATTAGACCCACTTGCAAACGGTGTTCTCGTTGTTGCCATTAGCCGAGAGTATACAAAGCAGTTAGACCAATTCGTAAAAGGGAAAAAAGAATATATTGCCAAAATCACCCTCGGTTTTCACAGCACGACAGATGATTTTGAGGGCGAAAAAACACAAATAGCAATAGAACAAATTCCTGATTCAATTACAGTTGAAAACGTTATTAAATCATTTATTGGGGATATACAGCAAACACCACCAAACTACAGTTCCATAAAGATCTCAGGAGTCCCTGCACATCGCCGGATGCGTCGTCGTGAAAACATTGAAATGAAAGCGCGTCCAGTTAAAATATATGACATCAAAACTATATCATACCACTACCCTACGCTTGAAATAAAAGTTGTCACAGGACCTGGAGTATATATACGCGCTCTCGCACGTGACATCGGAAAACAGCTTAAAACTGGGGGATATTTAAGAGAATTACAACGTACAAAAGTCGCTAATTTTACACTTGAAGATGCACTAACACTTGAAGAATTCGAAAATAGATACTCATGATTATACTTTTTACCCCTTATTTGTATTCTATTAGTGAAAATAATTCAAACTCACCTTTTCTCTCTTTGACCTCAATGCAATTCCATTTTTAACACCAAAAATAATTATCCACACATTCTTAAAATTACAAAGTCAACCTAAGTGAAAAAATGAGATGAAAAAAGAAATACCTTACTTCTTTCTCGCCTGAGTGAAGTGTTCATGAGCAGTATGATAATCGTAGAGTTCTTTTTCAGAGAACCAGTGGGCAATCTCTTCTTTTGCCTCATCAGCATCACCCGATGCATGAATAAGATTAGGAATGCCTACTCCTTGATCATCTGCATATACAAAACTCATATGAGAATAATCTCCTCTGATTGTACCTGGAGGTGCTGATTTAGGTTCTGTAGTACCAACCATCTTACGAACTAAAGATGCTGCTTCAACTCCTTCAAGTACCATTGCCAAGACAGGTCCGGTTTGCATCATATTCAACGTAATGTCAAAAACTTTCTGTCCACGGCGAGAAATCATTTTCCCAATTGATTCATAGTGATGATGATAATGTTCTTTATCAGGAGCGACCATTTTTGCCCCCACAAGCTTTAGACCTACGCGTTCAAATCGTGTAATAATTTCCCCTGCAATACCGCGCTGCAAAGCATCTGGTTTTAAAATGATAAGTGTGCGTTCAGTTGTCATTGCTATATGATACGATCTGGAAATTCTAAAGTCAAGCAATTTTTGTTCTTTTAACTACTTTTATATCCTTTTTTAAAATCATATGTTCAGTATTAACCTGCATAGGCTTTTCTCCTGAAAAACAATGAGTACAGAAACCCTCATGTCCAGCCATATCTCGCGCTACTTGCTGTAAAATATCCAGTGGTAAAAAACGTACAGAATCAGCTCCTATTTCGTGCGCTATTTCCGCTTCAGACCTTTGTACTGCTGCAAGATCATCTTGATCTGGAAAATCAACTCCCCAATAACAGGCATCAATTACTTTTGGGGAAACAAACCGCCACATTACCGTATCTGCTCCTGCCTCGCGTAATTTACGCGTAATTACAGCTGAAGTTGTTCCTCGAACTAAAGAGTCATCTACAAGAAGTACTGATTTTCCTTCAATAACTAATGGATCTACCGTATATTTCTCCTCTGCTTTTGCTGCACGATCACCATGCTCAATAAATACTCGTCCATATTGATTCGTATTTATCCCTGACTTTAGAACTAATTCAGATATCTTACGTGCTTTTTCGGATACATCTAATAATGGGTCTGCTTGCACGTCTTTTATGAGTGTTTGGATTTGCTGTTGTATCATACGTTGAGAATATCCCTCAGCACCAACAGTACCTGAATTTCTAATAGGGACTACAAGATCAGGAACTATTCCGTCTTCAAAATCCATACGAGCGAGCTCCTCACCACAAGCACGACGGAACTCTCCTACGTTAAGTCCAAATTGATTACTTTCAGGACGTGCAAAATATACTGCCTCAAATATACACGCAGCTTGCCGTACTTTTCGAGGATCTTGAAAAAAACGTTCAGGCACGCCATTTTTAATCTTTATTCCCTCTCCAGGCTGTATCTCATACAATCGGTCGACAATATCTTTTATTGCAACAGTTTCTGAGGCTAAGACAAACCCCTTATTATCTTTTAAAAATCCTAAATGCAGCGGCCTCATCCCCCATGGGTCACGAATACCATACAATGCTTTCTCCTGAGGATCAGCAAGTACCAGACTGTACGCACCATCAACCTGAGGAAGCGTGGCACGTATCTTATCGTCTAATGTATCACCTGATGCACTTATCAGCGAATCGTGTAACACCCGAGTGTCCGATTCCGCGTACTTAGTATATGCAGGCAGTCGAGTTGGATTCACGAGATTTCCGTTGTGTGCAGTAACTAAATCAGAATCATAGAATGGTTGACCGGCACTCAGATCTCCAGATGTAGAGTATCGGTTATGTCCGACAATAATCTGTGCTGTATTATCAACATCATGATGGAATTGTTCGAACGAACCATTTTTACGTGAATTAATCAAAAGTTCTTTTGTCTCCCAAAATATTGGCTGTTGCTCTCCCGAAGGAATCACAAATGCTCCGCTTCCTTCCTGACCGCGATGCTGTAATTTGGAAAGTGAGTAGATTGCCTGATCAACAGTGCTTGGCTCGTTATAATAAAATCCGACAATTCCGCAATTATGGGTAATTTCTTGTTCGCGATTTTCTGTATAAAAAGATGGTATGGTAATTTGGGGTGTGTCAGTGTCAGGAGATAATCCTTCTTTAGTCATTACGAAATAAGTTTAGCAAATCGCTCTTCATCATCAAAATCGCCGATAATTGCCAGATTAAATGCTTTGGTGTCCAGGTATTTTTGTGCAACTCTTTGTACATCTTCACGGGTTACCGCATCAATCTTCTCAAGCATTCCTGCTGGAGTTTTAATCTCTTTTTCCAATATTTGATTCATAGCAAAAAATGTCGCTACGCTTTGAGTATCTTCAAGCCCCAATACAAAATGCCCCTTATTATACTCTTTTGCTTTTTTAACCTCTTCATCAGTAATTTCTCCGTCTTTGGTAACTTTCAAAAACTCATCTTTAACCACTATTATAGCCTCATCAATACGATTTTTATCTACTCCTGCAAATGCAGCAAAATATCCAACATCAATGTATCTATCTGCATATGCTCGCACATAGTATGCAAGCCCCCTTTTTTCTCGCACTTCTGAAAACAATCTTGATGACATACCTCCGCCTAAAATTGATCCAAGAATTGCTAAAGGATATCTATCTGTCTCATTTGCGAGACCTGCAGCTCTCACTGCCAGTGCAAAATGTGCCTGTTCAGTTTTTTTATGATGTAATTTCACTGCTGGCTTAGTCTGCTTTTCCACTACTTTTTCAAATGATGCGATAGGAAATGCACTCAAACCTGAAAAATATTTTTTTGCTTTTTTCTCTATTTCTGCAGGATCTATTTTTCCAGCTACCACCAGTACCATATTATCGGTGCTGTAAAGACTTTTCATGTAGTCAACAAAGTCCTCGCGCTGAACATTACGAATAACTTTTTTCGTACCTGCTATATCCCATCCAAGAGGAACATCTCCATATAACAGCTCTTCAATTAAATCCCCTATTTTACGAGCAGGAGTGTCTTCATACATATTAATTTCTTCTATGATTACTCCGCGTTCTTTTTCAATTTCTTTTGGATCTAATTTGAGATTTGTTAACATGTCTGAGAGTAAATCAAGAGAGACATCTACTTTATCTGCTGCTGATTTTATGTAATATCCTGTATATTCCTTGCCGGTAAACGCATTGCTTTCTGCACCCATCCCATCAATAATAGAAGATATTTCGATTGCTGATGGACGCTTTACGGTACCTTTGAAAGCCATGTGTTCAAGAAAGTGTGAGATGCCGTTATTCTTCTTATTTTCATACCTGCTTCCAGCTCCAACTAGTACAAGCGTAGTAGCACTTTGAACTTCTTCAATAGGAATAGTAATTAGGCGAAGGCCATTTGGAAGGACGTTATATTGATACTTCATAAACTGCTTTGCAAGAATATCATATCTCAAGATTTGATTCAATTAAAAAGAGGTAAGAAAAAGGCAACTACTTACCTTACATTTTTTCAACAGTAGAGATTCCCAGAAGCATGAGTCCATTTTTCAGTACTTGTCCAACTGACTGTGTCAGAGCAATTCTAAAATTTTCCTGCTCGCTGCCTACTACCTGATGTTTTGCATAGAATAGGTTGAATTTTTGTGCTAGCTGATACAAATATTCTGCGACAAAGTTAGGAGCATATGTATTTGCTGCATACGCAACTACCTCAGGGAAATGAATGAGAGCTCTGAGGACTGAAAGTTCTTCAAGCTCTAGTTGAGAGTTGAAATTTGAGAGTTGAGAATTAATTTTCAACTTTCCATTCTCCATTCTCAATTTATGCAACACACTTTGTGTCCGTACATAGGTGTATTGCAAATATGGTCCAGCATTCCCTTCAAAACTAATCGACTCATCAAATGAAAATGCAGTATCGCCTCCAATACCATTTTTAAGCAAGGCATATTTAACAGCCCCTACCCCAACTTTCTCAGCTACTTCATCTGCTTGAGCACCATGAACAGTGAACCGTGAACTGTGAATATCTTCAGATTCCCCTTCCTGCATCTTCGCCAGAGCTCTCTTCTTTGCCTCATCAAGGAGCCACTCACCGGTGATGACCGTTCCTGTTCGTGATGACATCTTCCCATCAGGAAGTCTCACCATACCATGGCCAATATGAAGCGTCTTTTCGGCAAGTTCTGGTCTAATCAATGATAAGGCTTTCAGCAATACTCTAAAGTACTCATTAACTTCATTACCTGTTATGATAATTGATTGGTCATAGGGGAAATATTCATATTTTGCAGGTGCAAGCCCTAATTCTTTTGCTTCATAAGTAGGAAGTCCGAGTGAGTTTATAAATACTCGGTTGTGCAGTCCATACTTTTCGCCTGGGAATATAACAGCTCCTTCACTCTCAACAAATATGCCTTTTTCAAGATATCCTAATACTAACTTTCTTCCTTCTTCCCCAACTTCACTTTCCATAAAAAGCCGATCAAACTGCATACCAAGCCGGTTATATATTGCTTCAAAATATTCCAGACTCCACTGCTTTCCTTTTTCGTACAGTTCTGCCACTTCAGGGCTTTTCGCAAAAATCTTTTTATTGAGCTCTATTATTTCCTGCTTTGCGTGCTCGTCTTCTTCGTATGCTGTGGCTCCAAGCGCATATGCTGCCCCAAGAAATTGAGCTTTTTCTTTGAGTGTCTTTTGCTCAATATCTTCAAACTTTACTCCCTCTTCAAGCTTTTTATTTATTCCCCACAGTGCTTTTGCTACATGCAAACCAACATCACCCTGATAACAAACTCTTCTGACCTCAGCTCCCTGGGACTCAATAAGTCTTGATAGAGACTCACCTACAATGTTGCTATACAAGTGACCAATATGAAACTCTTTGAACGGGTTTGGATCAGTAAATTCTGTGATCACTTTAGTACCAGCAAGTGCATTAGACGATCCAAATGTATCCTTTTTTTCTTCAATTTCTTGTACTGTTTCAATCAGCTTTTTTTGAGATACAAATATATTCACAAATCCCGCCCCTGCAATCTCAACTCTCTCAATATAACTATTCTCTTCCTCCTTTATCCTTTCCCCTACCATATTAGCTATTTCACGAGGAGATTTACCCAAAGGCTTAGCTAAAATAAGAGCAGCATTTGTAGAATAGTCACCATGATCAGCAATTTCAGGCACTGATACGTCAAAAGATATTTCTTTATCAAAAAGATCCTTAATAATGCTTTTAAGTTGTTGGTGTAATTGTGTTTTTATATCCATATATTATATTGATTGTTTATTACATATTATTGATTATGTTTTTCAAGCATACACTATAACTCGTAATTCTTTACTGTATCTTAGCCTAATCATGAGCGTATCTCAAGAAGTTTGGGTATCTACATTCACTGTCTTGCCATTTTTTTCCTGGCTAACACCAAAGACAATGTAATGAAGTGGCTCGTCGGAGTGATTCGTCATCGTATGGACTTCATTGGGTTCGACCACAACTGCGTCACCTTTTCGTACGGTTACTTGTTCTTCTCCTACTTTCATACTGACTTCTCCTTCAATGATCAAGAATACTTCGGTCATATCTTCATGGTAGTGAGGATTGAATGTTTTCTGAGGAAGTAATTGCGCCCAGTTAACCATCTGCACTCTTCCAGGATCTAAATCTGCTTTTTGCAGCAAGACTTTTTTTACTACATTGGGATTTTGAGGATCTTCATGAGTTGAGGGAATAAATTCTAATTCATTTCCGCGAACTATTTGCATAGAATTTCAAATTACAATATTCAAATAACAAATCCCCAATAATTATCAATTTTCCAAATTCGAATTTATTTGTTATTTGGTGCTTGGTTTTTGAGATTTACGTTAAGTCTAACCCTTTGAGGTATTCTTTAAATTCTCCATTAATGTCAGGGTGTTCAAGTGCCAAGTCAACCGCAGTTTTCATGTACTCCAATTTATTTCCGGTATCATAATATTTTCCATTTTCAACGACCACTGCATATACAGGCACTCCGCTATCACGTAAATAATTAATTGCATCAACTAACCAAATTTCTCCTCCCTTGCCAGGATCGATACTCCGGAGTGCATTAAATATTTCAGGAGGTAGAATATACGCACCATGTGTGGCAATATTTGAGGGAGCACTGTCAGGATCAGGCTTTTCTACAATAGATTTAATTTTATGGACATTTCCTCGTACCGGCTCAAGCTCAGCGATTCCATACCGCTTTAAGTCCTCTTTTTTCTTAATCTCAACACCTGAGATAACAATTCCACCCAACTCGTCATATACCTGCATCATCTGTTGGAGGCGAGGTGGCTTAGCATAGATAAATTCATCTCCCCAGAGTACTGCAAAAGGTTCGTCTTCAATAATAGGTTCGGCTGCAAGTACTGGGGTCCCGTTACCATATGGACCTTTTTGCCGCACATAGATAAAGTTCGCCATTTCAGAGATCTTTTTTGTTGCATCAAGGAGTTCTTGCTTTCCGCCATCAACTAAATTCTTAATTAAATCCTGGTTCATAACATCAAAATGGTCTTCTATCGCACGTTTTAATGCACCAGTTACGAGAACAATATCACGAATTCCTGAGTCTACTGCTTCTTCAACAACATACTGGATAACAGGCTTATCAACAATAGGCAACATTTCTTTAGGCATTGCCTTTGTCTGAGGAAGAAATCGTGTTCCAAACCCTGCGGCAGGAATAACAGCTTTGCGGATTTTTTTCTGCATAATTTCTTGATTTTCCGCGCTTTATCGCGGTAATTCTGATTGTAGACGGGAATTTTTAAATTGTCAATAATAGGAAGATGAGTGCTAATTCAAGATATTTTCGCAATAATATCACCACCATCTTTACATTCAAACCCACGGTATGGTAGAATCACCTGATGATAGGATTCCTACGGCAGGTTAGTGGCGAGTTAACAAAGGTTACTTTTCCATCAAGAGAAGAAGTTATTCGCTTAACTGTTCTTGTTATCATTATCAGTATAATTGTAGGACTCTATCTCGGAGCACTTGACTACCTATTCTTGTTAGGACTCGAGTTCTTAATACAGTAAGGAAGCATTTAGTAGATTAGCACTTAGCGTATAGTTTCAGAAAACAACTAAACCCTAGATGCTAGCAGACTAAACGCTAGTTAGATTTTAGATTATGGCTGACGATATAAAAACACAAGACAACGAACCAAAGATTGAAAAAATGTATACCGAGACTACTCCTCGGTGGTACATCGTGCATACCTATTCAGGACACGAAAACAAAGTTGCAAAAACATTGATGCAACGTGTTGAAACAATGGGATTTGTTGGACGCATTATTGATGTGCTCGTTCCAACTAAAGAAACCATCAAAGTTCGCGGTGGTAAAAAAGAGACAACCAAAGAAAAAATTTTCCCTGGATATATTTTAGTAAAAATGGTACTTGACGATGAGGCATGGATTTTAGTCCGCACTACACCAGGAGTTACCTCTTTTGTCGGTGCACAAAACAAACCAACGCCAGTTCGCGAGGAAGAAGTACAGGCAATTGTTAACTTTGTAGAACAAAAAGAACCAACTTACAAAGCTGCATTTACTGTAGGTGAAGCAGTTAAGATAACTGACGGACCATTCTCAGACTTTTTGGGAACTATCGATACTATTGATGAGGCAAAAGGAAAAGTACGAGTACTTGTTTCTATCTTTGGACGTGAAACACCAGTTGAATTAGATTTCTTGCAAGTAAGCAAGATCTAATGTAAAATCACAAGCACCAAATCCCAAATAACAAAATTTTGGAATTTGTAAATTGTAATTTATTCCTGAAAGGAAATTTTATGGCTAAAAAAGTTAAATCATTTATAAAATTGGCAATTAAAGGCGGAGAGGCAAATCCAGCACCACCGGTTGGTCCAGCATTAGGACAACATGGTCTTCCTATTATGGATTTTGTAAAAGCATTTAATGACAAAACCGCTGATCAAAAAGGCACACTTCTACCTGTTGTGATCTCAGTATATGAAGATCGTACATTTTCATTTATTGTCAAAAAACCACCAATGTCAGAGTTGGTAAAAATGGCAATGAAAATTAAATCAGGTTCACAGAAGCCTGGCCGAGAATCAGCAGGAAAACTGACACGGGCACAGGTTGAGGAAATTGCCAAACAAAAAATGGACGATTTGAATACAAAAGATGTAGCTGCAGCTTCTAAAATTGTAGAAGGAACAGCACGATCAATGGGAATTCAGGTTGAGTAAATTTTCAATTTGAAATTTAAAATTTGAAGTGAATGTTTAAATATTTAATATTAAAACACTGAAAATTTAAAACTAAAAATTAAAAATTCTTTCAAAGAAAGGTATTATGGGAAAAGTTAGAGTTAAAACATTTGATGAGTCAGGCGAATTGCAGGAAAGTGCAAAAGTTAAGGCACGCAATGAAGCAAAACGTTCAGAATCCACTTCAGAACAAGTAACTAATGTTCAAACCGATAATGGAAAAAAGGTAACGGTTAAACAAACAGTTTCTCATTCAGATTCAAAGCGGCACAAATCAAACGCAAAACAGGTAGAAAAAACAAAACACTATCCACTTGCTGATGCGGTTGATATGCTCAAGAACTTCAAAAAAAGCAAATTTGATGAGACTGTTGAACTTCACCTCAACGTCACTGAAAAAGGTATAAACGGCCAAGTATCACTTCCCCACGGAACAGGAAAAAAACTTCGTATTACGGTTGCTGATGATGCTGTAATTGAAAACGTTACTAACGGAAAGATAGATTTCGATGTACTCATTGCCAAACCTGAAATGATGCCAAAATTGGCAAAAGTAGCACGAATTCTTGGTCCACGTGGTCTTATGCCAAATCCTAAGAATGGTACTATCACAAACAATCCTGATGAAGTAATTGAGAAACTTTCTGCAGGACAAGTAAGCTACAAAACAGAAGCACAAAACCCTATTATTCACCTGGCAGTTGGAAAAGTATCCTTTGAAAATGAGAAAATTGCAGAAAATGTAAGAACAGTGGTAAATTCTATCGGTGCTTCAAAAATTAATCAAGCAGTCCTTAAATCAACCATGTCCCCAGGTATTAAGATTGCCGTAAAGTAATTTACTAAACAGATCACTCACTTCTCAGTTTTCGATTCCCTAATTTAATTTCTTGATTTGAAGCTAAGCCAGTCGTATAATAATCTGATGAAGAATATATCAGGAAAAACAATTGTTGCCATCTTTGCGCACCCGGATGATGAAACATTCGGACCAGGTGGTACACTTCATAAGCTGTCACAAAATAATGATGTATATATAATCTGTGCAACTGGTGGAGAAGCAGGAGAAAATAACTCACAAGATCATGAGCATGCAATTTCCGATATCAGACATCTAGAGCTCAAAAATGCAGCAAAGATTTTAGGAATAAAAGAGGTGTTTTTTCTTGGATTTGAAGACGGAACACTCAATAATAACCAATATCACTCTGTTGCAAACGCAGTAGAAGAAAAATTGAAAGAACTTAAACCTGAGGTTTTGATCACCTTTGAGCCTAAAGGAGTGTCTGGACATATTGATCATATAGCTATGTCTATGATTACTACCTTTGTTTTCCGGAAACAGCAATACGCAACGACACTGATGTATTATGGGAACTTGAAAGAACGAGCTGCAACCCGAAAAGATTATTTTATCTATTTTCCCCCAGGGTATGATCGGTCAGAGTTTGATGAGATTGTAGATATCTCAGATATATGGGATGTGAAGGTAGAAGCAATGCACCAACATAAATCACAAGCAAAAGATATGAATAACATTCTTGAGAATGCAAGAAATTTTCCTAAAGAAGAATACTTTTTTATTGTAAAAAAAGATGATATCTAATATTTGAGATATCTCCCCAGAAATTACTCAAAAATACATAATTTTCTCTACAGATGCAGAGTTATCATATATTCCTTTCATTTCTGAGGAGGATTGATTAGGGTCGGCGATACTGACATCTACAGTAGATGTAGTACATACGGGTGCTTTTCTCAAGCCCATCACCATCACAGGTCCTGCATTTTGGATCTGGTGAATTTGTAGGCTTTCCTCTACCTGCTTCATACTTCCATGCAGCATTCGGATCTCGTGCGATCTCATTCAAGATCCCTGCCACATCCTCTTGCTTCCGCGTGTCTTTTACATGCTTATCCATGACATTCTCCTCTGCAATTAAATTACAGAACAATCGACTGAAGCAATTGTTGGATGTGCTCTTTCTCCTCAGAAGACGGCCCAAGATCCTCCAGCCCCATGGCTAGAAACTCTTGTCTCTCTTCTATCCGTTCCATGATTATCATGAAAACATCAATAGCCTCACTCTCTTCCAGCCAGTAACCGGTAAGAAAAAAATCATCTGTGGCCACAACTGGTAGTCCAAGCTCAAGCGCATGAGGGACAACTTCGTATCCCATTGCAACAGCCCAGGCTCTCCGACGGTGGGCTATTGGCATGTCACATGGTACCCTTCTGACAGTCACTACACATCGGCATACTGCAAGTTCCATAGAACCCTCTAATCTTAATGTACAATGCTTGCAAACCAAGCTATAACTGAGAATATTATCAAAATGTGCTTGTGAAGACAAGTTGAGGATGTTTTCATTGAAAAACAGAAAAAGGAAAGACAAGCGGAGCACTTGCCTTTCCAGTGCGATAAATTCTAACGTAAGCACTTAAAGGCGGCCTCGTATATATTCGGAAGTGTCCAAGCCCACACGAGATCGTTCTGTTCAATTACCTCAAACACGAGTCTATCTCCCTTCTGTGGGTAATAGGAAATCTGATGTCGATCATCCTCGACCCAGACAAGTTCGCCCATATACACCATAATAAGGCCTTTGTCCTCGAACAGGAACTCAAACTCCTGGCCCTTCGACTTAATGACTCCTTCCTGTCGGAAAGTGTCAAACGATTGGACAGTTCCAAATCGAACACTTAGCGTGACCATGTCAAGAGGCTCTTTGCGAAGTGTAGCTCGCATTCGCCACTTCTTCTTTCTTGCAGACTTAGGCTTTGAAGCCTGAGTCTTTATGCTCTTACTTTCTCTATCGGCTGCTTGTACCTCAGCCAGGGTCGTTACCGCATCGATCTCACCAGTTGGTAAAACCGATACTACCAGCTCCTGACCATCTTGAAAAGTAATATCGCTCGAAGGGCTCGTGAGTATCAGTCCTGTTGTATCGCTTTTTGCTGAACGATACATTGCAGGAGTAACAGTATGTACCTTTCCTCCTTGGAGGTACACTTGCGCATCTCCTCCTGGCAGAACCAAAAGAACCTCACCCACTTGGAAACGTTCTCCTCCTGGTCGAGTCATGGATCTTTCCTTTCCGTATGCTCCGCTTGTCAATGTTCGGATGGAAGATCAATCCCCGTTCAGGAATTTTCTAATCCACCCGTCTATGCTTGTTCGTCAATATTCCTCCAATCAGAAGAAAACGAATAAGAAAGATAATTATACCTAATTTGCTTGGTACGTTCAATCCCATAGCAAAAATACCAATGATTGGCCGCTTCGACTAGTGAGCATCTTCTCATAGTTTATCCTGTACCCGTTCCCAAAATGATTTCTCCCTATGAAAAAATTTCTTATCAATATTTTTAGCTATTTTGGCAAACAACTGACCTACTGATTGAATAATATACTGCTCAATCACTGAAAATTCTTCCTCTTCTGTCATGTCCTGCTGGGTAATTGCTTTTGTTTTGACCGCATACTCCTCAACCGGAACAGACACACCCTTTTGCGCAGCGGTCACCTTCACATACTCTGCACCATAGAACACAATCGATGAAGAATAATATACCCACAGTAAGAGAATGACTAATGAGGAGGCAGCACCATACGTTGAGGCAGTAGCGCTATTACCAATGTATATCCCAATAATAGTTTTTCCTATAGTAAACAAGAGAGCTGCAATAGTAGCTCCACTCCATACCAGCTTCCATTGTGGTTTTACATCAGGCAAGACGCGATAGACCAATGCAAAAAGAACTAAGATAACCCAAAAAGAAATAAATGTATTGATTCCTTGAAGTAACCATTCAGGAGCAGGCAAAACTTGGTTAAAATATGTAGCAAGCACTGACACCGCAGAAGTGGCTATAAGTGATACACCAAGCAAAAACGCAATAACAACAACCATACCAAATGAAAAAATTCGCTCTCTCAATAACCCTACTATTCCACGCCCAGGTTTTGGCTCAATATTCCATATTTGATTAAGCGCAAGTTTTAACTGCCCAAATACGCCTGATGCACTCACAACCAATAACAATGTACCTATAATCAGTGATATAGCACCTGTGCCGGTATCTTGTGCCCCTTTCATGATGTCTTCAATAGTTTGTGCGGTCTGAGGCCCCACTAGTCCAGATAGCTGGGAAAAAATCTCACCTTCAACAGCACTTCGCTCAAAGAAAAAACCAAGAATACTGATAATGATCAATAGCAGTGGTCCTATGGCAAATACGGTATAATATGACAAAGCCGCAGCCAACATGAGAACATTGTTATCAAGAAAAGAGGAAAATGCGTTTTTGAGGGATAGTAACAAATTCATAGTAAATTACAAGAGCAATTTACAAGCTCACAATAAGATTAATTCTAAAATTTGATACTTGGAATTTAAGTATTTCACCCAGTAAATTTCTTTTTTACCTGCTTAATCGCACTTGCGGCAATTGATGCTCCGATATCCATTGCAACATCACCAGGTTTTTCTTTTATTCGTTCAATCTGTTTTTCCACATTATGATGAATTTCATCAATTTTTTTCTTAATGTAAATTACGGCAAATAACAAAACAAGAGAAACGACAAGTCCAAGCACCATGTAAATAATGGCTAGGACATAAAACGTATTTTCAAGTGTCATATCTTGGAAGTATATCGAGCATTTGTAAGATCAGCGTAAGGAATCAGATATGGTACGATAAGTTTGTAAAGTTCTTAAAGTTTATAAAGCATGAAGATTAATACATTTGAAGACATTATTGCGTGGAAAAAATCAAGAGAGTTATCTCTTCAGGTTTATTCCCAATTTAAATACTGTAAAGACTATAGCTTTAAAGATCAAATTCAGCGTGCATCTACCTCTATAATGAATAATATTGCAGAAGGATATGAAAGGAATGGAAATAAAGAATTTAGAAACTTTTTGTATATTGCCAAAGGATCTTGTGCAGAAGTACGTTCTATGTTAAATCTCTCAATTGAACTTAGGTATATTGATTCATCTACATATACGCATTTAAATTCCCTTGCTCTCGAGATTTCAAAACTTCTCTCAGGATTGATCAAGAGCTTATAAGCAGTTTTTACTTTATGAACTTTATAACTTTAAGAACTTTACAAACTAATTTAGTTCTCCACTAAAATTGTAACTGGTCCGTCAAGGTCAGCCTTAATACTCATATAATTTCCAAAACTACCTGTCTTGACTGTTGCTCCAAGTTTTCGTAATTCCTCAACAAAATGCTCATACAATGTTTGCGCCTCATCTGGTGCCATTGCATTCACAAAACTTGGCCGATTCCCTCCGCTTGTATCAGCATAAAGTGTAAATTGTGAGACTACTAAATATTCCCCATCGACATCTGTAACTGAGCGATTCATCTTTCCATTCTCATCTGCCATAAGACGCATTTTATATAACTTTTGTGCTAATTTTTGTGCTTGTTCTTGCGTATCTCCTGTACCTACTCCAAACAACACAAAGAGCCCCTTATCAATTTTTTCATGATGGTTATCTGCACTTACCGATGCTTGTTTTACTCTCTGGATTACTAAACGCATATGGATTATTTTTCTACTTCAACGGTTAAATCAATAAAAAATTTCTTGCCAGTGGATACTTCTAGCTCTTTTCTTGTCATAGCACCAATTTTTTTAATTGTTTGGGCAGCTGACCCAATAATCATTTTCTTGTACCTAGGCTCTGTTAGAATTCTGGCTTTGACATAGGTTATCTTATTTTTACGGGTGGTTATTTCATCAACTTTTACCTGTATATGATACGGGACTTCTTTACGAAGCGTTAAAAACGCTTTCTCCCGGATGAGCTCTTCCATATGCATTTGTGAAGTTAGATTTAACGCAGGAATTGCCATATCAGCCATATCAACTATCGGCTCTCCTTCTTTGAGTTCCTTAAAAATCTCTGCGGTTATAGCTCCCAAGTTATGTGCTTTTAATGCTGAAACATGCAACACAGTATCAAACTCTTCTTCCATAAATTTGTATTGAGCACTATAATCAGGTTCTTTAAGATCAATTTTATTTATTACCAATATTTTTGGCTTATTAAGCTTACGCAGTATTCCAAGTACTCTATTTTCCTCGCTACCACGCTGACGTGTATGATCTACAATATATAAAATTGCGTCTACTTCCTCGTGCAGCACTTTTTCAGCTTCCAAATTAACTCCTTTTGACTTTGCATCTTTTGTTTTTGCAAAAATTCCTGGCGTATCTACAAATACAATCTGTCCTCGTTCGTCTTCAAAAACTGCGTAGATCGGAAATTGAGTTGTCTGCGGTTTTGGCGATGTAATAGCTACCTTGTGCCCCACAAGGTTATTTACTAATGTTGACTTCCCAGTATTTGGCCGTCCAATTAATGCTACTGTTCCTACTTTCATAATATGTCTTCAATATGATTCTGCTTTGCAGAATCATACCTTGGTATTTTACCATAAGATCCCTTGTAAGACTTGGATATAGTCTTATTTAAAAAGATATAATTGATTGGTTCGCAAAATTCTTGTACCATAAAATGTGTCGGGTAAAGAAGCTGCAGCCTATCATATTTATGCCCCTGAATTGTCTCCTGTAGAGCCAGAAATTTCACTGCCTTCTCCTTATCCTGAAACAGAACAATTTCTCCAAAAGTTCCTTCCTCATGCTGAAAGTCTTATAGTTCCTGCACTACATGATCCTTATCTTCATGAATTAGTAGATACAATACATAACCGTATCCAAAGCGGGAAAACAACATACGGTGACATTGAATTTTTTGGGCTAGCAAATCAAATCACTGGCCGTATTTTTGAGATTGCGGCACATCAAACTACTCAGGAGAAACTGCATAAAATGAATCCTGATCTATTTGTTACCTCACCAGCACAAAGCCAGAAAATCTATGAAATAGGTGGGATAAAAAAACTTGCCAGTACAACCTGGACACAACCAGATGGGTTTATATTCCAAAAAAATGAGGATAATACATTATTGATAGGCGCATGTGAATATACAGGAGAACTTAATCTTGGTAATGAAGAATTAATTATTTATACAAGCCCACATAAACAAAAGCAGCTTGAACAACATAGATCAGGCAAAGTAATTCATGATGCATTTACTCGACACACTAAGGCAACAAAGAAAAGAATCGGACGCTACATATCATCACTTTTTCCAGATGAGGATCTCTCACCTCACTTAAAATTCAATAAAAGGGATTATTTCTCTGTTTTCGCATTGCCAAATGACGATAATACTCCTCCCCGCATTAATGGACATATTATAGAAGTCCCACTATCCAGTAATGATTCTTACTATACTGCTCTAAGTATATTGCATGAAATTGAATATCCAGCAGTATTTGACGAACCACATGAATTACCTGCACCAAGTACAGTACCAGTTATCATTGATCTCTCTCATTATCAGAAAAGTAATTCTGATTCATCTGTCGCTGATTAATTGCAAGCGAAGGTAAATTTACTTATAATACCTTTAGTCAATAGGGTCGTGATGAAATGGTATCATAGAGGTCTCCAAAACCTTTTTTCTGGGTT
>CAYVAJ010000007.1:0-58531 GCA_964448725.1 uncultured Gammaproteobacteria bacterium | reverse complement strand
AAAATGTAAAATATAGAACCTAAAATAATAAATAATAAGTAATCAATAATAAATAATTATGTATCCTGAGTTATCAATAATCAATAATAAGTAATAAATAATAAATAATTAAGTATGGACAACATTAACCCGCTTATTCGAACACAGACAGAGAATCCTGAAGAGGAAGTATTAATTAATTCACTACGGGCAAAATCGTGGAATGAGTTTTATGGTCAGGAAAACATTAAAGAATCGTTGCAAATCTCTATTACTGCTGCCAAACAGCGAGAAGAAGCAATTGAACACGTATTACTCTATGGTCCGCCTGGTCTGGGAAAAACAACCTTATCTCATTTAATTGCTCGTGAAATGGATAGTAATATAAGAGTGACATCAGGACCAGCAATTGAACGAGCAGGAGATCTAGCCTCTATCTTAACCAATCTTGAAAAAGGAGATATTTTATTTATTGATGAAATTCACCGACTTAATAAGGTTGTTGAGGAAACACTGTATCCAGCTATGGAAGACTATTGTCTAGACATTGTAATTGGCAAAGGCCCATCAGCCCGCACGCTAAGGTTAGATCTTCCGCAGTTTACTATCATCGGGGCCACTACCAGAGCAGGGTTGCTTTCAGCTCCGCTTCGCGACCGATTTGGAGTTATTCATAGACTTCATTTTTATTCACCGAATGAACTGGGAGTAGTAATTAAAAAAGCTGCTGAAAAACTCGGAACAGAGATCGATGTAAAAAGTGTGGAAGAAATAGCACTGCGCAGTCGCGGTACCCCTCGGATTGCATTGAAAATTTTAAAACGTGCACGAGATTTCGCACAGGTAAAAGGAAATGGAAAAATTACCCATCAGCTTGCTCAGGAAGCACTTAAAATGCTTGAGGTTGATCATATGGGTCTTGATGGTGCAGATACTAGATTACTTAAAACTATTATAGAGATGCATAACGGCGGCCCTGTAGGTATTGAAACACTTGCATCTTCACTATCAGAAGACGTGGGAACACTTGAAGATGTAATCGAACCATATCTAATGCAAATTGGTTTTCTAAAAAGAACTCCGCGCGGACGTATTGCGACTGCTGCTGCGTACCAACATTTAGGCATTACTTTTCCAACCGAGGTCTCCGCTCAGCAAAAACTTATCAAATAGCTAGTTCTTTTTCTTTCCCCAACGTATTGAATTCCAAACCCGTTCATGGAAAAAATAAATGCCAGTATTAACAACAAATGTAACACTTGCAACTTTGGTAGCTAAATCAAAAGATCCAGTCAGCAAATATGTCACTATAAAGTTTGAAAGAATAATAACGAGCCGATATGTCAAAGTCTTTATAATCGATCTTGTAGGAACTTCACGAAAAACCATAGAAGACATTTATAATTTATTACTTATTATTTATTATTGATATTTGATTCTTACTCCGTATACTGCGAACTTATTTATCTATTATTATTGATTATTTTTATATTTTATTTTCTTTCTTATCCTTTTATTTTAAACCTTATATCTTACGCTCTAAGTCTTAAATCCATAATAATTGATAAATAATAAGTAATCTACAATCAATACTCAATACTCCCTATTCCTTCCTCCATCTCTTCAGAGTCGGGATAAAGGCGCGTGCAATTTCTTCTGCTTGTGGGTCTTCGAAGCCTTGTTCTTCAATCATATTATTTATTGACATCTGAATCATGACATCTACGGTTAAATCAGGTTGTAAATATGTTCCATCCTGATAACAGAATTTGCAGTATTCATGATTGAGTTCTCCATTTTTTTCAGTCCCAAAGAATCCATCATCCAATGGCATACCGCAACTTTGACAACGAACTGTATTTTCCATATCATACTATTGTAATCAAAACACCTGATAGAGTAAACTATCAATAGAAATACAGATATATATGGTGACAAAAAAAACAAAAATTATCTGCACTATTGGCCCTGCATCAAATAATGAGGATACAATAACTGAACTGATCAATGCAGGAATGGACGTTGCACGACTCAATTTTTCTCATGGTAATCACCAAGAAAAAAAAGAAAACATCAAACTCATTAGAACAGTTGCAAAAAAACTCCACAAGCCTGTTGCCATTATTGCAGATATTCAAGGACCAAAATTACGATTAGGCACACTGGAAAAAAGATTAGATATTCAGAAAGGCATGGGAATATCCCTCTCGTCTGAGCCATCAGATGCTGACCTCCCATTACAATTTGATCTTTCCGAGATGGTTAAGAAAGGTCACCGTATTTTTATGAATGACGGGCTGGTTGAACTGGAAGTAACAGAGATTCATGGAAAGAGGATCATAACGATTGCAAAAAATGATGGATGGATTGATTCGCATAAAGGGATCAATATACCTGATACACACTTTACAAAAGATGTATTTACAAAAAAAGATCATGAGGATATAAAATTTTCACTTTCACAAGATGTTGAATATATTGCATTATCTTTTGTCCAAACTCCGGATGATGTACTTGAGATCAAAGAATTTATTGAAAAACATAGAAGTAATACAAAAATCTGTGTAAAAATAGAAAAAAATGAAGCAATTGAACATCTTCAGGAAATCATACAATTGAGTAATGCGGTAATGATTGCTCGAGGAGACTTGGCAATCGAAACATCTGCTTCACAAGTACCTATTTTGCAACAACGTATCATAAGACTATGTCGTGAATATCAAAAGCCAGTTATAGTCGCAACTCAAATGCTTGAGTCTATGATAGAAAATCCACGACCAACCCGCGCTGAAGCATCTGATGTGGGATACGCAGTCATGAATCAAGTAGATGCAGTCATGCTGTCTGCTGAATCTGCTGCAGGGAAGTATCCAGTACGAGCAGTCCAAGTCATGCACGATATTATTTTATCAGTTGAGAAAACACCAGAATTTAAACAATACGTAAAAGTAAATTGGGAGCATATCGATGACAAGAGCTTGCAGTCAAATGCAATCACCTCATCAGCTGCTTCTCTTGCTTACAAACTCAAGACGAATTTACTTGCTGTTGCCACTTCTAAAGGAGGAACAGCATTTAATATCGCTTCTTTTCGACCTAATGCACATATTGTTGCGGTCACTCATGATACGCTAACACAAAATCAGCTTAGTCTTGTCTGGGGGCTTCAACCAATAGTCATCAAACCAACCACTACCAGTGATTCATTCTGGGATGCAATTGCTAAAGAAATTCAGGAAAATAATATAGGGAAAAATGGTGAAAAAGTTGTCATGATTGGCGGCACAGCAGTAGGAGTAAGCGGCGCAACTGATACTATCAAGGTTATTACACTTTAGAGATAAAAGTTTATAAAGTTTATAAAGTTTATAAAGTTCCTAAAGTTTGTAAAGATAAAAGTCTATTATTCAAGCGAGTTTCACCTGTTTGGTTGGCTTACCTAATATTGCCATTGGACGTTCACGCCAGGTACCGTCTCCATCTGATTCATCGCGATACCTGAGTGTATAAATATGTAGTAAAATCCACCCTTGATCAAGCATCTTATTTACCTCATCACGACCAGAGGATTCCAGATTATGCCCCGTTACTTCTCCAATTTTTAATTCCCAGAGCGGAGTAGGGGGAGTCATTTTTTTCAAATCTTTTGTATCCATATCTGGAAAATAGTACGATACAAGAATAAGAAATAAGTTAATTTGTTGAAGCAAAAACGTAATTTTGATATCATATACAGGTTCAAGAAAGCAGATATATCTCTGTTTTCTTTTTCTCCCTTACTGCTGGATCGTCTAATGGTAGGACAACGGACTTTGGATCCGTTTATCTAGGTTCGAATCCTAGTCCAGCAACCATAGAAAAAGGCGACATATGTCGTCTTTTTTTGTGGTTAGTACGGAATAGATTTCGCCTCGAATCTTGAGCGAAGCGAAATACCCGAAGAGTGCAAGTCCAGCAACAAATTGTTCCTCCTCCATCTGAGATAGCGATCAGGAGACATAATGCGAGACTAATTCAAGTAAATCAACAGTTTCGAATGGTTTTGCTATAAAATCATCTGCACCACATTCTTTTATTGATTTTTCTGCACTTGGATGAGCAGAAATCATAATGATCGGAATATGCATTGAATCTTCATTAGTTTTCAGTTTTTTACAAATATGTCTACCGTCATTACCAGACATAAGTACATCAAGTAAGATTAGATCAGGTTTAAATTCCCGTACCATATTGTATGTTTGTTCACCTTTTGTCGTTGTTTTAACGTGATATCCTGCCTCATCCAAAATGAGAGATATCGCATCTAATACACTGTAATCGTCATCTACAATTAATACTTTTTTGTTCATAATTACATTATGCTACATTATATGCTGAACTTCGTGTACGTTTGCGTGATTTTGTTTTCTTTTTTGTGCTCTTTTTATCGGATTTTGTATTTTCCTGCGTAGTTAATGGCAAGCTAAAGTAAAAAGTTGATCCTTTTCCTTTTTCACTTTCTACCCAAATAGTACCTTTGTGCTTCTTTACAATTTCTTTCGTAATATAAAGCCCCATACCAAGTCCGGGAAATGTTTTCTCTTTTGGATCTGTTACCTGATATAGACGTTCAAATATCTTTTTCTGCTGATTTTTTTCTATGCCAATGCCTAAATCTTGTACACTTACTATTGCTTTTTGTGCCTCTTTTTTTAACGTAATAGTGATATCAGATCCAGCTGGTGAGTATTTGACTGCATTTGTGATAAGATTTGTAATTACTTGATAAATACGAAATTTATCAGCATTCACTTGTACCTGTGGAGATTTTTTAAATATAATTTTCTGTTGTTTCGTAAATCCTTTTAATTCATTTATTGTTTCAATTATAAGTTCATCAAGCCTAAATTTTTCTTTGTTAAAACCCAGTTTTCCAGTCTGCAATCGTGATACATCCAGCAGATCACTCACAAGTTCCTGTAATCGTTCTGTTTGATACTTAATACTCGTAAGAGTTTTTACACCTTTTTCATCACCCTGTGCCTGTATTCTATTAAGAAGCGAATCAATATATAATTTCATACTAGTTATTGGTGTTTTTAACTCGTGAGATGCCATATTTACAAAATCATCTTTTCTTTCTTCCATCTCTCTTTGCACAGTTATATCATTTATAATTGAAGCAGCTGCAATTAGTTTATGTTCTTTATTGTGAATAAGTGATGCACTCATTTGTACAAAGACTCGCCTTCCATCTTCCCGTTCAAGCACATATTCCTTACCAATTACTGATCTCCCTGTAGTCAGTGCCTGAAGAAGCGGCCATTGAACAACTTCTTTTTTTTCATTTTGTTTCTTCATAGAAAGCAAAATTGATTGGACTGGTAAACCAGTGCGAATCTTTTTTCCAAGTATAAGTTCTGACTGCCTATTTGCCTGGATAATGGTACCGTTACTGTCTGTTATGATAACGCCTGCCGGTAACTGCTGTACTACTGATTGCAGACGTCTTTTTTCATTTGCTTCACGCTCTATTAGATTATCTATTGTTTGTTTGAGCCATCCAACCAAAGTCGATAATGTTAAATATATGAACCCTAAAATAATAATAGTCTCCCATAGTGCGCCTTGTTCTTCAGGAGATCTCGCGTATTGAAAAACAATATAGCTATAATATGAGAGCGTGACAATTGTCGCAATGACACCTCCACGTATTCCATCACGAAATGCGAAATAAATAATAACCGTGAAGAAGAGATAAATAACATGTGTTCCAATTTCTTCTGATGTTTGTGCAATTACTTGTACATGTACCTCAGATAAAATACACAAAATGACCGTAACGAAGAACGGGAACAGGATTGAATACTTTTTGTTCCCTAAGTGGGAGATTGGATTTATATAGCGTAGAATTTTATTCATGCTATTACATGTATTGTATCATGAATTTTTTTTAATATTTCTCAGCCAAAATCCACTTACCACCATTCCTGGTATAATAGAGCAATGCACAATCTATCACATACACTTCGTATCCTCCCAATTCATGTAATAAATCCCCGTGACACAAAAAATGAGAGCATTCACATTGGTGAAGAACTTGAGTCATTGATTAATACATTAGGTGGAGAGATCATTGACCGTGTTATTCAACGCACTGATAAAATCAGTAAAATGGCATTTTTGGGGAAAGGAAAAATGGAATCAGTTGCTGAAATTATCACAGAGAAAGATATTGATGTCATAATTGTAAATAGCCTCGTCAAACCTGGACAGATTCACGCACTCACCCGTGCATTTGAAAAAGTTAACCCGCAGATTAAAGTCTGGGACCGTATCGATCTCATTTTACATATTTTTGAGAAACATGCCTCAACTGCAGAGGCAAATTTGCAAATTGAACTTGCTCGTATGCGATATATGGGACCACGAATTTATGGTATGGGACATGTGTTATCAAGACAAGGAGGAGGAATCGGTACTGTTGGAATAGGTGAAACAAATACTGAACTGATGAAACGACACTGGAGAAATGAGATGAAAAAAGTGACAGATGAACTTGCAAAAATTACTAAAAACCGAGAAAATCAGCTCGAACAACGAAAAAAAGCAGGATTTAAGACAGTATCAATTGTTGGATATACGAATGCTGGAAAAAGCTCTCTCTTTAATATACTCACTGGTAAAAAAAATTACACTAAAAATGAACTATTTGCCACACTTGATAGTAGTATAGGAAAAATGTACATTCCTACCATGAATAGTGAAGTTCTCATTACCGATACCATTGGATTTATCCGTGATTTGCCTCCGATACTTGTAAGCGCATTTAAATCAACACTCATGGAATCTATCCACGCAGACATTCTGTTACATGTAGTCGATGCATCAGATCCGGAAATTACTGTCAAAATAAATGTGGTAAATGATATATTAGAAGATCTTGGACGAGGACCTGAAGATATTTTGTATTTATTTAACAAAATGGATGCCCTCTCAGAAGAAGAAAAAGAAGAACTCGCAAATGAATTCGCTGATAAATCTCCACTATTTTTATCAGTGAAAAATGAAGAAGGAATACCTGAAGTGCTGGAAGCAATTAGAGAAAAATTATCAAAAAAATCAACCGATGTTACGCAACCTCAAGCAGTTCTACCTCAAAAATAAGTGTTGCGCCACCAGGTATAAGAGGATCAGCACCATAATCACCATATCCAAGATGTGCTGGAATAGTTAATTTTCGTTTTCCGCCGACTTTCATTCCAGGAATTCCCTGATCCCATCCTTTGATCACATACCCATAACCGATTTTAACCGTAAATGGCATATTTCGGTCAACAGATGAATCAAATTTCTTACCATCTGTTAACCAACCAGTATAGTGGACAGTTACTGTATCACCTTTTTTTGCTTCAGTTCCTTTACCAACTGTTAGCTCTTCAATCTTTATATCAGATGTATCCATAAAGAACAGTATATCATATATTTTGGTAAATCAGCTTTTCTTTTTGTTTTCGAGATAGTTTTTTAAGCATATATTCTCGTTTGAGCGCATCGCTTATAGATTCACATTCTTCGACATATTTCACTGTAACTGGGCGCCTGCTCCGTGTATATTTCGCACCTCCTGAATACTCACCATTATGCGCTCTTACTCTTTTATCTACATTTTCTGCTTTGCCAATATAATAGGATCCATCTGCACATTCAAGAATATAGACAAAGTATTTCTTCTCCATAACATAAGTATAGAACAGAAGACCTAAGTCTTACTACTGAGGCACATATCTGGAATACTTGTACATTCTGCATTCTTTCGTTACAATCATAGAAAATTTACCTTCATATATAATGAAGCATAAAAAAAAGCTATCGGCACATCCTACAACACATTCCTTTCATGAAGCTGTCTATTTACAGGTCTTGGAAAGTATGGCAGAGGGAGTAAGTGTTAGTGATGAGAATGGAATAATCGTCTACACAAATCCCACTCTAGATACAATGTTTGGATATAAAAAAGGAGAACTGATTGGAAAACATGTCTCCATTCAAAACTCCTATCCTGCTGAGGAAAACAGAAGAATTGTTAACAATGTCATAAAACAACTCAAAACGAAAGGCGTATGGTCAGGAGAGTTCAGCAACATAAAAAAAGATAAAACATCCTTTACCACTTTTACTCGTATAACAGCAATAGAAATACATGGCAAAAGACACTGGGTTAGTGTACAAGAAGATTTAACAGAGAGCAAAGCATCTGATGAAAAACTCAAGTATCAAAACAGCTTACTTGAAGCGCAGCAAGAAGTTGCGCCTGAAGGAATACTTATTGTATCTCCAAATGGAAAAATTATCTCTCACAACAAGCAATTTGCAGCTATGTGGAGACTTCCAAAAAGAGTACTGCAAAGTCAGCTTGATGAGATAGCGCTTCAAGCAGCACAAGAACAGCTTATAAACCCTCAAGAGTTTATGGAACGAATCGCCTATCTGTATAAAACTAAAAAAAAGAGTAAAGAAAAGCTTTACCTGAAAGATGGCAGAATCTTTGAACGGTATGGAGCACCTATTACTGCTGGAAAGGATACCTACTATGGGTATGTGTGGTACTTTTTTGATATTACTGAACGTGAATTGCTTCTCAAACAAAAGGATGACTTTGTAAGTATTGCGACACATGAGCTCAAAACACCGGTTACGAGTATAAAAGCATATACACAGGTATTACAAACACGATTCTCCAGACAAGGAGATGAAAAATCTGCACTTATGTTAGGAAAAATGGATGCACAGCTTAACAAACTTCACAGCTTAATCGGAGACCTGTTAGATGCTACAAAAATTGAAGCGGATAAGCTGCAGTTTCAGCAAGATTATTTTGATAGCAATGAATTAATATATGAAATTATTGAAGAGCTGCAACGAACTACTCAAAAGCATACAATTATTCCGAAACTTTCCCGTACAAAAATCCTCTATGGAGATCGTGAACGTATTGGACAAGTTCTGACAAATCTTATCTCCAATGCTATTAAATACTCACCAAATACTGAAAAAATAATAGTAAAAACATCTATACATAAAAATTCACTCACCATCTGTATTCAAGATTTTGGAGTAGGTATTCCAAAAAACAGAAGAAATAAAATATTTGAACGATTTTTCCGTGTAAGCGGGCCAAAACATGAGACTTATCCTGGATTAGGTCTGGGACTGTATATATCTTCAGAAATCATAAAAAGACAAGGAGGATCTATCTGGGTGGAAAGTAGTACTAAAAATGGGTCTACTTTTTGCTTCAATCTTCCGCTTACACACAACAAATCAAAGGATACTGTTCAACAAGAGTAAATTGTTCAAACTCTTCACAAATTCTTAAATTTTACGAGTATACTTATTTGTTCTTGTGTTATCCATACAATATTCAATATGAATACAATCAAACATATTTTAGTTGCAGATGATAACCAAGCTATTGGAGATGCACTGCAGGCAATGCTTGAAGATGTTGGGTATCATGTTACCACAACAACAGATGGCAAAACTGTTGAACGACTGCAGAAAGATTTTCCAGATCTTATATTACTTGATATCTGGATGTCAGGAACAGATGGAAGAGATATATGCAACCAATTAAAAAATCAAACTACAACAAAACATATTCCGATCATCATGATATCGGCCAATACTAATGGTAAGCAGATTGCAAAAAAAGCAGGAGCAGATGATTTTGTAGCAAAGCCGTTTGAGATAAATGACTTACTTGCAAAAATTGAAAAACATCTTAATTAGGAAAACGTACTGTAGCAAGCTTTTCAGATTAATGTTGTATTTTCCCTTGGGATTTTGCTCTGCGAGAGGCTGCTTCATCTAGAATGGTTTTACGGATTCTGATACTTTCTGGTGTTACTTCAACCAGCTCATCATCAGCAAGATATTCCAATGCCTCTTCAAGTCCCATACTATGCGGCGTTTTAAAGTATGTTGAAACACCTTCGCCTTTTGAACGCATATTGGTCAATTGTTTTAACTTACATACATTAATCCATAGGTCACCTGCACGAGCATGTTGCCCTACAACCTGTCCTTTATAGACTGCAGTTCCTGGTCCTATAAAGAGGTTTCCTCGGTCTTGTGCATTGGTAAGCGCATACAATGTTGCTTGTCCGCTTTCATGTGCCACTAGCGAGCCTTGTTCTCGTTCATATGAATATCCATTATCTGTATCATATCGATCAAAAAGGGTGTTTATGATTCCCAATCCTTTGGTATCTGTAATAAATTCACTTCGGTATCCAAATAATCCTTTTGTAGAAATCACAAATTCCATAAAAGCTACACCATTTTCTACGCGCATATCTTTCATATCAGCGCGTCTCGATCCCATTTTTTGCATAACAACTCCACTAAATTCTTCCGGAACTTCGATGAATACCATTTCATACGGAGTAAGTTTCTTTCCGTCAATAACTTTATCAATTACTTGAGGGCGAGCAACTTGAAATTCATACCCTTCACGCCGCATACGTTCGATCAAAATTGCAATATGTAATTCACCGCGTCCAGATACTGTCCATCCCCCGCCCGCAACGCCAGCAAGCTGGCTTGCTTGGCGGGCAGGCCCTAATTCTTCGTCCTCAACTCGAAGTGCCATATCTGTTTCAAGTTCTTTGTATAACCTATCTCTAATTTGTCTTGAAGTTTTAAATTCTCCTTCTTTTCCAGCAAACGGAGAATTGTTAACCATAAATGATACCCTAATTGTAGGTTCTTCAATTGCAAGGAGTGGAAGTGGAGTAGGATTTACGGTATCTGCAATTGTTTCACCTATAACAGGGTCTGTAATTCCAGCAACTGCAACAATATCACCTACAGAGGCTTCTGTTGTCTCTACACGGTCAAGTCCTTCAAATGTCATAAGTGAACTAACCCTGAATTTCTTATGCTCTCCATCACGAGTAATTTGTATACAATCTTGTCCGCTCTTTATTTTTCCGTTATAAATCCTTCCGATTGAAATTCTTCCTTTATGTTGGTCAGAGCCTAGTGTAGTAATAAGTATTTGAAGAGAATTATCAATAGTACCACTTGGAGCTGGAGTATATTGCAAAATTGCATCAAAAATTGGGGTGAAATCTTTCATGGTAGTTATATCCGGTTCAAGTCCAGCAAGACCATTTTTCCCTGATGCATAAATTATTGGAAAGTCTGCTGCGTCATCATCAGCTCCCAACTCAATAAATAAATCAAGTGTTTTATCTAATACATAATCAATCCGTGCATCTGGCTTGTCTATTTTGTTAACCACAACAATAATCTTATGCTTCATATCTAGAGCTTTTTTTAACACAAAGCGAGTCTGTGGCATTGGTCCTTCTTTAGAATCAATGAGAAGTAAACAAGCATCAGCCATTTTTAACACCCGTTCTACTTCTCCACCAAAATCAGCGTGGCCTGGTGTGTCAATAATATTTATTTTTACCCCATTCCATACCACTGAAGCATTTTTTGAAAAAATAGTAATACCACGCTCTTGTTCAAGCTCGTTACTATCCATGATCAGTGAATCAGCAGTATCTTTATGCATTTTGGTATTTGACTGTCTCAACAATGCATCTACCAATGTTGTTTTCCCATGATCAACATGAGCGATAATTGCGACATTTCGTATTTCCATAAGATTGAAAAACCCGCCCAATTTTACTATTCGCCTTCTGGTACTATTCGTACACGGCTCATAGAGCAATTTTTGGCGGGTCGTGTGACTCGTGCGTATTTTACACACGAAAAGCCGCCTTTCTGCGGCCTTTAGTATTATATCAAAATCACGCACAAAATAATACTTTCTTACTTCAGTACTCTAGAGTGCTGAAGTAAGATTCCCGAATGAGTAGGGTGATATTACAAAATTACAGGTTTACATAGGTAACTTGTGTAAAAATCTGGTATAATGAAAGTGTACTCTAACATCATCCTCCTTAATCGGGTAGTGTTTCCGGAAAGTAGCTGAGATTTATTTCATTACGTATACCGATACTCATTAAGCGAAGGCAGGGACAAGTGTACAGGGAGGAGGGGATAGTAATGATAAATAAATTATTTGTAGCAGGACTGCCATATAGCGTCACTGACGAACAACTATCTGAGCATTTTGCATCAGTTGGAACTGTTACTTCAGCGAAAGTAATTACTGACCGCAATAGCGGACAGAGCAAAGGATTTGGTTTTGTTGAATTGAGCACAGAAGAAGAAGCAAAAAAAGCAATTGAAACTATGGATAACACTGATTTTGGAGGACGGACAATTATTGTAAAAGAAGCACGACCAATGGAACCACGCACACCTGGATCAGGCGGTGGTTTTAGAAGTGGCGGCTCAGGCCGTGATTTCAAATCAAATCGTGGTAATGATCGAGATAGAAAAGGTGGAAACCGATGGTAAATATAAGAAAGATGAGGTATATGTATGAATAATTCAAACCCGTGCATTAGATGCGGAAAAGAACGAATAATATCAAAGACTTGGAAAGAAGAAATTACAAATTTTTTTGGCACCTCTTTTGTCACCCATACCGAAACAGTATGCCCTGATGAAGAGTGCCAAAAAATTGTAGAAGAGAAGTTCAGACAAGAACGAGAAAAAAAAGAAGCTATCCAAGCTGAAAAACAAAAAAGATACGAGCAGTCACAAAAAAACGCAAAGAAAAAAACCGCAGCCTAAGTAGTATTTAGTAAACTTCTTTTTTCATTTTCTTCAATAACTGAGCAATTGATTCAGCTGTATAATGCGCATTCAGACCACTGGGATTAGGAAGCACCCATATTCGAGTCATCCCAATCGTCTCAATCTGCAGTCCAACTCTTGCTTTTGGTCTGTTAAAACCCTTTCGATAGACATCAACTCCCAGTATAGCGAGTATTTTGGGATGATATTTTTCTACTTTTTGTACTAATTGTTGTGCACCTTGTTGTATCTCACCCTGAGATAGTTCTGCAGCTGTTCTGCTTGTTCGTGGCACAAAATTAGTAATTCCATATCCCAATGATACCAATCGTTCCTGTTCACTTGGATGAAAAAGAGTAGGGGTGAATCCTGCAAGAAAAAGCGCTTTCCAAAATCTATTTCCAGGTCGTGCAAAATGATATCCCGTTGCTGCAGTATAGAGGCCGGGATTGATACCACAGAATAATACGGTTAAATGAGGCGCAATAATATCAGGTACTGTCAATAAAACTGCTTGTTCTAACTCTTCATGCGTTGGCTTCTGTGACTTCATCCTACATTTATATCATAGCGTGCTGTATCCACTGACAACATTCTTACATTTTTCTTACCTTGAGAAAGTAGTATTCTGATATGCTTCTGCCCGATAGGAATTGGTTACATGGCAGAAGGAATTATTTCATATTTATACTCAAAAGCGCAGCACGTCAGCACCTCAGTTCACTCATATTTTTCGAATGAATCAGTTCTTGTCTGCGGAAAGCCATCACGTATTCGACCTAGATCTCATAAGCTCACAAAGGCCAGCTACACACTTGCTCCCACAGTTCTTCTTATCGCATTATTACTCATTGAATTGATTTTCCCTCGAGATACCGCATTTACTGAGTCATCTGTTGAACCAACATATTTTCCCCCAGTCTCAGATAATATTCCCCAAGTGACAGTCTTTTATCCTGAAATCACAGCTCAAGAAGAAACATATGAAGAATTTACTGCAGAGGATACAGTATATGAATATGTTCAAGAACAGCCAACTCCTACAGCTGCACCCATAATTACACCCCTTCCAATCTCAACAGGAGGGTTAAATGCGGATCATCTGTTTAATTTAGTCAATAATCATCGAATAAGCAGAGGACTACCCCCCTTTGAAAAAGAAGGAAGACTATGTGAAGTTGCACAATCTCGTGCTCCTGAAATACGAGGTGAAATTACCAATGGTACGCTGCATAGCGGGCTCAGAAACCGTGGATTACCATATCGTGTGTATGAGAATGCAATCTGGATGAGTAGTGAAGAGAGAGCTTTTGCGTGGTGGATGAATTCAGGAATACACCGTGCATCAATAGAGGGCAATTACAAATACAGTTGTACCAGCTGCCACGAAAATGCCTGTGTTCAGCTTTTTTCAAATTTTGAAGCAAAATAATCTACTGTTTTACAAACTTTATAATTTCACGTAACACAAAATCACGGCGATTTCCTACAATCACTGATTTCCGCTCACTTCCTGAAAGAGCTATTTGTGTAAAACCAAATTTTTGGATATCTGATAGGATCGGGAGATTATGTGCTGTATTAGTCTGAAATACAGGAAGAATCATTACTACCGTTCCTGATCGTACCAGTACTTTATGAAATTCTTTCCATGCTTTTAGATAAAGATCTGAGAGTTCATCAATCGATCGGGATATCTCTTTTGGTTTTAATCGTTTTTGTAGCGTTGGACCCAAATATGGTTCTGTGACAATTCCATGAATTGAGCCAGGTGTAATTTCTAATGTGAGCTTTGTTACTTCTGCGTGTTTTATTACCACTTGCGCATCCTGTATATTAGGATTAAATTTTTTAACATACCAGTCAATATTTTCTCTTGAATCTTTTATTGCTTTTGCCGACTTATCAGTACCAATAACATTGGTATAGCCGAGATGCAGTGCTTCCTGCAGTACAGTACCACTACCGCAAAAAGGATCGAGCAATGTGTGTTTGGGAGAAAGCTGAGCTAAATTTATCATCATACGGGCAAGCTTCGGTGGCATAACTCCTGATTTCATATCGCGGACAGGTCGTCCAAAATCACGCTTACTAAATGACTCAAACTCTTGCACTGCACCGGTTTTCCCAACCAATACAGCATCTTGAGTAACTATGATTAAAATCTCTGCGCCACGAGAAATAAGCTTGTTTTTATCAACTGATGCTGAGGATAATGTTGTTTCACGCAGTTGAGGGAAATGCGCTTTTATACTGTTTTTTTCCAATTCTTTTTTTATTGAAAGCGTAATCTGCTGATGCAGCGTATGTACTTTTGTTACATCAGATTCTTTTCCTCCACAAGAATAAATACTGACACCAAATTCAACTTTCCGTAATTCGTCTGAGAAGAATTCATGGAATAATACCTCATATGAGAACAATTCAGGAAGATCAGTAAGAGATGATAATGGCAGTGACTCAATAACAGTACCTATTTTAACTATTCCACCTAACCGTGCATTTAGTTCTGGTATTGAAAATGCCGTACTTTCAACAAGAGCGATACTATTCGATGACTGCAGGAGTTTAAAGGGCAAACTATAATAAGCAAACACAGACCGCAGCTCGGCAAGCGACAAATCAGTGTTACGACCTAAAACAAATATATAAATATAGCTCATGAACTCTTTCACATAATACCAGATTACGCATTGAATCGAAATATACGTATCTCACCTATTATTACTCATCTGAGATCTTTACTAAAGGAGCTGTTTTAATTTTATAGAACCGATATCCACCCTTTTTTTCTAAAAGAGTAAATCTTCTTCGCAGATCTAATGTGTTAATTTTCCTTACTAAAAGATCTCTGCCACTATCTTGAATAATTATCCATCGTGCATATTTATTTGGCTTTTGTAATGACTCGGTCCAATATTTTCCACTACCTTCAGAAATAAAACGTTTCATTGGTAAACCCGAGTTAAAGATAAACGCGTCTGAGCTTGCCACACTGACCAGTACAATTCCATGATCATAGTTATTTATAAACCATTCTTTTGCATCTAAATGCTCACGAGATTTAAGATTACCCCAATCTTTCATTGCCAATATTTGAGAATCTCCACCGTATCCAAGAAGAAGAAAGTTATTGATAAGTAATACAATGAGAATTCCAACTTTAACACTATTTTTTTTGAACTGATAAGCAATAAAAAGTGCTAATCCAGGTAAGAAATAGAGTGCGTATCGCACATTAAAAAATGGAGGAATTTCTTTATTAATTCTGATTTCTGGAACATACACAGGTACATTTCCTCTATATACTACAAGTACTTCAAACAAAAAAGGAATCATACTAATAAGCATAAGTGCCATTGCTGATCTAAGAATTCCAACATTTTTTTTCAGAATAAAAAGAATAATAGAAATAAACCCCAAAAGAGTTAGTACTACTCCTGATGTATGAAACGATGCATACATTTCTGTGAGAATTGATAACCATAAATTTTTATATGTCGGAACAGTTCCAGCTTCTATATCCCGTGCGGTATTTACTCCCGCAGCAAATTCATTTTGCAAAAAATCCAACGGGTTACCGAATATGACCAGCTGCCATAAAAACCAAAGCGCAATTCCCAAACAGGCAATCATACTAAAAATCATAAGATCTGCTTCTGCTTTATTTTTTCCAAATTTCACTAATGAAATGAGGCCTACCACAATCATCGCTCCAATTACCACAATCCAACCTTCATATCGATTAAATGAAGTAAGAAAGAAGAAGAATCCAGACGCTATCAAATCAGTAATTCGAAATTCCTTTCGCCATCGGAATAAAAAATATAATGCAATAATTAAAGTCGAAATGAACAATACCTCTGTCATTGGAGTCGATTGAAAGTAGAGTATATTAATATTAAGCGCAACAGCTACGTATACGATAAGCGCACTTAATCTACTATTAGTAAGTTCATACGCTAATTTATAGAGAACTATCATCCCAATACAATACGCAACCATATTTACTATGCTGCCGGAAATGCCACTTTGCCACATGAAATCTATCCATATTGTCGGAATCATTAATATATGGAGTAATGGAAGCCATGTTCCTCCAAATTGGGCAATTCCAGGCGTAAGACTATCCACAACACGGCGAGCTATATTGAGATGAGCACGGGAATCTCCATATGCAGTAATGTCTCCGTTTAAAAACCAGTAGAAAAATGAGGATATGCTCAGTATAAGAGTAAGAATGATGATAATTTTCTGATCATATAACTGAAACCATAGAGTAATTTTTTTCATTGATGCATAGATTTTATAGAAGGACGTAGATCATATGGCCGCAGAGTTGTGGTAATATGTTCGCTTATGAGCCCTGTAATCCAAATTTGTACTCCAACAATAATCATAAGTACTGCAAATAACAGGAGTGGACGTCCACCAATTGGCTGATTGTATATAAGCTTCATAAATGTAAGATATAGTGCAATCAGTACTCCCAGACCAAAAAATGCCATTCCCACGTATCCAAATAAATGAAGCGGTCGTTTTCTAAATCTTGTAATAAATAATACTGTTGCCAAATCAAGCGCTCCATGGATAAAACGAATAGGTCCGTACTTAGACTTCCCACTATAACGTTTGCGGTGATGTACTGATAGTTCTCCTACGGTAAAACCATTTGCTGCAGCAAGTACTGGAATATATCGATGTAACTCTCCATAGAGATTCATTCTTTCAAGCACTTCTTTTCTATACACTTTAAACCCACAATTAAAGTCATGAAGCTTGACTCGAGATATTATGTTTGTTGCTGCATTAAATACTTTAGAAGTATTATTTTTAATAAATGAATCACGGCGTTTTTCTTTCCACCCAGACACCATATCAAATCCACTTTCAAGTTTTTTCAAAAATCTCGGGATCTCATGCGGATCATCTTGTAAATCTCCATCGAGTGTAAAAATAATGTCTCCTTTGACATGGTGGAAACCTTCATGCAATGCAGCTGCTTTTCCTGACTGCACCCTAAATTCAATCCATTTTATATTTGCATATCTACGTTTCAGTTGAATAATCTCCTGTTGTGTTCCATCACTACTCCCATCATTTACAAATAGGACCTCATACGGTATCTTGACCTTTTTCATCACAGACAGTATTTCTGCAAAAAGCGGTGCAATATTTTTTTCTTCATTAAATACAGGAATAACTATTGAGATCATAGATCAGTAAAACTGATGGGTTTTATCAATGAATGTATTGAAGGTACAAAACCAGTAAAAGCACGATCAACTATTTGAGAGGCACTAGGTACAGAGCGGCGTTTCAGATGTAACCCATGTTTTGTTTTTGACCAAAAATGTGGATTCCGAACAAGCATGTATATAGCAGTGCAGGCAGCCACACTCATTGCAAGCCAATATACTGGAACAAATAATACGTACTTTACAATATCATTGTATCCTCTTTTCGAACAGCCGATCATGTAGTAATAGAGGTACAGGAAATTCCCAGCAACGAGTGAAAACACCCCCATGTATAACACAACTGGCGGAAAGAACGTATCAATAAAATCGCCAACGACTGGACGGAACAAAAAGTATGAAATGGTAATTATCCACATAATTGGATTAATAAGCATGGATAATACTTTTCCTCCCACCACTAATTGAAATGTCACAATATCAGGGTGCTTCCAATCGCGGATAAATTCTTTTGGCTTTCGCATATGGACAAGATATGTCTGAATATATCCTTTAATCCAACGTGTCCGTTGCCAGAACCAGTTAGAAAGACTGCTATTTGCCTCTTCTTGTGTAGTAGAGTCAACTATTGCGGTATTATATCCTCGTTTGACAAGCCGCATACCCAAATCACAATCCTCTGTGACATTAAAAGGATCCCATCCTTTGAGATCAGCGAGATCACGTACACGGAAATGATTTGATGTTCCACCCAACGGGATTGGTGCGTGAATAGACTGTAGCCCAGTAAGTACAAGATCAAACCATAGTGAGTATTCTGCAGTAAAAATTCTGGTAAGAAGATTTTGGTGAGGATTATAAAAATTAAGTTTTGCCTGTATGCATTTTATTTTCTTATCTGACTTATCAAATGCAATCACTACTTTTTTTAACTGATCCTCATCAGGTATATCTTCCGCATCATACACAACTACATATTCTCCTGATGCGAACCGTAATCCATAATTAAGTGCTTTTGGTTTTGTTCGAGGAAGAGATTTCGGAACAATAATCACCTTGAAATAAGATGGCAACTGATAATTTCCTACTTGCTCAATAGTCAGTACATCATCTTCCTCCAAAAGTAACAGAATTTGCAGTCGATCCTTTGGGTAATCAAGCTTTTGCATCGCCTCAATAAATTGTCCAAGAACTTTCCATTCTTTATATAACGGACAAAAAATAGTATATTGAGGCCAATATGTATCAGGCACCTGCCGAACTATATAGTCTGGGATTTTAATCTCTGGAGCCTTAAAAAAGCTGCGAAATATTAAAAATAAATTAAATAATAAATCAGCGAAATAAAGCACCATCAAAACTGCAACAAAAATGGAAATAGTTATGTGCCAGTTAGTAACAAATCCAACACTTAACAGAAAAACAATCAGAGCAATCAGTAAGTGTTGTCCATGTGAGACCCTAAAAAATGCCATTTCACTATAGAACAACTGTGCATGGTGTATATATTCAATACCTTTATAGAAAAATCCTTTTCCTTTTTCGACTTCACGCACAGGACCAAACGGTATTATAACATCTAACATATACGTTTAAGATTCTAAAATTTTATTGTGTATGAGCAGTTAAGAGAGTGTAATAATTTGATGAATATATCTGTATAACAGCAGGTTTAAAGTGGTCATGCTATAATCAACACCATGGAAATAATTCTATCACTACTTCTTGTGATTTTTCTTGTTCTTCTCAATGGATTTTTTGTCGCATCAGAGTTCGCGTTAGTCGGCGTACGAAAAACTCGCATAAACGAATTAGCAAAAAAAGGCAGTAATTCAGCAAAGTTGGTAAAAAAATCACTCGATGATCTCGATAGTTATATCTCAGCTACACAGCTGGGAATCACACTTGCGAGTCTCGCACTTGGGTGGGTTGGTGAACCAGCTATAGCACGTTTTATTGAACCTTTATTTACATTTCTTCCACATACTATGCAGATTATTACTGCACATACGCTCTCTGTTGCAATCGCGTTTACCATCATTACTTTCTTGCATATTGTTCTCGGAGAGTTAGCACCCAAAACTATTGCCCTCCAGCGATCTGAAAAAACATCACTTGCAATTATCACACCGCTTCGTCTCTTCACTCGTGTGTTTAAACCATTTATTTGGGTTCTCAACGGTGCTGGTAATTTAGTACTCAGAATTATTGGAATGCATGCACCTGACGGTCATCATTTAGTACATTCTGAAGAAGAAATAAAAATGATTCTCTCTCAAAGTGCTGCGAGTGGAGCAATTGCATCAAAAGAAGCCGAGATGGTATATAGCGTATTTGGCCTTGGAGATATTCCTGTACGGCAAATTATGGTACCCAGAACAGAGATGCTGGCATTCAATATTGCAACTACTCTTGAAAAAATTATTAAAAAAATAGAAAGACATCCTCATAGCAGATTTCCAGTTTATGAACATAGCATGGATACCATAGTTGGATTTGTTCATATAAAAGATGTTTATAAAGCCTTACTAAAAAACGGCGGGAAAACAAAGTTATCAGAGACAAAAATTATTCGGGAAATTATATCTGTTCCAGAAAGCAAAAGAATTGATGATGTGTTACTTGATATGCGTAAACAAAGAATTCATATCACAATCATCAATGATGAATTTGGCGGCACAGCAGGCATGGCAACACTTGAGGACATTATTGAGAGTTTAGTTGGCGAAATTCATGATGAATTCGAGCAACCTATTCACGATATTCAAAAACAAGATAATGGCAGTTTTATTATCGATGGACTCACCCCGATTGATCGTGTTAAAAAATATCTCCATATCCCTATACAAGGTCAAGGATATACTACTATTGGAGGGCTTGTATTTGGACTGCTTGGTCATCAACCAGTTACTGGCGATATTGTACAAATTGGTGACCTGACTATTGAAATTATTTCAATGGATAAAAGGAGAATTGAACAGGTAAAAATCTCTGTACCAAAAAAAAGAAAGAAGCGTTAATCATTATTATCTATTCTATTTCTAAATATCTGCTCACGTATTGATTCCCTTCTTTTTCTCAGCTCCTCACGTACTACCTCTCTGTGCCGTTTGAGCTCTTCTGAGATATTCTCATTATCAAAGGAATAATCCTGATTATCAGGAGAGTCTTGATCCTCTTCTCTAACACGAGGTGGATTACATCTACGTGTAGGTTGTGTCCCTGCAAGAAAATACTCAGTTGATCCTGTACTATCAGATCGGGCGAGTAATCCATTATACGAACACACAGATAGGGCAACAACATCTGCAGGCGGTTCAAAAGCAAGCTCTGGTTTTTCCCGATGGTACTCTTCCATAAGTCTCCTCCAGATCGGAGCAGCACCAAGACTTCCGGCAATCTGATCCATAGAAGCACCATCGTTGTTTCCTACCCATACTCCGACTGCTAGCTGTGGTGTATATCCGATTGTCCATGCATCACGATAATTTTCAGTTGTACCGGTCTTAACTGCTGCGGTTCTCGAAATCGTCAATGAGTTTCCAAAAACTTCAGCACGCACATTGTTATCGGAAAGAATAGAGGAGATAAGAAAGGAGACCTGTGGACTGAGTACCTGTTCATTTTTTGGTGTATACGTATAGATTGGTTTTCCAACTTTATCAATAATCGATTGAATTGCTGTTACTTCATTTCGTTTGCCGTTATTGGCAAACATAGCATACACTTGAGTCATTTCTGTAAGCTTTACCTCACCTGTTCCCAGAACGAGTGAAGGACCATAATTTACTGGTTTACCAAGAGTCGTAATACCAAAATCTTTGGCACGCTGCAATACATGCTCCAGATCAAGCATTGTCATAACTTCAACTGCTGGTACATTCAATGAATTTGCAAGCGCACGTCTGACAAGCACATTACCACGAAAATGCCTATCATAATTTTGTGGTCGGTAATTATTCGCAAATGTTGTTGGCTTATCATGCAGTACTGTTGCAGGAGTTATTTTTTGTTCTTCCAACGCAATTGCATAGACAATTGGCTTAAAAGCAGATCCTGGCTGGCGAGTTTGTGTCGCAACATTTACCCGTCCGTATTCTTCGTTAAACCAATTATTGCTTCCCACAAGTGACAATATCTCGCCTGTCTTTGGATCAACTACAACAGCTGCACCATTTGATACATTATTTTCTGCCAATTTTTCAACTTCTTGAGCTACTACTGTTTCTGCAAATTGCTGCATCTCCAAATCAAGAGTTGTTTTTACTTTATACCCTGAACGAATAATATTTTCTTCTCCATAGGTATCAATCAATTTATCCCGTACCATTATTGCAAAATGAGGAGCAGTATTGTTAATATCATCAGATGCTTTTGCATACACGAGCTTTTCTTTATATGCTTCTTCCTTTTGTTTTTCAGAAATCACCCTGAGTTCAACCATCTGTGTGAGCACATATTTCTGTCGTACTTTCGAAGCTTTGTTATCTCCATTAAGAGGAGAGTATGCAGACGGTGCAGGCAATATTCCAATTAACATACTGCTTTGAGCGAGCGTCAACTCTGCTGCTGATTTACCAAAATAGCGTTGTGCTGCCTCCTCAATACCAAATGCACCATTACCAAAATAGACAGAGTTAAGATACATTTCTAAAATTTCATCTTTTGTATATCTTCTCTCTATTTCTTGAGCAAGTACTACTTCTTGAAATTTTCGCAAGAAATTTCGCTGTGGAGTCAAAAGTGAATTTTTTACTAACTGTTGAGTAATGGTTGACCCACCAGCAACAACATCCTGTTCTGATACATTGCGGAAAATAGCACGGACAATTCCTTCAACTGAAAAACCCGGATGAGTATAGAAATCTTTATCTTCTGCTGCGATTAACCCATTTTTTACAGAATCAGGAATTTGGGCTAATGGCACAAATGTTTTTTTATGCGCAGAATAAAAAGTAAAAAATGGCACATCATTGCGATCAGTTAGAATAATACCGGTATTATTACGGTTCATGATTGATTCTTTACTCTTCAGATCTTTCGCAAAGTACAGATAGGTAAATAGAGATGAAAATATAAAAAATCCAAGAATTGCAAATAAAAGTATTACGATATTTGCTTTATTTGTAAATAAAAACTTCTTCATATCAATAAGCATAGTAAGAATTATTTATGGAGATCACAATATTGTGTAAGAATTAGACAAATAAGTGTTAGTGAACGTGTATTAAAAATAGGATTACAGAAAGGAATTATTCTGCTATATTATTAACTAACATTACGCAGTATTTCTAACTCGTGCATATGCCGGAGTAGGCTTTGGGAATAGTCGCTCCAAAATTCCTGCAATAACACGAATAATATTTTTTAATTCCAGAACTCCCACCTCCCATACCGCTTTTGTAACATTGTTTCGTCAACTGCAAATGGTGTTATTGCAGCAGACGCAAAACCAGCATTCAAAAGAGCAGCTGCTTGCAGATCACGATCAATAATTGACGATGCTCCAAGCAGTACTGCTAGCATCTTTTTACCGTCTCGTTCTGCCATCACAATAGTTGTATTGCCTGCGCGTTCTGTCATACCAGTTTTTAGGCCGAATGTATTAGGGTATACGCCTATGAGTCCGTTCCAGTTATATAAATCAAATTGCTTATGTGAATCATTTTTTGGCAAAAAAGCATAATCTTGTTGTGCTACTTCTTTTATTTCTGGATAATTTTGTATTGCATAGAGCGAAAGAAGTGCAAGATCATACGCACTTGAATAATGTTCCCGATTATCAAATCCTTGCGGATTTACAAAATGACTATTGTTCATACCAATAAACCGTGCTTTTGTATTCATCGCATGAATAAATATATCTTCGTTATATTTAGTATTAATCCCTTCTTTGATGACTTCTGTTGCATCATTTGCTGAGGTAAGCAGCATTGCCTGTATTAACTCTGAAAGCGTCATTTCTTCACCAGGTACAACTCCAATTTTAGTTGGAATAATACTGGCCGCATGCTCTGAGACAGTAAATCGTTCTGTGACATCAGCTAAATCTAGTGCTACTACTGCTGAGAGTACTTTTGTAAGGGAGGCAACAGGCGTTGGTACTTCTGATTTTTTTTCTGCAATAATTTCATGTGTGTCCATATCTACTACAATATATGCGCGAGCATCTACTTCTGGCTGTGTGGTCCCAATTTTTCTGGAAAGAGTAATTGTATTTTCTTTTGCCTGAAGTTTTGGCGTGATAGGATCTGCTGCTTCAACTACTGTTTTGTCATCTGCAAACGGTGAAATAAAATCAGCTGCAATACCTGTATTCTGAAAAAATGCCATCGCAAATCCTCCGATGAGTGCAATCCAAAACGGACGGCGATTAAAGGTATCGAAATTAATGTTCTTCAGTTGGTCTAGTAATGATTGTATATTTAGGTTTTTCATATTACATATTTTCATTAATCTGCTTGTTAACAATATGAGCATCAGCATATTTTGCACCGAATTTACGATCAAGCAGTGCCCAGAAATCGTCTTTTCCGTCATCAAATCCAAGTGCCCACATACCCACACCGCCGAGGTTCTTCTGTTTTGCATATTCAAACTTAATATCAAGCGATCTTACATCATCGATAAATACCATTCGCCATGTACCGCTCGCTGCTGAATAATACGCTTTCCACCCGACTTGTCCAGCTTCATCCCATCCTGTTGCATATTCATAAATTCCTGGCATCTCTTGACTCACATGTTCTTCCACTAATGAATAGGTTTGCGCAAATCCTCTTCCATATCCTGTTTTTGCTTTTACTGTTGGAGAGCTCACATTGTAGTTATATCCATACCATGGTACTCCTAAAATAAGCTTCTCAGCAGGCATGTAGTTAAGGAAATCTTCTACTGCAGTTGAGACGTCATACCAATATTTGCCTTGCTTATGTCCATAGAGTGGAGCAGTAGGGATTGCATGATCTGAAGAAGCAACCGCAAAATCATAGGCCATCATAAATACTCCATCCGTATATTCACCCATCGCTGCAATATCATAAATCTTTGGTTCTTTTACTGCAGATGCATATACTGATACAGTTACTTTAGATTGGGGTACAGCTGCGTGCATTGCATTGCTCATTTTACGTACATACTCACTAAATTTTGCACGATACGAAGCACCTGGATTACCAGTATATTCAATGTCGATATTTACTCCGTCAATACCGCGATTTTTGACTAATGTGACTGTCTGTGCAATTGACCTGTCTTGTGCCACAGGATCATCCATAAGTGCTTTAATCTCGCTATTATTCATTTGAGTTATCGTTAGTACTACCCGAGTACCATGTCGATGTGCTTTTTTGAAAAGTTCTGTTGCAGTTTCGCTATGAAATGTGTTGTACCCCTGATAGGAAGTATCAAGGTTTCCGTCACCCCCGACAGGAATACCAAAATATGCAAAAGTAGTGAGGACATTGAAATCAACATTATCGAGTCGATTAATAGTCCAATAAGGTGCAAATCCAAAAACTTCTTTTTGTGACTTACCTTCTTTTAATGGTTCAAGCTCACCAGATCCTTGTGCAAGCGGAGAAATAATATTGAAATTTCCATTGAATACGGTGTTAAGAATAAATATAAGAAATGTTACCGTAATCGTTAAAAGAGTCAGGCGCTTATTGCGATTTATTTGTGTGTTATGTGTATTAAAAATAGTATTCACCAATCCTTAGCAAAAATAGTATTAACAGGGTGAGATAAATTCGATTTGGCTTGAATTGTCAATCTTTTTTGCTTGCTTCGCTATTTGATTTATTCAAACAGAGAGTTTATACCATGTACAAAATGAGGAGTCAACTATGTCAAACTGTATCAATATTAATTTCCAGATAAAAAAGGGTAAGGATTATGTAAATTTTGGATGGTTTTCTTACAATTCTGGGGTAGGAGAGAGAGAAGAATTGACTAGATAGAATATATCAAATGAATGTAAGAATGCCAAGCAAGGATGAATATGTTTTTGGATATTAGTGAATGGATCATAGAGAATAGTACACTTGTTAATCAATAAATCTACTTTGTTTTCTGATACAAGCCAGTAAGCTCTGCTTCCTCAATCACGTGGGTACTCATCGCAGTCTCAATCTCCTCACGTGTTGCATTTTCATCTAAATCAAGCATTGTATCGAGTGCAAAGAGCTTAAATCTATAATGATGGACTGTATCATTAGAAGGACATGGTCCTCTCCATTCAGGTTTTTTATAACTTGAAAGTCCCTGTGTACCAGGTGGAATTTCTCCTTCACTAAATTCATGAGTATCAGGAGGAATATTAAAAACAACCCAATGTGTCCACAGCCCAACTGCTGCATCAGGATCATCAACGATTACAACCAGGCTTTTCGCGTCCTGTGGAACATCTAGAAAGAGTAGAGGAGGAATAATATCTTCTCCTTCACATGTGTATTGCATGGGAATAAATTCATTGTCTGAAAACATCACGCTTTGAATTTGCATATCTTGAATATAGTAAACACAAAAAATGAAATGATTGCAAGATATGGGTATGAAGAGAGTAAAGTAGAAATGTGGAGCGGTGAACCCCGATTTGCATCGGGACGACCTTCTCCTTTCGTGGAGCGGTGAATCGGACTTGAACCGACGACCTTCTCCTTGGCAAGGAGACGTTCTACCACTGAACTACCACCGCATTTCGAAGACAAACTAACGTTTTTCTTCGAGGAACTTTTCCTCTATTGTTTCGTAGTGTTGCATTATTTAGTAAGTCTTATGTGACGGGCAACTACGCTGTACACTTCTTATACCTTCAACACTACGGTATTTATATTCGAAGACAAACTAACGTTTTTTTCCGTGAATTACATCATTTTGTGCTTAGCTCTCAGATTTACACTCTCAGATCTAAGCTTTTATTATTGTGCCAAGACCAGGAGTCGAACCCGGATAACCTGTTCTTCAGACAGGCGCCTTGACCACCTTGGCTATCTTGGCAAATTTAAAGCCTTATTGTGCAAGCGTATCCGGATTACCGGACAACCCCGATGTTCATCGGGTCGCCTTGACCACCTTGGCATTTTATACTACTTACTTATTAGTTCAAGGTTCATTTACTTCTTACTATTTACCATAAACCAATAACTAATTTGTGGGCGCTAAGGGATTCGAACCCCTGACCTCCTCGGTGTAAACGAGGCGCTCTAAACCAGCTGAGCTAAGCGCCCAAATTAGACTATCAAAATCTTTCTAGCCTGCAAATTATATCATATATATCATCTTGTTCAAACACAAGAATGATACATTACTATGCTTAGTACATTCAAGATTTGGAAAAACAACCAATATGCTTTATTATGTAGTAGCTCCTGCTCTTAACACACTGCGGATGTCTCTCCGCATTGCACATTAATAGAATGGAGGGTATTAAGCTTTCGGTGTTGTCTTCATGTAACCAGAAAGGTTAGTAAGGTGAATCGATTTAGACTTCGATCTGGGCGTTGGCATTCTTTCAGGGCAGCTATGGGAGTTCTCCTGTTTGTTGCAGGTCTGGTAGGACTTATCTCATCGTTATTTCTCCCTTCAATCATCGAAGGGAGCCTTGACTCTGCGATGACTCCTCTCCAAGTAGAGGCCGCAGAAGGACTTAGAGTATCAGCAAGCGACTTGGATAAGATCGCTGATGATGTGAATCAATCAAATGAGCCCCTACAGGAGTTCCGCACAATACTACTCACTGACTTGCCAGAAGGAGTCAGTACAAGTCAGAAGATCATCACAGATCTTGACGTTTCTCTCGAGAGAACACAAACCCTCATAGATGAAGATGTTCCACCCATCCTGAACACAGGATCAAACATCTTCTCCGATGCTCAAGCAGTCATTGCTGAAGCACGTACTGTCACGGCATCTCACTCTGACTATGCTGCAGAAATGAGCAGCATGAGTGCTGACGCACGGCTTGTCATCAATGAATGGCAAGACAGGGTTGACCGCTCAGAGGGGCAAAGACTCTTTACTTCAGACGACTTGTACACCATTGCGTCAGAGGTTAAGTACCTTGAGGCACAAAATGATTGGCCTGAAGGAGTCTCTGGTTCACAGGTTGTACGGGATCTGGCTGACTTGGCAAGGGAAGAAGGCTACGATATCGTTTTCTCAGAAAGCGTTATCGTGACAACCGATGACCTTCGAGGACTCGCAGACGATCTTGATCGCCAATTATCTGGAAGTACTGCACCATACCTGGAAGATTTGCCAGGTCTTCTGCATGACTTTGCAGATTGGAGTGATCAGGAAGGATTTAGCGAAATCAACTTCTCCATGCTCCTGATACTTCAGGATATACTTGATGGAGTCGATGCCTCAGATACGCTATTTGTCGCTGATCTGGGCGAAAATGTCAATACGATTGACACCGCTCTTGATTCAGGCGATGAATTTATCACAATTGGAGGGGATTTCTTGGAAGTCGTAGACACACAACGTGTCGAGATCATCCAAGATCTGACTATTCAGCGGGAGAACCTTCAATCCGTAAACACTCAGCTAGATCAAACATCTGCGGATCTTGTCGTGTCCGGGACCAAGACCTTTGATCTGCTCGAGCAGACAACAGCTGACTCAGAACAAGCAATACGCAACATAAGTGAAACCAGTTCTGCGTATGCCGACACCATCGAATCGTATCGGCTCTGGCCGGAGATTTCAACGCTTGTCTGGCTTGTCGTTGTAATGGTGGCTGTTTTCTGTGTTGCGATGGGTGTAGCAGGCGCGTACCTCTTAGTCGGAGCTTTCGAACAAACTGAAGGCGAACGACTTGGACAAGTCGCATGACACGTTAAGCAGGAGTCGCCCCGGTTCATATTTTTGGATCGGGGCACTTTTTTTATAGAGAACACGTTAGGAAAATATAATAGGTTCTATGATGTATGAAGAAGATACAATAAAATTACTCGTTCATTACGAACGTGTGGGCTGAAGAGGACTTGAACCTCCAAGGGTTGCCCCATACGCCCCTCAAGCGTACGCGTCTACCATTTCGCCACCAGCCCGTAAAGTTCATTATACTATACAATTAAGTACTAATCTTAATTGCCACTTGTATTTACTGAGTCCGCCTGCAACACGTTGCTTGCATTGCCGGCCCATACTTGTGCACGCAGGCTTACATTTTACAAAATATTATAGGCAATATCAATGAATGAACACTGTTAGATGTTTTGCCATTTTTCAGATTGCCTGTTGTTTGCTATAATCACTTTTGTATGGATTTTTTCTCAATAGTTTTAATTGTCCTCGGGCTCTCCCTATTTGAAATTATTACAAGTATTGATAATGCGATTATTAATGCTGAGGTTCTCTCAGGCATGAGTAAAAAGGCCCGTAGGTGGTTTTTAACCTGGGGAATCTTTTTTTCCGTATTTTTGGTTCGTGGACTCTTACCATTTCTCATACTCTTTGCAGCAACTCCACAGCTTGGAGTACTTGGCACGTTAACCGCAGCATTCTCTAGTGATCCTCGAATCGGCGAAGTGGTAAAAGAATCCTCACATGTACTGCTCATTGCAGGAGGAATATTTTTAATCTTTCTTTTTTTTCACTGGCTATTTCTTGAACCAAAAAATTTTGGTCTGCGAGGAGAACGTTTCTTTCAGGCACAGGGGGCATGGTTTTATGCAATTGTATCTCTACTGTTGACTGCTATTGTTTGGCTCGCATTTCAACATCATCATCCGCTATTACAATTCGGAGCAGTCGTAGGATCTACTGCATTTTTTATTATCCATGGGTTTAGAAACTTTGCAGAACAGCAAGAAAAAAAGCTATTAGGGGGAGGCATGTCAGATATTGCAAAGATTGCATATCTTGAAGTGCTTGATGCAAGTTTTTCAATTGATGGAGTAATCGGCGCATTTGCATTTACGTTTGCAATTCCCCTCATTTTGGTTGGGAATGGAATTGGAGCAATAGTGCTGCGACAATTAACCATCAGTAATATTGACCGGATTAAAAAATATAAATACCTAAAAAATGGAGCTATGTATTCAATACTGATTCTGGGAGTTGTTATGGTATTACATAGTTTTGATGTAGATATTCCTGATTGGATTTCACCGATTGCAACATTTGGTATTGTAGGGTACTTTTTTTATAAATCACGACTTGATCTCAAAACAATTCAGGCTACTTTTACAACTCCAGCCCCTTCGAAAAAAAAGACGAAATAGAAATCCCAACAGGGAAAAACCTGTTACCCATTTATTATTTCTCCCCCATTAGGGTGGAGTACTTGCCCCGTCATATATGAAGAATCCTGTGAAGCAAGGAAGACATAGCTTGGTGCGATTTCATCAGGTTGTCCAGGACGTTCAAGTGGTTCTTTTGCACCAAATTCCTGCACTTCCTCCTCACTAAAAGTAGAGGGGATAAGCGGCGTCCATACTGGACCTGGAGCAACTCCATTAACTCTAATCTTTTTCTGAGCTAACTGACTGGCAAGAGACCGAGTAAAAGCGACAATGGCGCCTTTTGTTGAAGAATAATCAAGCAAATGTCCGCTTCCACGATATGCAGTTACTGAAGTAGTATTAATGATTGTGCTACCTTCTTTTAAGTGAGAAAGAGCAGCTTTTGTGAGATAAAAATAGGCAAATATATTTGTGCGGAACGTTCGTTCTAACTGTTCTGATGAAATATCTTCAATACTTGCTTGTGGATGTTGTTCTGCTGCATTATTTACCAGAATATCTATTCTTTCAAACTTTTTTACAGCCTCATCAACGACGGACTGTGCATGAGATTCGTCTCCTAAATCTCCTGGAATAAGCAGGCATGTTCTCCCTAACTTTTTGATTTCTTTTTGTGTCTTCTCTGCATCTTTATGTTCATTTAAATATGCGATTACAATATCTGCTCCTTCACGGGCAAAATGAACAGCAACTGATCTGCCTATCCCGCTATCTCCTCCAGTAATCAATGCCACTTTTTCTAATAATTTTCCTGCTGGTTTATAATCTTCACCAAAAAATTCTGGTTTTTGAGCCATTTCATGTTCTTTTCCTGGCTGTGTAGTAAGAGTTTGAGCTGGTTGCGGTGGTGTTGGTTTTGCCATAATAAATTCTTGGTGCAGAAAATCTCTTCTGCACCACATCTCTATATTTGATTTTCATCTGTACCAGTAATGTCTTCCTGATCCAAATCTAATAGATCAATATCGCTTTGATCATATTCTGCTTCTCCTCCTGCAATTCCTTGCTCATCTTCAAGAGAAAAATCTTGTCCGTTTTGTATATTCTGTTCATTTTCTTTCTGATCTTGAGTATTATCTGCCATATATATCACCTCCAATCAAATAACGACTATCTTATAGACAGGAAGCAATAAAAGGCCAAAAATGGGGTAAGAATAGGGAAAGAATGAGAAGTCTCGATTTGCCTAGGATTATTACACTAGTATCAATACGCTAAAATCTTTTAGATATCGAATGTTGCAAAAGTAAATGCTGGAATTACATCCATTTAACACCGTTTTCACGGTACTCTTTTGCTCTATACAATACAATCTTCTTAATTAAAGCAACTGGCAGAGGTTTATCGTAATGGAGCAGAATAGATCCTTTTCCTGTTTTATAATTTAACAGTTCGCTTTCTAGGGCCTGTTTAGTGCTTGGAGTAGCAACAATATTCATGTGTTGTTTATAACCTCCATAAATTACTAAGATCATTCCATCTTTATCTAAGATAGCGGGTTCACCCCATTTGAGTGCTTCATCAGTATCAGGCAATGTGGTTTTTATAATCTTTCGCAGCTCTATCAACTTTGCTTTCTGATTGGAGGGAAAACCCTCAATAAATTCATCAACGCTTTTGGGTTTCATAGCTCTATGTTACCAAGAAACCAGTTTTTATTCATCTATTTAATACGTAATTTAATTAACCTTTTTTGAACTCTAACTTTTTCTTGTGCATCGCTTCTTTGAGTAGAGGAATTGAGCTCGGTCCCATCCCATGGAGTTCTAAAATTTCATTTTCTGAATACTTTGCTAACTGTGCAAGATTGAAAATGTGAGCGTTCAAAAGAGCACGCAGTGCAGGTGCAGACAATTTTTCAGGGAAATCTCCATTGTGTCCTTCACGATAATATCCACTCCAACATGTTGGGCAGACAGGACAATCGCTTGATTTATAAAAAACATGTCCACGATCACATACTTTTTTTACCTGATTCTTAGTTGTCATAATCTTTACTAATCAACCAGCTATCAACACCGTTAGTACCTAATTTAGTAACTCACCGTCATTCATCCGATTCCAAACCGAAATAGCCGTTGTCATTAGGTAAATGACCCCTTTTGTCATTGCTGTATTTTAGCACAAAAATAGAATTTATAATGGAAAATAATACACAATTTAAGTGTATGTATCAGATCTGATTCATTCTGAAACTTTTTCTTTATCAGAAAGTTATTTGCCTCTCTTAAGATGAATATTCTTCAACTATTCCAGAGATTTTTTGGCAATTATGTATATTTGAAAGGTTGAGTAGAAGCTTTTTACTAAGTGTGCGGATGAGAGGACTTGAACCCCCACATTCTTGCGAATACTAGTTCCTAAAACTAGCGTGTCTACCATTCCACCACATCCGCATACTACGCCTCACATTATATACGTTTTACATCTCCCACTGCAATCGAAAATTTATGTCTAGATAGATTCTAGACATAATTGTTTCTTTATTGTGGCTAGAATATCGGTATGTCTAGTTGGAATCTAGACATTTTGAATGCAAGAGGGTATTCTCAGTTAAAATTGAGGAGCGACTGAGAGTGTTGTGATACGTGCGTATTCTTCATCAATTTCATTCATAAACACGTTAATACGTTGTGCCCAATGAGGGTTAGCTGCATAAATAGGACCAATTTTTTCTACAGTGTTTGCACCACGGTCATAGTAATTCTTCCGTAAGGCACGAGATATAGAATCAATACCGTTTTCCCAGCTATCAAAGTAAATGTAGCCACCACCCCAACCATACGCATTATATGATCCTTGTACATACCGTGAAGCAAAGGTAGACTCAAGTCCTGCAATAGATACTAAAAGTCTCCAATCAATACCATGCGCATCAGCATAGTACACAAAGTTTTTAGCTTCAGGCACTAATATAGAATCGTACTTTTGTAATACGTTAGTGAGTGCAACCACCCGAGCATCATAGGAAATAGTGTTTTCCGTTGATACTGTTGTAGTAGTAAGTTGAGCTGAGCGTCCAGCAATTTTTTCTGACGCGTAGGTTTGTGGGGTGATACTTATCGCAAGAAGAAAGGCGATAAGAATAAATAGTTTTTTCATAAACACATCCCAAGGTCTGCTTGTTGCGCTTACCTGGGACTCCAAAAAAATAATCAATTTATTCTCTTGGAACTCCGAGGCAATTACGCGTGGATGTGAAGATAAAGGGTTAAAAACTTTAAAAGGACTAAATCGCCTCGTATTGGGATGAATTTTTTAGTAGAAAAAATTCACTGATTCAGTCCTTTTAAAGAGTCTCAAAGTAAGTTTTGGGCTACCTCGAGACCTAGCACGTATTATAGCAAACAACTATGAGTCTGTCAAGTCTGTAAAACAATGCTCAAAATAGCATAAATACGGCCTAATCTGGAATTGCCTTAGTGGTCACTTGTAGTTTGGACCACTATATAGCAGCTAAATATTAGAGTGGATTTGATTCATGAAGTAAATAACTCCATTTGCCCATGAACCATTGCTGTTAGGAGTATACTTGGACATGATCTGCTCCGGAGTTTCCAAACCTTTACTTATGTACTGCTCGGAAAGAGTTTTAGAGATAACTTGTATAGCTCTATCATACGATTCGAATCCAGTACGTTTTTTTCCGTATATACCGAAACCCCAACAGTTATGATCAGCTCCCTTAGGAATTTTTTTACACAGGTTGCTTTCTTGCATGGCAATTGCAGGTAGAAGCCGATAATCAAACCCATATTCATCAGCCTGCTGAACAATAATTTTGCTATGAGAGACAAGTGGGGATTTGTGCTTCTTAAAGAAGTCATCCAGCGCTGCAATTCTGGCATCAGTACTTGGTAGGTTAATCGCTGATGTGCTTACAGTATTGTCAGGTAGAGCTTCAAAATTACCATTATAATTCAACACCTTTACAGAAGGTGTACGAGACAGAGTATGCTCATGGTGATAGTAAAGGGTATAAAAGATAAGAACGAAAAGTGCAGCAGGAGCAGTGAGCAAATAGACACCGAGCAGAATAATCCGTTTGTCCATTCCTTCTATCTTTCCATAGATGTATTTGCTTGTCAAGGAAGATCAAAAGGGATAAAATATATCAAAATATATGAACTGCCCAATAACTAAATTATGCCCGAGTGGTGGAATGGTAGACACGCAGTGTTCAGAACGCTGTATCGGCAACGGTGTGGAGGTTCAACTCCTCTCTCGGGCACAAAAGTTGGTTCGCCGCTATGCAATAGCAAGTGCCCTTGGGGCGCAATTCCTCTCTCGGGCACCAAAATTCCCCTCAATTTTACGCTTTCAGCTTTACACTTTGCACTTTACACTATCAATTTGTATAATAGGGCAGATATGAAACCAGAAATTAAAAAACAAGATGACGGAACACTTGTGCTTAAAATCACAGTGCCTTTTGTAGAAGTTGAAAAAGCTCGCGAAAAAGTAAAATCAGAACTGAGCAAAAATATTTCAGCTCCAGGCTTTCGAAAAGGGCAGGTTCCAAAAAAAATTGCTGATGAAAAGCTTCCAAAGCACGTAGTTCAAGAAGAAACACTCAAAAAAGTTGTTCCAGAAGCATATAACAAAGCTATCCAAGAAGAAAAACTACAGCCAATTGTATCTCCTAAGCTCCATATTGAAGTATTTGAAGAGGGTACAGATCTTGTATTTGAAGCAGTAACCGCACTTGAGCCTGAAGTAAAGCTTGGAGATTATAAAAAAGCAGTCAAAGATGTGACAGCTAAAAATAAAATCATAAAACCTGGCGAAAAAGAAGCTGAAAAACCAAAAATAGACGATATACTGACAGCTGCACTTGAAGGAGCTGAAATCACTGTTCCTACAATATTGATTGAAGAAGAGACAAATCGATTGCTTTCCCAACTCGTTGAAGAATTACAACGGCTAGGTATGAATCTTGATCAATATTTAGCTGCACGCAGCCAAACTGCAGAGGATATGCGCAAAGGATATGAAGCTAAAGCTCAACGTGATTTAAAATTAGAATTCTTACTCAAAAAAATTGCAGACAGCGAAAACATCTCAGTTGAACAAAAAGATATAGAAGAAGCGCTCAGCAAATTCCAAGATCCAAAAAATAAAGAAGAAATTGCTAAAAACCCCTATTTTCTTGTGGCCCTTATTCGCCAGCAAAAAACTATTGATTATCTAATGCAACTGTAAGTTCAGATATATTGAATGCAAACTTGAAATTGAACGTAAAATATCTTATAATACGATCAATTTCTTATGAAACAACAGGGTAAATCTAACAAACAATCCTACTTTCAAGATTCTATTGAAACAAGCGGAAATGAAGTGGGAAAACAAGTCTCAACGCTCTCAAAAGATGCAATTCGCAGCATGTGGGAAGATTTTTTCAAAGCGTCTGCAAAACAGACCCTTCCTGAGCAGCTGTTGAGTAAAAAATCAGAAAAAACAGAGAATATTCGTCAAGAAGCGGTACTGCAAGAAGGACAAGAATTCTCACTTATTCAAGAAAAATCAGGAGAAAAAGCAACGATCACCGCTGAGCATCGAGAATATGTCCGATCTTTCGATCATGCAGAGACATCTTCTACGCAAGAAATTGAAACAACTCAGCAGGTAGAGCTACTGCAAATGGAAATAAAAAAACTTATTAAAGCGTCAAAAGAAATGGAAATGGCATTTAAGCAAGTTTCCCATCAAGTAACCGTAGAAAGTACTTTAGGGAAAGCAAGTACATATCAAGTTAATTTCTTGGAATGGGTACTCATTACAGTCCGTAACGCACGCGTACGAGTAGAGGAAGGGAAAAACTGGCTGGCACTTTTTGCAAGCAAAAAAGGTCAACAAAAATATTGGAATCAGTTTGCTAAAAAAGGCACTTCATTTAGCTTGTCTTCAGAACGTTCAATAGCAACTCAAACCGGATAATACTTGACACAAACGCTTTTACTTCGTTAAAATAATTACGAAATGATGAAAAATCTCTATCCACTTTTTGATTTCTGTCTCCTTATGGAGCGGGTCTAATGTGGGAGAGATGTCATAAGTAAATTACATACAATTTCAGGAACCTCCCACACGGGAGGTTTTTTTGTGACTTATAAATAGAATCATAACCCTGAGCTTGTCGAAGGGTGTTCTTTAACAGTAATTATCATTGGAAGAGAAGAGCGTTTGAACTGTCAAACGTTCTGTGCTTCCAATGTGGAAGTAGCATGGAGGTGCGTCATGCGTATCATCTATAATGTTGAATGCCCGACCAGCACAAAAGCAGCTGAAGCTCTGAGAAATGCTGGATTTCTCGTGAAAGAGAAAGCAGTCCTGCATGAAACACAACGGTTCGTCTTTGCGATGGATCCAGATCCTGGTGATGTTGCAATCTTTGTTCCCCTTGGATCAGTCCAATGGAACAAACGGCACGTCATGACTACCCGCCGTAGGGTATCTGACGAACACATGCCCGGGTGGGCAAAAGCGTTCTCACAGCACATAGTGATGCGTGAGCATTTAAATGCTCAATACGCAGGCAGCTTTGCCTTTGCTGTGGTAAACGCAGCAAAAGAAATTGCTGTCAAAATAGACGAACCTCTCCCTCGCAGGATTCAAATAACATTAAACCGTATGGCCGAAGAGGCCAATTATGCGGTCATTGACGCGAGGGGAAAGCCGAAAGTGCGATATGTCCGCCTCTACAGCGGCTACTAGTTCGGAACAAGGAGTATTTCCCGACATGGTCGGACCAAATGCTCATACCGAGCTAATTGCACACTACACGCGGCGGAAATCACCATCCGCCGCGCATCTTTTAACCTTGACAGAATCCTATATATTCTTTAAACTAGACCGTATGAAATTAAACAATTCTTTTACACTTACATCTCTCCCACGTATGTGGCATATCACTGCTGTGGGGAGGGATAGTCTGAAAGTATAGTAAAAAATAATTTTTAACTGAAAGCACCTCCCCAAAAGGGAGGTTTTTTTGTGACTTATAAATAGAATCATAACCCTGAGCCCTGCCTACAAGCAGGTTGTCGAATGGGTAGTTCTTTGACATACCAGGTTGTGAGTAGAGAAATTCTGACAGACGTCAGAGTTTGTTAGCTCCCAATCTGGGGAGAAAGATTTTACTGAAAGGATCACATCATGCGGTGTGTATATAGTGTATATCTTGATAGCCCGCCACGAGTGATTGAGGCAGGAAGGATCCTTGAATACGCAGGATGCATTGTGCGTTATCCAAACAAGTACAATGACCTGCACGAGGAAACAGATATCTTAATTACTGCAATGCCGCAAGAATCAGAACACAAGAAAGTTCCTGTCATCCGCACAGCATCACACAGAGTAGAGTGCCCTAACTCAATTGCGACACCTAATCGTCTTGGGATTTATGTATCCGCTGAGGCTTCGTTGGATATTCCGCTTCTCGAAGCGGCCGTCGCTATCGAAGAATGGCGAGTTAGCAACTATACAGGGAACCCCTGGGGACCAAGTGAGCCCACAGAGGAAGCAAACATGCTTCTGTATGAACAATGGCTGAAGGAAGTACAGATCCTGAGAAATCTTTCTGTCGACTGGGAAGAAACGCCTGATCTAAAGCAGGTACTCATGAAACTGCGCCGGTATCGATACAAATCTCCGGTCACAATCAGTCGAGGGCTGCTCAGTCCGCACACTGGCTGGATGCTGGGGTAACATTTCCGTGTACGCTCGGAATATTGATGCCCACGCATTCTCGTTTTGGTTCGGGGGGTCTATCCTCCCGAACCAATCTTTCTCAAGATCATAAAAAAATAATTCAGTGTTGACAAATCAAACAGATGAGCATAAAATAATTACTAATATGAGTATGCAACTCCTTCCTATTATTGTGAACGTCCTCTTTACAGAGGCGGTCTAATAGTGGGAGGAGCAATATAGCCCAAAGAATATACCTAACTACCTCCCCAAAAAGGGAGGTTTTTTTGTATTTTATAGGAGAAAATACAATCCTGAGCATTGCCGAAGGATGTTTTTTAGGGGCATGTACATTAACATCGTCTTGGAAAACACGATCAATGGTGCAAAAGCGCAACTGCGATTGTGTGCAGTACAAGACACCGTGGTACTAATCACACGGTGAAGGGAATAGTGGTGATATGTCTTGTCATCAGTATCCCTTTACCGTGGTAGTCGTACAAGTGAAAGGAGTCACCATCCATGAGGGTGTGATAGACCACAGAGGTGAAGGGAATAGATTCAATCTTACGGCAAGGAATAAAAGAAATGGAACTTCCCATTCAACCTAGCATTACGCTTTACGCACTCTCCTCTGATGAGTTAGCCAGTATGGCGATCCAAACTCAAAGAGGACGAAAAGGCGTAAAAGTTCAAATAGTGGATTATCCTGAAGAAGTTCCAAGTGACGGATTGTTCTTCATGGGCTACGATGGCAACCGCAAGTTGTTTAGGTGGTTCAAAAAGAACCTTATGATCGAGTCTTACAGACTCATCGGTAAGGATATCATTCCTCTGGCGTTAAAGACGCCGATGGTACATCTTGTGAGGAAAGGCGATCTGCGCCACCTCAAGCACGACATGAGCGTTCTCGTCAACAATACGTTGCGGTTCGCTCATCTCCGCGTCCTTCAAAAGGACCAGAGCATACTTCCGTGTGGCTCTGTGCCACAGGATAACGCTCAAGCTCAAGAATGGCTTAACAGGTGGGATAGACTGGTCGGTCACGACTGGGATATGACACCTGTCAGACAATTCAAGGAGGAACGAAAGAATCGTTCACGCCGACGTGGGATCCGAGCAACCGTATCTGAGTATGTTTTCGGATAGAAAGGAAGTATCATGAACTCCAGTAAACTACGCAGACCGAACCGAGAGGAACTCAAGTTAGCAGAGCTTCATCGAGAAATCCTTGAGGCTCATTGGGGCGAATGGGATGGCGCTACTAATTATAGCGCTCCCGATGAAAAGAATTGTGGAGCAGTTTCAGATGATGGCTACTCCCACATTCAAGATCCTCCTTCAGATACTCCCTGGGGGCCTCTTGTGCACCCAGAAAAGCGTAAACAGGGCAACAAACGTGGCCCTAGCTTTGGAGATAAAACACAAGTACCACAATTTTAAGTCCGGGACAGCGCTTGACTGTCCAACTCCTCAATCGCGAGGAAATTGGAAAACCGCTGACCGGCTTACTATCACGAGGGGCACACGTCTGTGCCCCTCATCTCGAAACTAACAAAAATATAGCTAGACAACATATGAAAAAACAATATATACAATTTGACATTATTCTTGGAATTATTACTCCTTAAGGGAGTGTTGTTCCAGTGAATTGGCAACCTCCTTTACCTCGTACAACGAGGCAACAGGAGGTTTTTTTATTGGCAAGATGCCAATAACCCTGAGCATAGTCGAAGGGTTATGAAAAGAAAGGAGGTGAAAATAGTATGGCAAATCATGAATTAGCAATGATACAAGATATGTATAACAACTGGAGTAATAGAGATTTGGAGCATACCCAGCAGAATTCTGTTCAAGAAGTTGAGCACGTAACAGCAGCTATCCAAAATGCTTTTGATTCATATGGTGATCTCATTGAAGTACAATATCCTGAAAATCCATTTAATGAAGTAAGTGCATCAGAAAACCAGATAGTACATATACAAGATCTGGTACATAAAGGATAATCTTCATTGTCAAACACGTACTGCTTTTGTATAATTGTGAGGCTCTCGCAAGTCATAGCTTGTCTATCATAGTCAGGTTTTGATTATTCCGGAGTCATAGCTTAAGTCTGCTAACTATCAAACAGACAGCTTTATTTGGAGTCATAGCTCAGTTGGATCGGACTGAACGTAGTGAGGGAGATCACTTGCAAGGCAAGCCGCAGACAAGTGTGGTGAGCACATTAATTTAAATTAGCGCGCATAGCTCAGTGGTAGAGTGCTTCGTTGACATCGAAGAGGTCCTTGGTTCGAACCCATGTGCGCGCACAAAACTCTATTCAGCATTATCTGGGGTTCCAAAATCACATAATTATGGTACACTAGTAGACGCAATGGCAAAATTTAAGAAAAGCAAAGAAACACCCCCACCAACCACACCAGTTCAACCATTTGAAAGATCTTCTAAATTATCAAAAGGAGAGATAATCGCAAACAATTTACTTGGAGGTATTTTTTGGGGAATTGGATCGATCATTGGTATTGCGTTAATTCTTTCATTAGTAAGTCTTTTATCTCAGTTCGTTGACGTTATACCGTTTGTTGGGAATTTTATCAGTGATATTTTAAATTACCTGTATGAACAAGGCTCAATCCGCAATAGCTAATTGCATACAAATGAAAGATTTGATATATAATAATTGCACTATGATAATAACAACTAACGTAATGATGCAAATGAAAGCTTCCTAGGGAGGTTTTTGTTTGCGTGCTGACAGACCTCCCACATGGGAGGTTTTTTTATTGGCAAAATACCAATAACCCTGAGCATAGCCAAAGGTTATAACAAGAAAGGAGGTGACATATATGTCTGAACGAGAAAGATTAATAACTGATTACATATTTAGTGGAACTACTGAAGAACGAAGAGAAAAAATTGCGGAAAGTAAAAGAGCTTACCAATCAGAAAACCCATCAGTAAATGAGTTACCGTACATTGGAATAGGAAGTCTCGTCAAAGCAAATCCAGAATATGCGAGCAATGAAGTGCTTGATATATCAGAAGAAGTAGTTTTATTGGATACCAATTTGGAGTAAAAACAAAGCATAGCTGCAGATATGCTTTTGTAAGAATAAGACTTCATATTGAGCCTATTTTCTGATATAGTACGAGATAAGTATAAAGTATGAATAATGAAGCATTAAACAATCTACGACACTCGTGTGCGCATTTGCTTGCGGCAGCAGTTCTACGACTATATCCAGATACAAAGCTCACAATTGGACCAGCAATAGAGCATGGGTTCTATTATGACTTTCAGTTCGCCCAACCCATCTCAGAATCAGATCTCCCAAAAATTGAAAAAATGATGGAGAAGACACTCAAAGACTGGGATAAATTTTCCCATCGGGAAGTATCTGCTGAACAGGCACGTGAATATTACCATGATAACCCTTTCAAACTTGAACTCATTGATGAGATTGAGAACAGAGGTGAAAAACTCACATTTTACAAAGCTGGTATGTTTGAAGACCTGTGTCGTGGCGGACATAGTGAAACACCAAATAAAAATATAGGTGCTTTTAAGCTGTTATCACTTGCTGGGGCATATTGGCGCGGAGATGAAAAAAATCCAATGCTTACCCGAATTTACGGCACTTGTTTTCCAACACAAGAAGAACTTGATGCATATCTGCATATGCTAGAAGAAGCAAAAAGACGTGACCACAAAAAAATCGGTAAAGACCTTGATTTATTTATGATTCATGAGACATCCCCTGGTATGACATATTGGCTTCCAAAAGGTCTTGTTTTATATAACATACTATATGACTTTACTCGAGAAATATATACCAAATTTGACTATCAAGAAGTAATGACTCCGCAATTAAATAAAAAAGAGTTGTATGAAACCTCTGGACATTGGTCACATTATAAGGATGATATGTTCATTGCCGATATGGACCGTCTGCAAATACCAGCTAAAGAGCAGAGTAATGATGAAATATTTGGAATAAAACCAATGAACTGTCCAAATGCAATGGTTATATTTAAATCAAAAACCAGATCATATAATGACCTCCCCTTAAGACTTGCTGATACAAGTCTTTTACATCGATTTGAGCGTTCAGGAACGCTTAACGGACTATTTAGAACTAGACAGTTCAGGCAGGATGATGCTCATATATTTATTACTTTAGATCAGATTAAAGATGAATTTGATCAGATTATGCAGATGATTGACGCAATGTATGCACCATTTAATCTCTCCTATACATTACGATTTGGTACAAGGCCTGAAAAATTTATGGGAGAAAGTAAAGACTGGGATATGGCAGAAGAAGCATTAGAATCAGTCCTCAAAGAATCAGGTCAAGAATACTTTAAAGCCGAAGGAGAAGGAGCATTTTATGGACCAAAGGTAGATATTCTCATGCAAGACGCAATTGGCCGACAATGGCAAACAGGAACAATTCAACTTGATTTTCAGCAACCTAAAAACTTTAAGCTTAAATATACAGAATCTGATGGATCAGAAAAAATGCCTGTTGTTTTTCATCGGGCAATTTATGGCTCACTTGAACGGTTCTTAGGAATACTCATCGAACACTATGTTGGTGCATTTCCTGTCTGGCTTGCACCTACACAAGTCGCAGTCTTGCCTGTCTCAGAAAAAGTTGAAGAATATGCTCAAAAAATTTATAAAATAATAGAGTCTTCTGGAGTTCGTGTTGAGCTTGATAACTCAAACCAAACAGTAGGAGCAAAAATCCGTGAGGCTACTTTACAAAAGGTGCCTTATCTGTGTATAATAGGCGGAAAGGAAGAATCCGAGAGTAATAGTGTGGGAAAAGAGATAGTAAGCATCCGAACCCGTGACGGCAAAGATCTTGGAAGTCTTGCGCTCTCTGAATTTTTAGAGAGAATCCAAAACGAAATTGAGAAAAAAATATAATCAAACAAAACAACCATTTTACCGGATAAATCATCAGATCCGGGCTCGAGAAGTACGACTTCTTGACAGTGAAGGAAAACAAATCGGTGTGATGAGCATCGATGAAGCACGAAAACTGAGTGATGAACAGGAATTAGATCTGGTTGAGATTGCGCCAATGGCAAAACCGCCTGTAGCGCGATTAATTGATTACAGTAAGTTTTTGTATCAGTTAAAGAAAAAGAAACAAGAAGAGAAGAAAAAAAGTGTCACTTCTGAGACTAAACAAATCAGAATGGGACCTTTTATCGGGGATCACGATTTGGATATTAAGGTAAAACGAGCAAAAGAGTTTTTTGATGATGGAGATAAGGTAAAATTTGAAGTCCGTTTCCGTGGAAGAGAATTTACGAAAAAAGAGCTCGGCGAACAAGTCTTGAGAAAAGTGATTACAAAGCTTGAAGATGTTGCAAAAGTTGAGCGAGAACCACACATGGAAGGTCGCCAAATGGTAACAATACTTTCGAGACTAAAATAAGGAGAAAATTATGAAAAAGCAAAAGAAAAAAATTAAAAGCTCAGTATCAAAGAGATTCAGAGTAACCAAAAATGGTAAAGTGATTTTTGGCCATCAGTATGGATCACATAAAAAACTGAATAAATCAAAGTCACGAATCCGAAGACAAAAAGAAATTGGAGTACTCACTACAGGTGAGTTCGCAAAGAAAATCAAACAAATGCTTGGAGAAGCATAAGTGAAATATCAAAATACAAATACCAAATAACAAAAATTGGGATTTGAGAATTGATATTTTCCTGAAAGGATATTATGGCTAGAATTAAACGGGGAACCGTATCACGAAGAAAACACAATAAATTAATGGTGCAGGTAAAAGGATACCGTGCATCAAAAAGCACACTGATTAAAGCAGCTCACGAAGCAGTATTGCATGCAGGAGCATATGCGTTTCATGGACGTAAATTACGAAAACGTGATATGCGAAGACTTTGGATTACGCGAATTAATGGTGCACTTGATGAAATGGGATATTCTTACAGCAAATTCATCGATGGTATGAACAAGAAAAACATTAAAATCGACCGTAAAATCTTAGCAAATCTCGTATCATCTGATCCTGAAACATTTAAAACAATTACTCAGAAAGTCTTTGATAAATAATTCATATGGCCGCTCAGAATCTATATACCATTACCCAAACCGCGCAAGCTTTTTACTTTTTTTACTTTACTTCCCTTAAAGGGAGGTTTGCTCGTGGTATGAGCAAGTAAATAAACGTAAAAGCCACGAATGCACAGACCTCCCAAACGGGAGGTTTTTTTATTGGCAAAATGCCAATATCCTGAGCATAGCCGAAGGTTATGACAAGAAAGGAGGTGAAATACATATGATAGAAAATAAAATACGTACATCAATTGATATGGCACAAGCAATCAGAGAAACACAACAAAATGATTCTCTCATGCTGTCTCCCTGCATACAAAATGACGGAGTCACATGTCCATATTTAGCAACTGAAAAAATCAAAGGATGTCAGTATGATTCAGGAATTGTCCCTGCATCACTCTTGGGTACTGAGACTGCACTATGTCCAAGAAATGGGAAAGAGGTAATTCTTATGTCTCTCAATGGTAATAAAGACTATGATATTCCATCTGAACAAAATGACACAGATGCAACACATCACGTTCAAGATAGTGAAATCAAATAAAATTTCTGGTATCCTTTCAGGTAAGCGAAGAGTTTAGAGCTTAAAATGTAAAGCTATAACTGAAAATGGATAGCGAAGAAAATAGAACAAAGCAAGAGTTAAAAATACGCGCGTATAAATTCTCAATTGCAATTGTAAAATATGTTTCAACGCTACCTGATTCAAGGGTATATTGGGTTATATCTGATCAGTTACTACGTTCTGCCACTTCGATCGGAGCAAATATAATTGAAGCACAAGCGGCATCGAGTAAACGTGATTTTATTAAGTTTTTTAATATTGCATTAAAAAGCGCTACTGAAACACAGTACTGGTTAGGAATTTTAAGAGATGCTACAGAAAGTGATAAAGTGAAAGTTAATCAATTTCTTGATGAAACAAGGCAATTGTGTAATATAATTGGTGCAAGCTTATTAACGCTCAAAGGCAAAAGAAAATTTAAACTTTAAGCTATAGTTTTACACTTTACACTATTAGTTTTAAACTTATTTACTATGCAAAATGATTTGATAAATATAAAAAATGATGCAGTTAGCATGATTATTGCGGCTGAAAATGCTGAAGAGCTAAATCGTATCAAACTCGAGTATATTGGACGTAACGGTCGTCTTACCGCAGCACTTAAAACACTGCCAAAAGTGCCTGCAGATCAACGCCCAATTATTGGTAGACTCGCAAATGAGGTAAAAAACGCGATTGAAGAACTTATTGAAGATAAATTCAAAACACTTAAAAATGAATCCCGAAAAAAACAAACAAGTAATATCGATGTAACAATGCCTGGTATCAAACCGCCGCTTGGACATCTACATCTCGTTACTCAGGCAATTGATGAAATCACTCAGATTTTTGAGAAAATTGGATTTACCAGAGTCCGGTATCCAGAAGTAGAGTGGGATTGGTACGCATTTGAAGCTTTGAATTTTCCTGATCAGCACCCTGCACGAGACGACTGGGAAACATTTTTTATTGATACACCAGTAGATAGTAAAAAAGGTCCAATGCTTCTCACACCTCATACTTCCTCAGGACAAATTAGAGAGATGACTCGCGCAACAAAAGAAGCAAAAGATAATAACATTTCCATTAAAATGTTAAATATTGCTAAAACATACCGCAGACAGTCAGATGTATCTCATACTCAAATGTTCCATCAATTTGAAGGACTCGTAGTTGATCATGGTATTTCTATCACGCACCTCAAAGGAGTATTGGACTATTTTGTAAAATCGTATTTTGGAGAAAAACGAGTATCTCGTATACGACCATACCACTTCCAATTTACTGAACCGTCATTTGAAGTTGATGTATCATGTGGTATATGTGCAGGAAAAGGGTGCAGATTATGTAAAGAAGGTTGGCTTGAAATGGGTGGAGCTGGCATGGTACACCCCAATGTTCTGCGCAATAGCGGAATCGACCCTAAAAAATATAATGGATTTGCGTTTGGCTGGGGGGTTGAGCGTGTTCTAATGATGAAAGAAGGGATTGAGATTGATGATCTGAGACTACTATACGGAAATAACCTAGATTTTCTTAGACAATTTTAATTTTTATTTTGAAATTTAAAATTTGAAATGAAATCTAAATGTTTTAATGTTAAAAAATTAATTATTGAAAATTCAGTAAAAATTGAAAATTTAAAATTGTAAATTATCTGTATGAACATAAAAATATTAGACAGTTGGTTACGAGAATATGTCGATACGAAAGCGACAATATCTGAAATGACTAAAGCATTGTCATTGACAAGCGTCGCTGTTGAGCGTATTGAAAAGCATGGATCAGACTACATATATGATATAGAAGTCACCACAAACCGTCCTGATCTTATGTCAGTAATAGGAATTGCACGAGAAGCAGCAGTTGTACTTCCTCAATTTGGAGTTCAGGCAGCGTTTAAACCGCTGAAAACTCAGCCTTTACCATCAATCGGAAAAAAAGCAGATATAACCATCAAAAATGACCCCAAGCTGGTAAATAGAATACTCGCAGTATTACTTGAGGTCACTATGGGAACATCTCCTAAAAAAATACAAAATCGAATTGAAACAAGTGATATTCGCAGTCTCAATAATATTATTGACGTTACCAATTATGTAATGCGTGAGACTGGTCATCCTGCACACGTTTTTGACTATGACCGACTCACCACTAAAAATCTCATCATTCGACAATCCAAAAAAGGCGAACAAATTACGACATTAGATAAAAAAACATATACTTTGCCTGGAGGCGATATAGTGGCAGATAATGGGGAAGGTGAAATTGTTGATTTACTTGGTATTATGGGAACTGCTAATAGTGTTGTCACTTCACAAACAAAGCGAATACTTTTCTTTCTTGATAATAATAATCCTCATATAATCCGCAAAACATCTATGAATCTTGGAATACGTACTGAAGCAGCAGTACTGAATGAAAAAGGAGTTGACCCTGAGACCATGGAAAAAGCCTTTCTACGCGGAATTCAACTCTACAAAGAAATCGCACAGGCAACTGTAGTATCAAATATTATCGATATCTACCCGAATCCTTTAAAAGAGAAAACCGTTACCGCAAATACTCATACTATCAGATCTGTTATTGGGGTTGATATAAAAGATACGCAGATAAAAGCAATTCTCAAAGACCTTGGGTTTAATCCTGTGCAGCATGATTCAAATATCACAGTTACCGTACCAAGCTGGCGAATGAACGATATAGCAATAGAAGAAGACATTATTGAAGAAGTTGCCAGAGTATATGGTTATCATAATTTACCTTCAGTACTCCCGCCTCTGCAAACCTCGGCTGTATACCATCAAGCATCTGATCCATTTTACTGGGAGCGCAGAGTTAAAAATGCATTCAAATACTGGGGATTCACTGAAACCTACACATATTCAATGGTATCAGACACTATGCTTGAGGGTCCGGAAACCGAAGCTATAAAACTAAAAAATCCTCTTGATGAAGATCATGTGTATATGCGTAAATCTCTTATTCCAAGCCTTCTTGAAGTAGTACGAGAAAATGATAGTAATGAACACATCATGCTTTTTGAAATTGCCAATGTATATATAAAAAACGGAAAGAATCTTCCACATGAGATACTGTATTTGGCTGCAGTTATCAAAAAAGAAAATATATCCTTTTATGCACTAAAAGGGTATATCGAACAACTGGCAACAGACCTTAATGTTGAGCTTACATTTAAACCTTCAGATAACCTTCATGGTGCAGATATATTTCTTGAAAAAAGACACATTGGAACTGTCGAAATTTTAGACTCTAATTTGGTTGATTTTGAACTTAATTTTACTGAACTCATTGCACATGCCACATCAGCTAAAAAATATACACCGATTATCAAACATCCGCCAATTATTGAAGACGTACGTCTTCAAACAGAAGCTGATACTACTTATGAACAAATTGTCTCAGTAATTACCAAACAAAGTAATTTAATAAAAGATGTCACTTTGCTTGATACATATGAGGATAAAAAAACTTTTCGTATTGTCTATCAGCACGCGAAACGCAATCTAACGAATGAGGATATAGTAGATATTCGCAAGAAAGTATATAGCGCACTGGAAAAAGAATTAAAAGCAAAAATAGTGTAGAGTATGATTAAAACATTGAAATTTATTGAACCACTTCCTGAAATGATTCTGAAAGGTGAGAAAGATACCACCTGGAGAATCAACGATGATAAAGATCTTCAAAAAGGTGACATCTTATCACTCATAGATTCAGACCGAAATGAATTTGGTAAAGCTGAGATACAATGGGTAAAAGAGACAACATTTAAACATCTCAGAGAAGAAGACACGCAAGGACACGAAAAATTCAAATCAATTGATGAAATGCTCACCACTTATTCAGGCTACTACAATACAACAGTAACACTGGATACACCTATCAAAATAATTAAATTTAAACTTATATAATAGACATGAAAGTAATTAAAAAAGGTCTATACCGCCATTTTAAAGGAGGAATATACGAAGTAATCGGTACAGGCCGTCATAGTGAAACGTTAGAAGAAATGGTCTTTTACAAACATGACAGTAAAGAATATGGAAAGAATTCTTTGTGGGCAAGACCTATACGCATGTGGAATGAACACATTGAACGTGATGGGTACTCAGGACCACGATTTCAATTAATAGAATCTATGGATTAATGACTGGGGATATTGCAACACCGGCAATCTCATCGTCATCATCATCTTCGTCTTTTTTCTTGGCTGTTTCTCCATCATAATCTTTATCAGAGTTTTCTGTCGGAGGATGATACTTTGGATCATCCTTGTAATTACCTGCAAGCCATGCATTAATAGCTTCCTGCCAGCGATTTTTATTATCACCTGAGACAGGATCTGCTTCTTCAAATACCACGAACTGCTTCACATCATAATCTCCTCGTTTGATTTCTTCTTCATTTGCCAATTTGTTATTGTCTGACTTCGATACTTTTACTTCTTTATATATTGGGCTTTGTGTTGTTGGTTCAGTACCTTTTACAAAGTACTCTGTTCGCTTTGCTTGTCCATCCACTGGAAGTCCACCACCAAGCGCATCAATTTCCATTGCTAAAACATTTTTTGGTACTTCAAATTGTTCATTTTTCTTATCTTTAAGAATCTCAACCATCACATCATGCCAGATAGGAGATGCACCTGTAACACCTGAGGCAATTGCCGGATTCATCGAGGAGTTGTCATTATTACCAACCCAAACACCAACTGCATATGAAGGGGTGTACCCAACAGCCCAGTTATCTTTTTTCTCATCTGTTGTACCAGTCTTGACTGCCACAGTTTTACCCGGAATATTTAATAATGAATTCGTACCGAATACCATACTTCGTGCGTTATTGTCATATAACATATGTGAAATTAAAAAGGAAACTTCTTCACTGAACAGCTGATTTCCTTGATCCTGATCATGTTTGTATATTACTTTTCCTTTTGCATCTTTCACTTCTAAGATTGCAAATGGTGCGTGTTGAACACCTTTATCAGCAAATGCAGAGTAGAGCGAGGTAATCTGCAGCAATGTTGCTTCACGACCTCCTAAAACCAGTGAAAGACCAACGTCTTGCATTGCTTTCTCAGTTGGTTTCCAGTTTTCAATACCTGCATCATATGCTTTTTGCATAACTGGTTTCAAACCAACCATTGCAAGCATTTTAACAGCTGGCACGTTAATGGAATTTCCCAGCGCAAACCGCATATGCATCGGACCTCGATATTTTCCATCATAGTTTACTGGTCTATATGGCTTATCTGCTGAAGCACCAGGGAAATCGGTGGAAACATCCATCAGCAATGTAGCAGGGGTATATCCTTTTTCAAGCGCCACACCATAAATAAGCGGTTTAAGGCTTGAACCTGGTTGCCGAAGTGCGATTGCTGTATTAAAATTCCCATCATTTTCCTGATCAAAATAATCAGCTGACCCAACCATAGATAGTATTGCACCAGTTTTAGGATCAAGCACGACAACTGACCCATTAGTTACCCGATATTCTTCAAGCTGATCAATTTCTTCTTTGAGAGTTTTTTCTGCATGCTTTTGGATATCATAATCAAGTGTCGTCTTAACTGTTAAATTCCCATTTAACACTGCATTTTCGCCAAATAATTCATTGAGCTGCTGTCGTACATACATCACAAAATGAGGTGCTTTAAAGTTGCCTCCTTCTTGCTCGAATTTAAATTTCTTGATTTGTGCAAGTGTTTTTTCAGCTTCTTTTTCTGAAATATGACCCTCATCTACCATGCGATTTAACACATGTGCTGATCTATTTACATATGCTTTTTCTCCAGTATATGGTGAGTAGTAGCTTGGTGACTGAGGCAGTCCTGCTAAAAATGCTGATTCTGCCAAATTTAGATCTTTTGCTTTTTTCCCAAAATATTGATTTGCAGCTGCTTCAATGCCAACTGCAGTACCTCCATACGGAATATTATTTAGATACATCTCTAAAATCTCATCTTTTGTGAAACGCTTATCTACTTGCACTGCTAAAATAAGCTCCTTCATTTTACGAGTAATATTTCTATCGGGGGTTAGAAGAATAGTTTTTACGAGCTGCTGCGTAATCGTAGATCCTCCGGTGAGCTGCTGTTTTAAGATAAGGTCTTTTACAACACGGGCATAGCCTCTCCAGGAAAACCCAGAATTTTCATAAAAATCCTGATCCTCTGTAGCAATAGTTGCCTCCTGTAATTCTTTCGGAATATCTGACAGTTTTACGTATGTACGGTTGTAATCCTTATATATCGAGTACAGTGCAACATTATTTCTATCAACTATTTTTGTTGAATCTTTAATATCTGGATTGGCAAGTTTTCCTGGTGTGGGCAAACTACGTGATATCCAGAGAAAATATCCAAAGAATAGAAAGATTCCTGCAATCAGACCAATAAATGCAAATTTGGTAAATTTGGAGAGCAAAATAAGCCGTTTAAGACTTGATTTATTTCGTAAACGACGTGATCTGCGAGTTGGAGCAGAGTAGTACCGCATAGAGAATCTATTATAGCAAAATAGCAAAAATGAGAATAGGGAAAAGGGGAAAAATGCTTTATCCTAAGAAGTATTTAAGATATAATATCTTCTATGAATCCAATTGATGAGTTATTAACACGAGGTGTGGCAAATATTATTGCAAATAAAGAGAACTTACAAAAACTCCTTCAATCTGATAAAAAAATTAATGTGTATCTTGGTATTGATCCAACATCTACTCATATTCATCTTGGCCATGCCTTTCCGCTGCGGCAGTTACAAAAATTTTCAGAAATGGGACATAATGTTACATTTTTAATTGGTGATTTCACCGCACTTATTGGTGATACATCTGACAAAGAGAGTGAACGCCCAATTCTTACCAGTGAAGAGATTGCTAAAAATTTTGAAACATACAAAAAACAAGCAGAAAAAATCCTTGATTTCTCAAATATCACGGTGAGATACAATAGTGAGTGGCTTTCCAAACTCACTTTTTCTGATATTATTAAACTCACACAGCATTTTTCTTTTGGTGATTTTGCAAACCGTGAGTTAATCAAAAAACGACTCACAGATGGTAAAAAAGTTGGACTTCATGAAGCCTTATATCCAGTAATGCAAGGATATGATAGTTACTACTTAGATACAGATTTACAGTTGGGTGGCACTGATCAGACCTTTAATATGCAGGCCGGAAGAACATTGCAGAAAGAATTGCGCAATAAAGAATCATTCATTATGACTAATGAATTTTTAACTGGAACTGACGGGCGAAAAATGAGTAAGACATGGGGTAATGCAATCTGGCTTGAGGATAATCCTGTTGATATGTTCGGTAAAGTAATGTCAATTCCAGATGATTTAATACTTGAATACTACACGCTCTGCACAAATATGCCACTGAATGAAGTAGCAACAGTAAAAAGTCGTCTTGAGAGTGGAGAAAATCCAATTGAAATAAAAAAAGAATTGGCAAGAACTATTGTGACTGAACTGCACAACGCTCAAGATGCAGAATATGCCCAAAATCAATTTGTAACAGTTGTCCAGCAAAAAGGAGTACCTCGTGATATTGACACTATTACACTTACCTCAGGAGAACAACGTACAATATTAGATTTTTTAGTAGAAAACAATTTAGTACCGTCACGCTCGGAAGGAAAACGATTAATCGAACAAGGAGGAATATCATTTGATACACAACCTGTCTCAAGCATGAATGAAGTTATTAGAGAAGGAATATTACAAATAGGAAAACGAACATTTGTTAAAATTGAAGTTGTATAATACTATAGAAATATGGAACTCTTTAGAAGAAAAACATGGATCTTAAAACTCATCATCATAATCACTGCGCTGATTATGATTATTGGTGCTATTCTGCCATATATTCTGCCAGCTATCCCAGCATAACGTATATCAGTCACTATTTTTATGACACTTGATACACCACTTAATCAAGCAGGACGTGCATTTTCTCTCTATGCTAAAAAAGTTGAAAAACTTGGAATCCACACTGTGAAAGATCTGCTCATGCATCTGCCTTCTCGGTACGATGATTATACCCATACATCACCTATTGCTCTTGTTCAAAACATCGATATAGTAACAGTAAAAGGCACTGTTGCATCTATTCAAAATGTCTATACGAGAACGAGATTTCAGATTCAAAAAGTAGAAATAGCCGATGATAGCGGGACCATTGAGTGTGTATGGTTTAATCAATCGTATGTCACACGAAATCTGCATATTGGTGATTTCTTGAGTGTGTCAGGAAGAGTAGAGCGTTTTGGGAATAAATCAACAATACAAGTCAAAGAGTATGAAGTAATACCTGACCTTGCATCACCAACTATTCATACTGGCGCACTCGTCCCAGTATATCCTGAAACACGAGGGGTAAGCTCAAAATGGATTCGGAACCGTATTAGAACTCTGCTTGATTCCACCAATGATTTTTTTATAGAACATCTTCCTGAGACAATCTTGTCAGAAAATAAGCTCCTTCCGCTCAATGAGGCGATCATAAAAATTCATTTTCCCACTAACCTAAAAGAGGCAGAGCAAGCTCGTAATAGATTTGCCTATGACGAGCTATTTATGATCCAACTCGGCGCAATTCATCGTAAAAATGAATGGACAACGAAAAAAACAACACATGCATTTAAAACAGATCCATATAAAAAGAAACTTTCTGCCCTATACAAGACCCTGCCTTTTACCCTAACAACTGCACAAATGAGGGCAATTGATGAGATTTTATCTGATATCAGCAAATCAACACCTATGAATAGACTTCTTCAGGGAGATGTAGGCTCAGGTAAAACAGTTGTTGCTGCAATTGGCATGTATATTGCCTATCTCAATGGATTCCAATCAGCACTTATGGCACCAACTCAGATTTTGGCAGAACAACACTATGCAACAGTAACCCGTATTCTCCAACCACTGGGTGTAACTGTACGTCTGGTAACGAGTGGAAATAAATCAAAAAGAGCAACAAATAAATCACCCAATGGCTCCGATAGTCAAGATTTACCTGACATTTTGATCGGAACGCACGCATTGCTTCACAATAGTGCAGATTTCAATAATCTTGGCTTTGTTGTTGTTGACGAACAACACCGGTTTGGCGTACATCAACGAGGTACTTTACGAGATAAAGGGTTGGCACCGCATTTTTTGAGTATGACTGCAACACCAATCCCTAGGACAATCTTTCTGACTATGTATGGCGATCTTGAGCTCTCAATTCTTGATGAACTGCCTCATGGGAGACTTCCAATCAAAACATGGCTTACTCCCAATCACAAACGGGCTGCTGCATATGAATGGATTAAGAAAAATATCTTACAAAAAGATAAAAAAGGTAATTACAACCAAGTATTTATTGTCTGTCCATTCATTGAAGAATCAGAGAGTATGCAGAGTGTGCGTGCAGCAATGAAAGAATATGAGCACCTCCAAAAAAATGTCTTTCCTGAATTCAAACTCGGATTATTACATGGAAAAATGAAAGCAACTGAAAAACAAGAAATTCTGAGCAAATTTCAACAAGGAGATACTCAAATATTAGTCTCAACTCCAGTTGTTGAAGTAGGAATCGATATTCCTAATGCGACAATCATGGTAATTGAAGCTGCAGAACGATTCGGACTTGCCAGTCTCCATCAACTCCGTGGCCGAGTAGGGCGGAATGATAAACAATCGTACTGCCTGTTATTCACTGAAAGCGAAAGCAGTAAGACAACCTCTCGACTTAAATCTTTAGAAACTACTCATACTGGAGCAGCGCTTGCAGAAATTGATCTTCGTATGCGTGGAGCAGGCGATATATATGGCACTGTACAGCATGGATCACGAATGCTCAAAGTAGCAAATTTTGGTGACCAGTCTCTTATTCATAAGTCTCAACAGGACGCACGAAAAATATATGTTCACCTCTCTCAGTATCCGATATTGCAAGACAGGCTCAAATCTACTATAATACAAAAGGTCAATCCTGATTGATCTAATTTTTAATTTGAAATTTTAAATTTTTAAAATTCATTGAAAATTGTAATTTGGAATTTGAAAATTCCTCCGAAGGAGACATTATGGCACACGAACCAAAGAAAAGACATTCAGTCGCACGAAAAGGTAAAAGACGCGAGGCAATCCGATTGTCTCTTACATCTATTGCTCGATGCACCAATTGTGGAGCAGCAAATGCACCGCATATTGTTTGCCGCACTTGTGGGTTTTATAAAGGCCAGCAAGTAATACAAAAGTAATTTTTGTAGAAATAAATTATATATATCAAAATCTGCTTAACAGCAATTTAACAATTGAGTATTATCATACTATAATATGAAAACTTCTCGTGATCCTCGTCATATTCATCGACAGCGAATTATCCAGACTCTTTTTGCACACACATTTACCGATCAATCTATCACTGATGAAAAAACAAAAAATATTTTGCAGAATATTGAGGATATAGATGCAAAAATCGAGTATATAGCTCCAGAATTTCCTATACCAAAACTCAATAAAATTGATCTTGCAATTTTGCGCCTCGGCGCTTATGAACTAATGATTGAAAAAACTCAGCCACCGAAAGTAATCATTGATGAAGCAATTGAATTAGCAAAAGAGTTCGGAGGAGAATCCTCCCCTGGATTTATAAACGGTGCATTAGGTAAACTATTAAAAGAACTACAAGAAAATGAAAAATCTATCTCTTCCTAAATTTCATAACAAAGACATTCAATTCCAAGTCTTTACTCATCGTTCTTATTTGAACGAGTCAAATAGTGCAAAAGAATCAAATGAACGCATGGAATTTTTAGGTGACAGCATATTGTCATATGTCGTCTCTTCATATATTTACAAAAAATACCCACACCTTAAAGAAGGAGAACTTACAAATCTCAGGTCAATTCTCACCAATACCGAGACACTGTATCATGTTGCCAATGATCTGAGGTTAGGAGAACTGCTTAATCTTTCGAAAGGGGAAGAAGCAGGAGGAGGACGTACCAATAAAAGTTTACTTGCCAATACCTATGAATCAGTAGTGGGCGGACTTTATTTAGATCAAGGAATTGAAGCAGCACAGCAATTTATTGCTGACACAATTCTTAGTCAAATTGATACGATTATTCAAGATCAGGGACTCAAAGACCCAAAAAGCCATCTGCAAGAAATTTTACAGGAAAAGTACAAAGATTCACCAATCTATGAAATAGTTCAAGAAGAAGGTCCTGATCACGCCCGCACATATACTGTACGTGTTAGTCTTGGCAACCGTGAGCTAGGCCGTGGAGTAGGAAAGTCAAAACAAGAAGCAGAAAAACAAGCAGCAAAAAAAGCACTCACCAGCCTCAAAAAATAACCACAACCATACCATATACCCATACCCATCTCCCTCACATCTTCCAAACCAACACTCAACACTTCAGCACTCTAGAGTGCTGAAGTACACTATATCTGGTGGAAATGGTATGATATATGAGAGAAAAGATCTATGAATGATAGGCATCAGAGTACTGATGATCAATTATTTGATTTACTTTTTGCTATTACGCTCTGTCGTGATATCTCCACAATTGCCGTTTTTCTTCAGGATATCCTTACAGAATCAGAACTTAACAGAATATCCAGACGTATGAGAATTGCTAAGTTACTGTTACAACAAAAAACATATAGTGAGATTGTGGATCAATTAGGCGTAGGTGAAGCAACTGTTGCAAAAGTAGCTGCATGGCTCGAAGCGAAAGGAGAAGGTATTAGGAAAATTATTCATACTTTACCAACAGACAAAGAATCAATTGATCCTCTTATGATTTCAGAGTGGAAGAAAGTACAGCAAAAATATCCAACTTATTTTCTGCTAGATAGAATTATTAATGCACATGAATCTCACAATCGCAAAAAAAGAAACACTATAGTAACTACACTGAAAACAAACCTAAAACAAAAAACAAAAATACATAAACAAATTGACAACAAATAATAATCCCTTTACTTCAGCACTCTAGAGTGCTGAAGTGCGAAATGAGATATGATTGAGATAAATCCTATAATTGGACGGTTGTTAAGAGATGCGAGATGTAACATTAGCTACATCTCAAGTAGTATAGAAATCAAATAATACTTTCCGCCAATCATATTTCACCATTTAAGACAGAACCCATAGTTTGACATTTGCTTGTTTTTATGTATAATAGCAGGGTTGTCTTTTGCTCGTGCTTACGGGCACATAAGCGAAAGAATATACACTTAGAGGGGCTGGCGCCCTGATTCGCACATTTTATTAAATAATGGAGGCAAACATGCGACGTCTGATGACGATTCTCTTCATCATCGCTGCCCTGGCCGCTGTCACACTCGCTCCAGCAAGTGCAGCTGGCTGGAAGCGTGGAGAATCACAGCTTGAAGCAAAAATTTCAGAGCTCTTCTCCGTTGGGGAAGGCTCAAAAGATGTCAGCATTTGCGTTCGCGTTTCCCAAAGCTTCGGCAGAGGGGAATGTCAGAATCGCGTCCTCACTTATAGAAACCATGACAATGGTGCCTATTTCTGGGGAGTCGTGTACAACACGGTCACCAGTGAGACGACCGCAGACGTCTACGCATGCGGTACGTTCTACCTTCCTGGCCAACGGACATTTCCGTTCCAATGCGCCCATGCGAACCTTCAGGAAGGATCCTTGGGCGGGGCATTCTCGATCAACATCGGGAATGGTACCTACTCGGATGGTGGGTTCGTTGAGGAAGGATATGTATCAGTAAACTAGGAGAGAGTCGCCAGCCCCTCTCCTTTTTTCTTGCAAATTTTTTCTAACTCTTATACTATTGATGTAGAGTATGAACTCTCGAATTCTCCAAATCACACTTATAATATTTCTTTGTTTATTTAGCGTTATTCTTGGTAGTCTGATTGTACTAGATAGAACAAAAATTCTTCCCCTTGATTCTGTATTATCATTTCTCCCATTCTCATCATCCGATACAACCAATAAAAATATTGTTACCACGCCACCACAGGAAACTAGCACTTCATTTTCGCTTATAGAGCTTACTCCTGTACCAAAAGGTGATCAATTTAATCAACTCATTAAAATTCCCGGAGAAGACACTCTTGCACTAACTACCGTTAGTGGAACAATCCAAGATATTAGTAATGTAGACAATACAACATATTTATCCGTAATTAAAAACAACGGTGAACTCATAAATGAGATATTACCTGTTTATTCATCTGCTGAAATAATAATTGTGACAGTGAAGGATGGGAAAGGAACAGAGCAGAAAGCAACAATTGCTGATATAAGTAAAGGAGACCATGTTATGGTATCATATAATATAGATCAAGAAGAAAAAACAGGATATATTACAGGGGTCAGAATTTACGAGTGGGCTGAGCCAGAATAAGAATAATAATATCTTTCTACTTGACAAAAGAGTGTAAACACTATATAATCCATCCTATAATAAAACATGAGCAGAGAATTTGAAGTAAATAACAATACCTCTCCGGAAGCTCAACCCCAAGTTGATGATAATTCTACTGTTCGAAATACCCCAGAAGAACCTTTAAACACACGTATCTCAAGAAGATCTTTCTTAAAAGGTATTGCAGGATTAGCAGGTGCAGCAGTTGCGGATCGCTTACTGCCAAATTCTGCTAAAGCAAATGTTGATAATTCAACTTCTTTAGATACTTCAGATAATACTTCTCATATTCCTGATATAGTAGATAATACAGCCATTGCTGATCTCGCATATTCTCCAGAAATCACTGCACAATTCGAATCAATTTCTGTACCACAACGTGTATTAGATACAGTAAATAGGACTGATGGTCTAGTAGGCCAGATCAGTAGATCATGGGTATACGGTCCAGAGGCTCGTTTTCAATATGTAGAAAACAACCAACGATTTTATGTGTATGATAAAGGAGTATTATCTGAAAACCCTGATCAAAACGCAGATTGGAAGGTACTGGAAAGCCGTCAAGCGTATGAAATGGTAAAAGGAGAACATCAAGTAGGAAAAGTATATCCCCCCCGCC
>CAYVAJ010000006.1:31000-59234 GCA_964448725.1 uncultured Gammaproteobacteria bacterium | reverse complement strand
TTGCTACTCACACCACTGGTAATTATGTTGCTACCATCACTGGAAGTGATCAAATCGGAGTAACTGGATCAGGTTCTGAAAACGCTGGAATTACGCTTGCAATCAATGCTAACTCCATCGGCAACGATGAGTTAGAGTTTGATACAGGACAACACCTAACCACCACCTCTACCCCAACGTTTAGCACGTTAGCACTGACTTCACTTATTGTCAGCGGTGATACCATCTCTGACTTTGCAGGAACAGGACTCCAAGTGGTGGGCAATGTCCTCACCACCACCCTTGGTACAGATATTGACCTTACAACTGAAGTAACAGGCATCCTTCCTGTTACCAATGGCGGTACTGGACTTAATACTATTGCAAGCGGTGCTATCTTGTATGGCAACGGAACAGATCCTATGACTGCGCTTAACATTGGTACTAATGGTCAAATACTTACCTCAAATGGAAATACTCCTGTTTGGACTGATGCTGCATCACTGAATTTCTTCCAAAGAAACAATGGTGCACTTGCGCCTCTTGAGATAACCAATGATTTACTCTTAGGTGCTTCTGCTACTTCAAGTGCAATAGTCAGACTTCCTGGTCAAGCAAATCAAGATGCATTCTTTAATCTCGGAACAGGAAATCTTGGCATTGGTTTAACAAATCCGACACACAAGCTTTCAGTAAATGGAACAGCAAACATAACTGGAGCAACGACCCTTGGATCTACTTTCTCAGTCTCAGGTGCTGGAACATTTAATGGAAGCCTAGCTGCAAATGGTGCTGTCACTCTGGGTGATGGTGGAGATAGTATTGCAATTGACTCTGATACATGGGATATCTCATCAGCAGGTGTCGGAAGCGGATTTACTCAATTTACTGTAGATTCAATTAGACTCAATGATACCTCAATTGGTCTCACATCTGACACTGATTTAATCTCGCTCGCTGATAACGCAGTAACCATTAATGGAGCTCTCACTGCAACAGGAGCAATCGAAGGTGCATCTCTTTCAGATGGCACCACCACCATTGCTGATGGAAGCTGGACATCAAGTGCAGGAATTGCCTGGGATCTTGCCACTGGCACGACTGCCTTAAACATTGAGTCAGGATTATTTAATATTGATACCACGAACAGCAGAATTGGTATTGGTACGACTGCACCTGCATATCGATTTGATCTCAATGGCAGTGTAACCGATTACCTTGCCCGTATGTACAACTCTTCTACTGATGCTGGTGCAGCAGGTCTCTTCCTGCGAGTTGATGGAGGAGGAAATCTCTTAACGCTCAATAACAACGGCACTGACATTGTCTCTATCTCTGGATCTCAAGCAACATTCAATGTCCCTACTCAATTTACTGCAGCAGGTGATGTGTCTATGGCATACGACCTCATATTTACCAATCCAACTGCATCCTACATCCAAACTGCTGCTCCTCTCACCATACAAGCTGGTGAAACATTTAATTCTTCAAGTATCAATATTGGAACGTACAACAAAGGCAATGTCATTATTAATTCTGAAGCATTTGTTACTACACAAGCTGCTACTGTCTCTTCACAATTAGTAATTGGTACAAATACCCCAACATCTGCAGATATTGGTGGACTATACCTGACTAACTCATCTACATTTGGGAAAGCACTTGCCATATTTAATCAAACAGAATCACAAGACATCTTCACTGCATCAGCTTCTGGTACCACGAAGTTTGTGATTAACAATGACGGCAATGTTGGAATCGGGATCACTAACCCAGCACATAAACTCTCAGTAGTAGGTACCACAAACATTACAGGAGCTACAACGCTTGAATCAACCCTTGGGGTAACCGGTGACTTTGCCGTCAATACTGATAAGTTCACCGTTGCAGCTGCAACAGGAAACACCTTAGTTGCTGGTACCTTAACTGCTACCGGTAATATCGACTTTAATGGTACGGGTACCAATGACATTGCAGGCACACTCAACCTTTCTGGTAATGCCCTTACATCATCTGGAGCTCTCACCATTACTCCAGCTGCAGGCAACAATCTCAACCTTGCACTCTCTGGTGCTGGCGACTTTAGAGTGAACACCAGCCAATTTGTTGTTGATACTTCAACTGGAAATGTGGGTATTGGCCTTACCAATCCCTCTCAAAATTTGCACATCACCTCAACCACGGATGCTACGATCTTAATCGAAGCAGATAGCGGTAATAATGGATCAAGTGAAGAGTTCAATCCGCTTCTCAGACTTTCACAAGACGGTGGGGCAGTTATTGGAGAATTAGGAATAACGGGAAGTGCAAACCAGATTTATACTGGATCTCTGTCAAACACACTTTTCTTAGTAAACAAATACTCCACTGGTGCTCTTCAGTTGGGAACCAATGACCGTGCTCAAATGACCATAACAAGTAGCGGAAGCGTCGGTATTGGGATTACTGATCCGTCATCATTTACTGCGGGCAGGAAAGCACTGCAAATTTATGATATTGATGGGCCTGTTATCCGAAATTATGGAGGATTCAGCGGTAGCGGTGGATATATGGATACAGAAATAGGGAATAGTGAGATCTTGGGTGTTGGCTATCTCTGGGTACGATCTGAGCACCCTCTCTCAATTGGCGCAGGAAACGGTGAATCGATCCGTATCACTCCTAATGATAGAGTCGGTATCGGCACCACTAATCCGCTTGCAAAGCTTGATATTAACGGTGACGCCTCTGCATCAGGTAACTTAACATTCTCTGGTGGAGCACGCACAATTCAGGCAACTGCGATGAATTCACTGACTCTTGGTGGGTCAACAACCGGAAATATTGTGATAGACTCAGGTAATTCATCAATTACATTATCTGATGCGACCTCACTCTCATCTACGCTTGATGTAGCCGGAATTTCTACCTTTACCGGAAATATCAATGCCAATGGTGGTCTTGATATAGATGACTCTTTTGTGATAGCTGATGGAGGAGCACTTACAACCGGTAACACTGCAACGTTTAATTCTACGCTTACTGCAAATGGGGAGTTAAATCTTGGCGATGGTGGTGATCCTATTACACTCCATGGTTCTTCAATCACCCTCACTGATATGACTACAAATGGAGGATTACTCTATACTGATGGGTCAGGAGTACTTGCACAAACTGGTCATGGCGAAGACGGTCAATGTCTCCAAGCAAATGGCGATGGAACCTTCACGTGGGGACTCTGCGGTGGTGAAGGCACTTTTACAAATTGGTGGGATGAAATAGATGGAGCACTTCATCTTACAAATACTACCCTTGACGTACTTATAGGCGCAACTGCTACATCAAGTGCAACAGTCAAACTTCCTGGAACAACAAATAATGATGCGTTCTTTAATCTTGGCAATGGTAATCTGGGCATTGGGACTACTACACCAACCTATAAGCTCGATGTTGATGGAACAGGAAGATTTACGGGAAATGTTGATATTGGGGCTGGTCTTGATATAACAGGCGCATCTCTTACTGTTGGCGGTTCTAATTTCTCAGTTACGACAGCAGGAGCAATCACAGGGAGTGCTCTTACTATTGATTCACTTGCTCTTGATGGAACAACCATTGGTCTAACAACTGATACTGATCTAATAAGTCTGGCAGATAATGCTCTGACTATTAATGGATCTCTTACTGCATCTGGAAATCTTGATATAAATGGCACCGTAAATGATATCGCAGGGACCTTAAATCTCTCAGGTAATGCACTTACATCATCAGGAGCACTTTCAATCACCCCAGCTGCTGGGAATGGTATGAGTATCAACCTTTCTACAACTGGGGATTTTGCAATCAATTCTGATCAATTATATGTTGATACCAGTGCAGATACTGTAGGATTTGGTACCACTACTCCAGACGCAAAAATAGAGATTTTATCAACTACAGAACAACTTCGCCTAACTCACACTGATGCAAGTAAGTATGCCGGATTTACTGTTGATTCAGATGGAAAACTCACTATTGCAACTCAAGCAGGACTTGAACTCACCGGCGGTACACTTATTGCAAGCGATTTTAGCTGTAGCAACTGTCTTGATTTTTCAGAATTAGCAAACAGCATGACACTTGATGCTGACTGGGTTGTCACCATGGGAAGTTATGATCTCAACTTTGGTTCAGATACATTCTTTATTGATGGTACAACAGGAAATGTAGGAATAGGTCACACAAATCCTGTTCATAAATTCTCTGTTGATGGCACTACTAATATCACCGGTGCCACAACGCTCGGATCGACTCTTACAGTAACAGGTGATATTGATTTCAACGGTACATCAAATGATATTGCTGGAACCTTAAATCTCTCAGGTAACGCATTAACAAGCTCTGGTGCCCTTACTATAACTCCTGCTGCTGATAACAATCTCAACATTGCACTTTCTGGAACTGGGGATTTTGCAGTTAACACTGATGATCTGTATGTTGATACCTCTTCAGGAAACGTAGGTATTGGAACAACTACTCCAACTAACGCCAAACTTGATGTGACTGGCGGAATCTCTGCTACTGGTCTTATAACCGGAGAATCATTCACTGATGGAACCACTACTATCGATGATGGCAACTGGACCTCCACAGCAGGAATTGCCTGGGATCTTGCTACTGGCACGACTGCCTTAAACATTGAGTCAGGATTATTTAATATTGATACCACGAACAGCAGAATTGGTATTGGTACGACTGCACCTGCATATCGATTTGATCTCAATGGCAGTGTAACCGATTACCTTGCCCGTATGTACAACTCTTCTACTGATGCTGGTGCAGCAGGTCTCTTCCTGCGAGTTGATGGAGGAGGAAATCTCTTAACGCTCAATAACAACGGCACTGACATTGTCTCTATCTCTGGATCTCAAGCAACATTCAATGTCCCTACTCAATTTACTGCAGCAGGTGATGTGTCTATGGCATACGACCTCATATTTACCAATCCAACTGCATCCTACATCCAAACTGCTGCTCCTCTCACCATACAAGCTGGTGAAACATTTAATTCTTCTGACTTAACCTTGCAAACATACAATCTAGGAAATGTAATTCTTGATGCTGCAGGTGGATCTATTATCAAAGGCGGTACTGGAACAGGAAATGCAGCACTTATTGTCAATCAATTAGGAGCAAGTACAAATGATATCTTTACTGCTTCTGCTTCAGGAACAACACGGTTTGTAATTAATAATGGTGGCAATGTTGGTATTGGTCTTACTAACCCAGCACATAAACTATCTGTTGCGGGAACCGCCAATATAACTGGAGCAACTACGCTGGGTTCTACACTTGGTGTAACTGGAAATATTGACTTTAATGGAACTGGTACCAATGACATTGCAGGTACACTCAACCTTTCTGGTAATGCCCTTACATCATCTGGAGCTCTCACCATTACTCCAGCTGCAGGCAACAATCTCAACCTTGCACTCTCTGGTGCTGGCGACTTTAGAGTGAACACCAGCCAATTTGTTGTCGATACATCTACCGGTAACTTAGGTATTGGTACAACTACCCCACAAGCAAATCTGCATCTACTCAGCAGTACAGTAGACCAACCAAAACTTACACTTGAAGGGACTCATAACGGAGGGAGTAACGTACAACTAAACCTCAAGAGAACATTAAATGGAGGACCAGTTTCTAACTGGACTGGTATAGGAACCATTAATTTTATGTCTGTTGATTCTGCAGGGAATGAGACTGCCTATGCGGGCATTTTTGCAGGACCAACAAATACAACGAACAATTCTGAAGGTGGATTCTTCCAGTTCGAAAGTCTTCGTAACGGATCTTACTTCTTGAATTTGGAACTCGGACCATACGATGCAATGTTCAACCCTGGTAACCAAGATGTTGACTTTTATGTCGGAAGCACTGTTGCTGATTACTCACTCTTTGTAGAAGGTAGTTCTGGAAACGTGGGTATTGGAACCACTACACCTGGTGCAAAACTCGAAGTTGCCGGATCTTCATCTACTATCAGCAACAACTCTGGAGATATAACTATCAGTCCAGCTGATGACCTTATTATTGCCTCTGGAAAAACCGTAAGTCTTGGAGATACGATATCTGCTGACTCAGGAAATATGCCTGCAGGATCACTTATTGTCGGAAATGGTGCACTCTGTGTTGACAACGGAGGCACTAATTGTGATGACGCATCACGAACTGCTGGAGCAATCTATGCAGAAAGTACCACTATTACCGCTATCGACTTAGCTGAAAATTACCCATCAAAAGATACAAGCTTGCAACCAGGAGAGCTTGTCATGATTGATCCACAAAATGCTGACTATATCTTGAGAACTGATGGGGCATATCATTCACGTCTCATGGGTGTTGTATCAACCAAACCTGGTATTACTTTGGGAGGATTTGGTAACCAAAATAGATACGGTAGTGATAAACAATTCCCGATCGCACTTGCAGGACGTGTTCCAGTCAAGGTAAGTTCACAAAATGGTATCATTAAGGCTGGTGATAGCCTGACATCTTCATCAATTCCAGGTGTTGCTATGAAAGCAACTGGAGCAGGATTTACAATCGGCAAAGCATTAGAAGACTATACGAACACTGATCCAAATGCAATCGGTACAATTGAAGTATTCATTAACGTAGGCTGGTACAACCCACAGATTGCCTTTACACCAACAGGTAATCTAATACTTCAGAATACTAATGGAAAATGGTTTGTAATTAGAGCAGACGGAACAGCAGTCGATAAAGAAGATGCATTTAGCAAGATACTTGCAGGAGATATTAAAGTAGGGACAGTTGATGCCGAGAATGTCACAACAGACACTATCGCCGGTACGTTTGCAGAGTTTGAATCACTCTTCTCAACTGCACTCTCATCTGACTCTTTGACAGTTAATAATAGTATTTCTGCAGGCAGAATTACGACTGAAGGTATAGAATTTGCTGACTTTAAAGTAATTAACAATGATAAGACTTTGCGATTTGAAGATAAAAAATCTTCCCCATCAGCACTCTTCAGCCTTGATAAAAGTGGCAATGCAACAGTTGCAGGTACGTTGAGCACACAAGAGATACAAGCCACATCAGGAGAGGTAGAGACATTGACAGTGAAGAATCTGGTTGTCGAAAATATCTCAGGTCTCACTGCCTCTTCCTCTGCATTCTTTAACTTAGGTGCGGGTATTGAAGCTGATTTTGCTGAGTTTGATTTTGCCACCATCAATGCTGACTTAACAGTTCTTGGTACCACTACCCTTCGTGAAGCTGCTATAACTGAATCTCTTGCCATTGGGGCAGGTGAACTGATGATCACGAGCAACTCTATCAACACACTCTCTAGTGCACTTGAAATCCAACCACTCAAACAACAGTCAGTCTCTATCATGGCTGGTGCGGTTACGTTCAACACTGATGGTACCGTCAAGTTCAAGGAAAATGTAGAGTTTGAAAAAAATGTCGCGGTTAAAGGAGAGCTTGTAACCAATGTAATTAAAGGTGTCAATGATGTACTTAATGTATCAGGAAGTGCAAACTTTGAAAGAATCGGTGTTGAAGCATCAGAACCTGAACCTATTAACAACACAACAGTTACTGCTTCAGGATCAGCGGGCCTCGTAACCCTCAAAGCATATCAAACTCAAGTTAAAGTATTGAATACAAAAGTAACTGAGGATTCACTAATCTTTATCACACCAGTTGGTTCAACTGGCGGTGAACAAGTGTATCTCAAATCACAAGTTGAAGGTCAATACTTCATCGTTGAAATCGAAAATGCAATCACAACCGATGTAAAGTTTAACTTCCTCATCGTCAATTAATGAGAAAGACTAATACAATTGATCAAAAAGAAATAAATTGCTTACAATATATATGCTCAAACGTATGAAAATATTTTTATCCTTCCCTAAAATTACAAGAAAAAATGTACTGTTTCTTACAGCTATTCTTATTTTCCTTGCTCTTATTGCTTTGCTCAAAATTCCCCATAATTCTCAAAATAGTATTGTTATTGAACGAACCCAAAACACAAACGTCATTTTTCTGGGAAAAGACAATGAAGGAAAGAAGAAATACCGTACAGAAATCTCACTCGGAGTTATTAACTTTAGAGATGCTGAGGGAAACTGGAAAGAATATAATACACAATTAGTACCTGCAAAAAAAGAGGGTTATGACTATCAACTAGCCTCTTCAGATCATCAAGCTCTCTTTAAGAAAAAAACCTCATCTGCTCCAATCACGATAGAAAAAGATGGACAATCGCTCACTATGGCCCCTGGAGTATTGCAGTATATAAATGAGAAAGGAGAAACACAAATAATCGCAAAACCTATTCCAAATCCTAAAATACAAATCAAAAATCACGTAATCACTTATACTAATATCTATGGCAATGGAATTGATTTGAGATTTATAAACACACCTGAAAAAGTGGCAAAAGAGCTCGTTATTCACTCAAAAGAAGCTCTTCCTAATCCCCGCATTGAGAACCCTGTACTTGAATTTACGATGAATGTTACTACGCCTAAAAATATTGCTATTCATGTTCCAGATTTCACAAATCCGCTTGGATCAAAAATACAATGGGATAGAAAAAAAGATGTTGAAGTATTCTCTCCAGTTGAATTCAGAGAGAACTCACAAAATAAGGACCGAAATTATGATAATAGCATTACTGCTGATGACCACATAGTTTTCGCATTTCTCCCTGCTACCGCATATGACTCATCACCTACCCCAAACATACTTTATTCTACACTTGAAAATGAAGAAAGGCTTTCATTTACCTTATCCCCTACTACAGAAAACACTTTACAAGCTTCTGTTAAAACCCCATATACATGGGTTCAGAATGCACAGTTTCCTGTTATTATTGATCCAACTACTTCATTTAACATTGCAGCAAGCGCTAATGATGGATTATATATTTCTAACTCTACACTACACACAAATCTTGATTACTCAGCAGCTGGCAGGTGTTCTAATCTAGATTACAATGGATACTTTCGTTTTACTAACGTCACAATTCCCGAAGGATCAACAGTAGATAGTGCTGAGATTCATATAACACCTCGCTATTCTTCAGCTGGGACAGGTTTTCTATCCCGCATTATTGGAGAAGCCACAACTAATCCAGATAATCCTTCCTCTTACGCAGATGTTACTGGGAGAACACGTACAAGTGCATCAGTTAACTGGAATACTGATACTGGTTTTACTGAAAATACACCTGTCAATTCTCCAGATGCTTCAGACGTAATTCAAGAAATAATTGATCAAGCTGGATGGGAATCCGGTAATGCACTTATGCTGTTCTGGGAGAATCAACTAGAAGGAGCCGCCTGTAACCTTCGGTATGCCGCAACTTATGATCATGTATCATATGCTGAACCTGAGTTGGAGATAACATATACAGAGGGGGTAGAAGATGTATCTGAAGATTCACTTATTGCATACTGGAAATTTGACGAAGGAAATGGGACTACAGTTAAAAATAGTAGTAGTCAAGGAAAGACCTATGACGGAAGTATTATCGGTGCAACTTGGACAAATAACGGGAAATTGAATAAAGCTCTCAATTTTGATGGAGATGATTATGTAGAAATCTCAGGCTTAATGGGCAGTCCCACAGCGGTTACTCTAACTGGATGGGCAAACCTCACTGCTGCTGATACAAGTGGCGCAGAAATTATTTCCCTTGGTGACGCAGTTATTCTCAGATTAGATGACGCTCCTGGTACCACAGGGTATTATTACAATGGCTCCGATTGGATAGAAACTACCGCTGGTACTTTTCATGAAGGGACTGGCTGGCATCATTATGCGTATGTTGTTGATCCTGCAAATAGCATACAGCAGCTTTATATTGATGGAAAACTTGTTGCATCTGACTCAGAATCAACAGCTATTTCATATTCTGGTCAAGGTTCTAATACCCGAATTGGCTCTCATGCAAATGGCAGTACTTCTTATGATTTTACTGGCACTATAGATGAAGTCAAGGTATACAATACAGCATTATCCTCTGATGAAATAAAGATTGATTTTAATCTTGGGAAAGCAGTAATACTTGGATATGTCGGTACAGACGCATCAGGAAATCCCTCAATGGCTTCTGACCGCTACTACTGTCCCCCAGGAGATACTACTGCCTCGTGTGCCCCTATCGGTCAATGGAATTTTGAGGAAGGTACTGGGCAAACTATTAATGACACCAGTGGGAGTGGCAATTCAGGAACCTTAAATGACGCTGGACCAGGACGATGGATAACAGGCAAAATTGGGAAAGCACTGCGTTTTTATAATAATACATCTGAGAATGTTAATTTTGGTGATATACATGACTTTGATGATGGACAAAGTTTTTCTATATCAGGATGGGTACGCGATTTAACAAGCGGAGACAATAGTACAGTTATTGCAAAGAAAAATGGGTCAAACAGCACTCAATCAGGATTTTCATTAGCAATCAACCCCAGTGAATTATTAATATTTAGAGTTTCTGATGGCTCTAACCAATGTTTAGCAAACAGCGACACTGGACTTACCATTAATCAATGGTATCATTTTACCGCAGTATTTGAAGATAGCACAACAGATAGTGTCAAAATGTATATAAATGGTGCACTGAAGGATACAGACTGTGAAATAGACTTAGGAAATATTGGTGGTCCAAATTTACGGTTTGGATCAGAGTCTGACCAACAAGTTCCATTCTCTGGAGACCTTGATAACATCCGTATTTATAATTATGCTCTGTCTCCAGCACAAGTTGCCTGGGAGTATAACTATGGCAAACCTACTGTTCATTACAAATTTGATGAATGTCAAGGTACTACACTCTATGACACAAGCAAAACTCGAATTAACGGAACAATTGTTATTGGAGGATCAGGTAGTCAGTCTACTGCCGGAAATTGTGAGACTGCAAGTACTGCCTGGGGAAATGGCGCATCAGGCAAACGTAATTATTCTCTCAATTTTGATGGTACTGATGATTATATATCATTTGATCCCACCAATGCATTCACTACTACTACTGGAACGATAAGCTTTTGGATAAAAACTTCAAGCACCCAGGCAGCTGCTTCAGGTTATTATTTGTTCGGTCATCCTAGAACATCAGATCATAGCCGTATTTATATCAGAACTAGTAGTGATGGAGCAGCTTTGAATGCGTCACTGGGAGACGGAACAGCTATTTCGATCAACGCCATTATCCCCAATCAATGGTATCACGCAGTACTTACCTGGGATGGAACTAGTGCAGGATTTTATATAAATGGGGATGATGTAACTGATATATCAACATTTAACGGTCTTACCGCACTTAACAGCACTGCTTTTATTGGATGCCTGAGTACCGCTACTCAATGTGCAACTGGACAAATTGATGATTTTCAAACTTTTAATTACTCATTAACTGCTCAGCAAATAAAAACACTGTATAACCAAGGGGCAATTAGATATGGACCCGTAACTGGGACACCATAAAACAGATACATATGATACTCATGAAACAAAAAATTGTAACAATACTGCAAAAAGTTCGTCAGACACGTAGAAGACTTTTTTTAATTGCACTGCCGATTCTTATTATTCTCGGTCCGATTGTCATGCATATTATTCTAAATCCATCAGGGGCACAAGCATGGTGGAATAATAATTGGCTCTATCGAAAACCTATACCTATCACCGAACATACAAATCAGGAGTCTAACGTATATATTACACTCAGTGTAGATACGTCTGATGCGGAAAAATTCCAGAGTGATTGTGGAGATATTAGATTTACTCAACAAAACGGGAAACTTCTCTCCTATTATATTGCATCCGGCTGTGGCACAGAGAGTACCAGTATTCATGTAAATTTTGATGTCTTCCCTGCGGGTGCTCAAACAATATTTATGTACTATGGAAACCCATCAGTAGAAAATGGATTTACCTCATCAGATTTTGCACAAGAAGCGAACGATTATACAGTAGGAACAGCTGGAACAGAACAGCAGTCTCCGGGCCCTGTGGCATATTGGAAATTTGACGAAGGACAAGGTACATCAGCAAATGATTCTACTACTCATCGTAATACAGGGTCTGTATCAGGATCTCAATGGAAAACTGGAGATAGTTGTATTAATGAAAAATGTTTGTATTTTGATGGATCAGATGATTCGGTACATATTGATGACTCTGGCTCACTCTATAACACCCAAATGACTATCAGTGCATGGATTAAAGGAACTACATGGGATTCTAATGGAGGCAAATATATTGTATCAAAAAGAGGTGGGGCTAGTAATGAGTTTTCATTAGGCGTTAATGCGGATGGGAATGTTTTTTTCCTTGCCTGGGATGGAAATACTGGGGTAACAAGTCTTACTTCTACTGCTACGCTTTCTACGAATGTGTGGTATTACCTGAGTGCAACAACTGATGGCACAACAGCAAAAATCTACGCAAATGGACTGGAAATCGCAAGCGGAGAAGTATCTGGAACTATTGGTAATACCGGATACGGTATTACCATCGGTACCTGCAGTGCTGACGAATCATGTCCCAATAATAGCACTCGTTTTTTCCAAGGATTTATTGATGAAGTAAAAGTCTATCCGTATGCACGTTCTGCAAATCAGATTAGAGCAGATTTTACTGCACGCGGAACAATACGGGGGACATCAGTATCTGTTGGGTCAAATGATCCCTCATCTTCTCTATCAAACAACCTTATTAGCTATTGGAAAATGGATGAAACAACAGGAGATGCTGCTGATTCTTCAGGAAATGGGAATACCATTTCAGTTACCGGTAACAACAACTATGCTATTGGGAAATTCGGCAATGGACTGCGAGCTGGTATAGAGACAACAAATTATATAAGAAACCCCTCTGCTGAGACAAATACCACTAATTGGGGATGTTATGACAGTGCAGCGCAATGTACACTGAGCCGTATTACTACTGACTCACAGTTTGGAAGTGCTGCATTTAGAGTCCAAAGCGGCTCTGCAGGTCCAACTATTCGTCACGCAGGAAGAGTTACGATAAACACGTTAGGAGTCAGCATAGGAGATAGGTACTGTTATTCAGCATATGTGAAGACGAATAATGGAACTGTACGTCTACTCATTAATTGGATTACTGGGGGTGTAGCTGCTCATGGAGGCTCTACCATAACCTCAGATAGTTGGACAAGAACTCAAGTATGTGCTGCTGTCCCAGCTGGTGCTACTCATGCCGATGTAAAATTCGTATTTAGTTCCAATGCTGATGTATATATAGATGGCATACAATTTGAAGTAGGAGTCACCACTCCTACTCCTTATTTTGACGGCAGCTTTGGGTCTGGATATGAATGGAATTCAACTGCACATGGAAGTATTAGTAATCGGTATGCAAGCTCAGGTATGACTACCAGTACCCTAGACACTTCCTCTGGTACACTTTCTTTCTGGTTTAAGTCCCCTTCTCTTGACTCATCAGCACAGTGCGCAATGGGATCATCTGACGGAGATAATACTGGAGGAATATTTTTTGCATTGAAAAATTCAGGAGTCACTGTCACCCATGAGTATGCTTCCGGTGTAAGTGTCAGCCCCGTGTACACTGGTCAGCTTTCCAATAACACATGGCATCATGTCACCTATACCTGGGATAATGCGACAAAAAAAGGGCATCTCTATGTCAATAATTCATTAGGACAGGAAGTGACGTATTCTCAAAATATTACCATTGGAGCATATTTACAACAGATTGGAAATTGTACGAGAACTGGCCATACTTCCTTTAACGGCATACTTGATGAGATACGCGTGCATAACCGTGCTCTCCCCCCTATGGAAATCACCCAACTATATAATTGGGCTCCAGGACCAGTCGGCTATTGGGATTTTGAAGAAGGTTCTGGGTCTACAATTATAGATAAATCAGGACATGATAATAGTGGACTATGGAATGGATCAGGAACACGTAATTGGGTAAAGGGTAAGTATGGAAACGGAGGGAATTTCAATGGCTCAACTGATTTTATAAATTTTTCGCCAACTCCTGATACAGGATCAGAGTATGGCACTATGTCTTTATGGGTAAAGTCAGATACAAATTATTCAGATATCGGGTACATTTTTTATGGTACCGCTGATAATGGAGGCAATGGCAATGGTGCTGAAGATGAGTTACATCTCTACTTCACTGCTGATGAAAAAATAGCGTTTTTTATTGAAGGTACAAACAGCGGCACAGATGTCAATATTACATCTTCACAATCTTATGCTGATAACAAATGGCACTATATTACCGCAACATGGGAAAGAGGAGGAAAAGCATACCTCTATATTGATGGAATTCAAATGGAATCTACTAACCATACAGCAAATTCTTTCATGTTTTCTGAGTCATTGCGTCTTGGAAGACCTGAAGCAGCTCAGCGATATTTCCAAGGTCAGGTAGATGAAGTACGGCTTTATAATTATACTCGTACCAACAAACAAATTATCGAAGATATGAATGCCTCCCACCCCGCAGGCGGATCACCTGTCGGCTCCCAAATTGGGTATTGGAAGTTTAACGAAGGATATGGTAATACCGCACATGATTCAGGACCACAAAAAGTACATGGCACGATTACCAATGCTACATGGTCAAATGATGGAAAATTTGGCAAAGCACTCAGCTTTAATGGCAGTTCAGCAAGTATTACACTTGGGAACATTGCTGCTTATAAAACACAAAGTAAGACCATTTCGTTTTGGGCAAAACCAGATACTACATTTTCAGCCACTACACCAGTATTTGCAAATGGTGGTGGAAATTATTACGTAGGTTTTGCTACTAATGGAACGATGATGGCCTCATACAACACTACTGCTGGAACTCAGCAAACATCATACTCAAATATTAATGCTGTCTCTGTGAATGAATGGCATCATTATATGTATGTATTTAACGTTTCTGCAGAAAATGTAGATATTAGCTTTTATGTTGATGGCAAATTGAATAAAACTGTAAGCTATACCACAGGATATTCATCTACATATGGAACTAATTTTGTCATAGGCTCATTTAATGGGGCTTCACTCTTCTACTCTGGCCTTATAGATGAAGTCAAAATATATAATTCTGCTCTTACTGCTGAAGAAATTAAAATTGACTATAACCAAAACGCTGCTACAGTTCTGGGATCTGGTGGTACTGATGCTTCAGGGAGTGCATCTTTTGCTGCTGATAGATACTACTGTCTCCCAGGTGCTACTACTGCATCATGTTCTCCAATTGCTGAATGGACATTTGAGGAGGGTCAAGGCACAACAGTCAATGATAGATCGGGAAATAGCAAAACTGGCACATGGAGTGGCTTAGGCAACCATTGGCTATCTCAGGGGAAAGTTGGCTGGGCAGGAAGTTTCAATGGAAGTAATGACGTTGTAAATATTTCCTCTGGATTCGATGGGCCATCTGTACTATCTATCTCTCTCTGGTTTAAAACCTCATCCACAGGACCTTTATTTGGACAGTCAAATCAACTGCCCCCTACTACTTCTACATCTCATATCCCAACTCTATGGATTACACCTACTGGAACTCTTAGAGCAGAATTATGGACAGGAAGTATTAACGCAATAACCACAAGCACTGCGGTCAATGACGACAAGTGGCATCATGTGACGCTCGTAGGCAACACCAGTACACAGAGCCTGTACGTAGACGGAAAACTCATTAGTTCTCGTAATGGCACTATTAGCCAAACATGGTGGACATACTCCACCATAGGTGCAGGATATCTCACTACCTCAAGAGGTGCAACATCAGACGCTTGGGGGTATTTTAATGGAAAAATAGATCAAGTAAGACTCTATAACTATGCTCTCTCCCAAGCTCAAATAGCGTGGGATTATAATAAAGGAAAACCAATAGCTCACTGGAAAATGGATGAATGCCAGGGCGCGATACTTCATGATTCATCTGGTAATGGTATTACCGGAACAATAAGTATTGGGGAATCAGGAGCACAAATATCAGCAGGTACTTGTGCTACTGCAGATACTGCATGGGGTAATGGAACTACTGGTAAATTCAATTATTCCCTTAACTTTGATGGAACCAACGATTCTATTATATTACCAAATGATGGATCTACATTCCCTAATGATAACTTTACTATTTCAATCTGGGCAAATCCAAACTCTATAAGCGGCACCAGAGCTTTTTGGACATATGGAAGAAGCGGTGGATCAGGCAGAGTGTATCTACAACGAGCAGGATCACAATGGAAAATTAATTCATATTTAAACGGAAACAATATAACAGGAGGTACTGCAACAACTGGAAAATGGAGTCATATTGTATTTGTAAAAAATGGGAGCAGTGATAAGTTGTTTATCGATGGAGTACAAGTTGGCTCAACATCAAATCTTAGTCCTCAAATTAATGCAGGCGCAGGAAGCAGATACCACGCACTTGCTACTGGTGATGGCACCTACTTTGGCGGAAAATTAGACGATGTTCAGTTTTATAACTACCCTCTCACAGACCAACAAATAAAGATACTCTACTCAAACGGATCACTATATTATGGCCCTACTCAAGGAACACCATAAGAAAAAAAGATAAATTGCTTCTTCATATTGGTGTATACAAAATACCGTCAATCGTGAAAAACAATGGACAAAGATACTTCTACACACTGATATTTTAGCAATAAAACAATCATTTAATTATACACTTCCTCATCAGTAAAGCTGTTTCACGCAAAATCAATTACTTTTCATGATAATTTTTGAAATATCATTTTCACACAATTCTATGCCTAATCGTTCACTCTTATTGATCACGACTTAGATTGATTTTTCAACCTAAACTTTACTTTATTTAAGTATTTTTGCACAAAAATAGACTTCTTACAATTCATGGTTTAAACCTAATGATCACTTTATTTTTTGTCGCTTACAGAAGAATATTAATTAGTAGACACATCTCCAAAATGCAATTCGGTGAATATTGCCAACTTTTCAATTTGTTAATACATTCTCTTTCTAATCTGATAACTTTTTACAAACTAATCTTACAACAATCTCATAGGATTTTTAACACTATTACTTTACTATCTCGCAATAGGTCAACTTTTCACACTGCTATTGACAGGTAATTTGAAGCTTATCTACACTAATATATATACACTGTTTTCATGACTCATTTTTTTACCAACAAAAATAAACACTATAGTTTTGTGAATTTAAACTAAATGAAGACCTATATTAGTAAAATATGAATTAATTAAATTCATTGGTTTTGTTTTGAATATGAAGAGTAATTATATAGGGACTCCTATATACCTGTCTTATGGATACTGATATAGAAAATATTAAAAAACAAATATCTCAAGAAAAAGAAGACCAGGCACAAAAATCTGAACTATCTCGTTCACTTTCAATGAATGGAATGATTCACCACTCCTCTCGCAAATATTTTATTGTCATAGGTGCACCCATCATAGCCCTTATCCTCATCATCGTACTAGGGTTTACCGTAATCAGACTCAATTCCCAATCAGAACTATTAGAGCTGCAAAATGAGGAACTCACACAGCTCCCGACAATTCCAACTAGCCAAGGAGAGGTCAAGGGGTCGCTTGTCATTAACATACCTACACTCTATCAGGACTCACTCACTATTCAAGGTAATGCGGTATTTGAAGGAGAGGTTACAAGCCCTAATATTATTAACAACGTCACTGTGGGAGGTGGACTTGCTTCAACAGGAGGACAATCTCCTACTATTTCGAATACAGGAGTGCTTTCTCTTGCTGGACAAACTGGAGCAGTTGCCTTGGTAGCCGGAGAAGGAATTGCAATCGATGGCCTTACTATCTCATCAACTATCTCTCAAGGAAATGATCAAAATATATTCTCTACGATCTCAGCTGGCGGTACATCTTTCTCAGCAGACAGCACTGGCGATACCCTATCATTCACAGCTGGTAAAGGCATCACTCTCTCAACAGACACTGCAAATAAAGCTATTACAATTACGAGTACTGTTACATCAGAACTATGGACTCAATCAGGAAATTTTATTTATCTTTCGAATACTGCAGGAAATGTAGGTATCGGCACCGCTATACCAAGTGAAAAATTAGAGATAGATGGAAACTTGCTATTATCAGGATCCTTGCAAATAGGTGGCGATGGCAACTCATTTACAAGCCTTGCTGGCAATGGCTTAACTAATACATCAAACACTCTCACACTATCTCTCTTAGATTCAGAAGATGGCGTAGGGAACATATCTTCTCGTTCAGGTCTTGAATTTGCAGGAGCTAACTCTAATCAGCTCTCACTCCTTCAAGGGTGTTCTGATGGTCAATTACTTAAATGGGATGGAACAACAAATATGTGGAAATGTTCAGCTGATGTAGGTGGCTTAAGCAGTGCTGTAGTAAATGTACAAGAAGGAGATGTAATGCTTACAAACTCAGCTGATACTCTTGACTTTAACGCCTCAGATTTCAGTCTCACTGAATCCCCAGCAGGTGAGGTAAATATTGTGATTGATTACACAAATTCTTTGATTACACGCAGTAGCCAAAATGAAGTCATAACTGGGAATTGGAGCATTGATTCCCCACTTCAAATAAGTAGTCAAAATAGCCTGCGACTTGCAGACTCAGACTCTTCCCACTATGTAGCGTTTCAAGCACCGAGTGCACTTGCCGATAACGTAACTTATACATTACCTGATGATGCTGGGACTAATAACTACGTCCTCACAACTGATGGAGATGGAGTCCTTTCCTGGCAGTCAGTTTCAGGAGTAGGTGCACTTTCAGGATCAGGCACCACTAATACCCTTCCTAAATTTACCGGTTCTACTTCAATTGGAGACTCATCAATAGCCGATGATGGCACGACTGTTGTCATAACCGCAAATACTGATATATCAGGGACATTCACTTCAGGTACTGCAGATGCATTTCAAATAAATGCAGCAGGAAATATTATTTCCGGAACTTGGAATGGCACTGCAATCGGTACACAATATGGCGGGACAGGAATTAATACTTCGGCATCAACTGGGGTTCCATATATTGCTTCAGGTACGTGGACCATTGAATCATCACTTGATGAAACACGAGGAGGTACTGGACAAACAACCTATACAACAGGCGATCTCCTCTATGCATCAAGCGCAAATACACTCTCCAAACTGCCTATTGGAACAACCAACGAGATACTAATAGTCTCAGGAGGTGTGCCTACATGGTCAAGCGCATCGGGAGCAGAACTTACTTACTGGCAAAGAATCTCTGGAACTATTTCTCCATTAAATATATCAGACGATCTACTTATTGGATCAAATGCTACCTCTTCAGCACTTGTGCGACTCCCAGGTGTAACAAATCAACATGGGTGGTTTAACTCTGGTGGCAATTTTGGTATCGGCACTACTACACCAACTGCTGCAAAATTAGATGTTTCGGGAAGTATTAATATCTCAAATGCTCAAGCATATTACATTGATGGTAATAGTGTATTAAGTGCGGACACACTGGGGTCAGGTGTAACATCATCATCACTAACTAGTGTTGGAGTCCTTTCCTCAGGTTCCATAACATCAGGCTTTGGTACGATCACAACGAGCAACGCTATAACAGGAAGTAACTTAAATGCCATTTCAGGGGCACTGCAAACAAACAGTGTAAACAGGATTGATAATTCAGGTAACCTCACCAATATAGGTACAACACAATTTAATGGAGTAACCTACACCTGGCCAGGTGCTGATGCGGTAAGTTCAGGGTATGTCCTCACCTCTGATAGTACAGGAAATCTTTCTTGGCAAGAAGCCTCCGGTATTGGTGGTGTTGGTGATATAACTGCAATTGGCGATGTAACTTCTGGTGCAGCGTTTACTACCGGTGGATCTGGATCATCGCTGTTCTTCCACGATTCAGGGTTTGAAGGAGAAATTACTACTAACACTTTCACCGGTAATCAAACCTATACGTTACCAAATAGTAGTGGAACTTTCTGTCTCACATCAGGTAATTGTGCAGGCACTGGTGCTGGAATCGGAGGATCAGGAACTGCCAACTATATATCTAAATTTTCATCTCAATTTGGGATCACTGACTCAAGTATATTTGATAATGGCAATATAGGTATTGGGACTACCGATCCACTCCACAAACTGTCTGTGGTCGGCACAACCAACATAACTGGAGCAGTCATATTTGGTGATACACTTGGAATTACAGGAGCCACAACCTTGTCCTCTACACTTTCAGTAGCAGGAAACACAACATTTAATGCCGTTACCTATACATGGCCAGGATCTCAAGCAAATGGAGCAAACTATATCCTTACCAATGATGGTTCGGGTACACTCTCGTGGCTTGATCCAGGCGACCTTCCAAACATGAACCTCTGGCAGCAAATGAATGGAGCTCTCTCTCCGCTCGATATTACCAATGATTTACTCCTTGGGGCTACTGCTACCTCAAGTGCTACGGTCAAATTACCTGGTCTTTCCAATCAGAATGCATTCTTCAACCTGGGTACTGGTAATTTAGGTATTGGCCTCACCAATCCAACCTCCAAACTTCATGTATCCGGAACTGCCAATATAACAGGAGCAACTACCCTTGGCTCGACTTTAGGGGTTACTGGAAATTTTGCTATTAATACAAATAAATTTACCGTAGCTGCGGCAACAGGAAATACAAATATCGCAGGAACTCTTTCATCTATTGGCAATGTAGGAATTGGTACAACAAGTACAACCAATCAACTTACTTTGAATGCACCGATAACCACTGACGCACTTGCAACTGCGATCTTTACCCCTACTGCTGCAACTAATAAAGGGTTGATAATCCAAGGCTATACAGGACAGTCAGCTAATTTACAAGAGTGGCAGTTATCTGATGGAGGATTGCTTGCAAGTATGGGAACATCACAGCTCATCATTAATGATGTTTCCTCTTTAGCTAGCTATAACAACCCAAATGGGAGCGGAGATCGTACTTCTACGATGAGTGTAAGCACCAATTTTACCGGAACAACATGTATATCAGATGTTATTAATGGAGATCTGTCCAGTGTTGATTGTAATGTGCCTCAACAAAGCATATCAGGAATAGTAATTACATTTGATTTTGGCGCAGGAGCACAAAAAGTAATTACTGAGGCAAAATGGTATCAGTATACCATTTATTCATGGGGGACATGGAAATGGCAGGGAAGTAATAATGGATCAACATGGACAGATATAGGATCAAATTTCACACTTGGAGGGGCAGCTACCCAGACACACACAACACTCTCAGGAAATAGTACTGGTTACCGATATTACCAATTAACTGCTGTTTCTACGGGAAATTCTCCAATTGCAGGATATATCGGAGAAGTAGAATTCAAGATCGCAGATGCATCCAATGCTGGAAATACATATCTAGCTGGAGGGTTTGTGGGGATTGGTACAAATGCTCTGACACACAAACTTAATATAGAAGGCTCTGTCACCGGAAAATCACTTGTCAATTTAAACTATACAGGCACCGACCAAAACATCTTTACTGCTTCTGCTTCAGGTACAACGAAATTTGTCATCAACAAAGACGGGAATGTCGGAATTGGGACTACCAACCCAACCAGTCCTTTACATGTGTTTTACTCTGGAGGAGACACTACTGAAGGATTTGTGCTTGATACAAAAGGTTCCAGTATCAGTTTTAAACCAGCTTTTAGTATTATTGTGCCAACAACAGGAAATAAAAGAGCTCTCCAGTTTGTCACCGGTACAGACTCATTTGCGTGGGCATCTTTTGAATATCATATTGGTGGAGTATCAAAACCAGGTGTCAATTTCGGACCTGGAGGCTTGAGTTCTAGAGATACCAATCTTTACCGAGAAGCTGCTGATATCTTGAAAACAGATGATACCTTTCAGGTGGGAACAGTTCTACAAGTTTTGGGGAGCGGTAATAGCTACTTCACCGGAAATCTAGGTATTGGGACCACCACTCCACTGGCAGCACTTGATTTATCAGGATCAGCATCTATGTCTGGTACTCTAACGTTTAGAGGATCAACTAATCCTAAAATTAATATCTTAAATGGTAAAAATTTTGGTATTCAAACTTCATCAGGGGGAGATAGCGGACTTTCTGAGGTATTTACAATACTTAACAGTGGAAATCTTGGTATTGGAACAACAGCTCCTGATGATATCCTATCTATTGTCGGAAGAAATGCTGATATATCCCACTACAGCTTCTTTGGAAGCGCCAGTGGTGGAGCTGACTATGATTTCTACCGTGCACGAGGTACTAAAGCATCTCCCAGTATAGTTAGCGATGCAGACAAATTAGGCGGGATAACCTTTAATAGCTATGATGGCTCCTCATACATTGAAAGTGCCAATATTCTTTCTTATGTTGATGGTACCCCAGGGGGAAGTGGTGATATGCCAGGTAGACTTGAGTTTCAAACAAGAAGTGATGGGACAGATGGCTCACTCTCTACAAAATTAATAATTAAAAATGATGGCAATATTGGAATCGGCACAACGACCCCGCTCCATAAACTGTCTGTAGCAGGCACCAGTAATATTACTGGTGCTGTTACCTTAGGGGACACGTTAGGGGTCAGTGGAAATACTTCCTTAACTGGAGATCTAACAGTGAACGGTGGAGATATAACATCTAGTGCTACCACTTTCAATTTCTTGGATAGTACTGTCACGACACTTAATATTGGAGGCAATGCAACTACTAACTTTGGTGGTGGATATGGCTCAACAGGCCTCTCAATAGATTCAAACGGAAATCTCTCATTAAATGGAGACGTTATTATTGATGAAACCATAAGTCTTGGAGGTCAAGTATATGACTGGTCTGGCGCAACACCATCAGATGGATTCATACTATCAACTAATGCATCAGGAGAACTTGCCTGGCTTGACCCTGGTGATCTTCCCAATACCAATGATTGGCAACGTGCAAATGGATCAATAGCCCCACTAAACACTACTGATGACCTATTACTTGGAAACACTGCAACTTCATCTGCATTGATTCGCTTACCTGGTTTACCAAATCAAAATGCCTGGTTTAATCTTGGCACTGGTAATCTAGGAATAGGCACTACCACACCAGTTGGTTTACTGAACGTATCTGGTTCATCTGTCGGAAAAGCCCTTGTCAACTTGAATTATACGGGCACTGATCAAAATATCTTTACCGCATCTGCTTCAGGGACAACGAAATTTGTCATCAATAAAGACGGGAATGTAGGAATTGGCACCATTGCTCCTACTGCAAGTCTACATATTGACAGAAGCTATACAACAACTGATATAGAGAGAGACGGTCTCATACTGGATGCTGCAGGAAGTGGAAGTAGTGCTAGCTATCAATACCTCACTGGCATGTATATTTCAACTGAAAATGCTTTTACAGGAAACCACGGAAATGAATCATTTGGTGTTTTTTCCAAGGTTTTGACCAATTCAGATATTACAAGACAATTTGCATATGGTTTCTACTCTGATATCACTACTCACGGGAACGTAAATGCTGATAGCGGATATGGCTTTTATGCAAAAGGCAATACAGATTCAGGCGGTGGAATACACTATGGCTTTTTCGCAGATTTGCCTGATACAGACGCTAATCGATATGGACTGTATCTAAAAGTCGAGCCAGGAACTGGAACTGATTATGGCGTCTATCAGCAGACTGCCAATGATAACTACTTTGCTGGAAATATTGGTATTGGAATTACCAATCCTCTCCATCTCTTATCTGTAGCGGGAACAACCAACATCACCGGTGCAACTACTCTTGGTTCTACACTCTCTGTTGCAGGAAATACTACACTCAACTCCGTTACCTATACATGGCCAGGATCTCAAGCAACGGGTGCAAACTATATTTTGGTTAATAATGGATCAGGAACTCTCTCATGGCTAGATCCAGGAGATCTACCCAACACCAATGACTGGCAACGAATAACTGGAGCTCTCTCCCCACTTGATATAACCGATGATTTACTCTTAGGGGCAACTGCTACGACAAGTGCAACTGTCAGACTCCCTGGTCTTACTAACCAAAATGCATTCTTCAACCTTGGTACAGGTAACCTGGGTATTGGTACCACTACTCCATTCTCTCCTGTCAATATTGTTAAAACAAATGGTGGTACTGTAACGACTGCACTGACACTTTCAAACTCAAGCAATAGTAATAACACTGCCTCTAAATTGGTCTTTAATCTTTCTTCATCTAATACTGTAGAAAGTGCGTTCATGCAAGCTATTAGAACTAACTCTCCCGTCAGTGGAGATACCGAACTTATCTTTGGTAATTCCCAAGAACGTCTACGTATCGCTTCAACAGGAAATATCGGTATTGGCACTTCAACCCCAACTTCTGCAAAACTTGAGGTAAGTGGAAGAGGATATTTCACAGACCGTGTAGGTATCGGCAATAGCTTGCCGAACGCAATGTTACATGTACAATCTGCATTAGGCGCAAAGTTTGTCACAGAAAATAATTATAATGGAGTAGGTTTCGTAACTATTAATCACGATGGTGCAGGCAGTGGACCAGCGCTTTATACAACAAATGAAACACCTTTTGGAAGCTGTAACGCTTCTGTCGATGGCGCACTCTTTGCTTGTGCGCGATCTGGCACTTATGCAGGAATCTTCACTGGTGGAAATGTAGGTATTGGTACTACAACACCAGAATATGCACTTCAACTTTCAACAAATTCTGCTGCAAAGCCAAGCAGTAGTGCATGGACTATAGCTTCAGATAGAAGGCTTAAAACAGATATTAATGCATTTACTGACGGACTTTCAATTATCAATCAAATCAATCCGGTTAATTATACGCTTAATGGCCTGGGTAACATGCCATCAGGAACAAAAGGTATTGGAATTATCGCACAAGATATAAAAGATATTGCACCCTACACGATTGGTACCTTTAAAGCAAAGTTACATCCTACTGATACACAAGAAACCGAGCTGTATAATTTCGACAGTAGCGCGCTTACTTTTGTACTCATCAATGCAGTAAAGGAATTAAATAGTAAAGTTGATACGAACGCACAAAATACCCCTTCCTTTATTATTAACTCAGTAGGAGAGCTTCAGATAGATCAAGACACAACAGGTGATTGGGTTGCTATGGATCAATATGGAAATATTGCACAGACACGAAGTATATTCAAAGAAACAGCAATTGGAGAAGCACAAATTGGAGATCTCTCTGTAGGAGACCTTTCAGCCACATCAGGAGAGGTAGAGACATTGACAGTGAAGAATCTGGTTGTCGAAAATATCTCAGGTCTCACTGCCTCTTCCTCTGCATTCTTTAACTTAGGTGCGGGTATTGAAGCTGATTTTGCTGAGTTTGATTTTGCCACCATCAATGCTGACTTAACAGTTCTTGGTACCACTACCCTTCGTGAAGCTGCTATAACTGAATCTCTTGCCATTGGGGCAGGTGAACTGATGATCACGAGCAACTCTATCAACACACTCTCTAGTGCACTTGAAATCCAACCGCTCAAACAACAGCCCGTATCCATCATGGCTGGTGCGGTTACCTTCAACACTGATGGTACCGTCAAGTTCAAGGAAAACGTAGAGTTTGAAAAAAATGTCGCGGTTAAAGGCACACTGACGACAACTGAGGTAAATATCAACCAAGCTGAAGTTATTGAACTATCAAGCACACAAGCTACAGCCTCTGCGTCTGCTGGAAGAACGTCAATTGCAGCTGGTGAAACTTACCGGCGAATTAATACCCCATTTGCGAAAGAAAACTCACTTATTTCAGTTACACCAGAAGGAAAGACGAGAAATCAGGTGCTGTATATCTCAGAAAAAGGCACTGGTTATTTCATCGTTAACATAGAAGATGCCGTCTCTCAAAATATCAGCTTTACCTTCCTCATCGTTAACACAAAGACAGATTAACTTATAATATTTTTGCTCTCCATCAATACGTATCACAATATATCAGTAAATATTCTTCACCTTGACAAGCAATTCAAGGCTAATTTATGATAGTTATACTGCTCTTTTCACGCGCTAATGGAAAGATAATTAGCCTACCTCATCAATCCATATATGTGTGAAAAAGTAAGAATGTGTTCATTTATGAATACTAAAAGTAACAAGGCAGATAATCTGCTGACTAACCTTATGAATACAAATACAACAGCAGAACAATTACAAAAAAGAATACAAGAAGAAGGAAGCACAGAAGAAAGGGCGCCTGAAGAAAGCATTTCCGTAAAAGAAGCACCATTGGAAAATCAAAAAGCAAAGGCTAAACTTTCTAATTATTTTTCTGTTAATCAAAAGCTCTACACTGCTCCTAAAAGACTCTTTCTTCTCCCTGTAGGAGCAATTATTTTACTCTTTGTGCTTGGCTCAGCTGGGATTCTTCTCGTACAAAACCTTCCTAAAAAAACGGATGATATTACCTTGCAGGAGACAACTCCTCTCACGGCTATTCCCGGAGAAATTCCTCAAAACGAAGCGATTTTAGGCGCACTGACTATTAATATTCCCGCTGAGTTTCAGGGGGCATCTCGTTTCCTTGATACCCTACAAGTTGAAGGAGTTACAACATTCAATGACGATATAATCTTTCGCGGTCAATCATTAGATTTAGGATCAGGGACTATTACCTCTTCAAATGTCATTTACTCAATTACTGGAGAAGGTGGCATTTCTATCTCAGGTGGTCAGAATCCTGTTATTACCAATAATGATCCTGGATCAGCACAAAATATTTTCAAGACTTTTACTATTGGTGATACTAGTATTACTGCTGGAAGTAACACTGACACACTCACCTTTGCGGCAGGCACAGGAGTGACACTGACAACTAATACCGGAACCAAGACAATCACTATTTCAGGCTCCCAAGGTGCCGTTTATACTGCTTCAAATGGCCTTAGTATGTCAGATACTGAAGTGCAATTAGGGGGTATTTTAGGAGCCGTAACAACCATTAATACTGATACCTATGACTTCAATTTTACCGGTAATGGCAATGTGGGTATTGGCACTTCTGCTCCTACTGCCAAACTACATCTTAGTGGTGATCAATATATCGATGGATCAAGTACTGTAACTAACAATGTGCATGTAGCAGGAAGTCTTGAGGTAACTGGAGGGACCGTTTTTGCTCCTACCACCGATGGTACGACAACGCTTACTCTTCGTTCAGCAGGGGCATTAGGAAATATTCTTGATGTTACAAACCAAGCTGGGGATACTTCATATCTTTCCATTGATGCCAATGGCGCACTCACGGTTGGTGGAAGCACGCTGACAAATGCTGGAATTTTAGAGTCAGGAGGAGCTATTAAGTTAACTAACTCCACTGATGCGGTTGTCGGTACTGCTATTGAAGGTGGATGGACATTGGGAGATAATACCTTTACCTACAGGAGAGGAATCACAACAACTAATACGAGCGCATCCCAAACCGTCCCTGTAGGACACGAAGTCACACTGAGCCTTTCAGGTACAACGGCAAGCGATGTCTGCTCTCATTCCAGAAGCGATAGTAACGACATTCGCATCTCTGATGGTTCTAACGAAATTGCGAGAAATATTACCCGCAGTTGTACAACATCTGTGGTTATTTCTTTCCAGTTGACTGAATCAATTAGCGCAAGCGGGTCTGATACTTACTATCTGTATTATAATAATGAAGATCTTGAAGATGCGGGTTCCACTTACTCTTATGAGAGCCTCACGCTTGACACAGCAGATGATGCAACTGATTGGGTAAGTTCGGACAGTGATGAGCTTGCTCTTTCTCAAGAAGCAACCATCACACAAGAAGGAACTGGAAGTGTACAACTAGATCAGGTTGCAAGACCGATAAGCCTCGATACTCTTTCTACTACAAACCAGACACAATTACCTGCTGCTCGATATAGACACGGCCTTGTTTCCGCAACCATTAACGGAACAACCTATGTTTATATGGTCGGTGGATCACCTTTTACCAGCAGCTATACAAATACTGTATACAAAGCAACCATTGATGAAAGTGGTAATATCTCAAACTGGACAACAACCAATCAAGCCCAGTTCCCTGTTACTATATATCAACAAAGCATGTTTACTGCTACTGTGGGAAGTAGTACTTTCATTTATGTGTTAGCAGGTAATGGAGGTAGTGGGACTTACTTAACTGTATATAAAGCACAAATCGATGAAA
>CAYVAJ010000006.1:0-30900 GCA_964448725.1 uncultured Gammaproteobacteria bacterium | reverse complement strand
TCGATGAAAACGGAAACGTTGGATCCTGGTCAACCTCCGGACAAGGTCAATTGCCATCAGGTATTGGTTCGCAAAATATGAATGGTGTTGCAACAGTAACTATTAGTGGTACCACTTATGTATATTTTGCAGGAGGATTCGGACCTAGCTCCTTATTACACAAAGCCACCATAGATGCAAATGGCAATATTAGCACCTGGACAACAGCCAATCAAACACAACTACCTGCTGCAATGTGGGCACAAGCACTAAGATCAATCTCAGTAGGCGGAAACCATTATCTCTACACCATAGGAGGAAATGTAGGCGGCAGCTTTTCAACAGCAGTCTACAAAGCACAAATCGATGAAAGCGGAAATGTGGGATCCTGGACAACCTCCGGACAAGGTCAATTGCCGCAAAACTCAGGTCTTCATGACGCACTAGTATTTACAGATGGAACAAACTATTCTCTGTACGTTTTAGGGGGATACAATGGTTCATCAAATTACGATTCTATTTATAAAGCATCTGTAGATTCAAATGGAAATATTGGGACATTTTCTACAACAAATCAGGCTCAACTCCCCACAGCAATGCGAGAATTTAGGACTTTCTATGCACAGTCAAATTCTAATTATTATTTATATGTTATAGGGGGACGTACATCAACGCCACAAACTACTGTCTATAGAGGCAGTATATCATCACCATCATTTACCACCACTAAAACCATTTCTTCAACTGATCTCTCCAACAAAGGAGGTATTCAATTCAAAATATACTCTTCCAGAGTAGGAAGTTATATGAGTTTTGAATTCAGTAATGATGGAGGTTCAACATGGGAGACCAAGAGCTTTTCTATCTCAAGCGCCAATACCTGGGAAATAAAAACACTTGATATTACTGACGTTGCTAATGCAGATAAAGACACCGTTACCCGAATTCGCTTCACAGTAACTGACTCCGCAACTGCTTTTACTGCATACTTTGACGACATTAAAGCAATTCCAAGTCCATTTACCGATACCGCGCCTACTCTTGTAGGCGGATCAGCAATACTCGGATCAGCAGATCTTACACTCAACGCACAGGGTTCAGGCATCATTAAGCTAAATTATGACGCAACAAATTCTCTTGCTGGAACCGGAGGGCTCAATCTTTATGACGGAGGAGACACATCAATTTTTAGTGTCTCAACTTCGGGACTTAACTTTTATAACAGCAATTCAAACCCATTACTTACCATTAGTAACTTAGGCACTCTGGCCCTTTATGACAATAATCAGACACTGCTCTTTGACGTAAATGGATCAGGTAACGCATCTGCATCTGGTTCACTTACCACTGGCACTGGAATTCTACAAACAATCAATAACCAAACACTCACTCTTGGTGGTGATACAACGGGAGACGTAATTATCAATGACGCAATTATTAAATCAAATGACAATATCGTCTTTCAAATCCTCACCACTAACACACTCGTTGGTGAATTGGCAGGAAGCGCTCTTACATCAGGTGGCTACAATACGCTATTAGGACATAACGCAGGAAAATCAACCACGGGAAATTATAACTCATTTATGGGTTATCAAGCAGGGTATGCAAACACAAGCGGAGTGTTCAATACATTCCTTGGATACAGATCAGGATATACTGCCAACACCAATTACAACACTTTCTTGGGATATGAGTCAGGGCTTTTAAGCACAGCACCTTTCAACACCTTTTTAGGTACTCAAGCTGGAAGATCAAGTACTGGTTCATACAATACTTTTACGGGTTATCAAGCAGGGTATGCAAATACTTCCGGAAGTAACAATTCTTTTTTTGGAAACAACTCAGGCAGGTCGTCTACAAATGGACATAATAACCTTTTTCTTGGATATTATTCAGGTTATAGCAATATATCCGGCTCCAACAATGTATTTTTAGGAAGCCGTGCTGGATACACTACCACTACTGCAAATGCAAATACCACAGGTTCAAATAACACCTTTCTAGGTTATGGTTCAGGACCAGGAACAACAACACAACTCACTAATGCAGGAGCTATTGGTTATTCTGCACTTGTTTCACAGAGCAACTCACTTGTTCTTGGAGGAACAGGGGTAAATGCTGTTAGTGTAGGAGTTGGTACTGAGGCACCCATTGGAACATTAAACATTGAAGGATCTCCTATTGGTAAGGCATTAGTAAACTTAAATTATTCTGGCACAGATCAACATATCCTGACAGCCTCATCTTCTGGTATTACCAAATTTGTAATAGACAATTCAGGAAATGTAGGTATTGGCACAACTAATACTTCCACTTCTCCTCTTGCCATTGCAGGGCTTGGAACATCTACCGGCACTGTACTTGTCGCAGATGAAAATGGAAATATATTTTTGTCTTCCTCATCTGAACGGTATAAAGAGAATATTCAATCCTTGAATACTGACTTTAATAAGCTATTAGAACTTGATGCAAAATCATATAATTATAAACATACTGGAGCACATGATATCGGATTTTTGGCAGAAGACTTAGATGCAAAAGGGCTTACTGATTTGGTAATTTATGACAAAAATGGACAACCTGATGCCATCAAGTATGACCGCATGACGGTATATCTTTCGGCAATTGCCAAAGAGCAAAAAAATATCTTAGAGCATTTACAAGAATCAATTAAGGCAAATGAACAACAAATTGCTTCAATATCGGCGTCTATAGATGAACTGACAGGCTTAAAGCCAATTGCCTATACATTGCTCAGTGCATCAGATGGCGCGCCTATCACCAAAGCAGATGGAGATCTTGTAGTAATGGGCACTGTAACTTCTCAAGAGGTCTCTTTGACCGATTCTCTTACCATCGGAAACTCACTACACGTTACATCATCGAGCATTAACACCATTGGTGAAGAGTTACAAATCCAGTCACTGCAACAAGGTGCGCTCTCATTTATGGCAGACGCCCTGCGAATTGAAACAGACGGTACTGTGACTTTTGCTGAAAACGTATCATTTGAAAAAGATATAACGGTTAAAGGCACTGCAACAGTTCAAAATATTGCAGTGCCAAAAGTTACTATAACAAATCTTTCCGATACTGAAATAGTAGCATCTACTTCAGCAGGTACTACATTTATTAAATCTGGTAAAACAATACGGAAAATTTATAATCATGACATAACCACAAACTCACTTATTTATGTTACTGCAGTCTCAGATACACAAGGCCAAGCACCATATATCTTGGAACAAAATGAAACAACAGCAACTGAAAGTGGCTCATTTACGGTCAAGATTAATGCTGGAGTAAGTAACGACCTACATTTCAACTTCCTCATCATTAATCAAAAGGATTAGAATGCCTGATTTCTTCTAGAAAGACATGTTTATAACTTGTCTCATTTGTGCGCACATGATATAGTTAAAGAGCATGAAGAAGGTATCTCTTATACTTCTCATGATCGTTTTTTTCGGAATCGTTATTTTCCTACCTGATAGGTCATCTCAGGAAAATCAGTTACTTTCTACTGATCAAGATTATCAAGAAATTGTTACGAAACGATCATTTAATGGGAAACATTTCAGCCATGGGAATGGTATATATACAGCTGTATTTAGTCAATCACCAATACACTACAGTGATAACAACGGAGAGTTACAGGAAATAAATTTAGAGTTTGAAAAAAAAGGTGAAACCTACATCTCTGATAAAAATAACGTACATATAAAAGTAGGCCAAACTTCAATGGAAACAATCAATCCTCACACTGGAAAAGGCATTGAATGGATTATCCCCTCTCATTTTACCGTTACAAAAAATGAAGCATACTATGAAGAAAATGGGATTACTTGGAAGTACACCCCTCGACCAGAAGGCACAAAACTCTCTGCACTTGTTGAAAAAATGCAAGGAGCTCAAACTTACTCCTTTGAGTATCGATTAGTAGGAAGCACACAAGCTCTCACCAAAAATAATGAGAATGGAACATTACAAGGAGATGGATTTGTAATTCCAGAAGCATTTGTCATTGGGAATGATGGCAAACGATATGATGTCTCTCCTTGGGAGGTCAGCAGTACTCACATCAGCTTTTCTTTTGATGATTCCTCACTACCTCCTCAGGCATACCCCTATGAAATTGACCCAACAACTACTTTTGACATTGCAGCAGACGCTGATGATGGTGATTGGAACTCTGTTACTGGAGTAGATACTGCTGATCCAAGGATATTTTTTGGACTAGAGTTCGGTGTGGTGGTAAATAGTTATCTGCGTTTTCAAAATATAACGCTTCGCGGTGCTGATACTATAACAAATGCAACTATTGATGTCGTTGCACTTTCTGATGGAGGGGGAACTTGGCCAAATAATCTAATACGAGGAATAAAAGAAATTAACCCAGAAATACCGTCAAGTTATGCTGATGCAAATGGGAGACCACGCACATCAAATTCCGTTGCATGGTCACAACCGAGCAACTGGAATGCAGGATCACGATATTCATCAAACAACATTGCAAGCATACTAAATGAAATAATAAAACAACCAGGTTGGCAGATAGGTGATACGCTTATGCTCTACATTGAATTTCAAGGCACTCCAGCATTTCAGTGGCGTGAAAGAGCATTTGCAGGCCGAGAACATGCTACTTATGATGCTCCAAGGCTTACTATTACATATACTGCAGGTCCAACTCCCACTCCCACACCTACCCCTGAACCTCTTCGGTTTGAAGGGCTTAAATTTGAAGGAGTAAAGATTGATTAACTCATCATAAGAGAGATAATTGAAAACGAGAAACGAACAATTTAGAATGGTATCCATATGCCCTCTAAATATGTTGTTCGTAATTTTACTGAAGGAACATATCATATATATAACAGAAGTGTTGACAAATTTTTATTTCAAGACGATAATGACTATCAAACCTTTCTGTTCTATATATATGTGTATTTAAAACCAATCAAGCAAGTGCTTAAAGTCTATCCTGCACTTCCCTTCCGTCTGCAGATAAAAAATATGAGTAGTGAAGTAGATGCATTAAGCTATGTACTGCTTCCTGATCATTTCCATTTACTACTACGCCAAAGTCAGAAAGATTCAATCCCACGATTCATGAAGCAGCTCAATAATGCGTATACTGAATATTACAATAAAAAGTACAATCGTGTGGGTCGAATCATGCATGGTCGTTACAAAGCAGCTTTTATTGAGAAAGACGACCAAATATTAGAACTCTCACGAATTTTCCATCTTCACCCAGAGATTACTCAAAATGTTCCAGCTGATTCTTACTCCTGGTCAAGCTTTCGTGAATATCTTGATTCATCTCTTGATTCGTTTTGTAATAAACGGTTATTACTCTCTTATTTTTCTTCTCCAAATCGTTACCACACGTTTGTTGGAGACATAAAAGCATTTCATGAGTCTCTTGTACGATTAAAGCCTCAAATTATTGAAAAAAACATCTTTAGGGGTTGACACCCTTTTGCAGGTGTCAACCCCTAATTGGTCGTTTTTAGCTTCATAATCAATCTTGACAAGCACTTCAAGGGTATGATACTGTCTATATACATCATGAAAAATCTTGAAGCCATTCAATATACCAAATCTATTTCCCTCGTTATTATTGCAGCGTCTTTATTTTTGCTTCCACTATTCTTCTTAGTAAATACTACTGATTTTTTCATCTATCCAAAGCAAGTACTCATGATGTTTGCTACACTTGCCCTTCTTATATTGTGGGGAGCACGATCATATTTTGAGCGTAAGATTATTATCCGGACATCACCGTTTAATTTACCAGTATTTCTTTTTGGAGCTATCATTCTCATCTCTTCTCTTCTGGCACCAAACACTTATGATTCATTAATCCAAGCAGTGCCTCTTCTCTTAACCTTGTTATTTTACTTTGCAACCGTAAATACCATTGATAACCGCAATGCATTTAATATTGCATTGTCAGCACTTATGATTGGAGCTGTTGTATCGTCTCTCATCTCATTACTCTATTTCTTTAATATCCATATATTTCCATTCCCAGCAATTCAATCTCAGTACTTTACAACCTTTGGTTCACCAGTACAACATATCGCCTATTTGCTTCCTATAGTCTTGCTTTCATCAATTTATGTATGGAAACGGTATAAAGCAGGAAGCCTTAAAGAATTTGGTCGCGATTATAACTTGGTTATTCATGTTGTCTCATCAGTACTTATTATTATGGGAATAGCGCTTACTATTTATAAAGTAGCTGCACTTCCAGAAAAACCAATTGTATTACCTTTCAACTATGGTTTCCAAATTGCACTCGCATCTATTGCACAAGATACTGGTCGAATGTTGCTTTCATTCCTCTTCGGCTCAGGATATGGCACCTATTTAGTAGACTTTACTCGATTCCATCCAGTAAGCTTTAATCTTGAGGAAAATCTTTGGAACTTATCATTCTCATTTTCATCATCATATCTGCTTGAGCTCGTATCGACCATTGGAGTACTTGGGGTATTATCATACATCTTTATATTCCTACGCACTGTTAAAACTCGAACAAATCCAATCAGTCCATTACTCATTGCAGTACTCGCAGCATTTGTACTCTCAGCATTAATTCCTTACTCATATATATTAGTAACATTACTCTTTGTACTGCTTGCATTCTATTGTGTATATCTCTTCTTGGAAGGTGACAAACGAGTTGATGACGTAGTAATTTCGCTCGTAACATTCAAACAAGGACTCTTTGCCTTTGAATCAGAAGCTGAAAGCAATCGTCACAGAGCACGAACAGAAGGAGTTGTCTTCCCTATTATTGCAATCGTACTTACTCTTGGACTTGCAGGGTTTGTCGGATTCTTTGGCACGAAGTTGCTCCTGTCAGATATCACCTTTGCAAAATCACTTCAGCAAGATGCACTTACTTCAGGACAAGAAACCTATGACCTGCAAAGAGTTGCCATGGATTCAAATAGTATGAATGGGTTCCCGTATAAAGCTGATTACTATAGAGTATTCTCACAAGTTAACCTTGCACTTGCTAACTCACTCGTTACCAATCTTCAAGGTGCATCACCAAGCGCACAACAACAGCAAACAATCCTTTTACTTTTGCAACAATCTATTAATAGTGCTCGTGCTGCTGCCACTTTGTCTCCAATGACACCGGCAAACTGGGAGAATCTTTCACAAGTATACCGCTCATTGATTGGTGTTGGACAAAATTCAGAACAGTTTGCAGTTGCATCACTCCAGCAGGCTATTAGACTCTATCCATACAACCCACGTCTCTATATTGCACTTGGAGGAATTTTCTATCAGCTTGGAGCATATGATCAAGCCATCAACCAATTCCAAATCGCTGCCTCATTAAAAAATGATTATGCAAATGCATACTATAATCTTGGCCATGCATATGAGGCAAAAGAGGATTTTCAAAATGCGCTGATAAATTATCAAATTGTGAGACAATTAGTAGCAAATGATCAACAAAGCGTTGAACAAATTGATCAAGAGATTCAAGCACTACAAGGTAAAGCCCAAACTCAAGCAAACGTACCAGAAGATGTAGAGCCATCTGATAATCAAGACCCGCTTGAAGTAAATGAACCTGCACAGCAGTTCCCTCCACAGGAAGAGCAAATTGAGGTATCTCCTCCTCCACAAGGTCCTGATGCTGAACGACCAGCAGATGCTACTGGTTCAGCAAGATAGATCAAAGGAATGTTGACGCAAGACACAAATACTTTCTAACTGAGATTTTCTATAATTATTGTACATTCAATAGTATATAATGAGAAAAAGGAATCTCATTTATGAAAAAACTCGTAGCTATAATCTTTATATCTGCGATTTTTGTCTCGCTAATCCTACTCTTCAAGTCTTTTCACTTATCTGCGACACAACCAAAAGAATCACAAAATTTTTTATTACAGAAAGAAACATTTCAAGCTCAGGAACCAGTACACGCAACAATACTTAATACACAAGGCCCAATAAAAGCATCCGTATACTCAAGCGAAGGTGAACGTGTAGATTTTCCAATTTCAAAAGAAACACATAATGGGAACACAGAGATCACTGTATCACCTCCTCAAAGTTTTAAACCCGGAAAATATACGCTTGAGGTAGATGATGGCAATGGAAATATTTCAAAACAAAACTTTTCCTGGGGAGTTCTCGCTATTAATACCAATAAGTCTGTATATATACCCAAAGAACAGGCAAAACTTCATTTTGCAGTACTGGACGAACAAGGAAAAATGGTGTGTAACGCAAGACTGACACTGAAGATAAAAACACCAGCAGGTAATTCACATGAACTGAGTACTAATAATTCAAGCATCAAAGTCAATCAAGAGTGTTTGATCAAGGATTACGTAGAAAAACCTGACTATGAAGCAGTCTATGAAACAGATGGCCCAGGAGAGTATATGATGACACTTACGGCTAGCAGCAAGAATGGGACATTTACTATTCAAGATTCATTTGAGGTACAAGAAAACAGACTTTTTGATGTCGAAAGAATTGCTCATACCCGTATTTTCCCTATCAATAAATACCCAGTATTTATTGATATTACAGCACAACAAGATTTTTCAGGTGCAGTATCAGAAAAAGTTCCTCTTTCTTATAAAATAACTCCTCATAGTGCGAGCATTTCATCACCCCAAATATCTGCAAATGCATCAACATCACAGCAAATTCTTACCTGGAATGTGAGTATCAAAAAGGGGCAAACAATTCGTCTCGCATATATATATGATGCTCCTGACATATCTCCTCAGTTTCATTTACTCGGACATGTGTGGATGTATCAAGGTGAAAATATAATCTATGAAGAATCACGAAAATGGCAGATTGCTGTAGATGATATAGTAACTATTGACTCCACACTTCACTCAAATGATAACGCATATACTAACGGTTCTCCTGTCGTAGTATTCACTGATAGTAATAACGGCTATGTTTTTTACAAAGATTCTACTGGCCACTGTGGATATAGTAAGACTACTAACGGCGGTGCAAGCTGGTCATTTGGAGGAAATGTATTTAATAACAGTGGATGTTTTAAAGTTGCAGTCTGGTATGATCAGTGGACTCCGGCAGATAATAGCGGAACTATTATTCATATCCTCGGGCACACCGGAAGTGCTGATCTTTTATATACAACCCTGGACACATCAACCGATACAATTGGTGATACGGCAACTATTACTGATCGTGATGATGATGGGAGCTCCCCATCTCCAGGTGCAAATGGTTCCTATTCACCAGGATTAACTAAAGCCACAAATGGAACGGTGTATGCTGCCTGGAGCGCATCAAACGATAGCTATGTCCTTATGTGTTCTACCACCTGCACAACTGCTTCCAATTGGTCTGAAGCAGGTTCCAACCCACTTGATACAACTTCAGACTATACAATTCTTATGCCACTTTCAACTACCAATGGCACCATTGCAATTAATGGCAATATTATGATGATTAGATGGGATACTAGCACCGATGATATGGAGTCAATCATATTTACTGCTTCTGGTGAATCATGGAGCAGCTGGACCACGATTGATTCTGATGCGGATGATGAAACTGACCATGATGGTTCCGCATTTGGAGCAACCCTAAATAAGGATACCAATGCAATATACCTCGCATATGCCGATACCGAGTTTTCAGGGGTTATTGAAACAAGACGTTTTTCTAATGGTTCGTGGAATACAACCACAGATGCAGTTCCATTATTCGTTCAAACCAAGGCATTAAAAATTGCGAGAAATGAAAATAATGGAGCCATTTATCTTTCATACATCGCAGGCGATAATGCTGTCTATCAAGTAGTCTCTACTGATGAGATGAACAGCTGGGAATCTTTCAATCAAATTACCTCACCGCTAGGATTTCTCTATAACATACAGATGAATATTACTTCAAAATACCGAATCTATGCAACGTACTTTAAAAGCGATGTAGATGATCTTTTCGGAGTAGATATTGCCAGCTTTCAGCCTCAAGGAGGCACAACTTACTGGGAAGGAATTAATATTGAAGGTCTGAAGATCAATTAGAAAGATTATTTATCTTAAGAATGCCAATGGATCGACTGCTCCACCGCCACCCATAAGCTCAAAATGAAGATGAGGACCAGTTGTTCTACCGGTCATACCAACCCAGCCAAGCACAGAACTACCAGCAGTAACCGTGTCGCCAGGTGAGACATTAACTGATGACATGTGTGCATACAAAGACGTGTATCCGTTTGATCCTGAGACAATAACGTGCACACCATATCCTCCATTCCAGCCACTGGTATACACCTGGGATACCGTTCCATTGGTTGCCGCCAGAATTGGAGTCCCTACTGCAGCTCCAAGATCAACCCCGCGGTGATACCAAGAATAATATTGATTCATCGTACCACGAACTGGCCATGAAAAACCGCCAACAACTGCTTCGTTTCCTTGCCGTGCAACATATCGAGGCTGACGAGGAGCATAGTTATTCTTTTCTTCTGGCGCAATACCATCAGGGACAATCACCATCTGCCCTTCCACAAGAGAGAAAGTTTGAGGATTTGCAAAATCATTAAATGGAAAATCAACTATTCCTTGTGGATTTGAACTATACTTTTTTGCGATTGTATACACGGTATCTCCACGCTCTACTTTATGTGCTATACCCGTCACAGGAAGAATTTTAATAATATCACCAACAGTAATACTGTCATTCTTCAGATCATTTGCCCATCTTATGGTGTCGCTGTCAATACCAAAACGTTTTGCTACAGTTGAGATCGTATCACCTTTTTGAACTGTATATTCAAGAATTTCATCTCTTGGTTTTTCAGACTCCTGAGTATGAAAGACATCATCTGGAGCAAGTACTGACTCTGACTTTTCTTGTGCATAGGTAATATCTGCTCTTCCACTTGAAAGCAAATGCGAGTCTGAAATAAGTGGTGAGATCGTAATACCAACAGAGAGTACTCCCATAGCTGATATATGCAAAAACATACGGTTACGTTTTCCTCGCTTAATCAAGACATTTTTGACCATTCGGTTTTTATTTCCCTCAAACATGCGTGAAAAAGCCACTACTTTTGATGTGTTATAGCCATAAAAAAACCGAGAAAACTCGGCAAATTCATGAAAAAATCTTGATGTTTGGATAATTGCCTGCGCAAGGAGAGACTCAGTAGAGAGCCTAGAAAAAGCACGGGCAAGCTTTGAAACAGGAACTTTCTTGATCATTCGGGCGATCTTTATTAGCTTAACATAAATGCTACGCAGTTACAAGTTTATAAAGTTTTTAAAGTTAGAACAAAAAATTATTATCTACTTTACGAACTTTATGAACTTTTTACTTTATAAACCTATTAAGCTTTGCCTAATCTTTTCCCAAATTTTCTAAGAATTCTTTATTGCTCTCTGTCTTTGATAACCGCTCAATCAATACATCTGTTCGCTCATCCGGTCCTAACATATCCATCATACGGCGCATCGTAATAATTTTTGAAAGATCTTTTTCAGGAATTAGCAGTTGTTCTTGACGTGTTCCTGACCGTTCTATATTAATTGCTGGGAATATACGTCTCTCAGCGAGCCTACGGTCAAGGTGTAATTCCATATTACCTGTACCCTTAAACTCCTCATAAATAAGATCATCCATACGTGATCCAGTATCAACCAACGCTGTTCCAATAATAGTAAGTGATCCACCCTCTTCACATTTACGCGCAGCACCAAAGAACCGTTTTGCAGGCCACAATGCTGCTGGATCAAAACCACCTGTAAGGGTACGGCCTGAAGGATCAATTGACAAGTTATACGCACGAGCGAGACGAGTAATAGAATCCAGTAAAATGACCACATCACGGCCCATTTCAACAAGTCTTCGTGCACGATCAAGCGCAATTTCTGCAATTCGAGTCTGAGTCTCAGGTGATTCATCAAAGTTTGAGGCAACAACCTCACCATTAACACTACGTGCTATATCAGTAACCTCTTCTGGTCGTTCACCAATTAACACAGCCATAAGATGGACATCAGGAAAATTTGCAGAGATTCCAGATGCAATATCTTTTAATATTGAAGTTTTTCCAGCTTTTGGCGGAGACACAACCATTCCCCGCTGTCCAAAACCAACAGGAGCAGCAATATCAATAACTCGAGTTGATAACGGATGTTTTTTTGTCGACAGCGTCATCTGCTTGATCGGATAAATAGGGGTTAAGTCGTCAAAATATGGCCGTTTTGTTGATACTTCAGGCTGCTTGCCGTTTACCTCTTCTATCTTAAGCAAACCATAGTATCGCTCATTATCTTTGGGAGGACGACCAACACCTTTCACATGATCACCTGGTCGAAGCCAAAAACGGCGAATTTGAGAAGATGAAATATAAATATCTTTGTCTGATGGGCGGAATTTTGGACGTAAGAACCCATGACCTTCACGCTGAATATCTAAAATTCCTGCAACAACCTCTGTTGCACGATCTTGTGTGTGAGATTCATATCCATTGTTCGCAGTAGACTGTACTGATTCTTCTCCAGCAACCTCAGCTTGCACAGAGGTCATCTGCTCTTCAGGTTGCGTCGCTTTAGATTGGCTAGTAGCAGTTGTGCGTTCGTCTTTTTCTTTTACAATTCTTGGCATAATATAAAAATGAAATGTTTTGATCAGCCTATGGCTGAGAAATAGTACTTACTCTTTCAGGGAGTTCGTGTGTTTTCCATTGGGAAGTAGTTGCGACTCTTGTAAGTGATACCTACTTAAGCTTCTCCATCATTGTAACTTCCTATTTACGAGTTTGTCAACCCCGAATATTACCATTTCTATCATAAAGATTATGTCGTAGTGAAAAATTAATGTTTGAATTTAATGAGGAATGGTATCCAACTTGGACATATAACAGCCAGAAACGAAACTGTACTATTCTACTACATCTACAGGATTATTAAAGTAGATAACGTCTTATAGTTTTTGTTGTCTCATTTCAAAACGTTAGCTCATAGTAAATAAATAGCAAAGCACCAGTCTTGGCTTATAGTACTTGACAGGCATTATGATGCTATGATATACTCGCAAACAATCAATTAAAAGATCTTACTTTCCTATTACAAGACTATTAATACATCTTGTGATATGGATGATAAAAGACGTAAGAGTTTATTTATTTTATGAATATAAAACATACAACAATCATTATCGCAGCTGCTCTCTTTGCAGTCTTCACCCCATTTGGCACTGTTAATGCAGGAGGTTCTCAATGTGAAGTTATCTATGGTGGCGGATACTATGGCGGAGAAATCTGTGATAAAAATATTTCATTTACTGTTGATAAGCAGGTTCAAAAACCAACAAAAGGAGGAGAATTTGTAAATAACTTAGGGGCAAATGATGAAAAATTTGCACCAGGCGCAACAGTACAATTTAAGATCTTCATCAAAAATACTGGTAGCAAAGCAATTGAGAATATTAATGTTGTAGACAATCTTCCTGATCATCTTATTTGGGTAAGCGGTGGTAAAAATAACGGACAACAGGTTACCTATACAATCAATAAACTTGATCCAGGAAAATCACATACTGGCAATCTTACCGTAAAAGTAGCAGATGCAAATAACTTACCTAATGATAAATCTGTTATTTGTATTATCAATACGGTAAAAGCTACCCAAGACGGTCACTCTGCAACAGATACTACACAGCTTTGTATTGAAAAAGGTATGAAGCAAAAAGATGGAGGCCCTGTTGTACACCAAACACCTCCACTTAAAGAAACTCCTCAAACAGGAGCAGGTGCATTGTCACTTGCAGCCCTTATTCCAGCGGGAGCTCTTGGATTCTTTTTGAACCGAAAAGCTATTCGTTAGTTAAAAACTAATAAGTTTTGAGAGAGTTGCTTAACTTAATAAATACATCCTACTCACCACATATTTCTGCTCACAACACCTCTGCTTAAATCAAAAGCCACTCTCCCTAGACTTATTTTGTCTCAGGCCTTTGATTTCTCCTTATACGGAGGAATCTTGAGGATTGCACATTAAATCACGACGTATTTAAACAAGATAAGGGGGACTGACAGCAATGTTTCGGTTTTTACTTATTGTGGAAATCACGCTCATTCTGTTCATCGTAATCTACCCTCATGTTGAAAGTCTCTATCAAGCACGCCAACGAATTGAATCACTCAGAACTGAAACAGAACTGAGATTTGAGTCTTCCTGGTGTAATGCAGGATGTACCACACTTTCAACATGGAACGAGAAAGGAAGAGTTGCAGACGGCCATTTAATGGCTGGTTTGGCTATTGCCTATCATTATAATCCGCAACTCCGTCCGCTCGCGATAAAAGTTGCAGGATATGGAACTCGTTTCGAGTGGGGAGAAATAGAAAGCACTGGGCAGTATCACCCGTTATTAAACGTTATCACACTGCACGAAAGTGTAAAAGAAGCACCGCTCAGTGTATTAGCATCAATCCTGACACACGAGATAGCACATGCCTATCTCCAAGCCGTTGGTATGGGCCCCATATCGAGCGAAACATGCATCCAAGGAGAGGTTTATGCTTACTCTTGGGGAGCAGATACCTGGGAAAAGGTACGCTTGGGAACTGAAGGCGAACGTGCTGACTTTGACGATCACCTTCTCCAGCGTTGGAGACAATATGATCTCCGTGCGTTTGTAACTACACACCCATCGTATCGGGAAATATGCGGGTTGCAATAGCTCAATACGTCGTCTGGGAGGCCATTGTGTACATAGTACTCACTGTCCTCCCTCTCATTTAATATAACTATGGGTTGTTAAAGTCCCATAATATGCTATAATAAGCAAGCAAATTACTGTTGAGAAGAGAAGTTATAGGCAGGAACTTTTCATTCTTTCCAACGAAAGTTCCTTCTCTACTCTATTACCCTATAACATCTATAACTTATCTTCTCAGCCGTAAAGGTTGAGCTTGTTGTGTATTGAAAGCTTTCAATGGTGAATGCAGGAGATGCTACAAGTTTTGTACTTTAACAAACGAGAAACGCAATATTCTTGGCATTTAGGTGCCGGATTTTGCAGGCTGAGGCCTATAATCAGCCTGCGGAATCCGGTACTTGAAAATCCAAGAAACGTGCATAGACTTACTATGCATAGAACAATATCAGGAAAGGGGATATCATGTCTATCCGCAAGACAGTTCCTACCTGGGAAAAGGTGGTGGACCGAGTGTTCATGCCACCCTTCTCTTACTTGATCAAGTGGACTGTTCATCGCATTCAGGAAAGGAGACACAAGGGACGTGCCAATATCTTGGACGACTCTTAACTGCCTCCATATCCAATGATGCTAGACAAATATCAGAAAGGACACCAAAAATGGAGGTCAGATTTAAATTCTGCCCCAACTGTCAGACCTGCAATCTGGAAGAAGCAAAGCGCTGCATGGAATGCGGCAATGATCTTGAGGATAGACCGGTAACGATCATCCTCGATGCAGATGCAGAAGCCAAAGTCATCAAGACGGAGGCTCCAGCACAAAAACCATTGCGCCGGATCGAGACTCAGATAATTGAGGAAGTTACCGAGGATCCAGAAATCGAACGGATCGCCACTTTAACGGCGACCAACCCTGAGAATTGGACTCGGGAGGAACATGGGTTCCGCTATAAAGGTGGAATCCTTGACATAATCCGGGTTCCGCCAGGGACAAGAGTCAGGCTCGGTAATAAGGTTTTTGAGCCTGGACGAAGAGTAAGGGCGAATAACGCCTTATTGACTCTTAATCCTCATGAGCCCAGACAGCGCTAGCAGGAAGGAAGAATCGAACATGATCTACGTGATTGTGGTGCTTATCGTCTTAGCACTCGTGGCTATGGGAATTTCACTCCTAATTGGAGGATTTGAAGTCCTGAAATGGGTGTCGTATACCCTCGCAGGACTCGCAGTGATCTTCATCGTCGTCACGTATGCGGACGACGTATGGAACTGGGTATTTGGCGATGATGACGAAATAGTTGCTCCTGCCCCTGAACCATCTCCAGGATCTGCCCTTAATGAGGCAGAACTGGAACGGCAACTCAGGGAACTGGAGGACGAAGTTCAGGGCCGGGTAAGAGCAAGTCTAGGCGTAATAAGAGCTGACGGGCAAGTGACGCAAGCGGAGTTAGATGCCGCAATAGCACTAGCCAAAACGCAAGTAGGCCAAGCACCTGACCCGACACCCACACCAACGCCTGTCCCAGATCCAACGCAGGTTCCGGTTACGCCGACACCTGCACCAGATCCAGCGCCAACGCAGGCTCCGGCACCAACGCCGACACCTGTGGTTACGCCTGCACCAGCGCCAACGCAGGCTCCGGCAGTGCCTGTAGCTCAGACAAGTTGCCAATTCCCCGGACCGGGGAATCTGGACGACATGCCAAAGACAGTGATCGAGTTGGCACCCCAAGGACAGTGGTTCCACAGGGTGTTCAACGAGAGACTGTTCCACGCTCCTGATTGGGGTGGTGCGGACAGCTGGTTCGTGAGCCTGGCTCTCGGACCAAACTCAGGCGGGTTCTGGATGGATCACGGCAACCCCGGACAGATTGTCTACCGGGGTACCCAGAACCACCTCACGTGGTGTCTGGGAGTCCTCACCAGCTCTCAGTACAGGGATCAGTTCCTGGCTGGAGCTTCAGGCCCGGTGGGAATCAACGTGCGGATCGCTCCGCACAGCGTTGTCACTGTCGTGACAGCCTCCGGGAACGTGGTCAGCCAGGAGACGTCAGACGCCGGTGACATCACCATTATCCTTCCGGATGATGGGGTTGTCACCATTGCCGTGGATTACACCACGGCAGCTCCCACTCACGAGTCCCTCGTGTGGTGGGGTCCGTATGATCGCAGCGAGCACATCAACACGATTGATGCTCGCTAGGTAGTGAAAGGCTACCAACAAGCCAAGGGAGTCTTAGACTCCCTTGGCTACTCTACTCACTGATTACTATGTATTGCATCGCTGATATTTGCATTCAGCAGTATGTGATACAGAGATAATCGATGATAAGAGACGCGTTTCTCGTTTCATCCCTGTTTTTTAATCTACGGATTAAAAGATGGAGATGAAAAACAGCAGGTTCCAAACAATTGCGTTTGATCCCTGCTCGATTTCAAAATTAATAATTGAGCTTTCCGCCAGAGGCGGATGCGTCGCAAATTTGCTACGCAATTGCTCCTTAACAACGAGAAACGCAGAAAAAGGACAAAGTGTCCAAGAGGTAGTCAATTGAATAAATAAAGTCCGTAAAGTTATAAAGTTCTTAACGCAAACAGTATAAATCTTATAAACTTTCAACTTTATAAACTCTTTTGTCTTTCTCTGGGACACTTGGTCCAACGATATTCGTGCGCAAGTAGAAAGGAAAATACAATGCGCACAAAATTTATTCGGGCGTTGGCCGTAGTGGCCATGCTCATGATAATGATCATGCCCGCGGCATCTGCTAGCGGGTATTCGAAGCCGAGCTTTAATCATCCTAACTTCCAGAGAACCTGGGAGAGAGATGATCAAGCAGTGCTTGATGGCTACCCTAAGTCTTGGACCTGGGGTCCAGCCTACGGTCCGGCTCGAGACATCAAGTCAGAGCCATATAAAGAAGCGCCGGGCGGTTTTCGTACCGTCCAGTACTTCGATAAGTCCCGGATGGAAGACAATTCCTACCGGGCGTCTGACCCGTGGGATGTTACGAATGGCCTATTAGTAGTGGAACTTGTGACCGGACGGATGCAAATCGGCGACAATGAGTTTGTCGAATGCAAGCCATCAGAAGTTCCGGTTGCAGGCGACCCGGGTCAAACCGGGGTACTGACCTATGCGTCGTTTTATAACGACATCCGCCCCGGCGGATACGACTGGGCACCAGAGTTCAAGGACTTTATGTCCAAGGACAACGCAACGTACAAGGTTGGACTTGCGTCCAGCCCTGCATGGTGGGGCAAGTTCAAGGTCGGCGGTGTTGAGAAGGACGTTCTTGTCCAACTCGGCGAGCGACGCGCACTCACTTATACTCCCGGAAACCCGAAGGGTTGGGAGATTGAGTGGGGTAACGTTGGCCAACATTACTTCGAGTGGCGGTACGGTCCTGGTGGCTGTGCTGGCAAGCTCGATAACGGCCATGGACCGACTCCTCCTCCGCCTTCAAATGGCGGTGGACCTGTTGCATGCCAGTTCCCCCATCCGGGGAGACTGGATAGCATGGACAGCAAGGTGATCGAGGAGTTCTCACCGAACACCTGGACACACCGGGTGTTCAACCCTGCTCTGTTCCACGCTCCTGATTGGGGCGGGGCGGACAGTTGGTTCGTATCACTCGCGCTTGGGCCACACAGCGGAGGCGCGTGGACTGATTTCAATAACCCTGGTCAGATTATCTACCGGGGTACCCAGACTCACATTTCGTGGTGCCTGGGCGTACTAACATCAAGTCAGTACAAGGATCAGTTCCTCGCAGGCTCCAGTGGCCCGGCCGCAGTCAATGTGCGGATCGCTCCGCACAGTGTTGTCACCGTAGTGACGAACTCAGGGAATGTGGTCAGCCAGGCAACGTCTGACATGGGCGACATCACCATTATCCTTCCGGATGATGGAGTTGTCACCATTGCCGTGGACTACTCCACGGCTGCTCCCACTCACGAATCACATGTGTGGTGGGGACCGTACGATCGCAGCGAGCATATCAATACCATTGATGCTCGCTAGGTAGATGAAAGGCTACCACAATCAGGAGGCTCCGCTCAGCGGAGCCTCCACTCTCACCTATCAGGTGAATCTGCGTTTCTCGTTTCTTTCAGAATTTCAAATGACTTTGAGATTGTGGAAGAAAAATATATACAAGAAAGGAGGAGACATATGAAAAACATTTACGCAATATTATTTGGAATTGCACTTGTCGTCATTGTAGGTATTACCTATGTGGCAACAACACGTTTTGATGCTGCTATGCAGCGTGTTGATCGTGCGCAAGATTTACAGGCAATCCAAGATTGTGCAATGGCATATCAACAAGAGAGACCAAACGCACAAACTGGAGGAACAAGTACTCGCCCGCTTGAACAGCAAGTACGTGAATGTGCATGGCTAAAAGGGGTGAAATGGGATGGAGTATGGAGCGATTTACCTGCTTCTCCGTCTGCAACACCAACACCAGCAGCTAGATCAACACGACAACCAGTAGTTCAACCAACAGTTATACCAGTTACGAGGTAATATGAAAATTGTACTGAAAAATATTGCAGTATTTCTCATGTTCTGCGCAGCACTGAGTGCAGGATTATATGGTGTTATGCTGCCAAACAATCCGCAAGTGAGTGCTGTATCATCGATGCAAATCGCACCCTATCCGGATGGTCTGTCTTTTTTCCAAGATTATCGCAGACTTTATTATAGATTCTCACCGTTTAATGATTACTGGATTGATCAACGGAATAACCGCAGCAGCTTTATTTCAGTTCCTGAAATTGAGAATAGATGGTATACAACAGATCTTGCCAAAACCCATGCAGAAAATATTGGAAGAACAATCTATAGTTATATTACTGGAGGTAGTCCTTCTATTACCTTTACCACTCCTGGAATTACAGCGCACTACCAAAGTGTAGTCAACGCTAACACCACAGTAATCTATCGCACGATAACCTTTGCAGATACAGTCAACGCTGCAAGAACTGGTATGACAATATCTTACAACGGAGATGATATTGTTTTTGATTCAGCACAAAATGCATACAATTACTGGGATACCAGAGATCTTGATTCATTTACCATATCATCAGGCATAACTCTGACACCTAAGACAGATCGACTCCACATATCTATTCCTGAAAAAGTTGTTTATATAACAAATCCCCGAGCTGCATTTGTCATTATTGTACGCGCACAACCAAATCAAGAATTACGGGTCAATCGCGATGCTCGTCTCATTGAAGTAGAAGAAATAGTACAGCCAGGATCTTCGTACAAAACATCTATGACTGTTGAGATAGCACATAATCCACAGGAGGTATTATGATAGAAACATTTATTCCTATAATTCAAGCATCGCTCTTTTATTTGCTTCCGACAAGCATTGGACGGGTAATTGCGCGAAGAGTTATTAAACAAGAACTCTCTTATCCTTTAATTACCTACTTTATCACAGGAGGTTTTGTACTGTTTCTGACTGCGCTTTTTATTCAATACGTACTTGTGACACTTATTTCTACACTTTCGTTTAGCAGCATTTTTTCAGGCTTTGTAGCAACAGCAGGAGTCCTCTCTCTTCTCGTGAATTTCTTGACTCCACCAAAAGAGCTGAAAATACAACACCTTACATTACCGATTACCACTGCTCTCATATCTGCAGCGGTTATTTTTTCGATCTGGAGAATTGATAGTCCATATTCATTTAACTGGGACATGCTTGAGCACCAAACACTGGTAAATACCATCTTTAATGACAAATTTAGCTTTATGACCAGCAGGGTTACTGACACCTTTGGATTTGATGGATACTCATCGTTTTTCCATACACTCATTGCAAGCTCACAGGTCTTCTATCCAACTCAGATGCTCGTGTATTGGCAGGCAATTGGTTTTATACATTTCTTTTTAGTAATTTTGGCATCATATTTCTTAACCAAAGAAATTACAGAAAATACCGCGCTTGCATATATCAGCATGCTACTTGCTGCCGGTATTTTTGATTCGTATGTTAGTTTTACTTCTTTGTTTTTCATCCCACAGACATTTACAGCAGTAGTGTTCATTTTCCTCTTAGCACAGTTGTTTAAAGAAATTAAGCAAGGAAAACTACTACAAACACCTATCCTCTCCTTCCAGGCTCTCTTCTTATTTTTAAATCATTACATCATTGGAACTGCAGCAGTTGGGATATATCTCGTAATTTATCTGTATAGCAAATACCGATTGTTTATTGCCCAACATATTAACCGTGCATTTCTCATAGCAGCAATCGCAGTCTTGGCAATAGCAGCAATTTTTATTTCTCCATATATTCCACTTGATTTCTTGAACTCTGGAGAGGCTGCAGCATTTAACCCAACTTTTGAAGAAAAACTGCGGGTAATGATGCGAGTATACGGATTTATACTTGCAATATTTTTCCCAATAGGACTTATTGCCACACTCCGTTCAAAAGGAGAAGTTGAGGTACTCACCTTAACCATCACCTTTGCACTCTTCTCGCTTGTACTCCTGCAATTTCCCTATGTTATGAAATTTTATGTACTTGCACGATTCTTTATCCATATTATTGTAGCGATCGGTATCTATGCGATTATCCGTCATATCAACTCTACTATGCTCCGGACAACAGCATATGCTCTCTTAGCAATTGTGCTTATTGCTCTTTTTATTACCAATACAGCAGGCTGGAAAGAAATTCTACGGTATCGTGAAATGTATACCAATATTTCTCCTAATGAAGTACAAGCAGCAGCATATTTACAAGAGCAATACGATGGAATAAATACACTCCTCATCTCAGATCCTGCAACACAACATATTTTAGAGCCGTTAAGTATGGTCAATACTCAGGGAGGCGCATATATGAACGAGAAAACCCGCGCACTTTTAGATCAAGCAATAAAAACACAAGATACCGCTGAAATTGCTCGGATTATGTATCAAATTGAAGATCCTCTTGTAACTACTACAGGCACACGATTACTTGTTATCAGTGGTAGATACTTCCTCTGGCAGTATAGTGCCCCTGAAGATAAAAAATCACTTAGCTTTAATATCTGGTATCCAACTGACTTAACACCAGAAAATAAACATGCAATACACTCTCTCTTGCAAGACCCTGCTCACTTTACACTGGTATATCAAAATCCAACACTGGCAATTCTTGAAGTTACGCAGTAATGGTTGCCACGTTGATATATGGCCTATAGTTTGATATAATTATACTATGATACTAAATAAAAAATTGTCGCTAATCATACCTTGCAAAAATGAGGAAACAGCCCTCTATTCTATGATGCAGAAAATTCCGTCCTATATTGATGAAGTAATTGTAGTTGATAACGACTCTACCGACAATACACATAAAGTTGCAAAATCTTTTGGAGCCAAAGTACTCACTGAAAGACGATCTGTGAATGGCGTTGGATATGGATATGCACACCAATCAGGTATGAAACATGCCACTGGCGATATCATAATCGCACTTGACGGAGACGATACCTACCCGCTTGAGGCAATCAAAGATATAGTCTTATATATGGAAAAGAGTAATGCTGACTTTGTTTCTTGTTCTCGTTTTCCTCTGGATAATCCGCGCGCTATTTCTCGTACAAGACAGTTGGGGGTAAAAATCTTAAATTTACAGGTCTCACTTCTCTACGGTATTCAGATTCGTGATATTTTAAGCGGAATGTGGGTAATGAGAAAAAAGTGTGTATCACTGCTTGACCTGAAGCGTGGTGAATGGAATTTCTCGCCTGAAATTAAACTTGCCGCAGTAAGCAATCCTGCAATACATTTTTCAGAGTATCATATTCCACATACAGTAAGACAATTTGGACTGAGTAAGCAAAATATCTGGAAAACAGGTACTGAACACTTACTGTACATCATTAAACGCCGACTGACTATTGATAAAATTGACCGAAAACAACATTTAAAGTATGCAACTGATAAAATTGCCTCTTTAGCACACGGCATAACAACCTATTTTTTTTAATATTGAACTTATTATCAAATGAAAATACTTGTTGTCACTCCATATTTCACTCCTCATAAAGGAGGAAGTCAACAATATGCTGAAGAGCTGCATTATCATCTTATGCAAGCAGATAGTTCTATCACCGTAGATGTACTTTGTTATAACTCTGATAATGCAAAAGCCGTTGAAAAATACCGTGGATTTACGATTTATCGTATACCATGTTGGCAACCACTTACCGGACAGTTTGCCATTCCCAACTATATTACTCTCTTTAAAACACTGAAGAAGTTATTTAAAAAGAACCGCTATGACCTAATTAATAGCCACACTCGCTTCTTTGAGAGCTCATGGTGGACACCATTTGCAGCCAAATTTTTCAAGACAAAATCTCTTCTTACTGACCATTGCGCACATCACCCTACTCATACCTCACCATTGGTAAATACAATAGCAAGAATAGTTGATACCTCTCTGGTTCCAATCATCACACGCTTTTATGATGGAGTGAGTGTTACGAATAATGCAACATTCGAGTTTGTAAAGTCCCTTGGAGTTCACAGACCTCATATTATTTATGGAGGAGTAGATACTCGCTATTTCTCCCCACGAAAGCGACAATCTGAACGCATCATACCTACCACTACACAATCATTACATGAAAAAGATATCCTTGTAACATTTGTTGGCCGGATGATTCCCTCAAAGGGTCCCCATTTACTTTTTGATGCTGCTAAAACAGTTGTTAAAAAATACCCTCAAGTGAAAGTTGTTTTTGCAGGAGACGGTATAATGCGTACGAGGCTTTCAGGGAAAAAAGCAAAAAATATCTCCTTTCTTGGTTCGCTTGAGAAAGAATCAGTTTCTGCTCTTATGGCCAATAGCGATATTATTGTACACCCCTCTCTTCATCATGAAGGATTCCCCAATGTACTACTTGAAGCAGGTGCCAGTGGTTGTGCGGTAATAGCAACTAATAAAGGCGGCACAAAAGAAATTATTGAACATACTAAAACAGGTATTCTTGTTGAACCAACCGTATCATCACTTACAAATGCTCTTGTATCACTGATTGAACAGCCAACTATACGCAAGAAACTGGGGAGAAATATCAGAAAAAAAGTTTTCAGCACCTATGACTGGAAGAATATTATTGTGAGTTATACCAATCTTATCAGGCATCTTCTAAGCACTCGGTAATTTTAAAAATTCTCATTTTTTCTCTTGTCAAGTAGGAAATTTAATCCACAGAGTTATCCACATTTTTTTAGCTCTATTTATTTAGATTGATATCTCAACCTATTTTTAACTTAATTTACTATAGGCAACTCATTTTTCCATGGCGAAATTGTTATAGGTTGATGTGTTAAAAAAACTGTGATATACTTCAAATATCTTATGAAACTCTTAAAAAAGCTTGCCCGAAAAAAGCTATCAAAGAAGACAGGAATTACTCCTGATATATATCAAAACTCCATTGAAAAATTTGGTCGTAGTCAATTAACAGAACTTGCAAGAAAAGGTCTTGGAATTCAATTAGGAAGAGTGTAGAGGTTTCTTTATAAAAAAAGAGCCTCGCTTACGCTGTACAGGCTGTCGAACGATAAATCCTTAGCTTGAACACGAAAAGCAAAGCTCTTTCTATATTAGCAATGAGTTCGTAGGCAGGATCGAACTTAGTGCAATGATAAATACGATACCATTGAAACCTATGTTCTGTCAATAAAAAGTTGCCAGGCTAAATGAAGTTGTTTAGATTGAATTAACAAGATTTCTGAAGCGTAATATTTTCTTACACTTGAGGCTGGAAATTAGTTTGTCAATTTGGATGAGGTAGGTATGTTGGGCAGGCAGACCTATCTCTTTCAAGTAGATAAACAACATTCATTACAAACTGCACTCTTATTTTTGATATAGTTTCTCTAGTATGCCCTCTCCTGAACATCAAAACCACGAGAACGAAAATTCGAAGCTAGAAATGCAGAGAATACAGACTTTAGTTAGCGATTTGAAAGCCTTAGAACCCAGTAATCCAAGCGACAGAAATGAAAATGTTGACACAGCACTAAAGGTAACAAGAGATGTATTTTCACCTCACAAGGAATGGTTTTTAGAAAATAAGATTATTCCAACAATTCATGGTTCATTACTTTATCATGATCCTATTGGACTTGATCTCGATGTAACATTCTTCTACATCAAACCACCTGAAGATTTTTTTATAGACCAACAACGCTACTGGAGCATTGAGCAATCTTTCGAAGGAAGACCTAATCCTCTCTATCCTGATTATGACCTTGAAACCAATTTTAGTGTTGTGGAACCTGCACGGTTTGAACGAGAACTTCAACAAATTGAACAGAGGGTTGTTGAACCAGCAAGCGGAGATGACTTTTCATCAATGTTCTTGGGACAGATCCTTACTTCAGAACTTCTTTATAGGGAACAGACTGAAGAATTTGAGAAGTTAAAAAAAAGTACTTTAATGAGATTACAAGAATCACCGTTACTCAGGCAAGGCGTTCTCAAAGAACTAGAAGGGGTTCAGAAAGATCGGCTTGATAATAGCAGAAGAATTAAGAAATAACACTTGACAGATCACTCAGTTAATTTTCCAAAGAAAATCTTCCCTGCGTCTGTTTGGATTACCCGTATAATCTCTACATCTACTGTTTGGCCTATTGCTGATTCTCCTTGTTCTACGACAATCATTGTCCCATCTTCCAAGTATCCTACTCCCTGCTCCTCTCCTTTTCCTTTTTGAATAAGCTTTATTGAAAATATCTCACCAGGTATCGCATTTGTCTTAAGAATATTTGCCATCTCATAGAGATCGATTGAGGGCACATTACTAATTTTTGCTTTCTGGGAAAGGTTAAAATCACAGGTGATAATACGCCCTTTATATTTTTTTGCAGTCGCAATGATCCGATCATCAACCGGTGCTTGTGGCTTTTCATCTTCCAAGACCACAAACTTGGCGATTCGTTCCTTTTTTGCTTGCTCAATACTCTGCATTGCAGTACGTCCCCGCTCTTTTTTTACTGCGTCTTTACTATCTGCAATATTTTTTAGCTCATCCAATACTCCTTCAAGGAGTACAAAATTGCCGTAAAATGCCCCAATTTTCATGAGATCGAATACTCTCCCGTCAATGATAGCAGACGTGTCTAAAAACACGGCATTTTCGATCGTTTTGCTATTTGCCTTTTTTTTCTTTTTTGGCACTCCAGTACTCATTCGTGCCGTGACTACTTTTGCAACTTCATCAGCAATTTGCATTACGACACGTGGCGGCAATAAAATTCCTTCCATAAAAGGATTTGTTTTTTCCACTGCTTCTTTTACCTCTTTAGGTGATATTGATTTCGATTGATCTTTCAGTTCTTTTTTTTGTTTTAGACTAGTTTTTTTACTCATACTAAACTCCTTGTAACGACATCGTTCAAAAATTTTGCGTCCTTTGCAGACAGTACTTTTTTAAACCCAAGCTTCTGTGACTCTTTAATTCTCTTCTCTAAGTTTACCACGTGTTTGAGTTCTCCAAGTAGTCCAACTTCAGAAATTGCCACTGTTGATGGGAGAGCTTTACCTTTGAAGCTTGAAATGATCGCAAGGCACACAGACAGATCAACAGCAGGCTCTTGTACTTTAAGTCCTCCCACAATATTAACAAATACATCCATCCGTTCAATCGGAATACGTACATGTTTCTGTAAGACAGCAAGCAGCAACTCGAGCCTCTTTTCAGCAACACCATTGGCTACCCTGCGCGGATAGGCAAGCGTGCTTGGTACTACCAAAGCCTGCACCTCAACCAATAACGGTCTACTTCCTTCCATAATTACAGTCACACAAGAGCCGGGCACTCCTCCATCCTTTTTATCAACAAAGAATGATGAGGCATCTGATAACTCGACCAAGCCTTTCTCTTCCATAAGAAAAATTCCCACTTCACTTGTATCTCCAAAACGATTCTTAAATGATCGCAAAATACGCGTACCTGTGAGTGCTTCTCCTTCCATATATAACACTGTATCGACCATGTGGGATAAGATCATAGGGCCTGCAACCATTCCTTCTTTAGTTACGTGCCCTATTAAAAATACTGGTATTTGATTTCCTTTCGCAAATGAAACAAGTCGGGACGTGGCATAACGAATTTGCGGTATAGAACCAGCAAATCCAGTCAGTTCAGTTGATACCATTGTTTGGATAGAATCTATAATAACTAAATCTGGATTTACTTGTTGAGCAGACTCAAGTGCTGCATCAATATCAGTCGTAGAAAGAATAAAAAGCGGTAGAGATGAGAGTGATTTTGCAGATTCTATACGCTCAGAGCGCATCTTTACCTGGCTCTCAGACTCTTCTCCTGTAACGTACACCACTGTTTTTCCTGCTTTTGCCAGATTCAGACCAAGTTGTAGCATGATGGTGGATTTACCCACGCCCGGATCACCAGATAATAACATGACCGATCCAGGGACAATACCAACATTGCTTCCCCGTCCTCCAAGCACTCGATCAAACTCTTCATACCCAGTACTTGTGCGGTTTTCAGCTACACTTTTGATCGTGCCAATATTTTGAGGTTCTGCAACCGGACCACGACTAGCCGACTGCGCTGCTTTTCTATCTGGAGCAGCAACTTGGGTAAATGAATTCCACGAATCACATTCTGGACATTTTCCATACCATTTTCCAGATTCATATCCACAGTTATTACAAACATATAATGATGATAGTTTTGCCATATTCAGAAATTAAGAATGGAGAATTGAAAATGGAGAATAGAAAATGAAGCAAAGAAAATTCTCAACTCTCAATTTTCAACTTTCAATATATTAGCGGTATCCAACAAACTTTGCCTTAAGTACTGGTGAAACTACAATAAGACGACGTTTCGCATCATAATCTGCAACTTCTGCTTGAATTGTTTCACCAACCGTATATGTTGTACCAGTAGGTACTTTATTTGCAGGAATAAATCCGACAATGCCATCTTCTATCGCAAGTGTAACCCCACGAGATTTTATGTCAGTTACTGACCCTGATACTTTTTTCTCTAATGGATATTTCTCACGAATCTGTTCAAACATATCTGCAGAAAGATTTTTAACAGATAGATTCACTCGGCGATTTTCACTATCCATGTCTTTTACTTGCGCTTTTACGGTATCTCCTTGTTTGTAAAGAGATGAAACATCTTCTACTCTGTCATGAGAAAGCTCTGAGATGTGCACAAATCCTTCAACCTTTTCTCCTTTGCCACCGGCAATAGTAACATAGATACCATAAGGAGTAACAGAAGAGACTATTCCTTCAACTGTCGCGTCTTTTGGTGCAATTTTTGTAATTTGGCTGCTATCAGTTACATATACTGTAGCCTTCTGTGAAAAAATCATACGGCGTCTTGCACGATCAAATTCAATAATTTTTACATCTATTGGCTTACCGACCAATGAATTATCTTGTTCACGAAGTTCAGGCATAATTTGAGAGTTTGGTAAAAACCCACGAAGACCATGTCCACTCTCAACAAAAAATCCACCGCGTGTAGAATCTACGACCTGAACTGAGACTGTTTTGTTCTCAGTAAACTCTGCCTCAAATTGGGAAAAAATACGATCATCAAGAGTACGACGAAGAGAGACTACTGGGAATCCTTCTTCTGATTCAGGAGAGATTACCGTTGCATCTACAGTATCCCCAACTTTCAGAAGCTTTAAGAGATTTTCAAGATTCTGACGATCATACTCAATTACCAATGCATCACTTTTCGCACCTATATCAAGCAATATTTCTTGAGGAGTGAGTTTTTTTATTTTACCTGAGATAACTTGCCCCTTTTTTAGGGTTTGGAATTGATCAGCTCGAGCCATTAGCTCAGCCATTGATGTTGCTTTAGATGTTGTATTTGCCACGCATTCATTGCCTCCACTTCTTAAGTTTACTACCCCATCATTGTACCATATGAGGTACGGTATCGCAATTACAATGTATAAAAAATGTAATTGCTTTACAGTTCTATTGTTAATTTGTTGTAACAATTAGTACAATTAATTAAGAATAGCAAAATAATGCACACTTGAACCTCTTTTTGATATTGAAATATGCATCTGTTATCATAGGATGATGGATTTTATTATTATCATCTCCCTCATTATCTTCTCTGTGATTCTGCATGAAGTTATGCATGGCTGGGTAGCTGAAAAATTAGGTGATCCTACAGCACGGCTTATGGGAAGAATCACGCTCAATCCGATCCCTCATATTGATCCTGTGATGACAATCCTTCTCCCTGTATCGCTCTTTTTTCTCTCAGGCGGAAATTTTCTTTTTGCAGCAGCACGTCCAGTACCTGTCAACCCACTCTACTTAAAAGACGGAAAAAAAGATATGGCACTCGTAGCTCTTTCTGGACCACTCACGAACTTTGCTATAGCAGGAGTTTTTGCAGTACTGTTTCATCTCGTTGGTTCAAGTCTTCTTTTTCAACAAGTAATCCTTATTAATTTATATTTAGCAGTTCTTAATCTTGTTCCTGTACCTCCTTTGGATGGGTCAAAAGTAATCTCAGTACTCCTCTCAGATGAGGCAGCATATCGATACCAGTCTATGGGACAGATTGGAATGATTCTCTTATTCATGCTGTTATTTCTCCCAATTGGTGGATTTAGCCTGGGTAGTATTCTCTTTAATATTGTACTCTTCATTATGAGATTATTTGGAATTCCTTTTTAAGTATGGCAAAACTAGTACTTGTTAGACACGGTGAATCAGAATGGAATGTAAAAGGTTTATGGACCGGCTGGACCGATGTGCCATTAACTGAAAAAGGAAGAGATGAAGCACGACACGCAGGAGAAGAGCTAAAAGGCATGCAATTTGACCAGGCATTTACTTCAAAGCTAATTCGTGCTCAACAAACACTTGAGGAAATTAAAAAGGTAATTAACGCTGAAAACCTTCCCACTACTGAATCAGATAAGCTCAATGAACGAAGTTATGGAATTTATACTGGGAAAAATAAATGGGAGGTTGAGCAGCAAGTGGGAAATGAAAAATTTACCCAAATACGCCGAAGCTGGGACTATCCTATTCCTGAAGGAGAATCACTCAAGCAGGTATACGATCGAGTGATGCCCTATTACGTAGAACACATTGAGCCGTTATTAAAAGAGGGGAAAAATGTTTTGATTGCAGCCCACGGTAATAGCCTGCGTGCACTGATAAAGTATTTAGAAAATATATCTGATGAGAACATCCCTCATTTAGAATTAGCAACTGGAGAAGTATATATCTATGACATTGATTCTCACGGACAGGTAGCAGGAAAGGAAATCAGAGGCAGCAAAACTGATACCCATTAATCATGAAACTTCTTGTTGGTCTTGGAAATCCAGGCACAAAATACGCACAGACACGTCACAATTTAGGATTTGTAGTGACAACAGCACTCTTACAGAAATATGCTGAGCAAGATAATGCTTCCTGGGAAAATGATGCTAAACACCAAGCGTTAATTAAGCATGTAACGATTCACCACCCCGTAACGCTTATGCAACCCCACATGTTTATGAATAACTCGGGCAAAGCAGTACAATCATATGCTTCATACTATAAAATTGATCCAGGAGATATTGCCGTTATTTATGATGATCTTGCTCTTCCTATTGGAAAGCTACGCGTCCGATTTGGCGGAAGTGCTGGTGGGCACAACGGCGTGCAGTCAATTATTGATTCTCTGGGCACCGATCAATTCATTCGTATTCGGCTTGGCATAGGCGTTGAAAACCAAGTAATGCCAACAGAAGATTTTGTCCTCACCGCCTTTGATGCAAGCGAGGAAAAGGAAGTACGAAAAATGATAAACACGGGAGTTGAAACAGTTGAATTATTGATGGAAAACGGAATTGAGAAGTATCTGAGTACCTACCACACAAAGTAATTATTCACTAACAATTGAGAAGTAATTTTTATCTTTTACCCTTGAGTCCCCCGGCCTTGACTTATTTTCCCGGGCTACTGCCTAGTATCGTGGGCGCTGGCGTGTTTCACTGCTCTGTTCGGAATGGGAAGAGGTGGTACCACACCGCTCCAAAGACCGAAAGGCTCAAGAGTAAAAGTAATCTATCTGTATATCCGCGCAAACAACTATTTAATTGATTTTCTCAATTCTACGCTATTCTCGGCAATTAGTACTGGTTAGCTCAATA